>NZ_JBEZLQ010000033.1:0-130134 GCF_040652235.1 Streptomyces sp. NPDC048277
CTCGGTCAGAACAATCCGTCGCAAGATCGTTCCTACCAGGGGCCTTACGCCTGCCCGGACTTGGGGACCGCACGGGCCGTAGCGGAAACATCGCGCTCACAGAGGGCGGCCGGCGCTTGCGGGGAAAGACTCACTCACCGCTGCCCGCATCCCGAAGAAACATCAGGAACCCGCCCGACACCCGTGATCAGAATTCACGCAGTGGATCGAGGCTGAAGCCGTGCGCGACGACTACTCGCCACCGTAGAAATTCCAAAATGTGCTGCCATAGCGGGTATTTTCAGGAGCCGTCCACAGCGTATAATTCGCCGACGAGTCGATGTTCCAATTCAGCCAAAGTTTGGTCTCCCGGTCCTGTACGTGAACCCAGCCACCGTCCTCGTCGAAGTAGTCCCAGTTCTGGTAATTTCCGCCATTGCATTCCCCCCAGTAAACATTGCCGTACCCCCAGGGGCCTTTATCGCTATCGAGGCACTGATTCGAGTAAGCGTGCTTGATTTGGGACCCGACCCGATCCCACAACTGTCCCTGGTTACCCCAGCCGCACCGAGCACCATATAGGTTGCCTCCACCGGTGATGGTGATGCACCTCCCGTCCTTGTCGGTGATCCAGGTGTTATCGCCGGCGTATGCGCTCGTCGCGAACACCCCCATGGTGGCTGCGGCAATGAATGTCGTCAGCGCGACCTGAAGCGTCCGCCTGAATGTCCGTTTCACGTATTATTCCCCTTGCTCGTGGAGGGATGAATGACGTACGGGAGGCCGGCATAATGTCGATGATTCATCGAACCGCCACATTCTCAAACGTTCAAAGGGTGCGGCAGCGTGGCGAGGGTAGTTGCTGTACAGGTGCCGTGGCGGCCTACGGCTTCACATTCATGCAGGATTCTTGCCAAGCACCATACGCCTGCCCGGACTTGGGGACCGTGCGGGCCGCAGCGCAAGCGTCGCGATCACAGCGAGCGACGGACGCCTAGTGGGAAAGATTCAGTAGCCCAGCTTCCACTGCTGGTACTCACCGTCGTTGCACCCAAGGGTGTACATGTTTCCGAGATCATTGCTGTCTACACAGGTAAACCAGTAACGGCTGAAGAACTGAACCCTGTCCCAGCCCGTCCCCCTGGCATCGAATTGCTGGTGCGAGCTGGTAGTGCTGCACGAGGGGTGCCCCAGATAACCCCCGTCCTCCACGCTCAGGCAGGTACTGGTTCCCTGGTTCCTCAGAGCGACTATGTCATAGTCCTGGTGACCGAGGTAAATTGGCTCCCAGATCTGGAAAACATTGGACTCGGAGCAGTCGGACGTGTGCAGGTATCCGCCGGTGAGGTCCATGCAGCGCCCGGTGTGCCAGTTGCGCAGGAAGTTCGACCCGACGTAAGCGGACGCGGGGGTCGTGCTCATCAGTGAGACCACTAGGGACAGCGCGGCAACGAGAGCCGCCCCCCATCCGCGACGAGCGAAACGCCTGCGGACCGAAGTCCGGGTGGGGGTCTGCGCGTTACCCGCGGCATCCGCCTTCGGCTCTTCCGTGTTCACCATGCCTGACTCCTCTTCGCCTTTTCCTCGCGTCGGCAGCATTGCATGCCTCCCGCTGTTAAAACCCTCAAAGAATCAACAACTGCCCTTCGAGACATGGCTGTTGCCTTCGTGTCCACGTGCTGCTGCACCCACAGCTGAGTGGTCCGGTCCGGAAGTCCTTCGGGGTTGATCATGTCGCTGGCCCGGCGGAGGATTCTTCCTGGTGATCGGTGGTGTGCCGGTCGAGTCTGGCCAGCAGATCGTCCAGGTCGGAGGTAGCGAACTTCCACTGGAACGGCTGTGTCGAGGCGTTGTAGCGGTCTTCGAGGGCTCGGAGCCGCTCCCCGACTTCGGTGAGGTCGGTGAAGTCGTTGGGTGAGACGACCTTGCGCTCGACGACGGAGAAGTAGATCTCCACCTGGTTCGGCCAGGAGGCGTGCACGGGGGTGTGGACCATGACCGCGTTCGGGAAGGCTGCGGTCAGCCGGTCCGCGGCCTTCTTGCCGCGGTGGGAGGAGCCGTTGTCGGCGATCCAGAACACACGCTTCGCGCTGGCGTAAGGCTCGCGGGTCATGGCCTGGGTGACCAGGTTCATGAACGAGGCGATGCCGGTGCGTGGTTCGGTGCGGCCGGACACTTTCGCGGCGTGGACGTCGTAGGCGCGAGGTAGGCCACCGCTCCGCCGCGGCCGTAGGTGTGGTTGACGCGCATGGCGCGGGCCCGGCCGGGGGCGAGGGTGGGGTGGCAGCGGCAGCGGGCCTGGATGGAGGTCTTCTCATCGGTGCTGATGACGTACTCGTCGTCGCCGAGCTCGGTGCCCTGCCAGGTGCGGGCGTACAAGCCGGGCACCCGCTCGGCCTTGAGGCGGAAGCCGGGGTCGGTGATGAAGATCCCGGAGCGGTGCTGCCAGGGCTTGAGCGCGTCGTCGGCCAGCCAGCGGCGCACGGTGGAGGCGGAGACCGAGCCGGCAATCGCCCGGGCGACGACCTCGCGCGCCAGTTCCGGGCACGACCAGCGCGACAGCGGCACCCCGGTCTCGGCGGGCAGCCGGCAGGCCAGGGCCTTGACCTGAGCCACCTGCAGTGCAGTGAACGACGACGGCCGCCCTGACCGCTCGCGGTCGGACAGGCCGGCGAGACCGTGCTCGGCGAACCGGCCGCGCCGGCAGCGGACCGTGTCCAGGTGCAGCCCGGTCTCGCGGGCGATACGCGCGTTGGAGCGGCCGCGCGCGGCGTGCAGCACCACCTGCGCACGCATTCGCAGCCGGTACTCGGTCTTGTGGCCGTAGACCATCAGTTTCAGACGCTCGCGTTCGGCGGCGCGCGGGACTATCGGGCGTGCAACGGCAACGGTCAAGGCGGGCAGGCCGATCGGCAGGAGTAGATCACGACAGGCCGAAGCCTGCCGCATCCGGCAACCGCCCCTCAGGCAGGATGGCCGCCATGCCCACGCCCTCGGAACACACCCGGCTCTCCCTGGAGGCGCGTCTCGGTGAACGCGCCCGCACCGTCTGGCCGCGGCTGGAGCAGCTGCCCGTCCGCCACCGCGGATCCTTCGCCTACGTTGAGGCCGAACTGGCCGGCGGCGAACGGGGCAAACTGATGCGACTGCGCTACGTCGGCGCGGTCGGCAGGTGGGGCTTCGCCCTGTACCACGCCGGAAGCGACCGCTATGAGGACTCCCTGCTGCCCACCGGCAGCCCCACGGGCACCCCCGCAGAAGTACTCGACTGCGCCTGCCGACTCCACCTCGCCGCCGCCAGCATCGGACCAGACACCGACCACAACCCCGATTACCACCGTCAACCCCCGAAGGACTTCCGGACCGGACCACTAAGACTCGCCGGTGTGCCCAGCGCCTGATACCACCTGATCTGGCAGCGCTCGCAGCACAACACGGACCCAGCCTCGCGCGAAGTGGTACACGTGGTCGACCAGCACGTCGCTGACCCGCTCGCATGGGCGGCGGCCGGTCACCGCGACGGTCCAACTGGTCGACACCGGCCGGGTCCCCATCGACGCCACCTGAAGCACCGCTGTCGACATCTACCGGCAGCGCTGCTCACGCAGGGGCAGTCCTGCTGGCAGCAGTGTCTGTACTCAGCGTAGCGAGGGCATCTACGAACGGGGCAGCGGAAGCAGGAAGTAGCAACCTTTGTGGTCGTCATCGCGCACGATCGGGTGCACGGCGAAGCCGAGCCGGAGCTTGAGTCGGTGATTCCCCGCGTTCTCGCCGGCGCTGTGCGACCTGACCTGGTGGCACCCTTTCGCGCCCGCCGCGTCGATGACCGCTCGCTGCAAGGCCGTACCCACACCCCTTCGGCGCCACGCCCCCTGCACACCGAAGGCAAGGATCTTCGCCTCCGTCGCGACCTGCCCGTCGATGGTGACCGGTGGGCAGCCTGTGTCCGGGCCGATGGGCTGCACCACATAGCGGCAGAATCCGATGGGACGGCCGCCCTGCGGGACCGCGGCGAACAGGTGTGAACTCAGATGGAAGTCGGCGGAGAACCGCACCCAGTCGGTCTGCCCGAGTTCGTCGATCAATGCGCGCACCGGGTCGCTTTCAAGAGCGCCGACGGGGACTTCTCTGACCTCGATCTCCACCCTCGGAACGCTAACGGTGGTCTGCGACAGACACCACCGATTTTACGGCCCGTCACGGCCGCGCCCAGGCCGACGACCGGTCGGTTGGTTACCTGGTGGATCGGCGCTGTCGGGCGCGGGTTCAGCCGGACGGCGTGGGCGAGGATCACAAGCCGAACCGCTCCAGTGAATCCCAGCTTCACTGCGCCGCCCACGCCCACGCCCACGCGCCCAGCAGTTCAGCGTTGTCCGGCTGAAAGTCCACGAACCAGGATCTGAGCCACCGCGCACGGATACGCCCCCAGGCTCTACAGACGGCATGTTGGGGCCCGAAGGGTTGTCCCGCAACTGCACCTGCCCCTGAGTCAACTCGCCCCGCTGTTCGGCATCTCGGAGTCCGCAGCCGATCGCATCGGGTCCGGCGCGACAGCAGCCGCTCACCCTCCGCGTTGATCACCACGCAGTGGTGATGCGTCTTGCCGATGTCTGCACCGGCCCAGATCTCAGGCACGGCCACCTCCGCCAGCTCGTCGTGCATCGATCCCGCAGACGACCTCGCCAGCGTTGTCCTACAGCAGCGATCGAGTCGCGTCTCCCAATTGGCGGTCAAGTCGTCGCGGAGCTCCGGGCGGCCAAGTCCCGTAAGCCATCAAACGGCTCAGCCTTTACAGCCATACCCGAAGCCCCCGGGCCCTCCGATCGTACGAGTGATCGGATCAGACCCACGTCTTGAAAGGTAGGACAGCCTTTACAGCGTCAAACGGGCGTCAATACCGAGGTGCGCCGTGCGGGCGCTGTTCAACGGGCTCGGACGAGGAAGAGCCAGAAGACGATCACGGGCAGGACCAAGGCTCCGGCGACGGCGTTCAACCCGCCGAAACCGATGGTGTGCATGAGGGGTCCGGCCAGGCCGGCGCCCACCGCCGCGACGACGTTCATCGCGGTGTCCGTCGTCCCCTGCACTCCCGGCCGAAGTGCCGCGGGCGTGGCGTCGCTGAGCATCGCGGAGCCGGCCACCAGGCTGAACGACCAGCCCAGTCCGAGGAGGAACAGTCCTGTCATCATCATGGCGACCGAGCCGTGGCTCAGCCCGGACAGCAGTGCGGAGGCGATGAAGACGGCCTGCCCGGCAACCGCGGTAGGCAGGTGCCCGAACCTGTCGGCAAGCCAGCCGATGACGGGTGAGAAGGCGTACATTCCCAGCAGGTGGCCGCTTATGGTGAAGCCGACAAGGGTGAGAGTGGCTCCCTCTTCGGCCATGCTGACAGGGGTCATCGTCATGACCGCGCCCATGACCGTGTTCGCCACGACGATGGTCATGAACGCGAATGCCGCGCGCGGCGCATGGCGGAGATGGCGCAAGCCCTCTCGAAACGTGCCGCGCTGAGACACTCGCGTTTCCGGCACTCCCTTGCCCGAGGGCGCCCCCGCGCGCGTGCCGGTTCCCCGCTGCTCCTCCGCGTCCAGTCGTTGGCGGGCGAGCAGGAGCGGGTCGGGGCGCAGCCAAGCCCACAGCAGTGCCGAAGCCAGCGCCATGGAGGTCGCGGCCAGCACGAACGCCCCTGCCAGTCGGGGCAGATGCATTACCGATGCCACGCCGGCGCCTGGATCGGCGAGATTCGGCCCGATCACGGAACCGACGGTCGTCGACCACACCACGATGGACAGGGCCTGGGCCCGCCGGTGCGGTGCGGCCAGGTCGGCGGCCGCGTAGCGGCTCTGCTGGTTCGTCGCGCTTCCCACGCCGAACAGCAGCATTCCCACGATGAGCAGGGGTATCGACTTTTCCACGGCCGAGGCTATGAGGACGACTCCGCCGACAGCGGCTGTGAACCAACCGGTGCTCAAGGCGACCCGGCGTCCTCGCCGTTGCGCGAGGAGGGCGAGGGGGATGCCGACGAGGGCGGCGCCGGCCGTCGTGGCTGTGCGCGCCAGACCGGCGTAGGTCTCGCTTCGAGCGACGGATTCAGCGAGCAGGGAACCGATCGAGACCGATACGCCGACACCGACGCCGCCGACGATCTGCGCTGCCGCCAAGAGCCGGACCGTACGCTTCTGAACGGCCTGTACCCGTGCCTCGGCCTGCCATGGCACCGTGCGTGTATCTGGTGCAGCGGTCACGTATCCGTACTCCTTCTGGGGTGATTGAGGTCAAAGAGGCGACCGTTGACTCGAAGGCACGAAGAACTCGTCGCGCACCTGCGTGCGGACGGCGTTCAGGGTTTCCGGATGCTCTCCGCTCGCACGTCGGCGAGGCGACCGGCTTTGAACTGCGCCGACTCCAGGCCAGACAGGTCGAGTGTCCAACGGTCTGCGGTGGCGACGCCGGCGTCGGCGCCGCTCGCGTTCGCGTCGCCGGTCGCCGCCGCCAGTACGGCTCGTGCCGCTCGCTCTGCCGAGGCGAGGGCTCCTTCGATGTGTCCGGCGTGGGCGGTCGCCGTCTCGGTCGACGCCCAGTGCAGTCGGCCGTCCAGCGCCGGCTGCCGGTACAGGGGATGGCCGAAGAGGGAGTAGTCGGCGAGGTGCTGGACGGTGGACGGGGCCGTCCACCGCTCGGCGCTCCAGTTCTGCACGTACAGGGCGTCGGGAGTCGCCGCGGCGGGCCCGAAGCACTGCGCGAGCTGGGCGGTGACGGCCTTCTCGAACCCGGGGCCGACGGCACGGGCGTGCGCGAACCCGAAGAGCGCGGCCGGACTGCCGCCGGGCCCCGACATGTCGTGAATCTCCTGGAGCGGGCCCGTCCTGCTCAACGCCGCACCGGCCAGCCCTGCCTCCCGCCAGAAGGCGGACGGGTACTGGGCGACGACCTTGGCCACGGCGCCCATCCACACCGGTGTGGTCCCGGCGAGGCTCCTGAGGTCGTCGGGGAGGCTGTCACCGAATTCGATGGACTCCAGCGACAGGGCGGGCGGCAGGGCCAGGACGACGTGCTCGGCGTGCAGCGTTCCGGCCGGGGTGTCCAGGACGAGCCCGCCCCGGCGGTGGGGATGGATCGCGCTGACGGGTGTGTTCAGGCGCAGCCGCCCGTCGGGCAGTGCCGCCGCGAGCGCGGCGGCGAGGCTCTGGGCGCCCGCGGCGAACCGGCGGGAAGGGACATCGATCCGGTTGCCGGCCAGGCGGTGGGTGCCTGTGGTCTCGTGCAGGACGGTGTCGCCCGCGAGATGCTGCTCGAAGGTCTCGATGCCGCTGCGGGCGGCCAGTTGCCGCACCTGTTCCTCTCCGTCCCAGAACCAGGTGGCCCCCAGGTCGAGGGCCAGGTCGGGGTACGAGGTGGGGGCTGACAGCAGGCGTCCGCCGATACGGTCGCGGGCCTCCAGGCAGACCGTGTCGAGACCGGCGGCGTACAGGGCGGTGGCCGCGGCCAGGCCGGAGGCTCCGGCGCCGACCACGATCACGTCGTGGCTGTCCCCATGGGACATGCGTGGTTTCCTTCTCTGTTCGGGCCGCGCAAGGGCCTGGTCGGGCGGTGCCACGGCAGTTGGCTTCCGGTTGTGCCGATCAACGGCACCGGCGCATGGGCCGCCCATGCGCCGCGGTGGTGCACGGGCGGGCCGAAAGGCCGTCACTCGGCGGCGGCGGTGTCCAGGACGATGCGGAAGCGGGGCGCCCCGGATCGCAGCCGGGTCACGGCGTCTCCGGCCTGCTCCAGCGGCATGCGCTCGATCATGGGGCGCACGTTGTTGGTGACGGCGAACCGCATCGCCTCCTCCGTCTCGCGCGCGCTGCCGGTCAGATGTCCGGTGAGAGTGTGGCCGTACATGACGAGCTGGGCCGCCGGCACGGTCAGGGATCCGGCGTCGACGCCGACGAGGGTGAGCCGGCCGTGCACGTTGAGCCCGGTGAGGAGCTCCGGCACGGGTGCGGTGGAGGAGGCGGTGTGGACGATGAGGTCCGCGCCGCCGAGTTCCTTCAGGGCGGCCCCGGGCGCCTGGGCGTTGCTGTCGACGTAGTGATGGGCGCCGAGGTCGCGGGCGAGCGTCTCGCGGTCGCCGCCCCGGGCGATGGCGACGGTCTCGTAGCCGAGCTTCGCCGCGAACTGCACGGCGAGGTGCCCCAGGCCGCCGAGTCCGAAGACCGCGACGCGACCGCCCGCGCGGATGCCGGCCTTGCGCACGGCGTTGAAGGTGGTCACGCCCGCGCACCCGAACGGGGCCGCGTCGAAGAGGTCGAGCCCGTCGGGGATGCGCGCCAGGGCGTCGGCGGGCACGGTGACGCTCTGGGCCCAGCCGCCCGGGTAGGACAGGCCGGGCACCTTACGCCGGGGGCAGTGGACGACGTCGCCCGCCCGGCAGAAGGAGCAGTGCCCGCAGCTGCCGCCGAACCAGCCGACGGCCACGCGATCCCCGACCGACCAGTCCCGGACCTGGTCGCCCAGCTCGGCGATGACGCCGGCGACCTCGTGCCCCGGAGTGACCGGGAAGACTGCGCCCGGACCGCCGGCCGCGGCCGTGGCGATGTCGGCGTTGCACACGCCGCTCGCCGTGACGGCCACCCGGACCCATGTGCCCGTGGGCGATGCCGTCTCGACCACGGAGGGGTGAACAGGGCCTCGGGGCTCGGTCACGACCATGGCCACAGCGGTGTCTGACATGATGCCTTTTCCCTTTTGCATACGGCGATCCATATAGCTGCTGCCTATGCTGAACAGCCAGAGCCCCAACGTAGGCAGAGGAAAAGTGGCACGGTAGGGGACGTCGGCGAATGGAGCTATAAGGCATGGCTATGAACGATCGCCTGAACCCGGAGGGGCTCCGGTATGCGCAGGCAGTGGCCGAGACCAAGTCGTTCAGCGCCGCGGCACGCGCCTACGGCGTCACCCAGCCGGCGCTGTCCAACGGCATCGCCAAGCTGGAGGAGCGCCTCGGCGACAGGCTGTTCGACCGGTCGCCGCGCGGGGTGACCCAGACGGCCTTCGGCGCCCGGATCCTGCCCCTGATCGAGCACGCGCTGGTGGCGCTCGACGCCGTCGCGGCAGAGGCCAGGCGGCTGACCGACCCCGGCGAGCAGAAGATCCGCATGGGCCTCTCACCGCTGATCGGTTCCCATCTGGTCGCCCGGGCGTTCAGCATGGTCTGCGAGCTTCCCGCGCCGCGCGACCTCGTACTGCGCGAGGCGAACATGCAGGACCTGCGGGAATGCCTGGTGGCCGGTGAGCTCGACATCATCCTGATCCCGGCCGTCGCCGCGATGCCGCGCTTCGAGCACCGGGTCATCGACGTCGAGCCGATCGTCGTCGTCAGCCCCGAATCCGCGGAGGACGCTCCGCTCGAACTCGAAGAGGCCGGCAAGGAACAGTTCATCCTCGTTCCGGACGCCTGCGGCCTCACCACCTTCACCACGCAGCTCTTCCAGGCACACGAGATGCCCCTGCACACCTATGCGGGGGAAGCCGCCAGCTACCAGGTCCTGCAGGACTGGACGAAGCTGGGCCTGGGCTCGGCCATGGTCCCCCGCTCCAGGCTCACCTCCCCCGACGTCCCGCACCGGCCGCTGATGGACCAGGGCCGCGAGGTGCAGATCTCCTTCGAAGCGGTGTGGAGCGCCGACTCCCCTCTCAACGCGGACCTCCGCCGACTGGCCGACAGCCTCGCGGCAGCTCGCCAGCCATAGGGGGCGCTTATACATTGATTCATCACGGTCCCCTACCGGACCCCGCACCGAATGCCTAACTTGGCGGTCATGCAGCGGAGAACGCCGCCTGCCACTTCCTTGTCGACCGAGTGAGGCATAACCATGGCATATCTTGAAATCACGCTTCAGGTGGACCCGGCCAACCGCGTCGCCGCCGCCGGTGTCTACGAGAAGTACAAGCAGCCGTTCCTGACGACCGTCCCTGGCGCCACCAGCAAGGAACTCCTCGTCCGCGACGAGGACGTCCAGGTCCTGCACGGTTTCCGGACCGTGGCCGATGCCACGGCATACCTGACGAGCGACCTGTTCAACCACGATGTCGTCGGCGGCCTGTCCCCCCTGCTCAAGGCAGCCCCCGAGGTACGGGTCTACGACACGGTCTGAACCGTCCCCGCGTCGTCGCCGGCACCCGTCGGCCTCGGCCCGGCCACTGCTTTCCTCCCCCGACCACCGACAGGCGGAGACATGTACGAACTCCAGGAACTCCTGCGCGAGTACGACCGTGCCCGCGCCTACACCGACGACCTGTGGAGGGACCTCACCCCGGACGAGGTGACCTGGCGCCCGCACGAGAACTCCAGCGCCATCGGCTGGCACCTGGGCCACCAGGCCCATGTCGCCCACTTCATGATCCGCAACCTGACCGCGGCCGAGCCCAGCCCGGATCCCGAACTGGACGGACTCATGGACTCCGCGAACCCGGAGAAGTTCCGCGGCACCCTGCCCACGGTCGAACGGCTCACCGTGTTCCGCGACACCGTCGCCGAACGCGTCCACGCCCGCATCGGCGACATCGCCGCCGGAAAAGTCGGCGCCCCGGACCAACTGACCATCGTCGGCGCCTACTTGCTGACGGCTCTCATCAACCACGAGTACCAGCACGACCAGTGGATCAGCGAGGTCCGTGCCGACAGCCTCGGCCACGCCCTCCCCCACGATCCCGCCTCGGACCGGCTCAGCCGCATCGACGGCTACCTCGTCCTCAACCCCTGCATGTGACGAGCGCCGGACGTCCTGTCCGGGCACGCACCGAAACAAGAGAGCACCACATGTCCAGCACCACCCCCGACTTCACCGGTCAGAAGGTCGTCGTCATCGGCGGCACCAGCGGCATGGGCCACGCCGTCGCCCGCCACGTCCTCGACGCCGGTGGCACCGCCGTCGTCACCGGCCGCACACAGGCCGGCGCCGACGAGGCGGCGGCCACCCTGTCCACCCACGGCAGGGCCACCGGACTGGCGGCCGATCTGGCCGACCCCGTGGCCGTCGACCGCCTGCGCAGCATCCTCACCGAGGAGCACGCCGACGCCACCCTCCTCGTCAACGCGGCCGGCGTCTTCGCTCCCAAGTCCTTCCTGCAACACACGGCCGACGACTACGACCGCTACCAGGCCATCAACCGGGCCTTCTTCTTCCTCACCCAGACCGTCGCCGGAAACATGATCGCCCGCGGCGCGAAGGGAGCCGTCGTCAACATCGGCTCCATGTGGGCGCACCAGGCCGTCGCCGCCACGCCCTCGTCGGCGTACTCGATGGCCAAGGCCGCACTGCACTCCCTCACCCAGCACCTCGCGATGGAACTCGCCCCTCACGGCATCCGCGTCAACGCCGTCGCCCCCGCCGTCGTACGCACCCCCATCTACGAGGAGTTCATCCCCAAGGCCGACGTCGACTCCGCGCTCGACGGCTTCAACACCTTCCATCCCCTCGGCCGCACCGGCACGCCCGACGACGTCGCCGCCACCGTGGCCTTCCTCCTGTCCGATCAGACCGACTGGGTCACGGGCGCCGTGTGGGACATCGACGGCGGCGTCATGGCCGGACGCAACTGACCCACGCCCACTGGCGGGCATCACAGGAGCACACGTGTCCCACCACGACGACCGCCAGTACGCCGAGAGCATCCGGCGCCGGTGCCCCAGAGGCGTTCGAGGCGCTCATGGCCTTCTCCCTGGCCGTAGCGCTGACCACGCAGTGCGCCTTGTGCATCGAGACGCACACCAAGGCCGCGCATGCCGAGGGGGCGACCCAGGAAGAACTGGCGGAGACCACCATGATCGAACAGGCCGAGGCGAATACGGCAAGGTAGCGGCCCACGATCATGAGCCACACCGCCCCCGCCACCCCGCGCGAAGCCCTGGACCTGCTCCTTGCAGGCAACCGGCGTTTCGCCGCGGGCACGCCTCAGCACCCTCACCAGGATGCCGCCCGCCGTACCGGCCTGGCGTCCGTCCAGCGCCCGTTCGCCGTGCTGCTCGGCTGCTCCGACTCCCGGCTGGCCGCCGAGATCATTTTCGATCAGAGGCTGGGAGACCTGTTCGTGGTGCGCACCGCCGGACCCGCGGCGGGGCCTGAGGTCCTCGGCCACGACGCCTGCGGTGCGGTCGCGGCGACCCGTGCGGCTGTCGGGGACGGCAGGACCGCCCGCGGATTTCTGCGGGATGTCATAGAGCGGGTGACGCCCAGCGTGCTGGCCGCTCAGGCAGCCGGCGTGAGCGGGGACGACGGTTTCGTCGACACGCATGTCCGGCTCACCGCCGACTTCCTCATGGAGCGGTCCCGGGAGCTGGCCGACCAGGTCGCCGCCGGACGCACGGCGGTCGTCGGCCTGTCCTACCGCCTGGCCGAGGGCAACGCCCGCCTGATCACCGCCCACGGCCTGGACCTGCCCTCGGCCCCGGCACCGTGCACCCCTCGACCAGCCCGGCCACCGGCAGCCGATGATTCAACCGTCCCTGCCCGCCGAAGCCGACCTGACCGTCGACGGCACCGGCCTGCTCTGCGTCACCCTGCTGCTCCGCCTCCGCGGGCAGATCGAGGGCGCACCGCCGGGCACTGTTGTGCACGTCATCGCCACCGACCCCGCAGCAGCACTCGACCTGCCCGCCTGGTGCCACCTGACCGGCCACACCTACCTCGGTCCCGTCCCGGGCGAACAGCCGGTCCACGCGCTCCGGCTCACCGCCGACGCGCACCCCACCCGCCCCGACGCGCCATGGCACCGGGCGCAGCCGCGCTCGCCGGAACCGGAGGACGAGTAGGTCATGTGCTCGCGTTCCTGGAAGCCGATCGCGCGGTGCCTCCTCTGGCCGACAACTCGCGCGGTGGCCGGCCGGGGAACGGGCGAGGGCTGACCACCTGTTTCATGACGATGGTCGAGTTGAGGCCGCGTACGCCGGGAAGGTGGACGAGGACGGTCTCGTAGAGACGCTGGTAGGACGGCAGGTCGGCACTGACCACGCGGATCAGGTAGTCGGGTTCGCCGAACAGCCGCTGGGCCTCGATGACTTCGGGAATCTCCGCCAGCGCCTCGTCGAATTCGTCCACCGCGTCCGGGCGGCTGAGCGTGGCGAACAGCAGGACCTCGAAGCCGTATCCCACGGACCCACCGTCGACGAGAGCGCTGTATCCGCGAATGACACCGTCCGCCTCCAGCTCCCGGACTCGCCGCTGGCACCTGGAGACGCTGAGTCGGACCCGGTCAGCCAGATCTGTGAGTGTAATCCGCCCCTCAGCCTGCAGGATGGCAACAATCTGGCGGTCAACGGCATCCATAGTTCAAATGTTAGCGCTGCAAGCAGGATTTTCGGCAAACTTCGCGAACTTTTCGCCACCCATCCTGGCTAGCATCACGCCATGGCATCCGAAATCACCCTTCTCGGCACGAATCAAGCAGACGACAGCGGCAGCGGCTCACAGGGTTCGGTCTTCGACGAGGCCGTCGACCGTGCGAGCTCGAACTCCATGAAGTGGTCCTTCGCCAAGGACTTCCTCACTCCGGATGAGATAGCGGCCGACCCGCTCCCGATGTGGGTCGCCGACACCGACTTCAAGGCGCCCCAGGTCGTGATAGACGCGCTCCACGAGGCCGTGGACCACGGCGTCTTCGGATATCCCGGAGGCGCGACCGACAGCTACCTGGACGCCGTGACCGGCTGGCAGGCCCGCCGGTTCGGCTGGGAGACACCCCGGGAGTGGGTGCTCCAGACCGCCGGCATCATCACCACGCTGAAGACCGCGGTGCAGGCGTTCTCCGCACCCGGCGACTCAGTACTGATCCAGCCGCCCGTGTACGCACACTTCCACGACGACGTCCTGCTCAACGGACGCCATCTCGCGTACGCCCTGCTGGAACGGACCGAGGACGGCTACCGGTTCGACGCCCGGACCTTCGAGGCCGCCATCCGCCCGGACACCAAGCTGTTCATCCTCAGCCACCCCCACAACCCGACCGGCAACGTCTGGAGCGAGGACGAGCTGAGGACCATGGGCGAGATATGCGCCCGGCACGGCGTCCTCGTCATCTCCGACGAGATCCACCAGGACCTCATCATCAACCCGGACAAGAAGCACATCCCGTTCGCCTCGCTCGGCAGGGAGTTCGCGCAGAACAGCATCACCTGCACGGCTCCCAGCAAGACCTTCAACCTCCCCGGCCTGCAGAGCGCCAACGTCTTCGTCCCCGACCGAAGGCTGCGCGAAGAACTGGCCCGACAGTACGAGCGCAACCTGTTCCCGTTCGTCAACGTGCTCGGCATGGTCGCCGCCGAAGCCGCCTATGCGCACGGTGAGCCGTGGCTGGAGGAACAGCTCACCTACCTGCGCGGCAACCACGCCCACTTCGCCCAGGCGGTCAACACCGCCACCTCCAAGATCCGCGTCCTGCCGGCCGACTCCCTCTACCTGGCCTGGATGGACTGCCGGAACCTCGGCCTGGACGCCGCGTCCCTGGACAAGTTCATGCTCACCAAGGCGCGCCTGTGGCTGGACAAGGGCCAGAAGTTCGGCACCGAGGGCCACGGCTACATGCGGGTGAACCTGGGCTGCCCCCGCTCCACGGTCGACGAAGCCGTACGACGGCTGCTCACGGCCGTCGAGGGCCCGTGAGCACGGGAGGCGCCGCATGACATCTGCCGTCGAGACCGGCCTGATGGAACTCGGCGTGCCACTGCCGGAGCCGGCCGGATCCGGCGCGAACTACGTGCCGTACACCGGGTCGGGCAACCTGCTGCACGCCTCCGGTCAACTACCGCTTCGCGACGGGGCGTTGGCGGCCGTCGGGCGGCTCGGCCGGGATCTGGACGTCGCCACCGGACAACTCGCCGCGCGCTGGTGCGCGGCCAATGTCCTCGCCCAGGCGAAAGCCGCCCTCGGCGACCTCGACCGGATCGAGCGGCTGCTGCCGGAGGCCGCTCGCCGTATCCCCAACCGCGGCGTGAAGGCCCTGCCGACCGCCCTGTTCAACCTGGAAGCGGCCCTGTTCCACTGCGAGTTGACCGACCAGCTCCCTCGCGGACGCTCCCCGGACCACGCCGACCTCCGGGCCCAGGAGTGGGCCCGTGTCCCGGCCGGGACGGCGGACACCATGCAGCACTATCTGCAGCAGATAGCCGGCACCATGTGGCTGGGCACCGTGAAGAACGCCGACCTGACGCTGCGCGAGTTCGCCCTCCTGGTCGCCGCCGAAGACACGGACGTCACCCGCGTCGCCGAGCTCAAGCGACGGCACGTAAAGCTACCGCCAGTGGCCACTGGAGCGGCCGGCCGCCCACGGCGGCCCCCTGCACCGGCACGCCGTCCTCGACCGCCTCAGCAAACTCCGCGGCTTCTTCCGCCGCCTGGGCGAGTGGGACGCCGCCGACCGGCCGCCCCGCCAGTTGGTGTTCGACAGCGACTTCCCGGTCGCCGACGAGCCACTGCCCCGATTCCTCGACGACGCCGCGGCCGCCAAACTGCTGGCCGCCGCCCGCCAGGACCCCGATCCGTTCGCCCGGCCAGCCATCGAGATCATCGCCCGCACCGGGATGCGCCGCAGCGAGATGCTCGGCCCCACCATCGACGCGGTCGTGCAGATCGGCTCCGCCTACTGGCTCCGCGTCCCGGTCGGCAAGATGCACACCGGCCGCTACATCCCCTTGCATCCGCAGCTGAAGACGCTGCTGGACGACTGGCTGCTGCAGCAGCCCGAGGGCCTGCGCTCGAGCCTGCTGTTCACCGACCACGGTCGCCCGGGCGAGGCCGACGCGGGCACCTCGGTCACCCAGGCGATCAACCGGGGCATGCCCCTGCAAGCCATCGCCGCACTCCTTGGACACCGGTCGCTGTCCATGACACGTGTTTACGTGCCAGCTGCCGGCCGATGCCGAGGGAACAGCAATGGCTGTTTGTGGCAACTTCAATTGGCCCCACTCTGGCACTGAAGTTGGCCCCACCTTGGTTGTTGTGGTGCCCCGGGGAGGGTCGTCAACCTGGCGCCGACACGTTGTTTTGGCCCCACCCCGATCGAGTGGGTTCCCTGGCCGTGGGGAGGGGGTGGAGCGGTAGCGTGAAGGGCATCGGATCCGGACTGGACGATGGGCCCCGACAGCCCGACGGACCACAGGATCTCGACCCGTGTTCGATACGGGACCGTCGGATTCTCCGATCCGTGGTGGACGTCGAGGGCGGGCATTGGCACGACCGGCGGAGAACGGTTCGGGCCCAACCAGGCCGAGGCCGGCGCCCTGTGAGGGGCGTCGGCCTCGGTTTTTCGGAGTGCGGGTCAGCGTCAGGAGCTGTGTCACGTCCTTCGTCTGCAGCTGGGTCGGGTGCCGCGGCTGCCCACCTCGTAGGGCGACCTGGCCGGATCAGGTCATGCCTGGACACGCGAGGTGAACCTCAGCCCACTGTCCGTCGTAGTGCTGGCGGAGCCCGAGTCCCGGGTCCAGGCTGATGGGAGGGTGTAGTGCCGGAGACGACGTATGCGGTCGAGCTCACAGAGGCGGCCGTGGTCAAGGTCGCGGATCTGCTGCGGCGGGAGGAGCCCGGGCTTGCGCTGCAGGTCTCGGTGCAGCCGGGTGGCTGTTCGGGGATGCGCTACCAGCTGTTCTTCACCGACAAATATGCAAAGGCCCTGGCAAAGATGCTGGCAGAGCGGGATGACGAAGGGTTCGCCGAGGAGGACGACCCGGCCACGGCGGCTCAACGCGACGCTCTGGCCACTGACAAGATGTCCGTGGTCTGGTTCGACCGCTTCGCGATGGTGATCGACCCGTTGAGCGGCCCTTATCTGCAAGGGGCGAGCATCGATTACCTGGACACGCTGCAGAAGTCGGGATTCGTGATCGAAAACCCGAACGCGAGTGGCTCCTGCGCCTGCGGCGACTCGTTCCAGTGAGCCCGCGAGGCCACTCAGACGAGGTGCCGTTGGCCTGGCTGTGCGCGCAGGACGGCGCTAGCCGGCTGCTCGCAGACAGCCAGGAGCCCTGGCCACAGGCATCGTTCGAGTACCGTGCCGTGAACGACGTTCTGGCCCTGACCCTGCTGTTCACCTGCCCGCTCGAAGCTTTGCTCGCGTTCAGTCCCGAAGACTTCGACGCGGCGCACGCGCTGGTGACCGACGACGTGGAATGGGCCGTCTGGTGCCAGGGCCGCCTCGACGCCGGTGATCTGTCACCTGCGGACAGGGAGCTGGCCGCGAGCACGTTTCGTTGGCTGGCTGCGAGCCGACTGCTGGGCGGCTCTCTCGACGAGACACGGGGAATCTGCACAACCACGGCAACATGCCGTGGAGCGGGCGTCAGCGTCGGCGTGACGTTAGCCCGGCGAGCACTCGGCTCATGGGCCCATAGGCACCCTTCTGACCCGGGGCCCCACTCCGCGTGACGGGTCCCGGGCGCTGAGGCCGGGACCCGTCAGATACACAGCGGCTGTTCACACACCCGCATCTAACCTGTCATGTCCAGCTCGGACATGACAGGTCAGGACTTGCGGTGCTTCTCCTGGGTCTTCTTGAAGCGGAAGCTGTCGGTGCCGGTCTCGACGATGTGAGCGTTGAAGGTCACCCGGTCCACGATCGCCGCGCAGAGCTGCGGGTCGGTGAACGTCTGCTTCCACTCCGAGAACGGTGCGTTCGAGGCGATGGCGATGGCTCGTCGTTCCTCGCGTTCGGTGAACACCTGGAACAGCAGCTTCGCTCCGGCCTTGTCCAGGTCGAGATAGCCGAACTCGTCCAGACAGAGCAGGTCAACGCGTCCGTAGCGGGCCAGAGTCCGGCCGAGCTTCTTCTCGTCCGCTGCCTCGGCGAGCTCGTTGACCAGGTTCGCCGTGGTCGTGTAGCGGACTCGCATACCGGCCTCGGCGATCGCGGTCCCGATGCCGATCAGCAGGTGCGACTTGCCGGTGCCGGAGTCGCCGATCAGGCAGAGCGGCAGGCCGGCCTTCGCCCAGGCCGGGTCGGCCAGCGTGCTGACCTGCTCGGGGGTGACGTTCGGGTTCTTCTCGAACTCGAAGTCCTCCAGCCGCTTGGGGCGGGGGAAGTTCGCCTCCCTGACCAGCCGGGTCTTCTTCCGCTCCTCGCGCTGGAGACACTCGGCTTCCAGCAGGTCGGCCAGGAAGTCCTTGTAGCTGGAACGCTCCTTCAGTGCCGTCGCCGCGATCTCCTCCCAGCGTGAGCGGATCGTGGGCAGGTGAAGGGCCCGGCAGGCTTCGTCGATCACGGTCTCGACGGCGCCGGCGGCGGAGGTGTCCTTGCGGGGACTCGGGACTCGCTCACCGACGTCGAAGAGGGCGGTGCTGTCGTTCATGCGGAACCTTTCGGATGGCGGGTCAGGAGCTGGTCATAGATGTCCACCGACGGCGGGGGACGGTTGTCCTCGGGCAGTTCGGGCCGACGGGTGGGAAGCGTCAGCAGCTGCCCGCCGGGGATGTCCGCCCAGGGCGGAGGATCGTTCCCGTCGTCCTCCGGCTCTGGGTCCCGGGCGGCGGATTCGGCCTTGCGTGCCTCGATGGCCACCACGTCCGGGCTGATCGATCCGGCTTTGATCGCGGCCGACATCCCGGCCCGGACCGCTTCGGCGGGCATGCGGCGGTGCAGCAGCAGGACCTCGATCAGGGCCCGGGTGCCGGCCGCGTCCCCGTGGGTCTTCAGGGCGGCCGCCCAGAACGCCTCATGGACGGCGGTGAAGGAGCCCTCGGTCCGTGCGGCGGCCAGCGCGGTCGACCCGGCCATGGCGCCGGGCTTGACCAGGAGGATCTCCAGGTAGTGGTCCAGCACGTCGCGATATCCGTAGCGTTTGGTCAGCCGCGGGTGCCGGGCGACGATGTTCCGGCGCTCGAAGACCAGCAGTCCGCTGCCCCGCAGCAGAACGCGTACCCTCTCGCCGATGAAACGGGCGGGCACCGAGCAGTGGGACTGGCGGACGGTGAACCGGCTGGTCCGGTCGACCTTCGGAGTCAGCGTGATGCCGCACTCGAAGTCCTCGGCCGGCAGCGGGGCCAGCTCTTCGGCCTCGATGCGGAAGTTGAAGCCGACCGAGGTCAGCTTCCCCCGCAGGATCCGCTCTTCCTCCGCCTCGTCGATGATGGCGATGCGGGAGTTGAGTTCCTCCAGCGAGGGGACGTCGGGGACCGGGACCAGGTGGGCCCAGCGGAAACGTCCGCCTTCCTGTCCAACCCCGCCCTTCTCATGGGCGCCTTCCTCACCAGGAATGCAGTAGAAGGCATCGAACCCGATCTTCCGTGAGTTCGCGATGTCTGAAGGGTGCCCGGGACGAACCCACGGGTCCGGTAGGGAAGTTGGCCTCCAAGGCCCCTGCAGTTCAACGGGTTCGCGAGTTCTCTTCGGCGGGTGAGACGGCGACAGCGGTCGTGTAGCGGAGGCTGGCCTTGGCGCCGAGGGAGAAGACGTGCGCGAGGTGGAGGGGGTCGGCGCCATTGGCCAGGGCCTCCTCCAGGATGCGGTCCTGCCTCAGCCGGTCGAGGCCGATGGGCAGCTGCTTGACGAGTCTGTCCATCCAGAACGTGCCCACCGGCGCCGTGGTCGTGGCCGTGTTTCGGCTGATCAGCAGGTGTGGGTTGGTGCTGTTCGGCCAGCGGTGGTGCCGGTAGTCGAGGTAGTTGGTGATCGCCTCGGCGGTGTACTCGTCCAGCGGACGGTTCAGTCCCTCGGGGTCCAGGCGGTGTCCGGTCAGGTCCACCTGGTCCATGAGCATCGTGCGGATCTGCTGGGACTGCAGTGCATGGACCCCGGACAGGGCGACGACCACCCGCAGGGCCGGATCCCGTAGGGCGGCCTGGAGCGACGGCCTCCACCTCCTCCACGGTGAGCGAGACGGGGATCGTCGTGGTCAGCTTGCCGCCGTTGATGCCCCGCATCGGGTTGGCGAAGATCAGCCGCCCAGCCTTGAGCGTGCTGAACAGCGACCGCAGGGCACTGGCGTCGTAGGCCCGGTGGGGACGGTGAGTCAGCCAGCTGGTGAGGTCCTCCCGTGTGGTCTGCCCCAGGGTTGTGTACTTTCCGCCGTACTCGGTCAGGAACGGCAGGACGAGCCGGACCAGGGTGGTGACCATGGACCGGGCTCGTGGCCTGCGACGGCTGGTCCCATGCCGCAGGATGCTGATCCAGGTGTCCAACTCGGCCCGGACGTCCGGGGCCAGGAAGGCAAGTTGCTTCTGGCACCACGCATCGAGTGAGTCAGGCCGGTCGTCGAGGAAGACTTCCAGCCCCTCGAACACCTCCGGGACGTGGTTGGCCGGCACCGCGCTGTGGGTGAGCTGGGCGATGGTCGAAGCTCTGATCGGCTCGCCGGGCCGGTGGACCGCGCAAAGGATCCGGATGCCGCGTCACACCGAGCCGACCGTGCGAGGCGGCCAGCCTCGCAGTTCCGCGATCCGTCCGGCCCTGCTCATGAGGAACGCAGCCAACTCCGAATCCAGCAAGGGCTGTTTGCTGCTGACCCCACGGAGGTCGCGGGGCAGGTCGAAGAGCGTCAGCTCCGTCCAGCGAGGCGGGGCCGGATGCAGTCTCGACACCAGCGGCTTCGGTGGGACCTGCCGGGGTGGCGGTCCGCCGCGGGGCCGCAGGGTGCCGACGATGAACAGCTGGTGCCCGGTGCGGGCGGCGACCGCCAGGTCGACGCGGACCTTGTTGTCCGGTCCGGCGATCAGGCCGGCCTGGCGGCGGCAGAGCCGGCAGACGCCGTCGATCGCCGCGACGTCGCGTCGGCAGATGTCGCAGTGATCTCCGGTCGCTTTCGCGACGAAGCACCGGCATGCCTTGCAGCGAGGGCGGTCGAACCAGCCCCAGCCCATGCAGTCCCGGCAGCTGCGGGTCGCCCAGGGCCGTGACCGCCGGGCGGCCGGACTCATAGCGGCGGCCCCGACCGTCCCGGCCGCCGCTGATGGGTGACGGGAGTCCCGCCGACGACCTGCCGCTCGGTCTCCGCCGCCGTGGTCGGCTGGCGGGCAGCTGGCTTCTCCGGGATGAGGAGGTCGGCGGGGGTGCACTCCAGGACCTCGCAGATGATGTCGAGGTCGTCGAGGCGGACAGTCAGCGGCCGGCCGGACCACAGGTGGGACATCTTGCCTGCGGAGATGACCAGTCCGGCGTCTGCGAGCATCCGCTGGAGTTCGGAGGCTTTCCAGACGTCGCGCTGGGCGGCGACCATCCGCAAGTTCCACTTCATCGGCGGCCACCTCCGAACCGGGCGGCGGCCCGCTGGCCCGCGCGGATCCAGGCGTCTTCGACGTGGGACTTCTCGACGTGCACGTAGATCATGGTCGTGTTGAGCCATTCATGTCCGAGGATCTCCTGGATGGCAACGACGTCCATGCCGTTGCGGTAGAGGTCGGAGGCGGCGAAGTGCCGCAGCACGTGCGGTGTGAGCTGGCCGGCCTCGTGCGGCAGGTGCCGGGCGACCGACTCGGCCAGCCCGGTCCTCAGGGCGTCGTCGGTCACCGGCCTGCTGGAGCCGTCGCCATTCTGACGCTCGGACGGAAACAGCGGGGCCCTGGGGTCGTTGACCTTGTCGTCGAACTCCCAGCGCGGTCCGGTGACCCACCACTCCAGCAGGTCGCGGGAGCCGTTGATCAGCGGGACGAGCCGTTCCTTCTTGCCCCGGCCCTGGCTGCCCTTGCCCTTCAGCAGCACCTTGCCGAACCGGCCCAGATCCCAGCGGACATCACCGATCCGCAGCAGGCACAACACCGAGATCCGAGGCCCGATGAGGCTGGCCAGCCGCGAGGCGGTGTAGTTCCGGGCGGCCGGAGCGTACTTGCGCACGTCCTCCATGTCCTGCCGCCAACCGCCGAACAGCGTGGCGATCTCGGCCTCCGGCGGCGGGATCCGCAGTCTCGCCGACGTGCCGCCGCGGGGCCGGTTGATCTCATCCAGCGGGGACTCGACGACGTGACCGGTGGCCGTGTGGATGGCGGCCTTGTGCCGCAGTTCGAGGAACTCGAAGAACACCGCGAAGGCCGCGGCCTGGCGGACCTTGGTGCCCGAGGCCGAGTCACGGCGGTGCCGGCCGAAGTACCGGTCAAGATCCTGCGGGTCCATCTCCCACAACGGCCGGCCGAACCACTCACGCAGAGCGAGGTCGGGCCCGACATCACCGCGGATGGTGCCGTCCTGAACACCGGCGGACGCCCGCGCGAGGACAAACTCGGCCAGCAGATCCTGCTCGAAGGCGGCGATCTCCTCGGCACTCTCCAGCCGAAGCTCCGGCCGCAAATCGCGCACGACGGCCAGGGCCATCCCGTTCCTCCCCTTCAGCTATCCGGCGACTCCGCCATGACAGCCGAAGAGACTTCGGGATTCCCGAGGAACAAGCAGTAATCACCCGATTGAGTCCAGAGCAGGGGAAGACCCAGATCAGACAGCCGCCGAAGCCACCGATGTGGTCGGCAGGCTGCGGGAACCCACGGGAACATGGACATAGTGCGAGCGGAAGGTGGTCCGCCGCTCCGATTCCACCCGGTTGCGGCCGGTGCAGACCTGCCGGACCGCGGGCTTGAGGTTGTCGTAACGGATGTGTCTGGTCGGGACACCGCCCAGCACCCGGAATGCCTCCGCATGGCCTTCCAGGAACGACTCCTGGGCCTGCGAGGCGAACACCCGGTGGATGGCCTTGCCCGAATGCGACAGCCGCAGCGTGAACAGATGGCACTTGACCACCTCGACAGCCACCCGCACCCACCCGTCCGCGAAGTCGACCTCGGCTTCCTCTCCGGGCAGGTGTTCTTGGGGCACCATTCCCTCCAGATGCTGGCGGCCCTCACGGTCCTCTGCCACGATCTCCGGCCGCCGTTTGGGAACGTAGTTACGCAGAGTGGAATACGACGCCAGGTCGAAGTCGTGCTCCTCGGCCAGGCGCTTCTGGATCCGTTCGACGGTGTGTTTCTGCTTCCTCGGGGCCCTCAGATCGGCCCGGAGCATCGTGTCGATCCACCCGGTGGCCGGGTCCAGGATGCGGAACTGCCGTTGGCCGGACTTGCGCGGCGGCGGGACCGCGGAGGCCATGGCCTGCCGGACGGTTCGGCGGTGAACGCCGTACTTCGCCGCCAGGCCCGCAGCGAGATCGACGGATCGAGACGGACATCCCGACGGATCTGTTCGAACAGCTCGACACGCGAAACACGCACCCTGGCCTCCCGACACGGCCATGCCCAACAGCACGGCCTCCGACATGACCGTGAACGCCGGACACACCCTGTCGGGATCGGGCAGACAGCGCAGACCATTCACTCGGACGATGGCATGTCGCCTCAGAGCAGCACAGGTGGGGCCAAATCAAATGCCGATCAACTGGGGCCAGACCAGAGTGCCGGAGTGGGGCCAACGAAACCTGTCACAAACAGCAATGGCCAAGCTCCGCCGGGAAATGCACCGCCGGATGCTCGGCAACGGCTACTGCGCCCGCCCCGTCGAGATGGACTGCCACTTCGAGTCGGTCTGCGAGTCCTGCACCTTCTTCGTCACCACGATCGAGTTCCGCCCCACGCACGAACGCCAGCGGACGACGCGGCAGCCAACGGGCAGGTCGCTCGCGAGCAGATCTTCACCGGACTTCTCGGGCGCCTCGACGAACAAGCTGGCTGACGGCGCCCCAGGCTCCTCAAGCGGAGGGCTTGTGAGAGGCACCCCTCCGGCCCACAAGACGGCTTGATCCGGTTAGGTTAGGCGCGACCAATCACGACGATCGGGCAGGACACGCATGGCGGAGCTGGAAGAGCTGAAGGAGTTCCTCGGCGCGCCGACCCCGCGCCGGTGGTCGGCGGACGATTGGACCGCGGTCGAGAGCTACATCGGCTCGCCCTTGCCCAGCGACTTCAAGGCATTCATGGACGCCTACGGCACCGGGGTGATCGCCGAGGAACTCGTGGTCTTCCACCCTCATGGTTCCAGCCCGCTGCTGGATCGCATGGTTCGCATCCACGAGAGCTTCACCGAGTCCCGCGCGCGTCGCCCCGATGACTTCCCGCATCCGTTCCACCCCGAGGCTGGTGGCCTGATCTCATGGGGCTACGACTACGGCGGCGACGAGCACTTCTTCCTGCCCTGCGATCCGGACCCGGACCACTGGAAGATCATCACCATGGCCCACGAAGAGGGATGCGAGGTCTTCGACGGCCCGTTCACCGACTTCATCCTGGCATTCGTGGAACGGCTCGAATTCATGGACGAGGACGGCAACATCGGTCCTGCTCTCCCCAGCTTCGAGGCCTTCTGATCGACCGCCCCCACTCCGCAAGACGTTCACGTTGGGGTTGACAGCGACACCCGCATATTAGAGGCGTCCCCTGCGGCAAGGTGCGCTACGACAACCTGCGGGCCGCGGTCGCCCGGGTGCTGGGCCTGTCGAGAGCGCGGGTGGAGAACTAGCGGTGGACCGCGTTCCGTTCGCACTATGGAGATCGGCTGGTTCCGCCGGAACCACCTCGTCCCTGTCCCGGAAGTCGGCTCCCTCGCCGAGCTCAACGCGATGGTGGAACGGTGGGACGTCGAGAACGATGACCGCCGCATCCGGTCGCGGCCCAGGACGATCGGCGACCACTTCGCCGTCGAACGTCTGCTGCTGCAGCCGCTGCCCGACGAACCGTTCGAGACCGGGCGGCCGTTCAGTCTCCGGGTGGACAGATACGCGCAGGTCAGTGTCCGCACGCACCGGTACTCGGTGCCGGTGGGACTGATCGGCCGCACCGTTCGGGTGATGCTGCACGCCTCCGAAGTCGTCGTCTACGACGGCCGCAAGGAAGTCGCCCGGCACGAGCGGCTCATCGCCAAGGGCCAGACCCGCCTGGAACTGGACCGCTACCTGGAGGCCCTGGTCCGCAAGCCTGGCGCCTTTCCCGGTGCGACCGCGCTGGAACAGGCCCGCTCCGCAGGCAAGTTCACCCCCGTCCATGACGCCTGGTGGGCGGCCGCCTGCAAGGCCCACGGCGACCGGGACGGCACCCGTGCTTTGTTCGAGGTCCTGCTGCTGGGACGGCATCTTCATCACGAGTACCTCGTGACCGGACTCGCCGCCGCGCTGCGGGCAGGCGCCCTGACCGCGGACACGGTCGCGCTGGAAGCCCGCAAGGCCGGGCCGAGTCCGACGATGCGCCGGCCACGACGGCAGATCCAGAGCCGGACCGGGCGAGTGTGACGTTCCTGACCGAACGGCGCCTGGCCCACCTGCCGCCCGACAACCGGCCGCTGCCCTCGGTCGCGGCCTACGACCAGTCGACCAGGCATGCCGGATGCTGCGGCTGCCGACCATTCGGGCCCAGTTCCCCGAACTGGCCGAAGCCGCCGCTCGTGACCAGATGTCGTATCGCGGTTTCCTCGCCGAACTGCTGATGGCCGAGTGCGACGATAGAGCCCGCCGCCGTCCGGAACGGCGGACCAAAGCCGCCCAGTTCCCACGCGAGAAATCGCTGCGGGCCTTCGACTTCGAGGCGAACCCCAGCGTGGATCCGGCGGTCATCCACACCCTGGCGACCTGCGAGTGGGTCAAGAAGGGTCTGCCGCTCTGCCTGATCGGTGACTCGGGCACCGGCAATTCGCGCCTGCTGATCGCGCTGGGCACCGAAGCCGCGATGGCCGGCTGCCGGGTCCGCTACGCACTCGCCATCGGATTCGTCAACGAGCTGGTCGAGGCCGCAGACAAGAAGGTACTGACCAAGACCATCGCCCGCCACGGCCGCATTCTGACCGAACGCGAGGAGAAGAACGGCGTCGCCATCGCCTCGAACGAGAGTTTCAGCGGCTGGACCAAAACCTTCACCGACCCCCGGCTCTGCGCGGCCATCGTCGACCGGCTCGCCTTCGGCGGCAATCTCACCCAAACCGGCACCGAATCCTACCGCCTGGCCCTTACCCAGGCCCGGGTCACCGCACACGACGCCTCCGGCTGACGTCGCACCACCAAGCCCTTCATCGGCGGGAGCCGCATTTGTCGGCTCAGGAAGCCGTCAAGGGGAAGGCGCCTGTTCTTGCCCGTCATGACCAGTGCGGCGAGTGTGCGCGCATGACCGGCTGGCCGCGCATGAATCTGGCTCCACTCATCAGCTCTCCTTGGAATCGATCATCTAGGCTGACGCGGTGACTGATGAGCAGGAGCGGGTGCAGCCGTCGGGAGTGTGGGCCACGGCGGTGGGGGTGGCCCGGGTGCGGGCGCTGGAGACCGAGCGGGAGAACGCGCTGTTCCGTGACCCACTGGCACAGGCCTTCGCTGCCGCCGGCGGCCTGTGGCCCTCCTCGCCGCCGCTGCCCGATGACGAGGCCGCGCGCCGCCGCCGGCTGGCTGTGTCGTTCTCCATCGTCATCAGGACCAAGTTCCTCGACGACCTGTTGCAGCAGGCCTCCGCGTCCGGGGTCCGGCAGGTCGTGCTGCTCGGCGCCGGCATGGACAGCCGGGCCTTCCGGATGGACTGGCCCGAGGGCACCCGGCTCTTCGAGGTCGACACTTCCGCCCCACTGGATTTCAAGGCGTCGGTGCTGCGGCAGGAGCGGGCCGTCGCACGCTGCGAGCGGATCACCGTCGCGGTGGATCTGCGTGAGGACTGGCCGGGCGCGCTGGCCGCCGCGGGGCACGACCCGGCGGTGCCGACCGTGTGGATCGCCGAAGGACTGCTGATCTATCTGCCCGAGGACGCGGTGGAACTGCTGCTGGCCCGGATCAGCGCGCAGTCGGCGGCAGGCAGTCGGATGGGGCTGACGTTGGGCTCGCGCGGCGTGATCGAGCGCTTCGGCGCGGACGCCGTGCCAGGATCGGCGGCGTCCATGTGGGTCTCGGAGATGCCCGACGACCCGGTGGGCTGGCTGGCCGGGCACGGCTGGGAGGCCGACAGCCACACCCTGCGCGAGCGCGCTGCCGCCTACGGCCGCCCGATCAGCACCCCGCCGCAGCGCGAGGAGCGACCCGGCGGACTGATCTCAGCGGTCCGCCGGTAGAGCGCCGCGTCCCGGTTCCCCACCGAGGACGTAAGTACCTGACCGGTGTCAGTTCTCATCGACATTCTCTGGCCCTGTGATCATCAAGTGCTGCCCGGACTCGGTGATAAACGGTGTCGCATGTCAGTTACGAAGCCAGGTGGCGGTGTCGACGTGCGACACTGGCGCGGGCGGTGGGAACGATCAGAAGCCTTCAGGTACGTCGGTGCCAGTGCGGCAAGGCACTCACCCGACCCGTATCACGGTTCAGCTCAGCGGTTCGAAGAACGGGCGATCGGGCGCGAAGTTGCGAGAACACACCGTCACGTCCTCACCCCTGAGGTAAGCCAGCAACCACTCACCGAATGTCATCTCATGGAGCACCCAGGCCGGGCTGTCAAGCTCCTGGACCAAGACGCGCCAGGGCGAGGAGGGGCTGTCGGGAACACGGAGGAAAACCCATTCCCCCGTCGTGGCCGACGCCACCGGCATCAGCTCACCGGGGTTCGCCCCTGCCGGACTCGGCAGGTACTCCACCATGTCTTCCTCGCGGAAAAGCTCGAGATCACCCCGGATGGATTCCCTCAGATTGTGCAGAAGATGGCTGGCGGGGTGCTCAAGATACAGTTGATTGTTGATCTGGACCGAACCGTAGGCATCCACGATCTCGCGAAAGTCCGCCGGGAATTCGATTCCGAACTCCCTGACCATTTCGCTCCACGGTGCCGGATCTGTCCAGTTGAATCCGGGTTCACCCAACAAGGCTCGGATCTCTGCAAGCATTGCCATCACTTGCCCCCTTCTGGCATGTCGAGCCGATGCCGGGGTCCGTACATGGGTACGACCGAAATGAACAGGCCGTTGTTCCCGTACAGGGTCTTCCATCCCAAGGCTTCCGCCTTGCTCGCCATCCGAGCATTCGGTTTGGCATTCAAAGCCACCAAGTTGCGGACATCCTTACCAGCACCCTCGCCCCGATAACCTATCAGGTGGCCGGCCTACGGCCCTCCGCCTCCTGCTCTGTTCTCTCCCATTCCGTCCGGCTCGACGGACGGCTCGCATTCGGGGCACTTCGGCCAACCGCCGGCTCCAGTCCGCGACCTGCGATCACTCTTGGCGAAGAATGCGATGGCATCGCACGCACTCCTGCGCCCGTCGTCATCGTCGTCTCCGGCACAGCCACCGGTGGACACACAGACGGCCGCCAAGGGCGAGGTTGTGCAGGCGGGCAATTCCACTCATCGCGTGATGGACGCAGTTGTCCTTCAAGCGGTAGTCGCAGAGGATCTTGCAGGTCTTCATGCGGGCGAAGGCGTGCTCGACACGGGCGCTGGCCTGGCGGTGGGAGGTGTTGTGCTCTTGCTTCCAGGCGGGCAGGTCGTTCTGCCCGCACTTGCGGTGGTGCGGCCGACGGCGTCCTTGGCTCCGGACAGTGCCCACGCCTTGCAGTCGTTGCGGTTTCCGGGCAACGGTCGGCCGACCACGACGACGAGCCGGGTGTCGGCGTCGATGGCGACCTGGTGGTTGGTGAGGTAGCGATAGTTCTTCGACTGCTCGGCCACCGTGTGGTCGCGGGTGGGGACCAGGGTTCCGTCCACAATGAGCACGGTGCCCTTGCGGAACCGCCTGCGGGGCTTGAGCGCGAGCAGGGGGCCGAGGTGGCTGATGATGCGGTCAGCCGCGGATTTTGAGGCGCCGAACAGCGGTACGGGCTGCCGCAGCGTCAAGTTGGTCCGCCTGTAAGCCGCGACCAGCAGTACCCGGTCCTCCAGCGGCAGGCTCCACGGCCGGCCTCCGCGGACCGCCTCAGCTCCTTCGTGCCGCAGTTGTGCCACCAACGTGCCGAAACGGCGGAAGCCTCACATGGATCCCCCAGGTGTCAGCGTTCTGACGAGAACCTATCCTGCCCAGATTTCTGGCCCCTGCTTGACGATGACAAGTCCACGAGCCCGGTCGGATGGCCAGAGATCTACCTGATACAGGAAGTGGTCGCCGGGGCCGCCATTGCTGTCGGACGGCGGTGGTCCGGCTGGAACGTAGGAGACCCGAACACGTAGCAATCCAGCGGGAACAGTCAGGCTCGGCCCGTCGCCGGGATCGGTCCCAGGGCTGGACATGGTGAGCTGACCGGTTGGCGCGTCAAGGTCGGTCTCCACGATGTGCTCGGCCGTCGGATCCGTCGTCGGCGCGGAGGTGTGAACGGTGATCAGCGACTCGACCATGTCGTCCCGAGCTGTGCCGACGGAGATCGAGTGCGGTTCAACGCCGATGCGATGGACGTAGACCGCTTCTTTCGTCCAGCCGGCGGGTGCCAGGTCCGGGTCCGTCGCGTGTTCGGCGATCCACACGTCGTAGGGGTCAAGGTCCTGGACGTAGAACTGCCCGTGATCGGCGTCGATCACGAATCTCAGTGAAGCATCAGACACTGGCGCAGACTATCGAAGCCGATGGCGGCTGCTGAGGCGAGTGCTTCCAACTGGTCAGCCCGAGGCAGACCAGGAAGCAGGGGCAGACTCCTGCGGAATCACCACCTCGATCGCCCAGCCGATCACGAGCCACAGGAGCGATACCAGACGCATTTGCAGGACAGTCCTGAGCAGCCGAGCCCGAGTGGGCCTTCAAGGTCGACTTGGCGGTGGGCGCGGTGATCTTGATGGCATGGGCGCGGATCGCCGCGCGGCGGCCAGGGCGACGGCCGCAGCCGTTGCCGCCGCCCTGGCTGCCGCTGCTGCTTCCGCCGCCCCGGCCCGCGCTGGCCGAGCCGCTCCCCCTAGTGTCCCTGCACGAGCCGGCGCGCCCACGTCCTCCTGCGGGAGGAGCCTCGGCTACGGCCCACGGATGACTCTCCGCCCAGCTCCGCCCGGCAGCCTTGTTCACCGTCGGTTCTCCGGTTAGGGTCCACGGACGCGCGCCACTGACGCGCGTCAGTAGAGCCGCCATCGCAATCCGCGCCGGGGCCCGGCCACCATGACCTCGAAGGATGCACGCATGCCTGAGATCGACATGCCTGAGATCGACCTGTCCCGTCTGTCCCTGGAGCAGAAAGCCGCACTGCTGTCGGGACAGGACTTCTGGTCCACTCACCCGCTGGAGGACGTCGGTCTCCCCTCCGTCGTCCTGACCGACGGTCCGCACGGAGTCCGCCGCCAGGTCGGGGAGTTCGACCACATGGGGATCTACGAGAGCCTGCCCTCCACCTGCTTCCCGCCCGCGGTGGCCGTGGGCAGCAGCTGGGACCCGGAGGTCGCCCGCCGCATCGGGGCCGCGGTCGGGCGCGAGGCCCGCGCGCTCGGCGTCCACGTCGTCCTCGGCCCCGGTGTGAACATCAAGCGGTCGCCGCTGTGCGGGCGCAACTTCGAGTACTACTCCGAGGACCCGTTGCTGTCCGGGCACCTCGGTGCGGCGCACGTGCGCGGCCAGCAGGAGCAGGGGGTGGGCGCCTCGCTGAAACACTTCGCGGTCAACAACCAGGAGACCGACCGGATGCGGGTCAGCGCCGACGTCGACGAGCGCACGCTGCGCGAGATCTATCTGCCGGCCTTCGAGCACATCGTGACCGAGGCCGCCCCGGCCACGGTGATGGCCGCCTACAACCAGGTCAACGGCGTGCACGCCGCGCAGAACCGGTGGCTGCTGACCGAGGTGCTGCGCGAGGAGTGGGGGTTCACCGGTGCGGTGGTGTCCGACTGGGGCGCGGTCCACGACCCGGTGGCGTCCGTGCGCGCGGGGCTGGACCTGGAGATGCCCGGTCCCTCCCCCGAGAACGCCCGACGCATCGTGGACGCCGTGCGCGACGGCGAGCTGGACGAATGCGTGGTCGACATGGCCGTACGACGGATTCTGGCCCTGGCCGGTCTCGCGGGCGAAAAGTCCGACGAGCCCGACAAGACCAACAAATCCGACGAGCTCGACGGGTTCGACGCCGACGCCCACCACCGGCTGGCCCGCGAACTGGCGGCCGAGTGCGCCGTCCTGCTGAGGAACGACGACAGCACCCTGCCCCTCACATCCGCTCAACGGATCGCTGTCGTCGGTGAGTTCGCGGCCGCTCCACGCTATCAGGCGGGCGGCAGCTCGCATCTCAACCCGACCCGGCTCGACAACGCGCTGGACGCGATCCGGGAGTTGGCCGCCGCGCAAGGCAGCACGGTGGAGTTCGCGCCCGGCTTCACGCCGGACGGTTCCGGTGACGCCGTGGCGCTGCGGGAGGCCGCGGTGGCCGTCGCCCGTTCCTCGGACGTGGCCGTCGTCTTCGCCGGGCTCGCGGAGAGCGCGGAGTCCGAGGGGTTCGACCGGGACGACCTGCGCCTCCCGGCCGTACAGGTCGAACTGATCCGTGCCGTCGCCGCGGCGGCGGCCCGTACGGTCGTGGTGCTGTCCAACGGCGGCATCGTCTCGCTGGAGGGCTGGCACGACGAGGTCGACGCGATCCTGGAAGGGTTTCTGCTCGGGCAGGGCGGCGGGGGTGCGATCGCCGACCTGCTGTTCGGCGAGGCCAGCCCGTCGGGCCGCCTCGCGGAGACGATTCCGCTGCGCCTGGAGGACAACCCGAGCTTCGTGAACTTCCCCGGCGAGCAGGGCCATGTCCGCTACGGGGAGGGCGTCATGGTGGGCTACCGCTGGTACGGGACGACGGGCGCACCCGTGCGCTACCCGTTCGGGCACGGCCTGTCCTACACCACCTTCACGGTCGGCGACCTGGCCGTGGAGACCACCGGCGACGACTCGGCCCGCGTCTCGCTCACCGTCACCAACACCGGCGCCCGCGCGGGCAAGCACGTCGTGCAGGTCTACGTGGCCACCAAGGCGGGACCGGTGCGACGGCCCGCGCGCGAGCTGCGCGCCTTCACCAAGGTCCACCTCGCACCCGGCGAGTCGCGGACGATCGGCCTTGACCTCGGCCGCCGCGCCTTCGCCCACTACGACGTCCAGGACGGCGGCTGGGCGGTCGCGCCCGGCGAGTACCTCGTCCAGATCGGCGAGAACGCGGCCACAGTGATCGCCGAGGCGTCCGTCTCCCTCGCCGGAGACGTCGTGGCCCAGGAGCTGACCCTGGAGTCCACCTTCGGCGAGTGGATCGCCCACCCCGTCATCGGCTCCACCCTCCTCCAGGAGCTGACCGCCGCGCTCCCCGAGGACCAGGGCTCCAAGCTGGGCGACCGGCCGGAGCTGCTCCAGGCGGTGCGGGACGTACCGATGAAGAGGGTCGTGGGCCTGGTCGAGGGCGGCGCCCTGGACCGGACGCTGGAGCGCCTGATGGAGCGCACCCGTGTCGTCGGCCGCCGCTGAGCCGCCTGGACTGATGCGCGTCAGTGACGGAGTCGCGGGACGCGTATCATCGGGGTGCCTGCCGACACCTCGGCAGGTGGCGGGCAGGGCGCGAGGGGCGGGACGCGCGCGCCGGCGCGCCGACGGTTCGGACGGATCAGAGGGTCATGACACGCCCCGCGAAACGGATCACCAGCGCCGATGTCGCCGAGGCGGCCGGTGTCTCGCGCACCACCGTCAGCTACGTGCTCAACAACCGGCCCGGGCAGACGATCCCGGAGGAGACCAGGAAGCGGGTGCTGGCCGCCGCCGAACGTCTCCAGTACCGGCCGCACGCCTCCGCCCGCGCGCTGGCCGCCGGCCGCAGCGACATCGTGCTGCTGTCCATTCCCGATCTGCCCATCGGCCCGAGCATCAGCCGCTTCGTGGAGGAGCTGACCGTCGCCCTCGCCGAGCACGGCCTGACCCTGGTCACCCACCTGGAGGCCGAGCGCGGCCGACCCTTGCCGGACGTGTGCGCCACCGTCGGCGCCTCGGCGGTGCTCGGGTTCGAGGGCTTCGACGAGGCGACCGTCGAGGCCCTGCACGGACTCGGGGTGCGGGTCGTGCTGCCGCCGACCGACGCCCACCTGTCCGCCATGCCGCCGCTGGGCCGCATGCAGGCCGAGCATCTGATCGGCCGCGGTCACCGCCGGATCGGCTATCTGCTGCCCTCGCCCGCGCGATTCCGCCGTATGGGCGAGGAACGCCTCCAGGGCGTGGCCGAGGCGTGCGCGGACGCGGGCATCGCGCCGCCGCTCGCGCTCGGCGCCGCCGACCTGGAGATCGCCCCGCTGGCCCGTGTGGTGAGGCGGTGGCAGGACGAGGAGGTCACCGGGGTGTGCGCGTTCAACGACGAGCACGCCATCGCCCTGCTCGCCGCCATGCGCCAGATGGAGCTGACCGCGCCGGACGACCTCGCGATCGTCGGGGCCGACGACATCCCCATGGCCCGCTTCGCGGCGCCCCCGCTCTCCACGGTCTACTTCGACCTCCAGGAGGCGGGCAAGCACCGTGCGGAGGCCGTGGCGGCCGGTCTGACCGGCCGGCGCATGGTCCTGGGCGGACCCGGTGCCAGTCTGCGGCTGGTCCAGCGCCTCTCCTCCTGACACCGACCGGCGTTATCAGCTCGTTACCTTCCGGCATCTTGCCGCCGTGGGCGCACTGATGTTTTCTACTTTCGCGCGTCACTGATGCGCATCACTAACCCAAAGTGATCGAAAGAATCCGAACCCCCTTCCCCACTCCCCATCGACAGCGAGCCGTCACGCTCCGACTGAAACGTTTCACAGAGCCGCGAAAGGCACCCCATGTCATCCACCGAGACCTCCCTCGGCACCGCACAGGCCGAGAAGACAGGCTTCTCCTCCCGGCATCTCCTCGCGCTCGTCGCCCTGCTGTGGACCGTCGCGCTGAACCCCGTCGCGGGGCTGCTCGCCGGAAACTCGCAGGCCGAGGTGGCCGTCCACTTCCGCACCACGCAGATCGCGTGGTTCACGCTGGGCTCCGCACTGCTCGGCACCTTCCTGACGCCGTTCGCCATGAAGGCCGCCGCGATGTACGGCAAGAAGCGCGTCCTGGTCGTCGCCACCGCCGTCGGTCTGCTCGGCGACGCGATCGCCGCCTTCGCCACCGACTACTCGACGCTGATCGCCGGACGCGTCCTCGCCGGCGCCTACGGGGCCACGGTGTTCATCGCCTACGCCCTGGCCCGCGACATCTTCCCGCGCCGACTGGTCGGCACGGCCAGCGGCGTCCTGGCCGCCAGCATCGGCCTGGTGGGCCTCGGCGGGCCGTTCCTGTCGGCCTGGCTGATCGACCACCACGGCTTCCGTGGCGCCCTGTGGTTCATCGTCGCCTCCACCACCGTGTGCCTGCTGCTCCAGCTGCTGTGCGTGCCCGAGAGCCCGGTCCGGGAAGCGGCCCGCCGGATGGACTGGATCGGCGGACTGCTGCTCGGCGGCGGGCTCAGCTCGATCGTCTACGGCATCGGTGAGGGCTCCGCCTGGGGCTGGTCCAGCGGCAGGACCCTGACCTGGATCGGCCTCGGCGCCCTCGCGGTGCTGCTGTTCCTCCCCTACGAGTCCCGCGCCGCCGACCCGCTGCTCCCGCTGCCACTGATCAGGCGCCGCCGGGTCTGGACCGTCTTCCTGGCCACCTCGGTGGGCGCCGGCGCCACCTTCGCCGTCGGCACCGTCACCATGCTCCTGACCCTCATGCCGCACATCCCGACGATGTCCGACGGCCTGGGCTGGTCCGTCACCAAGAGCGCCACCGTCCAGTCACCGATCAGCGTCCTGGTGATCGCCACGGCGGTCCTCACCGGTTGGCTCGCCCGTCGTGTCGACACCCGGATCCTGCTCGCCGTCGGTGGCGCCCTGACCACCGCCGGATACGCCGTCGCCTCCCAACTCCACACGGAGGTCTGGCACTTCGTTCTTCTGGGCGTGATCTCCGGTCCGGGCATGGGCCTCGTGGTCTCCGTGCTGCCGATCATGGTCATCGAGTCGGTGGCACCCGAGGAGCAGGCCCTCGCCAACGGCTCCCAGTGGCTGGTCCAGAGCGTGATCCAGGTGATCGTCAGCCAGCTGGTCTTCACGGTGATGGCCCAGGACGGCGTCGTCATGAAGGGCACGCAGTTCTACCTCGACGGCGGCTTCACGAACGGCTTCCTGCTGGTCGCCGGAGCGTGCGCCCTCGGTGCCGTGCTGGTGGCGCTCATCCCCAAGGCCCACCGCGTCGACGCGGCCGAAGCGGGCCACGCGGTCGAAGCAGGCCAGGCGGCCTGAACCTCCCCTCTCCCGAACACACCAAAGGCAGGCAATGATCCGCACCTCCTTCAACGACGACTGGCAGACCCGGCGCAAGGTCAACCCCTTCGCCGAACTGTCCGGCCCCGTGGCCCCGTTCGAGCCGGTCACGCTCCCGCACGACGCGATGATCGGCCAGGACCGGGTCGCCCCGGACGGCGAGGTGACCATGGAGGGAGGTGCGGGCGCCTACTTCCCCGGTGGCGTCTTCGAGTACCGCAAGACGTTCTTCGTCCCGGAGGACCTGCGCGGCAGACGCGTCCAGTTCGAGTTCGAGGGCGTCTACCGGGATGCCACCGTCCACATCAACGGCGACTACGCCGGTCAACGTCCCTACGGATACTCACAGTTCATCGTCGACGCGGACCCCTTCCTGCGCTACGGCGCCGACAACGAGATCCGCGTCGAGGCCCGCGCCCACCAGGACTCCCGCTGGTACACCGGCGCCGGCGTCTACCGCCCCGTCTGGATGCTCACCGGCGACCTGGTGCGCATCGTCCCGGACGGCATCCGCGTCACCACGCTCGACGTCGAGGGCGAGCGGGCGGTGGTCGAGGTCGCCACCCGGGTGTGCAACGACTCGATCGCGATCCGCACCCTGGACGTCGCGGTGAACCTGCGCGACTCCTCGGGGAACACCGTGACCGGCGACGCCACCAAGGTCACCGTGCTGCCGGGCGAGGACGCCGTCGTCCGTTCCCGTCTGTACGTGCGGGAGCCGGGCCTGTGGGACGTGGACAGCCCCCGGCTGTACGGCTGCCAGGTCGCGTTGAGCTTCGAGGGCGAACCGGTGGACAGCGACGGCACGGCGTTCGGGATCCGCTCGCTCCGCCTCGACCCCGAGCAGGGGCTGCGACTCAACGGCCGTACGGTCAAACTGCGCGGGGCGTGCGTCCACCACGACAACGGCCCGCTCGGTGCGGCCACTTACGCCCGCGCCGAGGAGCGGCGGGTGCAGCTCCTGAAGGACGCCGGCTTCAACGCGATCCGGATGTCCCACAACCCGATGAGCCGGGCCATGCTCGACGCATGTGACCGCCTCGGCATGCTCGTGGTCGACGAGACCTTCGACGTGTGGACGTCCGCCAAGAACGGCTTCGACTACAGCCTGCACTTCCCCGAGTGGTGGGAGCGCGATGTCGAGGCGATGGTCGCCAAGGACTACAACCACCCCAGCGTCATCATGTACTCGATCGGCAACGAGATCCCCGAGACCGGGTCGGCGGTCGGCGCCGCATGGGGACGCAGACTCGCCGAGAAGGTCCGTTCCCTCGATTCCACGCGCTATGTCACCAACGCCGTCAACGGCTTCCTCGCCGTGATGTCCGAACTGGCCGCCCTGCGTGCACAGCAGAACCAGGACTCCGCGGCGGGCGGGGGAATCAACTCCCAGATGGCCGACGCGGGCGACATGATCAACTACGTCAGCGCCTCCGACCTGGTCACCCGGCGCACCGCCGAGTCCTTCGCCGTCCTGGACGTCGCCGGGATGAACTACGCCGAGGCCCGCTACGCCCTCGACCGTGAACTGTTCCCGAACCGGATCATCCTGGGCACCGAGACCTTCCCCACCCGCATCGACGGCAACTGGAAGCTGGTGCGGGAACACGGGCACGTCATCGGCGACTTCACCTGGACCGGCTGGGACTACCTCGGCGAAGTGGGCATCGGCCGCCCCCAGTTCGCGACGCCGGAGAACCCGCGCCCCGAACACACCGCCCCCTTCCCCCACCTCCTCGCGGGCTGCGGCGACCTCGACATCACCGGACACCGGCGGCCCGCCTCCTACTACCGCGAGATCGTCTTCGGCCTGCGCACCGAGCCCTACATCGCCGTCCGACGCCCCGAGAACCACGGCCTGACTCCCATCGGCGGCCCCTGGGCCTGGAGCGACTCGATCGCGAGCTGGACCTGGCCCGGCTGGGAGGGCAAACCGATCACCGTCGAGGTGTACTCCGACGCCGACGAGGTCGAACTCCTCGGCAACGGCAACTCCTTCGGCCGTCGGCCGGTCGGCGCGGAGCACCGCTTCCGTACCGAGTTCGAGGTCGTGTACGTCCCCGGGGAGCTGGTCGCCGTCGCCTACCGGGACGGCGTCGAGACCGGTCGCACCAGCCTCCGGTGGGCCAACGGTCCTGTACGGCTGACCGCCGAGGCCGACCGTCCGGTCATCCAGGCGAGCGGCGGCGACCTCGCCTACGTCACCTTCGCCCTCGCCGACGCCGACGGCACCCTGCACACCGCCGCCGACCGCCCGGTCTCCGTCGAGGTCTCCGGCTCCGGGGAACTGGTCGGCTTCGGCAGTGCCGCCCCCGCGTCGGAGGAACGCTTCGGCGCGAGCGAACGGCGCACCTACGAGGGCCGCGCCCTGGCCGTCGTACGACCCACCGGCACCGGGAAGATCCGCGTCCTGGCGACCGCCCCGGGCTGTGAGCCGGTCGAAGCCATCATCACCGTCGAATGAAGCCCAAGCACCGTCGCATAAGGAAAACCCGTTGATCGACAGGAAATCGCTGGTCCGCCGGCACACCGTCCGGCTGACCGAGTCGAACGCCGCCCACGTCCTCACCGTCGGCAATGGCGACTTCGCCTACTCGTGCGACATCACCGGCATGCAGTCGTTCCCGGCGTACCACGACCAGGGCGCCGCGATGGCGGAACGCCGGCTCGCCGTGAACACCGCGACGATGAGCACCTGGGGCTGGCACGCCATGCCCAACCCCGAGGGCTTCACCCTCCCGGACGCCATGTCCGAGCACAACACGGCCCGGGGGAAGGTGAGTTACCCCGACAGGTTCGGGATCGCCGCGATGATGGGCGGCGACCTGCCCGAGGAGATGCGCCCCGGAGCCTGGCTCAGCGCCAACCCGCAACGCCTCGACCTCGGCCATGTCGGCCTCCTGCTGCGCCCCGCCCCCGGTGCCGAGCCCGAGACCGGCCCCGACGCCCTGCGGGACACCGAACAGTGCCTGGACCTGTGGACCGGGACGATCAGCAGCCGCTTCACCTACGCCGACCACGAGACGGCGGTCACCACCGTCGCCGACCCGCACCGGGCCCGCGTCGCCTTCCGGATCGAGTCCGAACTGCTCGCCGACGGCCTGGCCGGCGTGGTGATCCGCTTCCCCTACGCGAGTGACGGCTTCTTCCAGACGAGCGACTGGACTTCGCCGGAGCGCCACCGCACCGAGCTCGACCAGGTCACCGGCACCGGGTGCGTCCTGCGCCGGACCCTCGACGACACCACGTACACCGTCCGGCTCACCTGGTCGGCCGGTGTCGTACGACCGACGGAGAACCCGCACGAATACCTGCTGACCACGGACTCGGACACGCTCGAACTCGTCGCATCCTTCTCCCCCGAGGGCGAAGTCCCGTCCGCTGAAGGCGACTTCACCGCACTCGCGGCGGGCTCGGCCGCATGGTGGGAGGACTTCTGGACCTCCGGCGCCGCGATCGACCTCACCGGCAGCACCGATCCGCGCGCCGCCGAGCTGGAGCGACGGGTGGTGCTCTCGCAGTACCTCACGGCGGTCAACTGCTCCGGCACCCTGCCGCCGCAGGAGACCGGGCTGATCACCAACTCCTGGCACGGCAAGCACCACTTGGAGATGCACTGGTGGCACGCGGCCCACTTCGCCGCCTGGGGCCGCCCCGAACTCCTCGAACGCAGCCTCGACTGGTACCTGTCCATCCTTCCCGAGGCCCGTGCCACCGCCCGCCGTCAACGCTACGAGGGGGCACGCTGGCCCAAGCAGACCGGCCCCGACGGCCGCGAAAGCCCCTCGGACATCGGGGTGTTCCTGCTCTGGCAGCAGCCCCACCCCCTCTACCTCCTCGAACTGCTGCACCGGGCCCGCCCCGAGAGCGACCTGGTGTCGCGTTTCGCCGAACTCGTAGAGGACACCGCCGCGTTCATGGCCTCCTTCGTCGAGGAACGCGACGGCACCTACCACCTGCCGGCGCCGCTGGTCCCCGCCCAGGAGTTCTACGACGCGACGACCACCGAGGACCCGACCTTCGAACTCGCCTACTGGTGGTGGGGGTTGGAGATCGCCCAGCGCTGGCGCGAGCGGGCCGGACGCGAACGGGACAAGCAGTGGCAGCGCGTCCAGGACGGGCTGGCCCTCCCCCACCGGCGCGACGGCGTGTACACGGCCGTCGCCACCGAGCCGTATCTGCGCCGCGACGACCACCCCGCGCTGCTGTGCGCCCTCGGCTTCGTCCCGGAGACCCCGCTCGTCGACCCGGCGGTCATGACCGCGACGCTCCAGGACGTCCTGGACGACTGGGAGTGGAACAGCGCCTGGGGCTGGGACTTCCCGGTGATGGCGATGACCGCGACCCGCGTCGGCCGCCCCGACCTCGCCGTGGACGCCCTGCTCATGCAGACCCCGAAGAACCACTACCTCCCCACCGGGCACACCCCCCAGATCGGCAGCCTCCTGCCGGTCTACCTCCCCTCCAACGGCTCCCTCCTCACGGCCGTCTCCCTCATGGCGGCCGGCTGGGACGGAGCGGACGGCCCGTGTCCCGGCTTCCCCGCGGAGGGGTGGTCGGTACGGCACGAGGGCTTCGTTCCGTGGCCGTGAGCCGGGCGTATCCCCAACTCCCAGACAAGGAACGACGCGTGAGCACAGCACTGACCGGCCGGAGCACCCTGGGCGACTGGCTGGAGGACCCCACCGGCGGCCCCCTGATCCGGGAACTGCTCACCCGGCTGGGCCAGGACGTCTCCCATCTCGGACCGGCCCGGGTGTTCTCCCTGGACCGGCTCGTGGAACTCAGCCAGGGCAAGATCTCGCAGCCCCTGGTGGACGGACTGGTCCGCTCGGTAAACGGCGGGCGGCTCGTGACCGGGGAGGAGCCGGCCACGGCCGTCCCGGAACCCGTGCGACGGGGCCTGACACTCGACCGGATCCAGATCCGCGACCCGTTCGTCCTGCACGACCGGGCCACCTCCACCTACCACCTCTACGGCAGCACCGACCCGAACATCTGGGACGGCCCCGGTATCGGCTTCGACACCTACCGCAGCACCGACCTCCTGCACTGGGAAGGCCCGTTCGCCGCGTTCAGGCCGCCCGCCGGGTTCTGGAGCGAGGGCTCCTTCTGGGCCCCGGAGGTCCACGAGTACCGGGACCGCTGGTACATGTTCGCCACCTTCACCGCTCCGGACGGCTACCGCGGCACACAGATCCTCGTGGGCGACACGCCCCAAGGGCCGTTCAGCCCCTGGAGCGAGGGAGCCGTCACCCCACGCAAGTGGCAGTGCCTCGACGGCACCCTGCACGTCGACGAGTCCGGCGCGCCCTGGATCGTGTACTGCCACGAGTGGACCCAGATCCACGACGGGGCGGTCTTCGCGCAGCGCCTCAGCGAGGACCTGCGGCACACCACCGGAACACCCGTTTTCCTCTTCAACGCGTCCGACGCCCCCTGGACCCGCCCCCTGCCCGGGGTGTCGGAGCGGTTCCCGGCCTACGTGACGGACGGGCCGTTCCTCTTCCGCCTCAGCAGCGGCCACCTCGTCATGCTCTGGTCCAGTCACGGTGAGCAGGGCTACGCGATGGGCCCCGCCCACTCCGCCTCCGGACGGATCACCGGCCCGTGGACGCAGGACGAGCACGCCCTGTGGCCGACGGACGGCGGCCACGGAATGGTCTTCCGGCTCGCCGACGGGTCCCTGGCCCTCACCCTGCACCAGCCCAACAACACCCCCGACGAACGGGCCGTCGTACGACGTCTCGTGGAGCACGACACCACGATCACGATCGAGGACACCCCGACATCGCCGGCACTGAAACGGCGGGTTCCGGCTACTCCCGACAGGCGGAAGGCTCCTACATCTGGCTGATGGTGCTGCTGAGTGCCTGGGGCAGCGTGGGTCCTCGGTGGTTCAAGCCAGGCCGAACCAGCCGAGCACTGTCTGGACCAGCAGGATGGTGGACATGCCGGCGACGCCCACGACCACGGCGGTGGCGGCGACGCGGTAGCGCGGGCTGTTGGCGGCGCTGCCGAGGACCGAGCGGCGGTTGGTCAGGACCAGCAGGTAGACGAGGACGATCGGGCTGATCAGGCCCTGGAGGACCTGGGTGCCGATGAGGAGCTGGATGACGTCGACCGGGGTCATGGCGACGGTGGCGCCGAGCACGATCTGGGCGGTGAACAGGCCCAGGAACAGGGGTGCGTCGCGGAAGCTGCGGGAGACCGAGCGTTCGACGCCGGCGGCTTCCCCGATGGCGTAGCTGGCGGAGAGGGGCACCACGGCGCCGGCCAGGGCGGAGGCGCCGATCAGGCCGAGGGCGAAGAGGAGTTCGGCGTTCTGGCCGGCGACGGGTTTGAGGGCCTCGGCGGCCTGGGCCGCGGAGTTGAGCGGGCCGGTGCCGCCGATGGCGGACGCCGTGGCGATGATGATCGTCAGGCTGATGACGCAGGCGAAGACCGCGCCCAGGATCGCGTCGGCGCGGATGAGGGGGTAGTCGGCGGGCTTGGCGCCCCGGTCGACGACGCCCGCGGCGGCGTAGAACTGCATGTACGGGCTGACCGTCGTCCCGATCAACGCGACCGCGAGCAGGATGAAGTCCTTGCTGGGCTCGACGTGCGGGACGATCAGGTGGTGGCCGACGTCACCCCAGTGCGGGTGGCCGAGGATCATCGCGACCGGGTAGGCGAAGAACGCCAGCGACATGATGAGGAAGATGCGTTCGGCCCAGTGGTAGGAGCCGAAGAGGACGAGCGCCCAGAGCAGGATCGCGGCGGGCGGGATCACGGCCCACTTGGGTACGCCGAGGAGTTCGAAGGCGGCGCCGATGCCCGCGAACTCCGAGACGACCAGGCCGGTGTTGGCCAGCAGGAGGCAGAAGACCGCGAGGGCGGTCAGGCGCAGGCTGAACTGCTCGCGGATCAGGGCGCCCAGGCCCTTGCCGGTGTAGGCGCCGAGGCGGACGGCCATCTCCTGGACCATCACGAGGGCGATGGTGACCAGCACCATGAAGAAGAGGGTGCCGTAGGCGAACTGGGAGCCGGCCGAGGCGTAGGTGGCGATGCCCGCCGCGTCGTTCCCGGCGTTCGCGGCGACCAGGCCGGGGCCCGCGACCGCCGCGACCATGGTGATGCGCCGCCAGCCGGTGCGACGCGCCGCCGGAGTGTCCGCAGCCGTGGGGGCGGTGATGGTGTCCGGCTCGTGGGTCACTGGAGGAACCTCCGGAAGTGCAGGCGGCCGCGCTCGGGCAGCATCGCGTCGAGCAGGTCGTCGGCGAGGATCCGGCCGAGCGGGCGGCCGTTCTCGTCCGCGACCAGGAGGGAGGAGGCGCGGGCGGCGACCAGCTGGTCGGCGGCGTCGGGCAGGGCGGTGTCGGGGGCTACGACCACGGGCGGGCCGAACTGGACCAGCCAGGCCACCACGTCGGCCACCGGGGTGGTGTCCTCCGCCACGGCCAGGTCGAAGAGGGGGATGTCCCAGACCACCCGGCCCGTCTCGTCCAGGACGGCGACGGCGTCGATCTCGGTGCGGTGCTCGGCCTGTTCGGCGAGCCGTCCTCGTACCTCGGCGACGGTCTCGTCCCGGCGGGCGGTGACCAGCAGGGTGGTCATGGCGCCGCCCGCGGTGCCCTCTCGGTGGGTCAGCAGGCGGCGCAGTTCGGCCGCCTCGCCGGTCGGCATCCGGCGCAGCAGGTTCTCGCGTTCCTCGGGGGTGAGGTCGCGCAGGGCGTCGGTGGCCTCGTCCGGTTCCATCTCGTCGACCAGCCGGGCGGCGTGCTCGGGGGCGGCCTCGCGCAGCAGGTTCTCCAGCTCGGCCGGTTCCATCTCCTCCAGGGCGTCTGCGGCCTGCTCCGGCTCCAGCCAGTCCAGCAGCTGCTGGCGCTCGCTGCGGCCGAGGTCTTCGAGGATGTCGGCGAGGTCGGCCGGGCGCAGCCGGTGCAGCGCGGTCCGGGACGCGCGCAGCCGTACCTCGGGAGGGCCGTCGGTGGCCTGTTCGGCGAAGGGGGCCACCGCCTGCCAGTCCAGCACCCGTTCCGGGGTGGGGCGGGCCTGCCAGCGGCGCGGGCCGAGCCGGCGCAGCAGCGTGGGCAGGGAGACATCGACGCCGACCAGCACCACCCGGTCCACCAGGGGTGCGAGGTAGAGGTCGGCGGCCCGGGTGACCTGCACTCCGTCCACGTCGACGAGCTGGTGGTCCAGGACGTCGCGGGCCAGCAGCACCTCGCCGGGGCGGCGGACGAAGTCGCGCAGGTCGACGCGGGCGGTACGCAGTCGTACGTGCCCGGCGTGCACCTTGCCGACGGCGTCGGCGGCGAGGAAGGTGTGGCGTCGGCCGATGCGCAGGATCAGCCCGGTGACCGGCGGATACGACTCCTCGCCGTACAGCCGGGCCACGACGTCGACGACCCGGCCGACCTCTTCACCGGCCTGGTTGGTGGCCGGGCCGCCGATCAGGCCGGCGAGCGAGACGAGTGAGGTGCGGACGGCTTTGGAGGCGGTGGCGCGACGCTCCAGGGTGACCCGGCGGTCGCGCAGCCGGGCTGAGGTGGACATGAGCAGAGTGTTGACGGACATGGTGAACACCCCCTTGCCCCGGGATGACGGGGCAGCGGGCGGCCGGGACAGCAGCCTCTCCCTGGAATCGGGCATACGGGGGTCCGCCACGCCCGGCGGGCCTACGACGGGACCGGGCGGGTTGGCTCAGTGGGAGAGGACGGGCTGCCCCGGGCCGCGGAAGGACGGCGAGGACAACACGGAATGGGGCCGACTATGGCCCGGACTACTGTCCAATTTCGCCTCCTCCCGGTCGCGGCCATGCACGAGGTCACGGCCGTACGGCAGGGGGAACCAGGCGACTGCGCCCGGCACACCCCAACTCGTCAGAGCTTTGGCACTCCACGGCGTAATCCCCGTAGCGGTACGGGGAAGCCACTTGGGGTCACCCCTTGGGCCGGGGAGACCTGTCCTGATCCGGAGCGTCTCTCGACGGGTGGGATCAGTGGCCTGTGTCCGTGAAGACGCCTCACCGAACGAGGTGTCTTATCAAATCCGCGTCCACGGTACTCCCCCGTCGGCCCACCCTCACAATCCATGACCGGCACTTGACCAGGGGTCTACGGCACCGTGACTGAAGAGGGCGCCGGGTCTGCCCGCATATGGGTACGGCATTCAGGAGTTCTCCGGCACCCCGAAGGTCAGTGCTCGTGCCCGCCGCCTGCCGCCTGCCGTTGCCTGTGCCGGCACCGGTGCGTGTCGGGCGGCCTACGGCTCAGTACCCGTGGTCCTGGTGCGTGGTGCCGTATCTCCCGGGCGCGATCGCGGCGCGATCGGAGCCCGACGACCTCGGGTCGGCAGCGGCACTCGGCGGTTTCCTGGCCGGGCGCGCCGAGGGGCATCCTGACCGGGCTGGCGCACGTCGCGCCGGCAGACGGGACCGGTGAGCAGGGGCGACCTTGCGTCGTTCGAAGTGGCGGAGGAATTCGTCCCATTCCTGGGGCTAATCGTCAAGGTAGCGGTGTCTGATCTGCGCCGGTGTGATGAAGAGTTGACCGTCGCGGACCTGCCATTCGGTCATCCCCTCGACTTCGTGGCTGGCGAGGAACAGGCCCCGGACGAGGTCTCCGTCGGCGTCGGAGGCGGGGATCTTGGCGATCGCTTGGATCTGGTCGGTGAACCAGTCGAGGGCCGACTCACGGATGTCGGCGCCGTAGAAGATGTAGTGGATCCAGTTGACGTGCCGACGGGGTGAGCCCCATCCGTTGGTGTAGTGGCTGTCGTCGTGTGCGGCGATGATCTCCTGGATGGCGGCGAGTTGTGGCTCGTCGCACTCCAGCCACCCTCTGATCGACACGTAGGTGCCCATCGTCGTGCCTTCCCTCTCGTCGGTTCCGAAGTTCTGACGTGACAGCCGCTGGCTGACGTCGGTTGCGTAGGTGCTCCCGTCGTCGGCGGCGGCCCGCTGTCACTTGACGGCGACTGTGACGTCGGCGCCGAGGGTGCGGGCAAGGGTCGCCGGGGGCAGTTCGGTGGCGAGTCGGCCCGACACTGTAAGGCCAGAACTGGGTATGTCGGAGACCACTGCCGACACAACATCCATCGCCGTCCACGGGGAGGGACCGCATGACTGCTGCCGACGAAAGCGCGCTCGTTCAGGCCGCGGGCAATCTTCGTACCACGGTGCAAAGGGCCGCAAGACCGCATGCACGCGCAGCGCGCATCGACTCGGCCTGGCACAACGCGGGAACGGGCCTCGCCCTGGCCGCGACAACCAGCCGCCACCATCCTCCCGTCCGGCTTCTCCCCATGGGCGCGCGCGGCCTCCGGCGTGGCCACGTTCCTCATCGCACTACTGCGTGCCCTCGACTTCGGTTCTCGTTGGCGCTGGCACCTCAGCATGCGGGCCCGCTACACCAGCCTCGTCGATCGAGTTGACCGCGTTGCCGTCCTGCCTCCTGACCAACGCTCCGAAGCCTTGGCTCAGCTCTATGACGAACTCGCAAGGATTCGTGCCCAGGAGCGCGCGATCCCCGGCAGCGCCGGCGGTGTCGCCGCGCCGGGGAACACCGGCTGAAGTCGGCACACTGCTCGCTGAGCGCCGCTCCCCCGGCCAGCTGCTGGTCCGCGGCGCCGGATGGTCCGGCAGCCTCGGCGCCGGCAGTTGTGGCAGCGGTGGCCTGGGCAGCCGCCGCAGTGTCACCGCGGTCATCACCCGGCATTCAGGATGCCCAAGGGGCTTGTGGAGATTGTGGGGATGTTTTGTAAAGTACTCCCCTGCCCGTGGCGCGTGTCCGGGTGTTCGTTTGGGGGGATCATCGCGTGAGCCAGTACCAGCCCGGGCCGTGGGCTGTCCGTCCACCTGAGCCTGTCCGTATGCCCGACATACGTCCGCTGCACAAGCGCAAGCGCGTGTGGGTCGGCGGATTCGTGCTGCTCACGGTCGGTGCCGCGTTCGGTGGCGGCAGTTCCAGCGCCGCCAGTCCCGGGCCACGCCCTTCGGTCACCGTCACGGCGACCGCCATCAAGTCGGCGGCGCCGGCCCCGACGGTCACCGTGACGAAGTCCGCGGCGCCTGCCCCCACGGTCACCGTGACCAAGACGGCCAAGCCGACGTCGGCGGCCACGCACGAGTCGAGTTCTGGCTCCTCGGGCAGTGGCAGCGGCAGCGGTGGTTCGTCATCGGGTGGCTCGTCGAGCTCCGGCGGCGCGGCCGATTCGGCAGGGGCCACCGCCCTGTGCAATGACGGCACCTACAGCTACGCCGCTCATCACCAGGGCGCGTGCTCCCATCACGGCGGTGTCGCCGTCTTCTACAAGTAGCAGGCGCCCGTCGGCTCACCAGTCCTCATGAGTCGTGTCGGGCAGCCCGCGCGCGAGTGGGCAGCGGCGTGGTCACGTCGGGAGCAGTGTGCCTGGCGTGAGGAAGGCAGGAGCGGAGAGGGACCATGGGTTTCGGCTTTCGTGTGGGTGTGCCGGGGATGAGTGTGCGGGTCTCGACCCGGGGTGTACGCGCCTCCGTGGGGCCCCGGGCTGCGCGTGTCAGCGTGGGCAGTGGCGGCACGCGGGTCGCTTCGGGCGCGGGCCCGTTCTCTGCCTCCGGTTCCCTGGGCGGAGGGCGCCGCCGCACCAGTACGACCCGCTCGCGGGCCGTCGCCCCGTCGGCGGCCCAGTTGGAGCGTGCTCGTCGGCAGGCCGAGCGGGCCCAGCAGGAGGCGGAACGGGACGCGGCGATCGCCCGGTTGACGGAGCTGCGGCAGCAGACGACCAGTGTCCACCTGCAGTCCTTCACCCCGGCCACGCCACCGGTGGTGCCCGGGCCCCCGCAGCTCAGCCTGGCCTGGGCCCTGGCAGAGGCACAGGCCCATCACCTCGCGGGGCTCGGGATCTTCGCCCGGTCCGAGCGGGCCGCGGCCAGGCGCAGGGCCGAGGAGGACGCCCCGGCCTACCTGGCCGCCGAGGAGGCTCGACTGCACGCCGTGTACGGCGAGTTGACCGCCGCGGCCGGTCAATGGTGGCAGGCCCTGGTCGCCAACGACGAGGAGACCGTGTGCGAGGCGGTCAACTACGCCTTCTCCGACAACGCTGCCGCGGGCTGCGCGGTGGGAGTCGACGGGGCTGTCCTGTCTGTGGTGATACGGCAGCAGGACATCGACTCGCTGCCCGATCAGATGCCAGGAGTCACCCCCAGCGGGCGCCCCACTCTCAAGACCCTCAGCAAGCGGGACCGCACCCTGTGGTGGCTCACCTCCATGGGGTCGAACATCGTTGCCACGCTCAAAGAAGCCTTCGCCGTCGCGCCCGGGATCACCGCCATTGACCTGGCCGTGCTCACACGTCTGCCGAACACTCAGCGTCTTGGATTCGTGGCCTACGGCCGCTGGCCGCGCCAGGCCATCGAAGCCGGCCCCTGGCGGGAGACGACCGACGCGCTGCGGTTCCTCGACATCGGCCAGGACGTCGCCTGTTCGGTCACCACCACCGCCTCCGGGAACCTGTCCAACACCGTCAAACCCCTGGACACCAGTCGGCTGCCCGGCCTGCAAAGCCTTCTCGACCACGCCCAGGACGACGCCGGTTCCGGCGAGGGGAGCCTGGCCGGCCTCGACGGAGACCTGCGCGCCAACACCCCTGACGCGTACTCGGCTCCCCTACCGGATCACTACCGGATCCATTCCTTGGCCGAGTGGAAATCCCGGACCACATGCCTGACGGCGCCCCCGCCCGCTCCTGCGGCGCCGCCCCACACCCCCGTGCTACCGAACCGCGCCCCCGCGACCGCGCTCGCGCTCGCGCCGGGACAGAACGTGGTGCTGCCCGAGGAGGCCTGCCAAGGGCTGCTCATCGCCTTCAGCTTCGCCGGCGCCGACGCCGACCTCACGCTCTTCCTGACCGACGCCCACGGCCGGGTCACCTGCGATGAGGACTTCGTCTTCTACAACCAGCCCGCTGCCGCGCAGGGCGCAGCCCGTCTGCTGGGCAAGCAGCCCGACGGTCCCCACACCGTCGAACGCGCCTCCCTTCACCTCACCGCGCTGCCCGCCCACATCCAGCGCGTCACAGTCGCCGTCAACATGGACGTCGACACCGGCCTGGCCTGCGGCGCCCTCAGCCACGCAGCCCTGTACATGGACTGCGTCACCGGGGCCGCCTGGACCTTCCAGCCACCCGCCGACCCCGAGGTCCGCGCCATGGCCATCGCCGAGTTCTACCGACACACCACCAACGGCCGGCACATCTGGAAACTCCGCGCCATCGGCCAGGGCTGGGCCGACGGCCTCGACGGACTCGCCCGAGCTCACGGCGTCAACGTCACATAGCCACCACGGTCTCCGACGGGGAGCAACGGGGCTGCGCAGCCTGCGGAACGCCCCAAGCGACGTTTCGCCCTGTTGCTGCCTGGCGTCAGCTCGTGCTGCGTGGTGTCGGCGTGGTTTGTTCAGCGTCGAGTTGGTGGTCGGCCCAGACGTAGCTTTCGGGGAGCAGGTCAGTGACGGAGACGGTCCGGAGGCGGTCGCCTGCGCCGACGATGACCTTCAGAGACGGGAAGTAGTCGAGAAGGACTTGGCGACACCGGCCGCACGGGGGAACGACCCCGCGGTCGCGGTCGCCGACGGCAACGATCGTGTCCAGTTCATAAGTGCCCTGGGCAGCCGCCGCGCCGATGAGGACCAACTCGGCACACGGGCCTCCGGTGAAGTGGTAGGCGTTCACTGCGGTGACGATCTGTCCGTCCCGGGCGCGGCCCGCGGCCGCCATGGTGTGGTTGTCGCCGCGACATCGAGTGCGCGCGACCTGGGCTGCGGCCTGGATGAGTTCATGGTCGACGGGGTGCGGATGTGTGGTCATTTTGTCTGCCTCCATGCTGTGTCGGGCGACGTTGCGCGCGCGTTCATCGTCGTCGAGGAGCAGCGCAGGATCGTGTCGTCGAAGCGGACGCGGCAGCAGTGCGCGACAGCCGCGCCACCAGCGCAGTCATCGGTATGTCATCGCGATGTGAACGGCCCTGCCTAGCGTCTGCTGTGTTCGTTGCCGGGCACATCCACGACCCCAGGGGGAGATTCAGGCAATGTCGACAACAAGCAGGATGGCGCGAGCAGTTCGCACCGCGGCCATAGCGGCGGCGCTGACGGCCGGCGCCGCCGTCGCGTTCCCCGCGGCGGCGCACGCGGCCGACGCGGAGCACTACTACATCGAGATCGGCGGCACCGGTCCTACGGCGTCCACTCCCGACTGTCCCACCACCACCTCCTCCTACAACGAGGGGAACAAGACCCTCCCGCCCGGCTCCACCGCGATCCTGGTGTGCTATCCGGCCACCGCCGGTCCGTTCATCGGCACCACGGGCTCGCTCCTCGACCTCACCACCCTGCAGTTCCACCCCGAAGCCCTCACCGCCCCCAACTACGACTCCAGCGTGCAACAGGGCTACCAGGAGGCGTTGAGGGTGGCGGAGGACACCCACCGCGACCACCCGGACGCGACCATCACGATCAGCGGCTACTCCCAGGGCGCACAGGCCGCGGACCAGGTGCTCCAGACCATCGCGGGCGGCGGCACCGGCATCCCGTTCTCCCAGGTCGACGGCATGCTCTACGCCGACCCGATGCAGCCCGGCACCGGTCTCGCGGCCCAGATCCCGAAGGGCTGGGGCGTGCCCGGGTTCACTTCCGCGGGCGCAGGTCCGGCGGAGTTCAACGGCATTCCGGTCGCACGGTACTGCATCCACGGCGACCCGATCTGCGACGCGTCCCTCCTGAACGCGGGTGGCTACTTCAAGCTGCACCCGCTGTACCCGACGGCCGGCAACGTCATAACCCAGACCCTGGCCACCGAGCACGGCGGTGACGGGATCAAGTGGCGGAACTCTGACGGGACCCCCGGGTAGGGGCCCTGTCAGATCCCGGAGGGGAGCGGCGGTCCGGCCGACCGAGGACACATCTCGGCCGGACCGCCACCACTCCACCACCCCTCCGTCCCGGACCGGACCTGGCCGCCGCCACTCACTCCGTACCAGGCCTACGCATCTCCCACGTCCGGACCCCGCCGACGGCCGAGGTCGTCCAACGCGCGCGAGATCCTCGCGCGGTTGGCATCCGTCGCGGGCAGCGCCGTAGCGCGGTCGAAGAAGTCGCGTGCCCCGGCCAGGTCCTCCGCCGCGGCGCCGTGCCAGAGCAGGCGGTGGTGTACGGCGGTCTCGGGCCCGGTGCCGGTCTGCTCGTCGAGTACCGCGCGGGAGCGGCGGCGGAGTTCGGCGGCCGCCTCCGGGTTGCCCAGGTCCGCCTCGGCTGTGGCCAGCCTGCCGAGGACGGCGGAGTAGAGGGGGACGTCGCCGAGCCGCCGGGCCAGGTCCTCGGCCTTGCCGAGGGTGCCTACGGCGTCGGCGGGCCGGCCCAGGTCGAGTTGGAGGCTTCCGAGGCGGAGCAGCGTCTTGCCGTGGAGCCTGGGGCTGCCCGTCTTCTCGGCGAGGGCGATCGCCTCCAGGTAGCGGTCGTACGCCTTGTCGTGCTCTCCGAGCTGGTGGTGGATGTCGCCGACACGGGTGGCGACCGAGCCCGTGAGCCAGTCGTCGTGTTGCGCCTGCCCGGCCAGGCGGGCGACTTCGGCGAAATGGGTCATGGACTCGGCTATGCGCCCCTCCAGGTTGGCGAAGGTCCCGAGACCGGCCGCGGCTCTGGCCTGCTCACGTGGGTCGTCGGCCCGGCGGCCGATCTCCAGTGCCTCCGTGAACCAGGTGCGGGCCTGCCGGTAACGGCCCTGCAGCCCGTACATAATGCCAAGGCCGGTGCGCAGCGCGGAGTCCATCCGGCGGTCGGCGGCCTGACCGACCATCGGCAGCACGGTCTCCAGCGCGGTGCGGCACTCGTGGAACCGGCCCTGCCGGGTGAGGTAGTCGACCAGGCCCTCGGCGATCCAGCAGGCGTCGTCCAGCCGGTCCGCGGCCACCGCCTGGCCGATCACGTCGACCAGTTCGCCGCCCGCCGCGTCCAGCCAGATCGTGGCCTCCTCCCAGTCCGCGAAGAATCCGGTGCCCCGCGGGCCGGTCGGGAAGGACGAGGGGCCCCAGTCGCTGGCGCGGCGGGCGGCGGCCACGTACAGCAGGAACACTCCGCTGCGGGCCGTCGCCACCTCGTCGGGGGACGCGGCGGCGACGCGGCGGGCGTAGTCCGCCACCAGGTCGTGCAACCGGTAGCGGTCGGCGGTGACCCGTTGTACCAGGCTCGCGTCGGCCAGGCTCTCCAGCGCGTGCCCGGCGTCGGCGGGCGCCGAGCCGAGCAGGGCGGCCAGTGTCAGCCGGTCGAGCCGCACGGTGGGCGACACGCCCAGGGCGCGGAAGGCCCGTTGCTCGACGGCCGGGAGCTGGGCATAGGAGATCCGGAACGCGGCTTCGACGCTGCGGTCCTCCACGGCGAGCTCGTCGAGCCGGTGCTCGTCGTCGGTCAGCCGCGCCACCAGGGCTTCCACCTCCCAGGGCGGGCGGTCCTGGATCCGGGCCCCGACGATACGCAACGCCAGCGGCAACCGGTCGCACAGCGTGGCCAGTTCGCGGACGGCCGCCCGCTCGCGGTCGTGTCCCTCGCCGCCGACGATACGGGTGAGCAGTCCCGCCGCCTCGTCGATGCCGAGAGGGGACAGGGAGACCCTGCGGTCCGCGTCCAGCCCCGTCAGGCGCCGGCGGCTCGTCACCAACACCAGGCTGCCGCATCCAGCGGGCAGCAGTGGCCGTACCTGCTCGGCGCGGGAGGCGTCGTCCAGTACGAGGAGCAGCCGAAGGGAAGCGGTCGCCGCCCGCCATGACGCGGCCAACTCGTCCGGATCCTCGGAGTCCTCCCCCTCACCGGCACCGACAACCCGCAGCAGCCGGCGCAGTACCCGCTGCCACCCCGCCTCCTCACGGTCCTCGCGGTGCCCGTGCAGCTCCGCGAACAGGCAGCCGTCGGGGTACCGGTCCTGCAGCGCTCGTGCCGCGCGCACCGCCAGGGCGGTCTTGCCGACTCCGGCCATGCCGTCCACCGCCCGGACGGTCACCACCCGGGTGTCGGCGGGCGCGACGAGAAGGTCGAGCTCCCGGTCCCGTCCCATGAAGTTGCCTATTTCGACGGGGAGTTCATGGCGTACTCGGCGCATCCGGCGAGCCGGCCGTGGCGTGCGCGGTGCCGGTGTGTCGTCGCCGCGGAGGACCGCCTCGTGCACCCGTCGAAGTGCGGTGCCCGGCTCCACTCCCTGCTCGTCCACCAGCCGACGCCGCATCGCGGTGTAGACGTCCAGCGCGTCGGCCTGCCGGTGGCAGGCGTGCAGGGCACGCATGAGCAAGGCGGCCAGCGCCTCGTTGTTGGGGTGGGTCGTGGTCAGGGAGAACAGTTCGGCCAGCGTCTCGGTGTGTCGTCCCGACCGGAACTGGCAGTCCACCTTGTCCTGCACCAGCCCGAGCCGCTGCTCGGCCAGCCGCAGCCGCTCCGACTCCGCGAACGGTCCGGGGATTCCGGCCAAGGGCTCGCCGCGGAACAGTCCCAGTGCCGTGGACCACGCGTCCACCGCGGCGTCCAGGTCTCCGGCCTCCCTCGCCGCACGCCCTTCGGCGGCGATCTCCTCCCAGCGCGCCACGTCCACACGCGCACTGCCCGGGGCGAAGCGGTAGCCGCCGCGGACGGTGTCGATCACGGAATCCGCCGAGCTCTTTCCCGGTGCGTCCAGGCTCCGGCGTATCCGGTGCACATAGACCGGGATCACCTTGTCGCCCGTGCCAGGGGGCTCCGCACCCCATACGCCGTCGAGCAGCTGCTGCCGGCTGACCGTCCTGCCCGGTCGTAGCAACAGAGCGACCAGGAGGGCCTGTTCCCGTATCCGCCCGAGCTCCAGACACGTGTCACCGCGCCACGCCTGGAGCGGGCCGAGCAGCGCGAACCGGAGGTGTTGATGTGCATCCGTGGATAACTCTCGCATGATCGGCACGCGCGGAGCCTATGAGGGATTCCGCGCACCTGCGGCGACCGCCACAAGATCCGCGCCGAACGCGTACGACGGCATCACGCCGCCCGGACGGATGGGCAGAGGGTGCCAAGTCGTCCGTGAGCCACGTCCGTTCGGGCCGTCGGACGGCGATGGAGGCGTGCGCGGCCGGGCCCACCCGACTGGTGGGCCGTGAAGGTCAGCCGGGGAGCGACGTCAAGGCCGGGTGGCCGGCTCACCCGACGTGCCTGGCCCGCCCGACGGACCCGGCCCGCGCGGCTGGCCCGGCCCGCCCGACGGACCCGACTGGCCCAGCTGACCCGGCTGACCCAACTGGCCCGGCTGACCCAACTGGCCGGGCCCGCCCGGCTCCCGCAGGGTGAACGCCGCCTCCGTCGTGCGGCACAGGGCCTGTACCGCGTGCCGCAGTGAACGCCAGGAGGCCAGGCCGAGCAGGACGCCGATCGGGGCCGCGGGCCACCACCACGCGCCGAGGATCGTGAACGCCGTGCTCCAGGCGAGGGACTCGCAGGCCGCGTCGTAGGCATCGCGGGCCTCGGCCAGGGCGGCGCGGGGTGAGTCGGCGGCCCCGAGGAGCAGTGCGGTCCAGCCGTGTACGACGTCGCCGCCCGTCTCCCTTCTGATGTTCGCCTCGGTGAGCCGGAACCGGTCGCCCGACCAGGTCGGGGACTCGGGCCGGCCGGCGGTTCTGTCACGGGCGGCGCGCGCGTCGAGCCGGTCGGCGCGCAGGGCGTGGCCCGCGGCACGGGCCCGTACGGACTCCCTGGCCAGCGCGTCCGGCTCCGCCCAGTGCCGTATCCGCCACGCCGTCAGCCGCCGGCCCACCGGCATCAGCCACCACGGCCAGGCCCCGGACGCCAGCGCCCCGATCCCGGCCGCGGCGTACGGCACCGCGAACGCGGCCCCCACCACCGGCACCGCGAAGAGCACCAGCGAGGCGACGGCGTCCGACGACATGCCGCCGCTCATGCGGAGCGCGGCGGCGATCCGTTCGCGGGCGAGGGCGATGTCGTTCCAGTGGGTGTGGCCCAGCTCTCCGCCGCCGACGACCGCGACCACGACGAACAGCGCGGCGGGCAGCAGCCGCCGTAGGAACCAGCCGTCGGGTATCCGCTTCTGCAGTTCGACGAGGAGCCCCATCGTCGTCAGCCGCCCACCAGGCGCATCGGGTCGCCGCCGCCCAGCGCACAGGTCGGCGTCTCGGTGGCGGCTGTGTCCCGTAGCTCGACCCTGGCGCAGCGGCCGGTGGGGCAGACCCAGCCCGTCGACCGCGGTGTGGGGGCGCCGGGCCAGTCGCCCACGCCCATGGTGGCGGGCAGTCCGAGCCCGTTCGGGATGCCGGCCGACTCGACCGCGTCGTGCAGGGCGCGTACGGCGTCCCGCCACTCGGTGCCGGCCGGTTCCGCGTCCCGTACGACCGGGAGGGCCGACTCCCAGACGGCGGAGGCGATCAGCGGGCGCAGTTCCCCGACATTGCGGCACAGGTATTCCACGGCGTCCTCGTACACCCTGCGCGCTTTCGCACCGTCCCCCACGGCGGCCTCCATTGAGCATCCCGAAAACCACTGCCCTCTGACAGCAGGTCAGACTAATGTAAAGAACGATGTCCGAGCTTCGGGAACGAGTCACCGCACGTCTCGTCACGGCTCAGCACGCCCGCGATCCCGCTCCCCTGCGCGATCAGGACGCGGTGGCCGACGCACTGGCCCTGCTGCGGGAGGCGGCGCCCGCGCCCGCGGACCCGGTCGATCTCGACTCGGTCGCGGCCGTCTTCTGGACCTTCTGGTTCCGTCACCAGGGCGCCGAGGACCCCGACGCGGCGCAGAACCTGACCCTTGTGTTCGGCACGTTCGGCTTCCTGTGTCCGCGCCTGCCCGAGGGTGCCGGGCTCCCCGAGGCCCTGCGGGAGGGCTTCGACCCCGCCGATCCGTCCCACGAGGCACGGTTCGCGTATCTGATGAGCGCGGCGCATGCCGAGGTCGCCGGTGACGGGTCGCAGGAGGAGCGGACTGCCGCTCTTGAGGCCGCGATCGCCTGGTCGGACACGTCGTTCGAGTACGTACAGGCCGAAGACCACGCGGGATTCGTGGAGTTGGCCGTCCATGCCCACGACCTCCACCTGACCCGCTTCCAGTCGGCGGCGGATCCGGACGGGCTGGCCGCCGCCGCGACGTACGGGAGGCAGGTGTGCACGCGGTTCGCCGCCGCCGAGCCGGGAATGTTCGACCCCGACGGGGCGCGGGCCGTCGTCGCGGCCACGCTGCGCACGGTGGTCGACGCCGCACGGCTGCTCGGTACGCCTCGACTCGACGTGGTGGAACGGCTGGTCGCGGCGGTGCCCGACGGCGCGCTCACCCCGGAGACCGCCGAAGGGCTGCGCTTCCTGCGCATGCTCGACGCCCAGCCCGTCACCTGGCCCGGTGAACGCGACCTGGTCGTCGGCGCGGCCATCGCCGAGGCGGGCATCGCCGAGCACGACATGGGCCGGGTCGCCTGCGCCGTACGACGGCTGCGTACGGCCCTGGCGGCCACCCCCGCCGGGCACCCCGCGCATCCCGAGGTGACGACCGCGCTCGGCCGGGTGCTCATGGCCTTCGCGGCGGAGCGCGAGGACGAGGCGGCGGCCGTGGAGGCCATGGAACTCCTGGACTCCGTCGGGTCGTTGAGCGACGACCAGCGTGCCATGCTCGCCGCCTACCGGCAGCTGGACGAGGCGCGCCGGAGCGAGGACCCGGCCGCTCTGGAACGGGTCGCGCCGATCCTCGGGAGCTTCGCGGAGCGGGTCCGGGAGAGCGCCGCACGCGCCGGCGGCCCGGTCGACATCGACCTCGAAATCATCGACCTGGCCGCCGGATTCGAACCCGACGACGCCTCCGACGAGCGGATCGCCCGCTACCGCACCACACTCGCCGCCCTCCCCGCGGACCGGCCGAACCGCCACGCCTACGTCGCCGTCCTGGCCGCGCTCACCGGGCTGCGGGCCGAGGCACTGCGCGACACTGCGCCGGACCGGGCCGGGCTGCTCTCGGCGGAGTCCGGGGAGCTGACCGAGGAGGCGGTGGCGGCTGCCCCGGCCGGGTTCCTCGCGGCGGACCTGCTGCGGCGGGGCCTGTTCGAGGCCGCGCTGCCCCTCGCCGTCATGTCGGCCACCACGGGGGACGTCCCCGACGGCGAACTGCGTGCGACAGTGGAGCGGTTGACCCGCATGGGCGATGTCCGCCTGGACGGTGCCGGCAGTCTCGACGCCGACATCGAGATCGTCCGGGAGCTCCTCGCGGGCACGGGCGAGGACGACCAGATCCGCCCCTACCTCTCCGCCGTCCTCGGCACTGCCCTGTCGGCCCGCTCCGCCGGCCGGGCCGACCCCGCCGCACTCGCGGAGATCGTGGAACTGCTGCGCTACGCCCGCTCCAACGCCCCCGACATGCCTGGTGAGTTCGACCGGATCCTCGCGGACGCGCTCACCACCCTGTCGATCGGCCGCTTCGACGCGGAGGGCGCGCGCGAGGCGGCGGCCCTGCTCGCCTCGGCACAGGGCGCACCCGGCATACCGGCGGTCGAGGGGGCGCCCCGGCCCGGCGATCCGGTGCTGTCCGAGACCGACAAGACGGTCCTGGCGGGCCGCACCGAGCTCCACAACGCCCTTCAGAACTATCTGTTCGGCCATGAACCGGCCCAGCTGGAACGGGCCCGGCGGGTCGCCCGCCGCATGCGGGACGTCACCCGCGCCGCCGCGCCCGCCGGGGACGAGCGGCCCTGGTACGACCTGATGGGCGATGCCTATGTCGACCTCGTCGAGACCATCGGACCGGGCGGCGGCCCGCGCCAGGACCTCGACGACGCCGTCGTCGACCAGTGCCGGGCGACCTTCGCCCGGTGTGCCCCCGGACACCCGATGCGGCCGATGATCGCGATGACGCTCGTCCGCGCCCTCGCGCAGCGGGCCATCCTGCTGCGGGCCACCGAACCGGAGCGGGCGCAGTCCCTGCTGGCGGAGGCGGAGGAGCTGAGCCGCGACCTGACGGTGGAGATGCCCGAGGGCTCCCCGGTCGATGTCGGCGCCACGATGCGGACGTTCCTCGACCTCCTCGGCCGGGGCCGCCTGCCGGAGGTGACCACCGAGACGGGCGCTGCCCGTCCCGCCGACCCGGAGGACCTCCTCGCCGCCGACCCGGCGGACTTCCTCTCCGCCGTCCTGGCGCCCATCCAGGAGCGGCTCTCCGGCGTCGCGGACCCCGACGCGTGGCGGGGCGCCGGGATCCCGGTGTGGATGCGGGCCCACGGCGAGATCGGCGCCGCGGCCGGTGCGCTGGGCCGCCGGCCGCCCCGGGTCGACCTGGCGCTGTCGCATCTCGAAGCGGGCGTCGAGGCCATGGCCGGTGTCACCGACCGCGGCAGCGACCAGGCGTCCGCCGAGCACGGTCTGTCGACCTTCGAAGGGGACATCCGGTCGATCACCGAGCTGCTCCTCGCCAACCTCGTCGGCCAGTCGATCGTCGACCGGCTGCCCGCCCATGTGAAGGCACTGGAAGAGAGCGTGCGCGCGGTCCGGGCGGGGCAGACGCCGCACCTACCCGCCTCCCTCCGGCGCACGGCCGAGGGCCCCGACGTCGACCGCGCGGCGGAGTTGCTGGAACGCGGCCGCGGTCTGCTGCTGGCCCGGCGCATCGAGGCGCGCGCCGACATCGGCGACCTGCGTGCCCAACACCCCGAGCTGGCCGACGAGTTCGAGCGCCTGACCGAGCAGCTCGACGCACCGACCGAGGCACCGCCCGGGGCTGCCGCCGCCGGGGACGCCGAGTGGGCCCGGCTGACGGGCCTGCGCGCCTCCCGCGAACTCGACGACGTCGTAGGCCGTATCCGCACGCGGCCCGGCTTCGAAGGCTTCCTACGGCCGCTCACCGCCGAGGAGTCGAGGGCGCTCGCGGCCGACGGCCCGGTGGTCGTCCTCAACCACGGCAGGCGCCTCTGCCACGCCCTTGTCGTCACGGACGGGTCGATCACCGCCCTGCACCTCGATGTTGAGGCCGACGAGGTCACCGACACGGCGCGGAAGCTGCGTGATGCCGTGGACGCCATCAACGCGCGGGGCATGTCCCGTCCGTCCCCGCTCCAGCTCGTCGCCGCAGGGCGTACGGTCCGCGAGACACTCGCGTGGACCTGGCACAAAATCGTGCGCCCGGTGCTGGAGCTGGCCGGCTCGGCGGACCCCGTTCCCCCGCACGACGGCTGGCCGCGCATCTGGTGGGTGCCCACCGGTCCCTTCAGCGCCCTGCCGCTGCACGCGGCCCAGTGCACGGCGCCCGACTGCGAACTCGGCAACTGCGGCGCGGCCCTCGACGCCGTGGTGTCGTCGTACGTACCCGGTCTGCAGACCCTGGCCTACGCCCGTGCCCGCGCCCGGCGGCGCGGCACGGCCGATCACGGCAGTGCCCTGCTGGTCGCCGCGCCCGAGGACGACCTGCCGGGCGTCGCGGCGGCCGCCGCGCACGCAGCCGAACTCCTCGGCGCGAACGAGCCGTTGATCGGCCCGGCGGCCACCCGAGAGGCCGTGCTGGCCGCGCTGCACGACGCCTCGTGGGCCCACTTCGGCTGCCACGCGGCGACGGACCCGTCGGAACCCTCGGGCGCCCTGCTCCACCTGCCCAGCGGCGAGCCGGTCTCGGTCCTGGAGATCTGCCGGGCCCGCCCGCGTGCGGCCCAGCTCGCCTTCCTGGCGGCCTGCGGCACCGCCCGCACCGCGGAACGCCTCACCGACGAGGCGATCCACATCACCAGCTCCTTCCTGCTGGCCGGCTTCCCCACCGCGGTCGGCACCCTGTGGACGATCGACAGCACCCACGCCGAGCACATGACCCGTGAGTTCTACCGCCGCACGACAGCCACTGACGCCCCCGGCGCCGCCCACGCCCTCCACGACACGGTCCGCCAACTGCGCCGTCGCATCCCCGACCGCCCGCACATCTGGGCGGCGTACGTCCACGCGGGGACGTAGAGCAGGCGCGGAGGGGACACCGTCCCTGACTCGGACCGGCTCGTCACCGCACGGAGTCACGCCGTTGGCTCCAGTCGCTGTCCTTCGGCTGCGTCACCTACGGCCGGTCGCCCGAAGTGGCCGCCGAGGCAGAGCTGTTGGCCAGCGGCTCCCCGGTCAGCCACGACTGGCCCGTCGCCGTGGGTGCGACCGTCGGCTTCGAGGACGCCGACGCGCCCTGGTCGGACTTCTGCTCCGTCGTGGTCCGGTCCTCGCCCGAATCGGACGGCCGCGTCGACGATTCGGGCTGCGTGGCCGGGTCCTCCTCCACGGGCTTCGTGCGGTTCAGGTCGAATGCGCCGGTGAAGCCCATGAAACGGGCCCAGATCCGCGGCGGGAAGATGTTGCCGCGGATGGAGCCGGCGCCGCCCACGCCCGTGAGGGGAAGGAGCTGGGCCTGGCCGGGCTCGTTGCGGAAGAGGGTGATCGCGGTGGACATGTTCTTGGTGTAGCCCACGAACCAGGCCGACTTGGTCAGGTCGTCCGCGCCGGTGGCCACCGACCTGGAGCCAGGGACGATGGACTCGGTGCCGTTCTGGCGGGCCACACCCTGCAGCACCTTGTCGACGGTGTCGGCCACCCGCGGATCGAAGGCGGCGCGGGGGTGCGGGTGGTCGAGTCCTCCGACCGGCTTGCCGTGCCTGAGCACCCGGGTCACCGAGTACGGATCGTTCTGCTCGCCTCCGTTGGCGAAGGTCGAGTAGGCGTCGGCCATCCGGATGGCGCTGGGTGTCGAGGTGCCTATCGGGAAGGTCTGCTCCAAGGGGGCCATGCTGCTCCGCAGCAGCCCTGCCTTGACGGCCGCGTCCCGGATCAGACCCCAGCCGATGGCCTTGCCCAGTTGGACGAAGGGGGCATGGGCCGAGGTCACCAGAGCGCTCTGCATGTCCTGGATCGTGGGGGGAGGCGTGTCCACCGAATCACGGACGGGCCGGGCGCGCCGCCCGCCGCCGATGAGGGCGGCGAGCGCGAAGGGCTTGAACACCGAACCGGCCGCGACGCCGGAGGTGTCCGCGTTGTTGGTGAAGTGCTCTGTGGCGTCCGAGCCGCCGTACAGGGCGAGTACGGCACCGTCCTCGGGCCGGATGGTGGCGGCGCCGACCTGGACATTGCGGTCGGTGGAACGCTTCTTCGGGTCGAGGCCCCGGCTGGTGACGTCCTCGACGGCCTGCTGAAGCCGCTGCACCTTGTCCTTCTCGAAGGTGGTGTGGATCCGGTAGCCGCCCCGCGCGAGGTCCCTGTCGGTCAGCCCGGTGCGCTTGGTGATGTAGGCGTTGGCGACGTTGACGAGATAGCCGGTCTGGCCGGCCAGACTCGTCGACACCGACACCCTCTTCGGCTCCGGGAACGTCCGGTACGTGGCCCGCTCCGTCGCGGTCATCAGCCCGACCTTGACCTCGCGGTCCAGGATCCAGCTCCAACGCGCCACGGCCCGGGCGTGGTTGGCCGCGCTCAGCGCGGGGTCGTACTGCTCCGCGCCCTTCAGCGTGGCCGCCAGCATCGCGGCCTGGCTGGGACTGAGGTCCTTGGCCGGAATGCCGTAGTACGCGTATGCCGCGGCCTGGATCCCGTACGCCTGGCGGCCGAACCAGCTGCTGTTCAGATAGCCCTGGAGGATCATGTCCTTGCTCTTCGTCCGGTTCACCTTCAGGGCGATGAAGAACTCCTTGACCTTGCGGGTGTAGGTCTGGTCCTGGGACAGATAGGTGTTCTTCACGTACTGCTGGGTGATGGTCGAACCGCCCTGGACCTCCTCGCCCTTGGCCATGTTGACGACCGCGCGTAACTCGCCCGCGAACGAGACGCCGGGATCGCTGTAGAAACTCGCGTTCTCCGCCGCCACCACCGCGCTCCGCATCGAAACGGGTATCTCGGCCAGCGGCACGATCTGCCGGTTCACCGCCCCCACGGCCACCATCTGGCTGCCGTCGGCCCAGTAGTAGACGTTGGCCTCCTGCCGCACCGCCGCGTTCTCGTCCGGTATGCCGACCTGCGAGTACACATAGGCGAAGAGCCCGCACAGGGTGCCGACGGACAGCAGAAAGCCCCCGAGCAGCAGCCGCCACGACGGCAGCCAGCGGCGCAGGCCCGTTCTGCCGCGGCGCGGGTAGTCGATCAAGCGCCTGCGTCCGGATCCGGCGACACGGTGCCTGCGTGCCGGGAGCGAGGACGGTTCCTGCGACGGGGACTTACGCATCGTAGGGGGACTCCTTGTTCGGGCAGTCGTCCCGGAGGGCGACGGCATCCGCGGGTGGTCCGCGCTCCGCGACGAGACCAGGGCGGGAACGCGAACGGTCGTCAGGAAACGACCCAAGGGGAGAGGGGCGGCGGCCGGTGAGGACTCCGACGGCGGCTCCGGCGGGGAGCGCCGTGGGCGAGGCCGAGGATGGAGGTCCGTCGACCGGTGACCGGCCGAGGGCGGGGCGAGGCCCGGCGTCATCTTCGCAGCGTCATGTCCGTAGAGGCTGGAGGGGCCATGTGATCGGACCTGGATCAGATTGTCACGGGACCGTAACGGCGGATCGGTCGGAGTCGCGCACTCACAGCCGGTCACGCCTGTCGTGAATCAGCCATGACAATAAATCGGCCATGACTGGGTGATCGTCCAGTACGAGGGTCACGGCTTGCGAATACTTGCGCGCATGCCACGTGTCCTCGAAGCCCGTATCCGTGCCGTCCTCCGGCGTGTCGGCGCCTCCCCCGACGGGGGCGTGCCGAAGACCGAGGCCCATGGCGAACTGGCCATCGACGCCCGGCTGCTGGACGCCTGCGTCAAGCGGCTGCGCCGGGTGCGGGCCGAGCCGGCCGGTACGACCAGCTCGGGCAGCGTTGAGAAGGCCGCCGAAGTTCCCCGTGAGACGGCCGACGACACGGGACGCGGCGATCCGGCAGTTCCGCGATCACGTGAACACCATCGTGGCCGGTTATCCGCTTTCCCCGGGACTCGGCCAACTGCGGGCGTTCGCCGACGACTTGGCCCGGCTCCGGCGAACTCGCCGATCTCTGCCGCACCTTCAACGGCACCGGCCGAGCTGACGGTGCGGGTCCGGGTCATGCCGCGTGGCACGCGGGCGGTTTCGACAGGGCCTGCTCCTGAGCCGACGAGAACGCTGCAGTCGCAGAACCGAGACGAAACGAACCCGGGACGAAGGAGAGAAGACTTTGGGCAGGCATGCGCTTCCGCGTGGCAGGAACGGGACATACGGAAAGGCCGTCCAGCGGGCGGTCGTGATCGCGGCCCCGGTGGTGACCGCGATGGCGGTGACCGCCACCTCCGCATCAGCGGCCGGCGGGCTGACGGCGGCCGACAAGGCGATGACCGGGAAGCTGAACCAGCGGGTGGGCATCGCGGGCCTGGGAAGCAATGTGGTGGGCGAGGTCCGGGACGTCGCCTCGGGGCAGACGGTGTGGGCGAAGAACCACGCGACGGGGGTGATGCCCGCGTCCACCAACAAACTGGCGACGGCGGTCGCCGCGCTCACCGTGCTGGGTCCCGGCCACACGGTGCAGACCAAGGCCGTATACCGCTCCGGCACGGTGTATCTGGTCGGCGGCGGCGATCAGCAGCTCAGCTCCGCCGACCTGAAGAGTCTCGCGACCGCCGCCGCCAAGGCCCTGAAGGCCAAGGGCCAGCACTCGGTGCGGCTGATGTTCGACGACCACCTCTTCGCCGCCCCCGGTCTCGCCACCGGCTGGAACAGCGGCTACTACCCGGACACCGTCGCTCCGGTCCGGGCCCTGCGGATCGAGGGCGACAACACCCAGGACACCGCGCTCACCGCCACCGACTACTTCGCCCAGCAGCTCACGGCGCAGGGCATCACGGTGGGCAAGTCCGCGCGTGCCAAGACGCCGTCGGGCAGCACGGTTCTGGCCACCCACAAGTCCAAGCCGCTGTCGACGACCGTGGAATACATGCTCAAGCACAGCGACAACGACATCGCCGAGGGCCTGTTGCGGCTCACCGCGCTCGGCCAGGGCCGGGCCGCCACCTTCGCGGGCGGCACCGCCGCGGTGCACGCCGTGCTCGTCAAGTACGGCATACCGCTGACCGGCGTACGGGAGTACGACGGCAGCGGCCTGTCCCGCAGCGACCGGATGACCGCCGACGCCCTGTCCGCGATCGCCGGGCTGGCCGTCGACACCCGCTACCAGGCCACGTTGTGGCCGATCCTGAAGGGCCTGCCGGTCGCCGGCGTCGACGGCACCCTCAGCACCTCCTACGACCGTTTCACCAGCACACCCGCCTCCTGCGCCGTAGGAAAGGTCGACGCCAAGACCGGCACCCTGCGTGATGTGTCCGCCCTGGCCGGGGTCGTCAAAGGCGGGGACGGTCGCTGGAAGAGTTTCGCGTTCGTCGAGAACGGCCTGGCGCCCACCGCCACCGTCACCCAAGGCCTGGACGGCCTTGCCGCCACGGTCGAGGGCTGCTGGTGATCTGCACGTCGGGCTGAGGCCCGCCCCTGCCCGGCTCGGCGGCGGCGCGGCGGTGAGGGATGCCGCCCGGCGCCGAGGGGACTCCCTGGGGCGCCCCGGGGGCCGGCGGGGCGCGAAAGAGGCGAAAGCCGACACGTTCTATGACGTCGGTCACAGCACTCCGTCAATCAACCGGCGCGCTTAGTAGATGCGCCACGGCGGACATCTAGGCATTTGTCCGTCTTGGACCAGATGTGGGCCCAGCCTCGCGTCCCGGGATTCCGCCCTGCCGACTCACACGCGCATCGCCCACCGCCGTAAGGCTTCTGACGCCGCGACACCTTTCCCTCCTGCCGCCACGTGCGGACCGGAGATCCGCGCACCGCCCCGGCGGGGTCCCGGGACCTACGAGGCGACGTAGTGGTGGGGACCCTTTGCGCTCCCTGTGGGGCCGTTCTAAGAATGACGACCCACAGGACGTCGCCGCAGTTCGGAACCGGTGTGCACGCATCGTCGACCGCGCACCCGGCGCTCGGCGTCACCGAGTGAGTAGGAGCCCCCCACATGAAGTCGTCCCCCACGTCCGCGAGATTCCTCACCCTCGCTCTCGGCCTGGGTCTGGCCTCCAGCGCGCTGGGCGCGGCGGTACCGGCGAGCGCCCAGACCGCCGCCACCCCGTCCGCTCCCGCCGGTACCTCCGTGGCACGGTACGGCGGCGGGTCGGCCGAGGAGGCCGCGAACAACAAGGCGTTCTTCGAGGCCGTGCTCAAGTCGGTCGCCGCGAAGCGTGCCGCCCAGCCGAACGCGCAGGCGGTGACGATCTACTACAACGACTCCCACGCACCGAGCTTCCGTTCGCAGATATCGAGCGCGGCCTCGATCTGGAACAGCTCCGAGTCCAACGTCAAGCTCCAGCAGGCGTCGAGCGGTGCCGACTTCTCCTACTACGAGGGCAACGACTCGCGCGGGTCCTACGCCTCCACCGACGGCCACGGAAAGGGCTACGTCTTCCTCGACTACACCCAGACCAAGCAGTACGACTCGGTCCGCGTCGCCGCCCACGAGACCGGGCACGTGCTGGGCCTGCCGGACGACTACGGCGGGCCGTGCAGCGAGCTGATGTCGGGCGGCACCGCCGGCACGTCCTGCACCAACCGCTACCCGAACGCCACCGAGCGCGCGCGTGTCGACCAACTGTGGACCACCGGACGCTCGCAGACCCAGAGCACGGGGACCCAGAGCCAGAGCACGGGGACCCAGACCCAGCCCGGCACCGGCCTGAGCACCGCGCCGCAGGTGGGGACCGTGGTGCCGGGCCAGTGGCCGGGGTATCCGCTCCAGGGCATGCCCTGGTGGAGATGATCGCGTTCCGTCGGGTGGTGCCGGCCGCCTGGCAGTACCTGTAGGCGTGGCGCTGTTCAGTCGCGCTGAACGACGATCATCGCCATGTCGTCGTTCAGCCGACCGCCCGTGTACGCCCGGACGTCCGCGGCGAGCCGCTCGACGAGCGGACCGGGTGCCTTGTCCGCCCAGGCCGTGGCGCGCTCGGCGAGCGGATAGAAGTCGCCGTCCGCGTTCCGGGCCTCGCTGACGCCGTCGGTGTACAGGACCAGCCGGTGGCCGTGCTCGAACGGGAAGGTCGCCGGTAGGTAGCAGCCGTCGGCACCGTCCGCGCTGTTCGCCTCGGCGGGCGACACGCCCAGGCCGAGCGGAGGCGACGGTTCGGGGACCGTCAGCGCCAGCGCCGCCCTGGTCCGGCCGCCCAGCAGGAGGGGTGGCGGATGCCCGCAGCTGACCAGGTGCACCACGGGCTCGTTGTCCGGGATGTCCATGACGGCGGCGGTCACGAAGCGCTCCGCGGCGTCCTCCTCCGGCTCCGAGAACTCGGCGAGTCCCCACCGGACGGCGTCCTCGATATAGGCGACCAGCTCCGGCAGCGGAATCATGCGGTGTGCGGCGGCGCGGAAGGCACCCAGCACGATCGCCGTGTCGCTGATGGAGGAGAGTCCCTTGCCCCGGACGTCCCCGATGAGCAGCCGCGTGGAGCCGGGGATCCTGGCGGCGGCGTACAGGTCGCCGCCGATGATCGCGTCCGCTTCGGCGCTGCGGTAGTGCGAGGCGAGGGTGACGGGTCCGGCCCGCTCGGGCAACGGCCGCAGTACGACGCGCTGTGCCGCGTCGGATACCGAGCGCACCCGGACGAGCTCCCGTTCGCGCCGATCGCGTAGACGGGTGAAGAGGACGAGGAAGGCACAGACGGCGAGAAGGGCGGAGAGTTCGACGAGGACACTCTCCGTGACCAGCGTCTGTCGCTCCAAGCCGGCGACGACCAGTGCGAGGACCGCCAGTGCGCCGATCAGCGCGGTGGCGCGCGGCCCGGTACCGACCGCGGTGACCGCCACGGCGACGACGAGCAGGTGGGCGAGATGGATGTCCGGCGGCAGGAACCAGTCGGCCACCGGGATCGCGACGATCAGCAGGACAGGCCCGGCCAGCCACAGGGGTCCCGGCGCGGAACGGCGCCATGCCCGCAGGGTCTCGACCACAGATGTCGTGATCATCGCAGCGCTCACGTCGTGCTCCGGTACTCGTCGCCCTGCCCCACCAACGCATGGCGACGTGTCTCCCATTCCCGAGCCCGGCCTCCCGTGCTTCAAGGGCACGCCCGCGCAGGACGCGCCCTTGTGTGCCTGCGACAGCAGAACCTGCGGACCGGCTACCGCCTCGGTCCCGCGAAGGCGTAGGCCGTGGTGCCGGCGATCGTGAGGGCCAGGGCCGTCCAGGTGCCCGACGCCGTCCCGGGTGGCAGCAGCATCCAGGCCGCCACCCGCATCGGCGTATTCGTGGCGGGCGGGGCGAAGAACGAGACCGAGAGCCAGGCGAACGGCAGCGTCCATGCGTGCCGGCCGCCCAGCAGCGCCGCGCCCAGGGCGCCCAGCCCCGTCAGGCCCGCGCTGTCCCGGACGACGAACGCGGTGGTGGCCATGGACCCGCCCGCCGCCTGCACCGTCAGCAGCACCGCGGCGACGACCGCGCCGGCGAGCAGCACATGCGCGGCTCTCCGGGGCACCCAGCGGATCGCGGCCGTCCGGTCCAGCGCGAGATCCTGCCCGCCGAGCCCGGTCGAGGCCGCCATCGCCCCCGCGGCGAGGACGAGCACGGGCAGCCGTTGATCACCCGGCCCTCCGCCCCCGTCCCGGGCGAGTGCCCACACCGCCACCGCGCTGATCACCACCACGGCGAGCGACGCGGGCACCCGCCGCGAGCGCGCGTACAGCGTCAGCCATCTCATCGGCGGGTCGCACCGCCGTTCAGCCTCATCGGGACGCACCGCCGTTCAGTGCGTCGAGCGCGTCGCCCTTGCAGGAGAGCGCGGCGGCGTGCATCGCGTCGATCCGAGAGCGCTGCTCTGCCGGGGGAAGCGCCTTGAGCTTCTTCCAGACCGGGCGGGCCAGTTCGTCGATGACGTCCCGCAGGGTGCCGGAGGCGCCGGGCATCGGCTTCAGGTCCCCGAGGACCCAGCCCGCCGCGACGACCTGTGCGGCGAGTTCCCCGGTCGTGCCGCTCCAGCCGACGGGGGAGCACGACGGCACCATGCCTTCGGCGACCAGGGCCCGGGTCAGCTCCGCGCCCTTCGCGCCGGCGATGGTCTCGTCGTCGAAGTCGAGGAGCACGGTCGTGCGGGACCGCGGTGGCATGGCGCCCTGCGGCAGTACGGCGGTGTTCTCCCGGATCGCGACGGGCGCCCGGCCGCCCAGGGCGCCGTGCAGCAGGCGCAGCGCCTCCTTGCCGGGGCCCGCCAGGTCGGTGAGCTGCCCCTGGTGCGTTCGGGTCACGCACACCGGGCCGTCGCACACCGGCCTGGCGGCGGCCTCGTCGACGACGTACATCCGGTGCGGGTCGGTGGGCAGGACGAGCAGGGCGAGGGTCGCCCCCGCCAGGACGGGTATCAGGGCGATCAGCCGGGTGCTCGGGGTCGCGGCGACCAGCAGCGCGAAGCCGGTCGTGACCATGCCGAGCAGCCAGATCGTCTGCCCGATGTGCACGGCGGCGGAGAGCGTGACGAACGCGTCGTGCACCTCGTCCACCGCCGGTGACAGCAGGGAGACCTGGTTCGGCTCCGTGCTCGTGATGCCCTCCACCGTGGACGTCCGCGTCCGGCCCAGCGAACTGTTCATGAGGGCCGTGAACGCGAAGGCGCCCATGGCCATGGCGGGTGGGGTGAGAGGGGACGGCAGGGTCCGCCCGGCCCCCATGCCCAGCACGGCACCGGCGACGAGGAACAGGGCCCCCACCAGGAAGATCGGCAGCCACCCGAGGTGCGTGTACGAGGTGTGGGCGAGCACCTGGACCCCGCCCACGAGGACGAGGAGCGCAAAGGCCGAGGCCAGGGCCGTCGCCGTCGTACCCGCCGACGTGGCCGCGCGGTGCCAGGGAGGCCTCGGTGTGCTCGTCAGCAGCTCCGACATCTTGGAGCGGTGGTCGCGCAGTCCCTGCAGCGCCCCGAACCCGACGGCCAGCGGCCACAGGTAGAACAGCAGGGCGCGGGTCCACAGGGCCAGCGTCGTCCACTCGGCCGTCCACGCCGTGGTGCCCCTTCCCCACGCGCCGTTCAGCAGGTACAGGAACGCCAGCGCGGTCGTGAGGACCACGGCGCCGGCCCAGGGGGCGACGGAGCGTCTCAGCTCGATGCGCAGGACTCGGGTGTTCACCAGGTGCCCCTTCCCTGCTCGGGGTACTGCAGCAGCGCCGAGTAGCCGCGCTCCAGCGGGCTGTCCCCCACGTGCTCGGGACCGCCCACCGAGGCCAGCTCGTCGGGAGGACCTTGGAAGACCAGCCTGCCCTCGGCGAAGACCACCACGTCGGTGCAGGCGGCGGCGACGTCCTCCACCAGATGGGTGGAGACGACCACGCAGGTGTCCGTGCCCAGCTCCTGCAGCAGCTCGCGGAAGCGCAGCCGCTGCGCCGGGTCCAGACCGACCGTCGGCTCGTCCAGCAGCAGGATCGACGGATCGTTGACGATGGCCTGGGCGATGCCCACCCGCCGCACCATGCCGCCCGACAGCGTCTTCATGCGCGAGTCGGCGCGGTCAGCCAGCCCCACCCGCTCCACGGCGCGCTGCACGGCCGCGGGGATCTCCGCCTTGGGCACCTCCTTCAGCCATGCCATGTACTCGACGAACTCGCGCACCGTGAAGCGCTTGTAGTAGCCGAACTCCTGCGGCAGATAGCCGATACGGCGGCGCAGCGCGCGGTGCTCGCCCCTGCCGCCCGCGGACTCGCCGAGCAGTTCCAGGGTGCCCTCGGTGGGGCGCAGCACGGTGGCCAGTGTCCGGATGAGGGTGGTCTTGCCCGCCCCGTTGGGGCCGAGGACGCCGTGTACGCCGGTGCCCAGCGACAGGTCGAGCCCGTCGACGGCCATCCGTTTCCTGCCGACCCTGACCTTCAGTCCGGTGGCCTGGATCTCCCAGGCGTAGGCCGTCGGCGCGATGTCGGCCGCGCTCACCGCGGACATCATGTGGTGGTCCTTTCCGGTGGTCAACGATGGGCTCCCAGCACGGAGTAGGCGCCCCTGCGTGCGATCACGACAGCGGTGCCGAGCGCGAGGATCAGCCCCCACACGGGCAGGCCGCCCGAGTGCAGGGCGACGGTCGTACGGCTCGTGGCCACGGTCGGTGCCACGATCACCGCGGCCCACACGGCCACCAGCGAGACGGCGGCGCGGGTCACCCCGACGACACCGCCGAGCGCCAGGGTCGTCGAGGTGAAGGCCAGACAGGGCAGCAGCCACTGCGCCGCCGTCACCCCCGTCATCCAGCCGGCGACCAGCAGCACCGGGACGACCACGGCGAGCACGGACGCCGTGCGCCGCAGCACCAGGTAGAGCCCGGCCCTGGGCACCGACGCCGTCAGCTCGTACGCCGGGTCGAGGCCGCGCGACCACGACGCCGCGACGCCGAGCACCGGCAGGACCGGGGCGAGCAGCAGCACCAGCGACACACCGCCGGAGCCGGTGTCGACCAGGTCGAGCAGCAGCGCGAGCAGTGTCACGCTGACGACCATGGCCAGCCACGGCGCCATCACGGGCGTCAGCCAACTCGACAGCCGCGTCGGCCGGTGCCGCCGGCGCGGCACCGGGGCGGTGGCGCCCAGCTGGGGTTCGAGGTCGGACCACACGGTGCCGACCAGCGCCGCCACGGCCGGCGCCTGCGCCGCGACGGCGTCCGACAGCCGGTCACGGCAGACCCGGCACGCCTCCAGATGGGCCTCCAGGGCCCACACCTCGTCGACGGCCAGGTCCGTGCCGCCGCGTGCGTAACCGTCGATGATCCGCATCGACGCGTGCTCCACGCTCATGCCAGCGCCTCCCGCATCGCGATCCGGGCCCGGCGGGCACGGGTCTTGACCGTGCCCTCGGGCACCCCGAGCAGGACGGCGGTCTCCCGGACGGACAGCCCGTCGAGCACCATGGCCTGCAGTACCTGCCTGAGTTCCGGTGCCAGGCGCCGCAGCGCGTCACCGACGTCCCCGCCGACGGTCACCGCGAGCGCCTCCTCCTCGGCGGCGGGCGCCACGCCGGCGAGAGCGGCGGACGGCGGCGGCTCGGCATGGTGGGCCCTGCGCCGGAAGGCGTCGACGAGGCGGCGCGCCGCGATCGTCCACAGCCATCCGACGGCCGTCCCGCCCACCGCGGCCCCCGCGAACGCGCCCGCCGCGCGCCACACCGCCAGATACGTCTCCTGCATGACCTCGGCGACGATCTGCTCGTCGGCACAGCGACGGCGCAGCCTCACCGCCATCCACGGCGCGGTGCGCCGGTACAGCTCCTCGAACGCCGCGCGGTCACCCGTGGCCACCAGCTGGACGAGATGCTCCTCGTCCAGCTCGCCCGGTGCCTTCGGCGCCTTCCTGACTGATCTCACACCCGCTAGACGCCGGGCCGGGACCGCCGGTTTTCCCTTTTCCGTGATCCACGTCACGTGTACGGCGATGCGTGCCCGCGGTCTTCCGGAGGCGCTCATTCGGCACCGCCCAGGACGGTCATCGGTGTGACGCGGGTCGCGTGGCGGGCGGGGAGCAGGCCGGCCAGTGCGGTCAGGGCGGCCAAGGCGCAGAAGACCAGGGCGAGTTGGGCTCCCGGCAGGACCAGGGGCGCGTTGCTCACGGTGACCCGGACGAGGAGCCAGGCGTACGGGACGCCGAGCGCGAGGCCTAGGGAGGCGCCGAGGACGCCGTACAGTCCGGCCTCCATGGTGATCGTGCGGCGCAGTGCGCCGCCGCCCAGGCCCAGCGCGCGCAACAGGCCGAACTCACGGGCGCGTTCGATCGCGGTGAGGCTGGTGGTGGCGGTGACACCGACGACCGCGATGAGGACGGTCAGGGCGACGAGGCCGAGCGCGGTGACGCCCATCGTCTCGATGGTGGCCCGGTTGCTGTCCCGGTCGTCCGCCAGGACGCTGATGGTGACGTCGTCCGGGTCCTTGACGTGTTCCCGTATCACGGTCTCCAGGGCCCGTTGCGCCTGGCCGCGGGCGGCGAGGCCGGACGTGGCGGCGTCGGCGAAGATGCCGCCGGCGTTCCCGGCGGCTCCCATGCGGGTCAGGTCGGCGGGGACCACGAGGATGTCGGCCTGTCCCGGGCCGTCCGCGGGCAGCGTGGCGGCGACGGTCAGCCGGATACTCCCCCGGCTCGACGGGGTGACGGTGAGCGAGTCGCCCGCGCGCACTCCGAGTGCGTCGGCCACGCCGGACGCGAGGACCGCGCTGCCGGGGCCCAGGTCCGACAGGGAGCCGGTGGCGGTGTCGATGTACCGGCCCGTGGGCAGGGCGTCCGGGTCCAGGTCCGACACCTCGTACTGGATGTGCGCGTCCTTGGGGCCCGCGGTGACCTGGACGGTCCGGTAGGCGGTGACGTGGGTGAGCTCGGGCAGTGCCGCGAACCGCCGTACGACGGCGGGGTCCAGGCCCTTGGCCTCGGACGTGACCCGGAAGTCGGCAGGAGCGTCGACCGCGTCGGTGCGTTGGGTGTAGCCGGTGAGACAGGCGACGGCGACGAGGGCGCCCGACACCAGGGCGACCCCGAGCGCGACGACGACGGAGACCGCCGCGGCCCGGCGCGGGGTGCCGCCGACGCCGCTGACGGCGAGCCGGCCGGTGGTGCCGAGCCGGCGCAGCGGCCAGCCGGTCACCGCCAGGACGGGGCGGACCAGCAGGGGGCCCAGGACGACCAGTGCCAGGAAGGCAAGGCCCGCCGAGGCGACGGTGCCCAGCATGCCGAGGCCCCGGTCGTAGTCCTGGTCGCCGGGCTCGGGGAGGCTGCGCAGCAGCAGGACGCCGATTCCCGTGGCCGCGGCGGCGAGGACGACGCCGACGGTGAGACGGCCGGTACCGATCCGGCGTTCGCCCGCGACGGTGCTCGCACTGCGCAGGGCCTGCAGCGGCGAGACCCGGGCCGCCGACAGGGCGGGCGCGAGGACCGCTCCGACGCTGACGAGCATGGTCCCTGCGACGACCAGCGCGGCGTCCGTGACGGGGAGCCCCGGCGCGGACAGTCGCTGTCCGGCGAGGACGCGGGCGGCCGTCGGGGCGAACTGACCGGCGCCCAGCGCGAGCAGGACCCCGATGCCGCCGGCGACCGCGCCGACCACGGTGCCTTCGACGACGAGCGCGGCTACCACCCGGCGCTGCGGGGCGCCGATGGCGCGGAGCAGCGCCAGTTGCCGCAGCCGTTGGGCGAAGACGATCCGGAAGGCGGAGGTGGCGACCAGGGCGGCGGCCCCGACGGCGACGGCGAGGAACACGGAGATCAGCTGGAAGAGCTCACGGAGGTCCCCGCTGACCGCCTCGCGCTCCTCCGCGGCACGTACGCCACCGCCGGTGACGAGCTTCGCCTTGGCCGAGGCCTTGCCGGCCCCGTCGAGCGCGGCGCGCACCTGGCTCGTCAACTCGGCCTGCGCGACACCGGACTTGGCCTCGATGTCGATGTGGTCGTAGCCCGGCAGGTCCGCGAAGGGGCCGATGAACGCGTCGGTGGTGTAGCCACCGGACTGCTGGTCGGCGGTCGCGGTGCTCTTGACCACTCCGGTGACGGTGACGGTGACCTCGACGGTCTTCTCCCCGTCCTCGGGATTCTTGGGGTCCTGGACCTTCAGGGTCGTCCGGGTGCCGGGGGCGAGCCCCAGTTCCTCGGCGGCCCGGCGGTTGACGGCGAGTTCACCGGCGCGGTCGGGGTAGCTCCCCTCGACCAGTTCGACCTGGGAGAGCGGGCCGGTACCGGGGTCGGAGCGGAGTTCCAGCCAGTGCTCGGACGGACCGGTGACCGGGGCGCCGGAGTTGACGCGGCCGACGGCCGCCGCCACCCCCGGCAGCGCGCGGATCCGCCGGAGCGCCGTGGCGCTGATGTTGCTGTCGCCGGCCTTGGCGACCAGGTCCACGGCCTTCGGGGTGCCGCGGTAGTTGTCGACGGCGGTGTTCGTGGTGATCTGCTGGGCCATGATCGTGGCGAAGACCACGAACGCGGCCACCAGGACCGACAGCCCCGTCGTCACCAACCGGCCGGGGCGGCGCAGGAGTTCGGCGAGCTGCGAGCCGAGAACACTGGCCCGCCACGGGGTGCCCCGCTGCCAGGGGGTGCTCATCGGGCGGCCCTCCCCAGGTCCCGCAGGGCCCGCGTGACGTCGGCGCCGGACGCCGCGTCGACGTCGTCGACGATCCGGCCGTCGGCGAGGACGAGCACGCGGTCGGCGTGGGCGGCGGCGCGCGGGTCGTGCGTCACCATGACCACGGTCTGGCCCAGGTCGCCCACCGAGCGGCGCAGGAAGTCGAGGACCTCGGCGCCCGAGCGCGAGTCCAGGTTGCCGGTGGGCTCGTCGGCGAACAGGACGACGGGCTGGGCGAGCAGCGCGCGGGCCAGGGCCACGCGCTGCTGCTGTCCGCCGGAGAGTTCGGACGGCCGGTGGGACATGCGGTCGCCGATGCCGAGGACGCCGACGAGGTGGTCCAGCAGGTCCCGGTCGAGGGGGCGGCCGGTCAGGGTGACGGGCAGGACGATGTTCTCCAGCGCCGTCAGCTGCGGCAGCAGGTTGAAGGCCTGGAAGACGAAACCGACCTTGTCCCGACGCACCCGGGTCAGCTCGCCGTCGGACATGCCCGTCAACTCGTCGCCGCCCAGGAAGACCTGGCCCGAGGTGGCCGAGTCGAGCCCGGCCAGGCAGTGCATGAGCGTGGACTTGCCCGAGCCCGAGGGGCCGGCGATGGCCGTGAACCGTGCGCGGTCGAAGCCGACCGTCACCGAGTCCAGGGCCCTGATCTCCGTCTGCCCCTGCCGGTAGGTCTTGACCAGGGCGACGGCCGAGGCGATCCGGCCCTCGACGGCAGGGTGGTCGGTGGTGTGTGTGTTGGTCATGACGTGAACGTCCTTCGCCGGGCCGGGTTCAGGAGTTCAGCGACGGGAACGCGAGCGTGACCTTGGCGTCCGAGCAGTGGGAGTTGGCCTGGTCGGCGATGTGCAGCATGTCCTTCTTCGACTGCTCCACGGCCTCGCCCTTCGCCTTCGTGGTCACCCAACCCTCGTACTGGGCGATGTTGTAGCCGAGGTAGCCGTCCTTCATCTGCGCCCGGCGCAGCGTCGCCGTGTCCTTCTCCCACTTGTCGATGGCCTTCTTGTCGCCCGTGGGCAGCTTCTGCGCCTCGTCGATGATCTGCTGGGCCAGCGTGCAGTCGGCCTTCGAGGCCTGGCTGGGCAGGTGGCGCTCGTGCCACCAGTGACCGCCGGCGATGCCGACGCCGGTGAGAACGACGAGGGCGAGGGAGCCGATGACGATCGCCAGGGTGCGACGCGGGCGTGCGGAAACAGACATGGTGGCCTCCGGGAATTCGATCCGATGCTTTTCGTCCGGCGGTTTGCGTCCCGCTTTTTCGCGGGCTTTCTCGCCGTTCGGTATGGATGAAATTCTCGAAGACCGGGCGGTCCGGGACATCGGATCGTGAACTGATCCGCGCGCCCCGGTTCTGCGACCGCGGTGGCAGGCGGGGACTACGACCGTGGTCTGACAAGCCCCGAGTCGTAGGCGAAGATGACGGCCTGCACCCGGTCCCGGAGGTCCAGTTTGGTGAGGACCTTCCCGAAGTGGGTCTTCACGGTGGCCTCCGCGATGAACAGGGCGGCCGCGATCTCACCGTTGGACAGGCCCTCGGCGACCAGGCCGAGCACCTCCCGCTCGCGCAGGGTCAGTTGCTCCAGTCGCTCGTCGGTGCGGTCCGTGGGCGCGAGCTTGCCCGCGAACCGGTCCAGCAACTGGCGGGTGACGCGCGGCGACACGACGGACTCGCCGGCCGACACCACCCGGATCGCCGCCACGACCTCCTCCGGCGGGGTGTTCTTCAGCAGGAAGCCGCTCGCCCCGGCCTGCAGCGCGGCGAAGGCGTCCTCGTCGGTGTCGAAGGTGGTGAGCACCAACACCCGTGGGGAACCGGGGCGTTCACCGAGCCGCCGGGTGGCCTCGACACCGTCCATGACGGGCATCCGGATGTCCATGATGACGACGTCCGCCCTGGTGTGGGCCAGCAGCGCGAGGGCGTCGGCGCCGTTCTCGGCCTCGCCGACGACCTCGATGTCGTCCTGCGCGGCCAGCACCATCGCGAACCCCGCCCGGATCAGCGGCTGGTCGTCCACGACGACGACCCGAATCGGTCCACTCGATCCGCCCGGTCCGCCGGTCCCGTTCGCGCCCGTCATGCCGTCCGCCATCCCGTTCCTCGTCCCCTCGCTCATCCCGCCGTCCTCACCGAAGCCTCTTTGACGGGGATCTCCGCGTCGACCTGCCATCCCGCGCCCAGCCGCGGCCCGGCGGTGAACGTGCCGCCGGACACCTCCACGCGTTCGCGCATCCCCACCAGCCCGTTCCCGCCGCTCCCCCGGTCCGTCACGGCCCGCGAACCGGTGAGCCTGCCGGCCCCGTCGTCGACCACGCCGATCCGCACGACGTCCTTCCCGAACCGCAGGGTGATCGAGACCCGGGCGCCTGGCCCGGCGTGCCGCAGCACGTTGGTCAGACTCTCCTGGACGATCCGCAGCACGGTCAGCCCGTCGGCCGTGGACAGCCCGCCCCGCTCGCCCTCGACGACCAGATCCACCTCAAGGCCCGCCGCCCGGGCCCGCTCGGCGACCGTCTCCAGATCGTCCAGCGACACCCGGCGCCGGGCGGCTTCCGTGTCCGCCACCTCGTCCCGCCCGACCGAGGACCGTCCGGTGCGCAGCACCTTCACGATCCGGTGCATGTCCTCCAGCGCGTCCCGCCCGGTGTCGCCGATGGCCTTCAGGGCCGAAGTCGCCTTCTCCGGGTCGGACTTGAGGACATAACCGGCCCCGTCGGCCTGCAGGATCATCACGGCCAGACTGTGGGCCACGACATCGTGCAACTCCCGTGCGATCTCGGCCCGTTCCTCGGCGGCGGCGAGCCGCACCAGGTGCTCGCGCTCCCGCTCGGCGGTGGCGGCCCGCTCCTCCAGGCTGACGACGTACAGCCGGCGCGTGCGCAGCACCATGGCGGTCAGCCACAGCGCCGAGAAGATACCGCTGTAGATGGCCAGGGTGACCACGTCGACCTCGCTGTCCCGCGCGCCGGGCAGGCCGAACCCGGACTCCAGCGCGACGCCGAACAGCAGGATCGCCCCCGAGGCCCAGATCTGCCAGGTCCGCCGGGCGTGCGTGACCACCGAGACCATCGCGATGAGCAGCGCCGCGTCATAGGCGGCGGCGACGGACGCCAGCATGTCGTCCGGGTACTCGGCCAGCACGTACTGCACCAGCGCCAGCCCGCCGACCACCGTCATCACGGTCATCGGCCACCGGCGGCGGAACACCACGGCCAGCGCCATCGACCAGCCGATGGGCTGGTCGTAGGACATGTCGTAGCTGTTGGTCAGGCAGACCACCAGCACCGCGAGGGCGATGTCGTACGCCGTGTGGACCCACGGCAAGGCCAGTATCCGGCGCACCATGCGCCACAGGCTACGACACCGGGACGCGACAACAATTCGGCAATTCCTGTGCAACAAGCAGGAGTTGGATGACAACCGGTCCACTGTACGATCTTGCTTCCTCGCCCGGGTCATCGATTCCGGGACAACGAAATCCCCGATCCAGAAATCCCCGATCCAGAGGGAAATCATGCGTAAATTGACGTCGGTCGCCGCCAGTACCGTGCTGGCGTTCGCCGGTCTGTCGACGATGGCCGGCACCCCCGCCCAGGCGGCCGCACAGGCGGAGTACGTGGCCCTGGGCGACTCGTACGCCTCCGGCGTCGGCGCGGGCACGTACGACGCGGCCAGCGGCGACTGCAAGCGCAGCCCGTCCAACTACCCGCACCAGTGGGCGGCCGCGAACCCCGAGTACAAGCTCAACGACGTGTCCTGCAGCGGCGCGACCATAGCCGACGTGCGCAACAACCAGCTCTCCGCGCTGAGTTCCTCCACGAGCCTGGTCACCCTCACCGTGGGCGGCAACGACGCCCAGTTCTCCAGTGTGGTCCAGGGCTGTCTGACCCAGAACGACAGCTACTGCCAGACGGCCACGCTGTGGATGTCGTACTACGCCCAGCACCAGATGGTGGACGACCTCGCCGCCCTGTACAAGGACATCAAGGCCCGCGCGCCCAAGGCCCTGATCCTCGTCTTCGGCTACCCGGAGGTCCTCTCCTCGTCCGGGACGTGCCCGGTGATCGATCTCGACGCCGCCAAGCGCACGTACATGAACGGCTTCGCCGACGCGCTGGCCGAGGGCACCAGGGCCGCCTCGGTCAAGGAGCCCGTCTACTTCGTCGACATGCGCAAGCAGTTCACCGGCCACGGCGCCTGCGGCTCCGACTCCTGGTTCAACGACCTGACCAACGCGTCCGCGGTCTTCCACCCGAACCTGGCGGGCTACACGAACGGCTACGCGGCCAAGTTCAAGGCGACCTGGGGCAAGTCCGGGGCGTGAGGTGAGGCCGGCGGGTCAAGGCTGTGCGGCGAGCCGTTGCTCGGTCCAGATGACCTTCCCTCCGGACGTGTAGCGCGTCCCCCAGCTGTCGGCGAACTGGGCCACCAGGAAGAGGCCACGGCCGCCTTCCTCCATGGTGGTGGCCCGGCGCAGGTGCGGGGACACGCTGCTGCCGTCGGAGACCTCGCAGATGAGGCTGCGGTCGTGGATCAGGCGCACACCTATGGGGCCGGTCGCATGCCGGATGGCGTTGGTGACCAGCTCGCTGAGGATCAGCTCCAGGGTGAACGCCTCCTCCTCCAGACCCCAGTCCCGCAGCAGCTCGGCGGCGGCGGCCCGGACTCCGGCGACCGCGGCGGGGTCGGACGGCACGTCCCAGGACGCGGTGTGCTTGTCGTCGAGCAGCCGGGTGCGGGCGACGACCAGGGCCACGTCGTCACGCGGCGGCCCGGGCAGCATGGCGTCCATCGCGGCCCGACACATCTGGTCCGGCGTGCGCCCCGCCGGCTCGACGGCGCGGCGCAGGCGTTCGATGCGCTCGTCGATGTCCTGGTTCCGGTCCTCGACCAGACCGTCGGTGTAGAGCACGATGCTGCTGCCTTCGGGCAGGAGCACCTCGGTCTTCTCGTACGGCATCCCTCCCAGCCCCAACGGCGGACCGGCCGGTACTCCGGGCAGGTGGGCGTGGCCGTCCGGGTGCACGAGGATGGGTTCCAGGTGGCCCGCCCGGGCCATCGTGCACCGCTGTGAGACCGGGTCGTAGATCGCGTACAGGCAGGTGGCGCCCGTGAGCGTCGGCGTTCCGGCGTCTCCGTCCCGGTCCTGGTCGATGCGGGTGACCAGCTCGTCCAGGTGCCAGAGGAGGTCGTCGGGCGGCAGGTCGAGCGTGGAGAGGTTGTGGACCGCGGTACGCAGCTGGCCCATGGTGGCCGCGGCGTGCAGCCCGTGTCCCACGACGTCGCCCACCACGATGGCGACCCGCGCCCCGGGCAGGGGTATGACGTCGAACCAGTCGCCGCCGACACCGCCGAGCCCCGCCTCGGCCGGAAGGTAGCGGTGCGCCACGTCGACCGCGTTCTGCTCCGGCAGGGCGTGCGGCAGAAGGCTGCGCTGAAGCGTGATCGCCATGGTGCGCTCCCGCGTGAAGCGGCGCGCGTTGTCGATGCTCACCGCGGCACGGGCGACCAGTTCCTCCGCGAGTGAGAGGTCTTCGTGGGTGAAGGGTGCCGGCTCCTTGGAACGCCAGAAGGTCGCCACGCCGAGAATCGCCCCGCGGGCCCGCAGCGGAGCAGTGATCATGGAGTGGACGCCGTGCGCCACCAGCCTGCGGGCGCGTTCCGGGTCCTGTGCCTGCCAGCCGGAGAACGTCGCCAGGTCGGCCTCCAGCACCATCTGGCCGGAACCGAAACCCGCCGCCTGGGGGGTCGAGGGGTCGAACTGGATGAGCGCACCGGGCCGGTAGAACGGTACGTCCGGCCGGACGCCGCACAGTGCGACACGGCGCAGCTCCGCGGCGCGCAGGGGGTTCGGTTCCTCACCGCGCAGCACCTCGTCGGCCAGGTCGACGGTGACGTAGTCGGCGAACCTGGGCACCGCGAACTCCGCCAGTTCTCCGGCGGTGCGTGTCACGTCGAGGGTGGTGCCGATGCGTATTCCGGCGTCGTACAGCAGCCTGAGCCGTTCCTGGACCAGCTCCACCCGGCCCATCAGCGCGCTGAGTTCGGTCGTGTCCCGCAGCGTCGCGACCCAGCCTCCCGATCCGGCCGGCTGTGCCGTGGGGCGCTGGCTGATGGCCAGCAGCCGGCCGCCGACCTCGATCACCTCGTCCGTGGTCGCCCGGCCCGACAGGAGGAGCTGTTCGGCCCGCTGGTCGAGTCCCAGGTCCGTGACGGGCCGGCCGTCGACGTCGGCCGCCAGCCCCAGCAGGCGCCTGGCCTCGTCGTTGGCCAGGAGCAGCCGGCCCCGCGGATCGACGATGAGGACCCCTTCGCGTACCGAGTGCAGCACGGCGTCGTGATGCTCGTACATGCGCGTCATCTGGACCGGTCCGAGACCGTGTGTCTGGTGGCTCAGGCGCCTGCCGATGAGGGCGCTTCCGCCGGTGGCCGCAGTGAGCACCAGTCCCGCGGCCGCCAGGACGAGCGGCATCTGCCGTCCGGCCACCAGGCTCACCTGGTGGATGGTGATACCGGCGGACACCAGCCCGATGACCTTCCCCTGGGGGTCGGTCACGGGCACCACCGTCCGGACGGAGGGGCCCAGCGTTCCGGTGGTCGTTTCGGTGACGGTGCCGCCGTGCTGTGCCGCCGCGATGCTGCCGATGTAGTGCTGCCCGATCATGGCGGGGTTCGGGTGGGTGTAGCGGACACCCTTGGGGCTCATCACGACGACGAAGTCCACGCCGGAGAGCTTGCGGGTCTCCTCGGCCTGCCGCTGGAGCACGGCGCTCGGATGGGCGCCCGCCAAGGCCTGCCGCACCGTGGGATCCGAAGCGACGGAGGCGGCCACGGCGAGCGAGCGCGTCTGCGCCTCGCGCTCGGCGTCGTTCCGCGACTGCAGCAGGAGGGCGGCGACTGCCGCCGCCACGAGAACCAGGACGACCACAGCCTGCAGAACGAACATCTGGCCGGCAACGCTGCGTATCCCACGCCGGGACCACACTCGCCGGAGCAGTTGGTGCATACGGCTCATATAACACCAAAGGGGTAAGGTGACATCACCCCTGGAACGGTGCACCTTTCACCCGCGAATGCACTGCGTGGCGGACCATGCGCCATCGGTGAGGGAGGTTTCGCGGGTACGGCTGCGTGCGAGGTGGCGTGGAGGCAGGACGGCCGTTCGCCGCTACTGCTGCTCCCACTGCTCCTTGGTGATCTCGTACCGTACGCCTCCGTGTTCGGAGCCCTCGACCATCTCCATGTCGGAGGGGGTGGGGATGGTCTCCATGAGCGTCATCGCGAGCTTCTCCATGATGTGGCGCGAACCGCGGTTCACGGACATCGTCTCGGCCCAGACCGTGCGCACACCGAGCTCCGTGAACGCCTTGCCCAGCAAGGCCCGCGAGCCCTCGGTGGCATACCCCTTGCCCCAGGCCGCCTGCCGCAGCCGGTAGCCGAGTTCGACTTCGTCCAGCGGGCCCTCCGGTTCGGGACGCAGGATGAACCAGCCGATGAACACGCCGCCGTCCTTCTCGTGCGCGGCGAACAGTCCGAGATCGCCGCCCCACTTCTCGTAGCCGGCAAGGATGTTCGGCAGGTAGCGCTCGCGGACGACCTCCGGCGCGGTCGGCTTGCCGCCGGACAGATAGCGCATCACCGCCGGGTCGCTGTCCAGCTCGATCAGCAGGTCCGCGTCGGCGGCGGTGAAGCGGCGCAGGGTCAGGCGCTCGGTCTCCAGGTAGGTGTCCACGAGCCGATCATGCCCGAGGCGCGTCGGGCGGCCCAGCGGTTTTCCTCGGTCCCCGCCTCCCGCCATGTGTCAGACAGGCCAGGAACCGAGCCGGTGAGTCACACGTCTCTCGCACCATGACCTCTGACAAGCCGCAAGAGCACACGCGCCACACCGGGCCCGCCTCGCCGTCCGTTGTGACCGTGGATCCGCCGAAGGTCAACGACTACACCAGCTTCGCTGCGGCGTACACGGCCGAGAACGAAACCAACCTCATCAACGCCCACTACGAGCGTCCCGCGATGCTGGCCCTCGCCGGCGACGTGGCCGGCCGGCGGATCCTCGACGCGGGCTGCGGCTCCGGTCCCCTGTACGCGGCGCTCCGCGACCGCGGCGCCCTCGTGAGTGGCTTCGATGCGAGTGCCGGGATGCTGGAGTTGGCCCACCGACGGCTCGGCGACGACGCGGACCTGCGGCTGGCCGACCTGGGCGGCCCACTTCCCTACGCCGATGACACGTTCGACGATGTCGTCGCGTCCCTGGTGCTGCACTACCTGGAGGACTGGGGGCCGGCGCTGGCCGAGCTGCGACGGGTACTCAAGCCCGGCGGCCGGCTCATCGCGTCGGTCGACCACCCCTTTGCCATCAACCTCATGCACCGCCAGGAGGGCCGCGCGGCCGAGTACAACTACTTCGACACCACCAACTGGACCGAAGAGTGGACCATGGGCGGCCAGACCGCCCTGATGAGTCTCTGGCACAGGCCGCTGCACGCGATGATCGACGCCTTCACCGCGGCAGGCTTCCGGATCACGGTCATCAGCGAGCCGGAGCCTGATCCTGCCGCCGCCGAACTGTTCCCCGACGTCATCGCGGACAAGCCCCGCTTCCTCTGCTTCCTGTTCTTCGTCCTGCGAGCAGACCGGACCGCCTCCGAGGACTGACGCGGTCACGGCGCGATGCGCGGCGTCCCCTTGGCGGCCAGAGCGAGCAGTTCCTGCAGGGTCTGCGTCGTGAGGGCGTCGAACGAGCGTTGTTCGCCCTCGCCGATCCACTGGGTGAACGCGAGGCCGAACACGGTGACACCGCACTGGGCGGCCAGCGCGGCGGCCAGGGGGGCGACGCCCCGGGCCCGGAGGGTCTCGGTGAGCGCGGCGGAGAGGCCGGCGAGCTTGTGCAGCTCGCGTTCCCGGAGCGCCGGGTTCTGCTCGATGACGGACCGCCGTGCGCGTGAGTGGGGCCTGCGCTCGTCGGGGAAGACCGAGGCCGCGGAGCGCAGGGCGCACGCGACGATCTCGATCGGCGACGCGCCGTCCGGGGCCGCCTGGGCACCGCTGGTGAACGCTTCCGCCAGCAGGCGCTGCCCATGGAACAGAACCTCGCGCTTGTCACTGAAGTGACGGAAGAAGGTCCGCTCGGTCAGGCCGACGGACTGCGCGATGTCCGCGGCGGTGGTCTGTTCGAAACCGCGGTCGGCGAAAAGGGCCAGTGCGGCCTCCTGCAGACGTTCCGCGGTCCCTGGTGCCCAACGCGTCATGGGTCCGAGTCTAGTGATGACAGTGGCTGACATCCACGCTACGGTGATGTCTGTGACTGACGTCAGTCACAGACATCACTCGTCGCCCCTACGGGGAGACCGCCCGCACCGTGCGGGCGGAGTGCCGAAGGAGTCACGTCATGCGCGTTTTCGTCACCGGAGCCTCCGGCTGGATCGGCTCCGCCGTAGTCGGCGAACTGCTGGACGCCGGTCACGAGGTCACCGGGTTGGCCCGGTCCGACGCCTCGGCCGCGGCCCTGGAGAAGAAGGGGGCCCTGGTTCACCGCGGGGATCTGGACGACCTCGACGGACTGCGCCGGGGCGCCGCGTCCGCCGAGGCGGTCGTCCACCTCGCCAACAAGCACGACTGGGCCGACCCGGCCGGGACCAGCGCTGCCGAGCGGGCGGCCGTCCAGGCCATCGGCGAGACCCTCACCGGCACCGGTCGGCCGTTCCTGCTCGCGTCGGGCGTGGCCGGTCTCGTCCGAGGCAGGCCCGCCATGGAGTCCGACCCGTCGCCGTTCCACGGCCCCGGCTCACCGCGTGGTGGCAGCGAGAACCTCGCGTTCGAGTTCGTCGACCGCGGTGTGCGCGCCGTCAGCCTGCGCTTCGCGCCGACCGTGCACGGCACCGGCGACCACGGCTTCATCGCGATCCTCGCCGCGATCGCCCGCCGCACGGGCATATCCGGCTACCCCGGCGACGGCACCAACCGCTGGTCCGCGGTGCACGTCGCCGACGCGGCCCGGCTGGTCCGGCTCGGCCTGGACAAGGCCTCGCCGGGCACTCGGCTGCACGCCGTCGCCGAGGAGGGGGTCCCGACCCGTGCGATCGCGGAGGCGATCGCCCGCGCCTGGGATCTGCCCGTCGCCTCGATCGCCCCCGACCAGGTCCCGGACCACTTCGGGTGGATCGGCTCCTTCTTCTCCATGGACCTGTCCGCGTCCGGCACGGCCACGCGGACGCTCCTCGACTGGGAGCCCACCGGCCCGACCCTGCTCGACGACATCAACACCGGGGCCTACGCGGGTAGCTGACGGCCGGCGAACAGGGCCCGGCCAATGCCGCGAGGGCCGATGGGCGGCAGTCGGTGGGCGGACAGTCCCCCGCGTCGCGGGACAGGCCGTGCACTGCGTCTGGGCGTTGCCCCACACACCATCCACCGCATGACGGCGACCTGCTCGTCCTCGATCACCCGGCGAGGGTGACGCTCACTCGGCGCCGTCACCGCGGAGGAGCAGGGCGAGCAGCCCGGGGAAGCGTGCCTCGAACTCCTCGCGGCGCAGTCGGTTGACCCGCTTGGGCCCCTGGTCGCGCTGTTCGACCAGACCCGCGCCGCGCAGCACCGAGAAATGGTGACTGAGGGCGGCTTTGCCGACCGGCACGTCGAAGCTGCCACAACTGCGCGTCCAGTCGGCGGAGCCCGCCAGCTCGCGGATCAGCTGGATGCGCACAGGGTCGGCGAGCGCGGACAGCGCGGTCAGGACGGAGACATCGCCGGGATCCGTGTGTACGGGCGCCGCACGGTGACTGCCGCCCGCGGCCTGGTTCGCCATGCTCCCACCCTCGTCGTGCGCGACCTCGCCGGGAACCCTGCGGAGTGCTCCGGCCGCTTGCCCAGTGTTCGATGCGTATCTTACAGTCCTAGTGTTCGCTTTTCGTTGAACACTCTGTCGAGGGGAGCATTCCGCTCATGCGCGCAGTCGAGGTCCGGGAGTACGGCGGTCCCGAGGTACTGAAGGTCGTGCAGGCCGAGATCCCCGAGCCAGGACCGGGCCAGGTGACCATCGACGCCGCCTACGTGGGCGTGAACTTCGCGGACCTCAAGGCGCGCGCCGAGGGGTACCGGGTGGAATCGCTGCCGTTCGTCCCCGGCCTGGAAGTCTCCGGGCGGATCCGGGCCGTCGGCCCCGGCGTCGAGGGGCTGCGCCCGGGGCAACAGGTCGCCGCGCTCGTCGACGGCGGCGCCTACGCGGAAGTGGTGGTCGCCGAGACGGCCACTGTCTTCCCGCTCCCCGAGGGCCTGGACCTGCGGACCGCGGCCACGCTCCCCATCGTGCTGCCGACCGCGCGCGCCCTGCTCCACGAGGTGGGGCGACTGCGCGCCGGAGAGAGCGTGCTGGTGCACGGCGCCGCGGGAGGCATCGGCACGGTGGCCGGCCAACTGGCCCGGGCGGCGGGGGCCGGCGCGGTGTACGGCGTGGTCTCCTCCGCGGCCAAGGCCGAGTACCCCCTCAAGCACGGCTACGACGAGGTGTTCACCACCGACTCCTTCCCCGACGAGGTCCGCCGCGCCACCGGCGGCAGGGGGGTCGACCTGATCCTCGACCCGGTGGGCGGCGACACCCTTCGCCGCGGCCTCGGCGCGCTGGCCGTCTTCGGACGCCTGGTGTCCTTCGGCAACGCTAGCGGGGCGGAACCGTGGCAGGTCGGACAGCCCGACCTCTACGCGCAGGGCCGTTCGGTCACGGGCTTCTCCATCCTGTCTCTCGCCCAGTCGGCGCCCGAGGCGCTACGCCCGCTCGCGGAGCGCGCCTTCCGTATGGTCACCGACGGCAAGGTTACTCTTCCGGTCACCGCGGAGTTCCCGCTGTCGGACGCGGCCGAGGCCCATCGGCTGATGGGCGAGCGCGCATCGACGGGCAAGTTGCTGCTGCGGGTGGCCGACTGAACACCGCCGCGGCTCCGGCGCGGCGGGCGAGACGAGGCTTCGCGGGTGCCGCGCCTTGGGGGAGATCTCCCCGGAGTTGGCTGTGTCGTCGACGAAGGCACGCCTGAGGACCAGGGCCCACCCGCCGACGAACCGCTCTTGACCGTGCCGGTCCCCTCGCGTGCCAGCTGCTTGCTGACACGCGAGGCGGCCGGCGAGTCCTTGCCGAGTGCGCTCGTGCTCCGCGCCGGAAGCCTTGAGCGCGGCGCCTGTCGCTGTCGGCGTGTCAGGCGGACGGCCGCTCGTCGGAGGCGGGCTTGGTGGTGAGCAGGGCCGTGATGTCCTCGGCGAGGCGCGGGCCGAGTTCGCCCCAGCCGTCCTTGTAGCCGTAGACGGCGGCCAGAGTGCGGGCCTCGTAGTCGCCGTTCATGATCTCGATGTCGTCGGCCGTGATGAGTGCGGGGTGGGCGACGCCGACGGCCGCCGAGACCTTGATCAGCTCCTTGCGCAGGGTGCGCAGGTAGACCGCGGCACGAGTGGCCTTCGAGGTCGGGTCGAGGCCGCGGGCCAGCCACGGGTTCTGGGTGGCGATACCGGTGGGACACGTGTCGGTGTGGCACTTCTGCGACTGGATGCAGCCGATGGACAGCATCGCCTCACGGGCTACGTTGATCATGTCGGCACCCAGGGCGAAGGCGACCGCGGCGTTCTCGGGCAGGCCGAGCTTGCCGGAGCCGATGAAGGTCAGCTCGTCGGTCAGCCCCAGCTCGGCGAAGGTGCCGTAGACCCGGGAGAAGCCCATCCGGAACGGCAGCGACACCGAGTCGGTGAAGATCAGCGGCGCCGCCCCGGTACCGCCCTCGCCGCCGTCGACGGTCACGAAGTCGACACCGCGGTCACCACGCGCCATCAGCGTGGCCAGCTCCTGCCAGAAGCCCATCTCGCCCACGGCGCTCTTGATCCCGACCGGCACACCGGTCTCGGTGGCGAGCAGTTCGACAAAGTCGAGCATCGAGTCGACGTCGCTGAACGCGGTGTGCCGCGACGGGGAGGCGCAGTCCTTGCCGAGCGGGATGCCGCGGATCCCGGCGATCTCCTGGGTCACCTTGGCGCCCGGCAGCATCCCGCCCAGCCCTGGCTTGGCGCCCTGGGAGAGCTTGATCTCTATCGCCCTGACCGGGGCGCCGGCGACCACGTCCTTGAGCTTGTCGAGGTTGAAGCTGCCGTCCTCGTTGCGGCAGCCGAAGTACGACGTACCGATCTGCAGGACGAGGTCGCCACCGCTGCGGTGGTACGGCGAGAGGCCGCCCTCGCCCGTGTTGTGCATCGTGCCCGCCAGTGCCGCCCCCTTGTTGAGCGCCGTGATGGCCGCGCCGGAGAGCGATCCGAAGCTCATCGCCGAGATGTTCACCACACTCGCGGGCCGGAACGCCTTGGCGCGCCCGCGCGGCCCGCCCAGCACCTTGGCCGAGGGCAGCGGGACCTGCGCGTCGTGCGCGTCGGGCAGGGCGCCGGCGAACGTGCGCTGCTTCAGGTAGGCCTTCCCCTGTACGTGCTCGACGTCGACGTCGGTTCCGAACCCGAAGTAGTTGTTCTCCTCCTTCGCCGACGCATAGATCCAGCTGCGCTGGTCGCGGCTGAAGGGGCGCTCCTCCTCGTTGGAGGTCACGATGTACTGCCGCAGCTCCGGCCCGATCGTCTCCAGCAGGTACCGGGCGTGCCCGATGACCGGGAAGTTCCGCAGCAGTGCGTGCTTCTTCTGCATGAGGTCGCGGGCAGCCACGACCGCCAACGCCGTTACGGCGACCGCGCCGATCCTTCGGGCTTGCATGAACGTTCCTCCTCGATACACGGCTCCCTCGCGATGCGTGGGGCCGTTGTGTCGTGCTGGGCGTTGGACGGCGGGCACACGACCAAGCGGGCATCAGCGTCCGTCGAAGAATGCGAAATGATGTTAAGAGGCCGCTCGGGCAGGGCTTCCGCCAGGGGGCGGATCCGGGTTCAGGTCCGGGTCCGGGTCCGGGTTCGGGTCCGGTTCGGCTTCGTGCCGACGGGAGGGAACGGCACACGGAAGCGGCCGTAGTCGTGTGCGTGCGCAAGCCGCCCGACTGCCGACGCGACGTGATCCGGCAGCCGCTGCCCGACCGGTGCCTCGGCCTGCGCGGCCCGTGGCACGGCCGCACTCCCCAAACCGCACGCCACGGTCAAGATCGGCTCAAATGCGGCAATGCACCTGGGGTCAATGTCATGGTGCAGCAAGGGGACTGACGGCTGTCGTGCCGCGGGCACGCGCCAGAGGGGCGGAAGCATGATCCATGACCAGCTGATCCGGCCGCTGCCCGAACTGCTGAAGGCACACGCCGAGGCATCGCCGTCGCGGGTGGCGTTCGCCGACGACCGGCGCGCCGTCAGCTGGGCCGAGGTGGAGCGGCGTACCGCCCGGCTGGCCGCCCACCTCGCCCGGACGGGACTGCGGCGCGGCGACCGGGTGGCGGTCTGCCTCGGCAACTGCGTCGAGACGGTGGAGAGCATCCTGGCCGTCGTCAGGGCGGGCGCGATCGGCGTACCGCTCAACCCCCGTTCCTCCGACGCCGAGTTCGCGCACTTCCTGGCGGACAGCGGCGCCTCGGTCCTCATCACGGACGCGGCCCGGCTGCGCCGCCTCGCTCCCGCACACCGCCGTATCCCCGTACTGCTCACCGGCCCGGGCCCGCTGCCCGCCGACGCCCCTGCGGGCACCGCCCTGTTCACCACCGCGGCCGAGGCCGAGAGCGAGGGACCACCGCGGGACGACCTGGGTCTCGACGAGCCGGCGTGGATGCTCTACACCTCCGGCACCACCGACCGCCCCAAGGGGGTCCTGTCCACCCAGCGTGCCGCGCTCTGGTCACCGGCGGCCTGCTACGCCCCGCTGTTCGGGCTCTGTTCCGAGGACCGGCTGCTGTGGCCGCTCCCCCTGTTCCACAGCTTCGGGCACTCGCTGGCCGTCCTCGGGGTCACCGCCGTCGGTGCGAGCGCCCGGATCACCGCCGAACTCCTCCCGCCCGACGGCCTGTTGCGTGAGCTGTGCGCACCGCACGAGGCACTGGGCGGCCCCTACACGGTGCTGGCCGGGGTACCCGCCACCTACCACCGGCTGGTCGCGTCCGCCGAGGGTGCGGCGTCCCCGCCGAGTCTGCGCGCCTGTGTCGTGGCGGGTGCTCCGAGCGCGCCGACTTTGCGCCGTGCGGTGGAGGACCTGTTGGGGGCTCCGCTCCTCGACGCCTACGGCAGCACCGAGACCTGCGGCATGATCGCCGTGAACCGGCCGGACGGACCCCGGCCGGAGGGCTCCTGCGGACCGCCGGTGCCGGGCATGGAGGTCCGGGTCGTCGATCCCGGCTCCGGCAACGATGTCGCGGCCGGTGCCGAGGGCGAGATCTGGGTGCGCGGACCGAGCCTCATGAGCGGGTACCACCGGCGGCCCGAGGAGAGCGAGGCCGCGCTGAGGGACGGCTGGTACCGCACCGGCGACCTCGGCCGACGGCTCGAACACGGCCATCTCACCCTCACCGGCCGGGTCAGCGAGCTGATCATCCGGGGCGGGGAGAACATCCACCCCACGGAGGTCGAACAGGTCCTGCTGCGCTGCCCCGGAGTGCGGGACGCGGTGGTGGCGGGCCTGCCGGACGACGTCCTCGGCGAGGTACCGGTGGCGTACGTCGTCCCGGAACCGGGCGGCATCGAACCGCGCCGGATCCTGGACACGTGCCGTGCCGAACTGGCCGCCTACAAGGTGCCCGTCGAGATCCACGAGATCGCGGCCGTGCCGCGCACCGCATCCGGCAAGATCGTCCGCCACGCGGTCGTACCGGCAGCGGCACGCAGCGTGGCCACGGTCACCACGGGCGCCGGAGCGCTGCGCGAGCGGCTGCTGTCCCTGCCGCCCGAGGGCCGCGAACGCGTCCTGCGTGAGGAGGTGCTCGCCGAGACGGCCGCGGTCTGCGACGGCGGCCCGCCCGAACGGCTCGGCGCCGACCACGCGTTCACCGATCTCGGGCTGACGTCGGCGGACGCCGTCGCACTCCTCGACCGGCTCGGCGAGGCGACCGGACTGCGGCTCGCCCCCACACTGGTCTTCGACCATCCGACTCCGGCGGCACTGGCCCGGCAGTTGTACGACACCCTCTTCACGGCGGCATCCACGGCCGCACCGCACTCCGCCGCGCACGCCGGCGCCGACGATCCGGTGGTGGTCGTCGCCATGGGCTGCCGCTATCCCGGTGAGGTCAACTCCCCCGAGGACCTGTGGCAGTTGGTGGTGGAGGGCCGGGACGCCATCTCGGGTTTCCCCACCGACCGCGGGTGGGACCTGGACGCCCTCTACGACCCCGACCCGGACCGGATCGGCACCTCCTACACCCGTAGCGGCGGATTCCTGCACCGGGCGGGCGAGTTCGACGCGGACCTGTTCGGGATCTCGCCGCGTGAGGCGCTGGCCATGGACCCCCAGCAGCGGCTGCTCCTCGAGACCTCGTGGGAGGTGTGGGAGCGCGCCGGGATCGCGCCTCGGGCACTGCGCGAGAGCGACACCGGGGTGTTCGTCGGCGTGATGCACGGCGACTACTCCTCCCGTCTCACCGCGCACGAGCTGGAGGCCCACCTGGCCCTGGGCGCGGCCGGCAGCATCGCCTCCGGCCGGATCTCGTACGTGTACGGGCTGCACGGACCCTCCGTCACGATCGACACCGCCTGCTCCTCCTCGCTGGTGGCCCTGCACTGGGCGGCGAAGGCGCTGCGTTCCGGCGAGTGCTCGCTGGCGCTGGCCGGCGGCGTCACCGTGATGGCGACTCCCGGACCGTTCACGGCGTTCAGCCGGCAGCGCGGTCTCGCGCCCGACGGACGTTGCAAGTCGTTCTCGGCCGCGGCGGACGGGACCGCGTGGGCCGAGGGTGCGGGACTGGTGCTCCTGGAACGACTGTCCGACGCCCGCCGCCGCGGCCATCCGGTCCTGGCCGTGCTGCGCGGCTCCGCCGTCAACTCCGACGGCGCCTCCAACGGACTCACCGCGCCCAGCGGGCAGGCCCAACAGCGGTTGGTCGCACAGGCGTTGGCCGACGCGGGACTCCGCCCCGAGGACGTCGACGCGGTGGAGGCGCACGGCACGGGCACCACGCTCGGCGACCCCGTCGAGGCGCGGGCCCTGCTGGCCGCGTACGGGCAGGCGCGGCCCGCCGACCGGCCGCCCCTGTGGCTGGGCTCGGTGAAGTCCAACCTCGGTCACACCCAGGCGGCCGCCGGAGTCGCGGGCGTCATCAAGATGGTGCAGGCGATGCGGCACGGGGAACTCCCCCGCACCCTGCACGCCGACCGGCCCACCCCGCACGTCGACTGGTCCGCCGGCCGGGTGGAGCTGCTCACCGAGGCACGTCCCTGGCCGGCTTCGGATTCCGGGCCACGCCGGGCCGGGGTGTCGGCCTTCGGCATCGGCGGGACGAACGCGCACGTCATCCTGGAGGAGCCGCCGCAGGCCGCCGCGGACACCGGGCGTACGGCCGCGTCGGCCCGGTGCGGGTCGTCCCGAGCGCCGGGCGAGACAAGCACCTCTGGCCGCGCGGCGACAGACCCGGTGCACACCCCTGGTGCGGCGGCAGCGGACACTGCGCGCGCACCCGACCCCGCGGCAACGGACTTTGCGCGCGCCCCTGGCGCCGCGGCGCCGGGCGCGGTGAGCACCCCCGAGCCCACTCCCGACGTGAGCATCCCTCAGCCCGCTCCCGAAGAGTGCGCCCCTCAGCCTTCTGCCGAAGCGAGCACGCCTCAGTCCTCTTCCGAAGCGCGCGCCCCTCAGCCCTCTCCCCTCCCCTGGCTCCTCTCCGGCGCGGGCGAGGGTGCCCTGCGTGCCCAGGCACGGCGGCTGGCGGCCCGGCTCCTGGACCGGCCGGGTCTGTCCGTGGCCGACGTCGGTTTCTCGCTGGCCGTGTCACGGTCGGCGCTGACCCACCGGGCAGTGGTCCCGGCCGGAGACCGGGCCCGGATGCTACGCGCACTGGAGTCGCTCGCCGAAGGCCGGGCGAGTGGGGGTGCCGTGCGGGCGGTCGCGGATCCGGGTATCCGTACGGCCTTCCTGTTCACCGGCCAGGGAGCCCAACGCGCCTGTATGGGCGTCGAGTTGCGCAGCGCGTTCCCCGTGTTCGCCGCCTCCTTCGACGACGTGTGCCGGGAGCTGGACAGGCACCTCGCCCAACCGCTGGAGCCGGTGCTGTCGGCTCGCCCGGGATCGCCCGAGGCGGCGCTGCTGGACCGTACGGACTTCACCCAGGCCGGGCTGTTCGCCTTCGAGGTGGCGTTGTTCCGGCTGCTGGAGTCCTGGGGCGTCCGCGCCGACTTCCTCGCCGGTCACTCGGTGGGGGAACTCGCGGCGGCCCATGCCGCCGGCGTGCTGGACCTGCCCGACGCCGCGGCGCTGGTCGCGGCCCGTGGGCGGCTGATGCGGGCCCTGCCGGAGGGAGGGGCGATGGTGGCGCTGGACGCGACGGAGGAAGAGGCCGCCGCGGCGCTGGAGCCCGCCGGGCCGCTGGTTGCCCTGGCTTCGGTCAACGGCCCGCGTGCGGTGGTGATCTCGGGCGCCCGGGAGCCGGTGCTCGCCGTGGCGGCCGGGTTCGAGGCGCGGGGCCGCAGGACCGTACGGCTGCGGGTGAGCCACGCCTTCCACTCGCCGCTCATGGACCCCATGCTGGCCGACTTCCGCCGGGTCGCCGAGGGCCTGACCTTCCGGCCGCCGCGCATACCGGTCGTCTCGGCGGTGTCCGGCCGCCTCGTCGAGGGCGTCGAGCGCGCCGACGGCGTCGATGGCGGAGCGAGCGGGGCAGGCGGGGCAGGCGGAGAGCTGTGCACCCCGGAGTACTGGGTGCGGCACGCCCGCCGGCCGGTCCGGTTCGCCGAGGCCGTCGGCCGGCTCGCGGACGCCGGCGTCACGGCGTTCCTGGAACTGGGCCCCGGCCCCGCACTCACCGCGGCGGCCGAGGACTGCCTGGCCGCCGGCCCGGACGGCACGGGTCCGCTGTGTGTCCCCGCCGCCCGCCGCGGCGAGCCCGAACCCCGGGCCCTGCTGAACGCCGTGGCCCGCCTGCATACCCACGGAGTCCGCGTGGACTGGCCCGCGGCCCTCACGGATTCCGGGGCGCGACGGGTGGACCTGCCGACGTACGCCTTCCAGCGCCGCCGGTACTGGCTGGACGCCCCGCGCACTCCGGTGCACGGCTCCACCCCCGCCTCCACCCACGAACACCCGCTACTGGGACCGGCGTTCACCATGCCGGACACCGACCGGACGGTGCTGTCCGGGCGACTCTCCGCCGCCACCCATCCCTGGCTGGCCGATCACGTGGTCGGCGGAGCGGTCCTCGTCCCGGCGACGGTGTTCGTGGAGCTGGCGACACGGGCCTCCGGCGAGGTCGGCTCCGGCAGCCCGGACGAACTCGTGATCGTGGCCCCGCTGACCCTGCGCCCGGACACGGACGTCCGCGTTCAACTCGTCGTGGGCGAGGCGGACGCCTCCGGCCGACGCCCCCTGGACATCTACGCCCGGCCCGACACGGCCGGTCGGCCCGCCTGGACCCGACACGCGACCGGCCTCCTGGGCGCAGCCGCCGACACCGCCGACGCCGACGCCGGGCATCCCGGCACCGACCTGACGGCGTGGCCACCGCAGGGCGCCGCCGAGATCGACCTCGCCGACGCGTACGACACCCTCGCGAGCAGCGGCCTCGCCTACGGACCGGCCTTCCGGGGCGTACGGGCGCTGTGGCGGCGCGGTGCCGAGCTGTTCGCGGACGTCCGGCTGCCCGAGGCGGAGGCGGCGGGAGCCGACAGGTACGGAATCCACCCGGCGCTGCTGGACGCGGCCGTGCACGCGCCGCTGCTGGCGGGCGGCGTCGCGTCGGACGGCCCCTCGGATGCCGACGCGGTCCGGGTGCCGTTCGCGTGCTCCGGCGTGCGCCTCTACGCCTCCGGCGCGTCGGAGGCGCGTGTGCGGGTCGCTCCGGTCGGGGCGGACACCTTCTCGGTGACGCTCGCCGACCGCGCGGGACGCGCCGTGGCACGGGTGGAGTCCCTGTCCATGCGTGAACTCCCGGTCCAGGCAACCGGATTCGACAGCGTGCGGCACGCGTTGTGGCGTACGGAGTGGACCGACGTCGAGGCGAAGGGCAACGGAGAGGAGCACATCTGGACGCTGCTCGGCCCGGACGCCCTGGACCTGCGCTCGTCGTTGCCCAACATGGCGGACATCGCCGTACCCGCGACCGGCACCGTCGTCCTCACCGCCGTCGACCCGGCCCCGGATTCCGACCCGCTGCCCGCCGTGCACCGCCTGACGTCGCGAGTACTCGGCGCGCTCCACGACTGGCAGGACGACCCACGGGCGGCGGGCGCCCGTCTGCTGGTGGTCACCCGGAACGCGACCGCGCCCGAGCCGGACCTGGCCGGGGCCGCGGTGTGGGGGCTGGTGCGCAGCGCCCAGTCGGAGCTGCCCGGGCGGATCGTCCTGGTCGATGTCGACGCCGATCCCGAGTCCGTACGGCTGCTGCCCGCGGCCCTGGCCACCGGGGAGCCCCAACTCTCCGTCCGCTCGGGCCGGTTGAGCGCACCGCGCTGGACCCCGGCGGCCGGCCCCACCGCCGCGGGCCTCCCCCGCTTCGACGGCACCGTGTTGATCACCGGCGGTACGGGGGCGCTGGGCACGGAGATCGCCCGGCATCTGGTCACCTCGTACGGCGTGCGGCACCTGGTGCTCACCGGTCGGCGCGGACCGGACGCGCCGGGCGCCGTCGAACTGCGCCGCGAACTCGGGGAGTCGGGGGCCGAGGTTCGGATCGTCGCCTGCGACGTGGCCGACCGTGCCGCACTGGCCGAGGTGATCGAGGGCTGTCGGCCCGCTCTGACCGGCGTGGTGCACGCGGCCGGGGTGCTGGACGACGGCGTACTGGCCGCGCTGACCCCCGAGCGCATGGCCGCGGTGCTCGGGCCGAAGGCGGCTGCGGCCTGGCATCTGCACGAGCTGACCCGGGGCCTGGAGCTGTCCGCGTTCGTGTTGTTCTCGTCGGTGTCCGGCGTGCTGGGGCGGGCCGGTCAGGGCAACTACGCGGCGGCGAACTCCTTCCTGGACGCCCTGGCGCGCCACCGCGCCGGGCTGGGACTGCCCGCGGTCTCCGTGGCGTGGGGGCCGTGGACGGCGGCGGGTGGCATGACCGCGCCGGAGAAGGCAGGCGAGTTGCTGCGGCCGCTCTCCGTGGAGCAGGGGCTGGCGTTGTTCGACGCGGCGCTACGGGGAGCGGAACCCACGCCGGTGGCCGCCCTGTTGGACCGGGCCGCCCTGCGGTCCGCCCGGGCGCCGCTCCCGTCGCCGTTGCGCGCGCTGGTGCGGCAGCGCAGGTCCCCCGCCGGGAGCGGGGAAACCGACGCCGGGCAGTCGTGGGAGCCGGGTGCCTGGCGGAAGGTGCTGGCCGGATTGCCCGCCACTCAACGGGTGGGCGCGCTCGTGGAGTTGATGCGCGGTGACATCGCGGCGGTGCTCGGACACGAGGGCGCCGACGCGCTGCCGGAGGGCAGGTCGTTCATCGAGCTGGGCTTCGACTCCTTGATGGCGGTGCAGGTCCGCAACCGGCTGAGCATGGCCCTGCGGCTCAGGCTCCCCGCCGCCGTGCTGTTCGAGCACCCGACGGCCGAGGAGCTGGCCCGTCATGTGCTCGGCCTGCTCGGCGAGCTGCCCGACAGGTCGTCCGGCGATCAACCCGACGGCCGACCCGACACGGTTTCCGCGGCACCACCTGCCCGGCCCGCACAGTCGCTGTCCTCGCTCTACCGGCGGGTCTGCGCGGCCGGCCAGGTGGTGGACGCGATGCGCATGCTGGTGACGGCGTCCTGGGCGGTGCCGACCTTCGACGCTGCGGGCAGCCGGGAGCACGCGCCGGCGCCGGTGCGCCGCGCGAGCGGGTCCGGCGGAGGTCCCGTGCTCGTCTTCTTCACCGGGTACCACCCGCCGTTCGCGGCACCCGGCGGGGAGTTCGCCCTGTTCCACCGGTGTTTCCAGGGTGCGTGGGACGTTCTGGAGCTCCCGCATCCCGGCGTCGGTGCGGGCGAGGCCGTGCCCGCCGACCCGGAGACGCTCGCCCGCACGCACGCCGAGACGGTCGTGCGGTACGTCGGCGGGCGCCCCTTCGTGATCGCCGGGGTCAGCACCGGAGGGGCCGTGGCACACGTCGTGACCCGACGGCTCGAAGCGATGGGGTCCGCACCCCTGGGGCAGGTGCTGCTGGACACGTATCTCATCGGCGACGGGAACAGCGCCGAGGACTGGCTGCTGTCGCTGCCGGCCGTCATCGCGCCGCGCCTCGACGGCGGCGAGTTCTCCGGGGACGAGGACTCGGGGCTCGCGGCGATGGGAGCGTACACCCGGATGTTCCTGGGCTGGGTTCCGGAACCGGTCGACACTCCCACCCTCCTCGTCCGCGCGACGCGGCCCACCCCTGAGATGGCGGCCGGCGCGGGTCCGGACGAGTGGCGGACCTCCTGGCCGTTGCCGCACACGTCCGTCGATGTCCCGGGCGACCACTTCTCGTTCATGCGGGAACATGCCCGGAGCACGGCGGCGGCCGTCCGTGCGTGGCTCGACTCCCGCGCCCGCACGGCCGGTTCACCGCCCACGACCTCGGACGGAGACGAGTGAAGCCCATCGACGAGCAGGCGCGGGCCGAGGAGTTCGACGCGATCGTGGTGGGCGGCGGACCGGCCGGGGCGACCGCCTCCGCGGCCGTCGCCCTGCGCGGTCACCGCGTCCTCCTGCTGGAGCAACAGGCCTTCCCCCGCTACCAGATCGGCGAGTCGCTGCTGCCCTCCACCGTGCACGGGGTGTGCCGCATCCTGGGCGTCGAGGACGAGGTGGCCCGGGCGGGGTTCAAGGTGAAGCGCGGGGGCACCTTCCGGTGGGGCCGGAACCGGGATCCGTGGCAGTTCTCCTTCGCGCTGTCGCCCCGGCTGGCCGATCCGACGTCGTTCGCCTACCAGGTCGAGCGGTCACGGTTCGACGCGATCCTCCTGGACAACGCCCGCCGGGTCGGCGTGGACGTCCGGGAGCGGTGTCGTGTCTCGGACGTGCTCGCCGACGGGGAGCGGGTACGGGGTGTGTGCTGGACCGGCCCGGACGGCGCGGTCCGCGAGGCGCGGGCCCGGTACGTGGTGGACGCCTCAGGGAACGGCAGCAGGATCCACCGGCACGTCGGCGGGCAGCGGACGTACTCCGACTTCTTCCGGAACATCGCGGTGTTCGGCTACTTCGCGGGCGGCAAACGGCTGCCCGCGCCGAACGACGGCAACATCTTCTGTGCCGCCTTCGACGAGGGCTGGCTCTGGTACATCCCGCTGCGGGACGACCTCACCAGCGTGGGCGCCGTGGTCAGCAGGGAGAACGCCGCCGAGATCCAGCGGGACCCGGTGACGGCCTGGCGCCGGCTGGTCGACTCCTGCGGCGAGGTGCGCGACCTGCTTTCGGGGGTGGAGCAGGCGACCGTCGCACCGTACGACCGGGTGCGGGCGCGCAGGGACTGGTCGTACTGGCGGACCCGGCTGTGGCGGCCCGGAATGGTGCTGGCCGGGGACGCGGCCTGCTTCGTCGACCCGGTGCTGTCGTCGGGGGTGCATCTGGCGACGTACGGCGCGCTGCTCGCGGCGCGGTCCGTCAACAGCGCTCTCGCCGCCGGCGGGCCGGCCGGGGCGCCGGACGAGGGGCGGCTGTTCGGCGAGTTCGAGGCCCGGTACCGGCACGAGTACGGGCTGTTCTACGAGTTCCTGGTGTCCTTCTACGACATGCACCAGGACGAGCGGTCGTACTTCTGGAAGGCCCGCAAGGTCACCCGCGTCCACGCCACGGAACTGGAGGCGTTCGTGGAGCTGGTGGGCGGGCTCGCCTCGGGTGACGCGTCGCTCGCCGACCCGGGTGCCCGGCTGACGACGGCCTCCGCGGAGCTCGGCTCGGCCGTGGGGCGGCTGCCGGACTCCGACGGTCTGCGCAATCCGCTCTTCGAGTCGGCCACCGTCCGTCAGGTGTTCCAGGAGGGCGCGGTCCTGCAGGAGCGCGGGGTGTTCGGCGGGCCGCTGGAGGAGGAACGGCCGGTGCGGCCCGGTGGTCTGGTGGCCTCGGACGACGGGCTCACCTGGGTGGATCCGGGCCGCTGAGCCCCGCGCACCGCGCACTCGTGCCCCGGTGTGCCGTCAGTTCACCCGCGGCCGGGTGTCAGGAAGTCGGACAGTCCCGTCAGCAGCCGGTCGACGTCCTCCGTGCTGTTGTACGGCGCGAGGCCGATGCGCAGGCCGCCGGTGTCGCCGAGGCCGAGGCGGCGGGAGGCCTCGACGGCGTAGAAGGAGCCCGCGGGGGCGTGGATCTTGCGGTCGGCGAGGAAGCCGTACGCGTCCGCCGTGCTGTGCTGCTCGAACGTCAGCAGCACGGTGGGCGTGCGGTCGGCCGCCCGGGAGTGGACGGTGATGCCGTCGAGGGCGGACAGCCCCTTGTCGATCCGCGTGCGCAGTACCTGCTCGTGCTCCTCCAGCGCCGCGAAGGACGAGGCAAGGCGCTGTCGCCGGGTGCCCGTGGCGCTCGCGTCGAGGGCTGCGAGGAAGTCGACCGCCGCTCGTGTGCCGGCGAGGAACTCATAGGGCAGGGTGCCCAGTTCGAAGCGCTCGGGGACCGCGTCGGTGGACGGCAGCAGCTTGTCCGGGTGCAGGGTCTCCAGCAACTCCGGGCGGGCGGCGAGGACTCCGTGGTGGGGGCCGAGGAACTTGTACGGCGAGCAGACGTAGAAGTCGGCGCCGAGCCGCTCCAGTTCGACCAGTGTGTGGGCGGCGTGGTGGACTCCGTCGACATAGCTGAGTGCCCCCGCGTCGCGTACCAGCCGGGTGATCTCGGCGACGGCGGGGCGGGTCCCGATCAGGTTGGAGGCGGCGGTCACGGCGACCACCCGGGTGCGCTCGGAGAGCACGGCGCGGATGTCGTCGGCGGTCAGCTCCCCGGTGGCCGGGTCGAAGTCGGCCCAGCGCACCGTGGCGCCGGCCTGCTCGGCGGCCTGCACCCACGGGCGGATGTTGGCGTCGTGGTCCAGCCGGGTGACGACCACCTCGTCACCGGGCGACCAGGTCCTGGCGAGGGTGCGCGAGAAGTCGTACGTCAACTGCGTGGCGCTGCGCCCGAAGACGATGCCGCCCGGGTGCGCGCCCAGGAGGTCGGCCAGTGCCTGCCGGGTCTCCGTGACGATGGCCTCGGCGTTGCGCTCCCCCGGCGCCGTGCGGCCCCGGTTCGACAGGGGGTTCGACAGCGCGTCGGCGATGGCCCGGATGACGGGCTCGGGCGTCTGGGTGCCGCCGGGGCCGTCGAAGTGGGCGATGCCGGCGGCCAGCGCCGGGAACCGGGCGCGCAGAGCGGCGATGTCGTACGTCACGAGTGGCTCCTGTCGATGCCGTGCCAGGGCGTGAGGCCGGGTCTTTCCAGGTGCCCAGCCTGTCACGGGGCGGAGGCGCCGACCGCACCATCCCCACAGGGGGCGCGTGAAGCTGCTCCACCCGCACCCGGATCAGCTCGGGTTTCGCCGGCTGCAAGGGCTTGTTCTGAGCAACCTCTTGGCGCTGAGCCTTGCCCCTGCCCCATGGGGCAGGGCTTAGCGTCCGGCCATGAATGCGACTCACCGTCTTGTACGCCTGGCCCGCCGCCCCGACCGCTTGCCGACTCCGGACGACTTCGCCCTGGTGCGGGCGCCCGTCCCGCGTCCTGAGGTCGGCCAGGTGCTCGTCCGCAACACCCATTTCCTTGTCTTCCCGGGCTTGCGCACCCTCATCGGGGGCGAGACGGACGATGTCCCGCTGCCGCCGCTGCACCCCGGCGACACCCTGATCGGACCCGCGATCGGCGAGGTCGTCGACGGGCCGCTGGAGAAGGGGCGGCTGGTGCTGCACCTTCAGGGCTGGCGGGAGTACGCGGCGCCAGCCGCCGCCGAGTGCAGACTGCTGGACGGCGCCCTGCCCGACCCGGTGGACCATCTCGCCATGGGCGCTGCGGCTTACGGCGCACTGACCCGGCTGGCCCAAGTCAGGGCGGGCGACACCGTGTTCGTGACCGGCGCCGCCGGTGCCGTGGGCACGATGGCCGGTCAGGTCGCCCGGCTGCTGGGTGCCACCAGGGTGGTCGGCAGCACCGGCTCACCGGACAAGGCCCAGCGACTGGAGCGGGAACTCGGCTACGACGCCACCGTGTTGCGCGGAGCGGCCCCGCTCGGCAGCCAACTCGCCCGGGTGGCGCCGGACGGCATCGACGTCGTCCTGGACACCGTGGGCGGCGAACAGTTGACGGCGGCCGTCCACGCGGCGAACCGGGGCGCCCGCTTCGCCCTGGTAGGCGCGTTGGACGGGCAGCTGTCCCCGGACCGGGCGGGCGGGAGCGCGCCGGCCGTGCTCGACACCTACCGTCTGCTGGCCAGAGGCATCACGATCGCCGGCTACAACGGCATGGACCACCGGGATGTCCAGGCGGAGTGGGAGGCCTGCTTCGGGGACTGGCTGCGGGCGGGCCGCATCCGTTTCCCCCATACCCCGGTCCACGGAATGGAGCGTGCCCCGGCGGCGTTGCCCGAACTGATCGCCGGCCGCTCCTTCGGGGCGTCCGTCGTGGTGCTGTAGGAGAGGGCGGAGCAGGCATGCGGATCGGCGAGGCAGCGGCGGCCGCGGGAACCACACCGCGCGCACTACGCCTGTACGAGGCCCGCGGCCTGCTGCGGCCCCCGCCGCGCACCTCCTCCGGTCAACGTGAGTACGGCTCCGCCGAGGTGGCCCGCGTCCGTGTCATCCGCAGCCTGCTGGCTCTGGGCCTCACCCTGGAGGATCTCCGCCGCCGAGCCCACCGACTGGACCTCCTCGTCCAGGAGCAGCCGTCGGCCTCCTGCAACGGCCGCCCCGGCGGGTTCAGTGACGTCGTGGCCGATCGCCTCGCGGCCCTGGACGCGGAGATCACACGCCTCACCCACCTGCGGCAGGCCCTCGCCGCAGCCGCGGCAGCGCCACCATGTGCCGCGGGCTCGCCGATCCCCCGCGACGACAGCGCCTGAAGGGCCGCAGCTACTCGGGGCAGCGGCCCTTCACGCCTCGATCGGTGCCGGGTGCTACCCCAGGTCGAAGGTGTTGGGCAGCCCCAGCCGGTAGCGGACCTCGTCGACCCGCTTCAGGGGTTCCATCTCCGGCGGCCGGAACAACTCCCAGACGTGACACCGCTCGGCGCCCGAACTGTCCGCGTCCAGGAGTGCGTTGACGGCGCGGCGCGCGGACTCGTTGGCGCCCTCCATGGTCGCCAGGTCCACATCGGTGCGGACGTAGTCGCCCGCGAGGAAGAAGTTCGGCACCGCTGTCTTCGCCGACGGGCGGTGGTAGAGGGTGCCGGTGGGGTGGATGAGGAGCTGTTCGCGGTTCTGCGGGTCGGGGCCGCCGAGGCCGGTCACCGCCGGGTCCATGAACCAGCCGAGCCGGTCCTCGTCCCTGAGCGTGGTCTTGCCGGAGTCGTTCAGCCCGTCCTTGAGCTGGGCCCACAGTTCGGCGACGATCTCGTCCTTCGTGCACTCACGGGCCGTCTTGCCGTACAGGATGCCGGGCTTGTCCCACTCGGAGATGATCGTGGACAGGCATTCATGGGCCTGCCCGTCTCCGTAGTCGCGCGAGAAGTCCCGTACGTCCCAGAACTGTGTCTGGCCGATTCCGGTGACCGCCCACGGTGAGTCGAGGCAGTTGATGTGGCCGTGCACGACCGGGGTCGGCGTGCGCAGATAGAACATGATGCCGGTCATCCAGTCCGTCTTCAGCGCGTCGCACCGCCCGAGCTGGGGGTCGGCGGCGCGCAGGGCCGGGCCCCAGGTCACACGCGCGTGCTCGACGGGGAGGGCGCTGACGTAGTGGTCGGCGGTGATGGTGCGCTGCCGGCTGCCGTCGCGCGCCGCCACCCGTACGCCGGTCACCCGGCCACCGTCGTACACCACCTCCCTGACCTCGGTGCCGAGCACGAACTGGACGCCCAGGGAGCGCAGATGCCTCTCCCAGGGGGCGATCCACGCCTCGCTGGTCGGGGCGTTCAGCACCCGGTCGACGTCCGCGTCGCCGTCCATGCCGCGGCCGAGCAGGCCCCACAGGATGAGGGCCTCGATGATGACGCGGCCGACCGTGCGGGTGGAGGCGATCTCGGCGCGGGTGGCGACGAGGTTGCGGGTCTGGCCGATGCCGAGGAGCACCTGGTACTCGCGGCTCATCTCGCCGGCCCGGATGAAGTCCCACCAGGCGACCTTCTCCCACTGGCCCTCGCGGCGCGCGTCGCAGCTGGTGAGGTGGACCAGGAGGCGGTCGGCGAAGTAGGCGGCCTCGTGGGCGGGCAGGTGCGTGCCGAGGTCCAGGACGGAGAGGATCTGGTCGCGGATCCAGGACGGGGTGAGGTCGCCGGCGGCGGGCGGGGTGGTGACCCGGCGGAGCGGGAAGTGCAGGTCCGGGCGGCCCGAGCCGCGCGCGAACAACTCCTCCGTACCGTTGCGGAGGTTGCCGTGGACGCCGTTCGCGTTGCCCGGGAAGGGGATACGGCGCATGGTGTCCGGCAGGTTCCGGTAGAAGCCGGGGAAGAACCGGAAGCCGTGCTCCCCGGGAAGCGGCTTGCGGCCGCCCATTCCGGTCCCGGGGACGTCCATGGAGCGGGCCTTGCCGCCGAGGGCGTCGTAGTACTCGTAGACCGTCACCTCGTAGCCGCGTTCGGCGAGTTCATGAGCGGCGCTGAGGCCGGAGACCCCGCCGCCGAGGACGGCGACGCGCTTGCCGGAGGAGGCCGCGGCCGCGCTGCCGGCACCCCCTAAGGCGCCGGCCGCTCCCCCGCCGACGACTCCGGCGACCGCTCCCCCGGTCGCCGTCAGGAAGTGCCTGCGGCTGGGTCCGTCGTGCCCCTGAGACTGCTGCGCATGTTCTGTTGTCATGGGCACCCGAGGGTAGGGAGGGGCTCCGGAAGCCGGAAGCCTTATCGCCTGTCACCCACAGCATCCTCACAAAACCAAGCAGATGTGGACACGGGCCACGTCCGGGTTACAGAGGGGCGATCTCCACCCTGCCGGTGAACCGGCCGCCCACCTGATCGGCGAGCCAGTGGACGCGGGGAACCTGGTCGCCGTTCCGGTTCCGGACGTGCACGTAGACGGTGTGGTCCTGCGACGGCTCCTCCTGATAGATGTCTCGGCAGTTCACCGCCAGGGTGAGGTACGCCCACTTCTGCGCGATCTCCTCCAGCCCTTCTCCGGGCACCGCGGGCCATCCGTCCAGATCCCAGCGAACGGCTGCGGGATCCGGCCCCAGGGCGGAGATGAAAGGCTCGGCACTGTCCAGCGGACGGTTCCAGTCGAACACACGGATCGGCAGACAGTCCGCGGGGTCGTCGCCGGCCTCCGACGAACCGTGCTCCTGGCCGGCCGACGCCCACCAGACGAGGTCGGGCAGTACGTGGCGTACGTCCGCCAGGACGGTCGGCGACCTGATCACGGCTTCGAAGTCGACCACCGCCTGAGCGGCGTCCGCGATGCCCAGCAACGTGCGCACCGCCCGTATCGCTTCGGACAGGTCGGCGGTGGTCAGGACAGCAGACGCGGCGGAGTTGCTCATTACGGAACCATAAGGCAGCGCTCACAGCCGTCACACATCTATGTCGCCCGGCGGGCTTTGCCCGCCCAGATGACGCTCTTTGACAGAGGCCGGTACACAAGTCCGGTTCCGTACACGTTCTCCCTCTCCAATGTCGGTGCGCGATCCGCACGGTCACAGACGCACCACAGCTTGAGGAGAACCACCGTGTTCCGACACCCGCTCCGTCCCGTCGCGGCTGCCGCCGCCGCGCTCGCCGCGGTCGGCGGTCTGACCGCCATGACCGCCCGTCCCGCCGCGGCCTCCGCCACGCCCCGCTCCCGGCATGTCCTGCTGCTGTCGGTCGACGGCCTGCACCAGTCCGACCTGGCCTGGTACGTGGCCCGGCACCCGCGTTCCGCGCTGGCCCGCCTGGCCGGCGGCGGTGTGGAGTACACGCACGCCAGAACCACGGTCCCCTCCGACTCCTTCCCCGGCATGGTCGGCCAGCTGACCGGCGGGGACCCGGGCGTCACCGGCGTCTACTACGACGACACCTACAGCAACGCCCTCCTCCCGGCCGGCACCACCAGCTGCGCGGGCGTCAGGCCGGGCGCCGAGGTCGACCTCACCGAGGACCTCGACAAGAACCAGAACTCCATCGACGCGGGCCAGGGACTGTCCGGCCTGCCCGGCAGCATCCTGAACATGACCGGCGACGCCGCCACCCTCATCAACCCGGCGAAGCTGCCCGTCGACCCGAAGACCTGCAAGCCCGTCTACCCGCACTCGTACCTCAAGGTGAACACGGTCTTCGACGTCGCCCGCAAGGCGGGCCTGCGCACCGCGTGGTCGGACAAGCACGTCGCCTACGAGATCCTCGACGGGCCGTCCGGCAACGGCATCCAGGACCTGTTCGCACCGGAGATCAACAGCCAGGCCATCGGCTACCCGGCCGGCGAGGACTGGACGAAGGACAACGCGGCGACCGAGCAGTACGACACATACAAGGTGAAGGCCGTCCTCAACGAGATCGACGGCCGCGACCACAGCGGCACCCGCAAGACCGGCGTCCCCGCGGTCTTCGGCATGAACTTCCAGTCCGTGTCCACCGCCCAGAAGCTGCCCTCCTCCGACGGTCTGACGGGTGGTTACACCACGAGTGGCGTGCCCGGCCCGCTGCTGGCCAAGAACCTCGACTTCATCGACCGGCAGGTCGCGGAGTTCCTCGACGAGATCCACAAGCGGGGCCTCGCCGGCAGCACGACCGTCATCCTGTCCTCCAAGCACGGCCAGTCCCCCACCGACCCCAAGGCGCTCACCCGCATCGACGACGGCCCGCTCCTGGACGGCCTAAACGCCGCCTGGAAAGCCGCCCACCCCGGCGCCGGTGACCTGGTCGCCCACGCCGTGGACGACGACGCCATGCTGCTGTGGCTCAGCGACCGTTCCCAGGCCGCCGCCGACTTCGCCAAGGCCTACCTGCTCGCCCAGAACGGCACCGGCAACGACATCGACGCAGCGGCCAAGCCGTTCACCGCGAGCGGCCTGAAGACCGTGTACGCCGGTGCGGCCGCCGCCCGCTACTTCCACGCCCGGCCGGGCGACTCGCGCGTGCCCGACGTGTTCGGCATCAGCCAGTACGGCGTTGTCTACACAGGCGGCAAGGGCAAGATCGCCGAGCACGGCGGAGCCCACGCCGACGACCTCGACGTCCCGCTCGTCGTCTCCGGCCCCGCCACCCCGCACGACGTACGCGTCGGCGCTCCGGTCAGGACCACCCAGATCGCACCGACGATCCTGCGGCTCCTCGGCCTCGACCCCCGCACCCTGGCCGCGGTCCGCATCGAACACACCCGCCCGCTGCCGACCCGCTGACCACTCCCGGAACCAGCCACGCCGGCCGCCGCTTCCCGGCGGCCGGCCCGCCCATGAGCAGCGGCCCGAGGGGGGCAGCGACGGAATGGGCTGATCGGCACGAAGACCGCGTCGCCGAGGCGCACAGGCTCGGGCCGACCGCCGCCGCCTTCGCCCTCGCCATCGCGGACGTGGCAGGCCCCGGCGCCCCACGCCATGCCTCCGTACTCGCTCTCACTCGCTCGACCTGGTGCGATCGCGAGGGGCGGCGCTCGTCAGGTAGGTGCCCGTCGGATCAGCACCGTCGGCGACGGGCGCTGTGAGTGCATCCGCGTAGTGCTGTCGCACCTGGTCGTTCTCAGCAGCCAGTTCCGTGCGGTCGGGGGCGTCGACGAGCCTGAAGTCGGCGTCGAGCAGCCAGGGAGAGGCGGCGGAGAGGCGGATCCGGCCGGCGCGCTGGTCGATGGCCTCGACGACCGCATTGGGCGGCAGCCCCCGGCCACCGTTCCCCGTCGGCATCCAGAGGTTGCCCCGCAACTTTGCCGAGCGCTCGTTCGACAGCCCGAGCCTCTCGCCGACGACATCCGCAGCTACTTCAGCACCAGGAGTCGGTCGCCTACCGGCGGGTGCGGCCGAGCGACCGGCAGCGTGTCCAGCCCCGCCGCGCAGAGCCAAGTCAACTTGACGCTTCATCCCGTCGCCGGTCAACGGCGGCTGTGGCGGGGATGGCGTTGTCGATGAGGACGGCGGCGATGGCGGCGGCGGTGGGGAAGGCGTCGGCGTCGAGGACCCGGGTGCGGGCCGCGGCGCCGTCGATGAGCAGCGCGAGCTGCTCGCCGAGCTGTTCAGCATCATCGGCACCGGGAACATGGCCCGCACCATCGGCGCGCGGGCGGTAGCGGGCGGCAACGCCGTCGAGATCATGGGCCGCGATCAGTCCAAGGCCGCCGACCTGGCCAAGGCTCTCGGCGGCGGCGCCACGACGGGAGAATGGGGCACCGCCCCGGCCGGGGACATCGTCATCGTGGCCCTGTTGTACGACGGTGTCGTGCCGGCCGTCACCCAGTACGGAGACGCTCTCGCGGGCAAGGTCCTCGTCGACATCAGCAATCCCTTCAATTCCACGTTCGACGGGCTGGCCCACCGCGAGGCGACCTCGATCGCGCAGGAAGTCGCCAAGGCGGCCCCGTCCGACGCCTGCGTGGTGAAGGCGTTCAACACCGTCTTCCGTCATGTCCTGGAGAAGGGCCGCCCCGACGTCTTCATCGCCGGCGACGATGCGCAGGCCAAGTCACGTGTGGAGGCGTTCATCGAGAGCCTCGGGATGCGTCCGCTGGACGTCGGCGGCCTGAGAATGGCGCACTGGCTGGAAGGAGCGGGCGTGGTCACGGTGGGCCTCGCCAACCACGGGGTGGGGCACGTGGACTTCGCCCTGAGCATCACCGAACTTCCCGTCCGAGCGAACGGTTGACGGATCACCGAAGGGACTCGCCGATGAACCTGTTCATGACCGTCCGCCCACCACCCGGTCCCCCTGTGATGCCCTGACCGCTCGGCGCACGCGCGGACGTCGGAGGCGAGGGGTCGGCGCCTTGCGCAAGTGGATGCGGGAGCGGAACCAACGGGGCTGCGCCTTCATCAACGCTTCCGTCGAACTGCTGGCGGATCACCCCGGCCGAGAGGTCGCCCGCGAACAGAAGGCATGGCTCCTCGCCTACCTGAAGGACCTCGCCGTGAAGGCCGGCCTCCAGGACCCCGCCGCACTGGCCGCCCAGGTGCTGATCCTGCACGAGGGAGCCTGTGTCACCGACTCCATGGGCTCGGTGGATCAGACGGTCGATCGCGCCGAGCAGGTGGCCCGCGTGCTCGTCGAGAGGTCACGCACGAGCTGACGCGACGCGCTCGGCGAGATCGACGAGTTCCGGCAGCCGCAAGACCCGTTCCCCGAATCCCGGCAGGGGTACGTGAAGAGGCCGGGTCCAGCGGGCCGGAATCGCGTCGACCCCGTAGCGGGCCCCGGCGAGGCCACCGGTGACCGCGGCAACTGTGTCGGTGTCACCACCGAGGTCGATCGCGGCCCGCACCGCGTCCTCGTAACTGCCGGTGGTGCGCAGCGCCCATACGGCGGAGCCGAGACATGGCCATACGGCGCCGTTGAACTCGGTCGCCCGGTCGGGGCTCCAGTCGGGAGCGAGAACGACCGCGTACCTGTCCCGGTGGTCAGGATGCACGGAGGCGAGGACGGCCGGTAGTGCGTCGAGGGGATCGGTGCCGAGCAGCGTCCGGCGCACGAGTTCATGGAAGACGGCTGTCCCTTCCCAAGCCGCCCGGTCGCCATGTGTGAGAGCGGCGATGCGACGTGCCGCGTCCATGGTGGTCTGCTGTTCCTCGCGGGCGAAGTAGACGGCTGACGTGGAAGCTCTCATCAGGGAACCGTTTCCCGCAGCCCGCAGGTTGGTCTCGAAGTGAACGGCGGCGGCGCGGTCCCAGGGCATGCCGTTGGTGAGCACGTCCTCCGTCTGCAGGCCGATGTCCTTAGGCTCGGCTGCCGCCCACCGCTGGAACCGGGTGAAGATGTCCGGCAGGTCCAGCCCGCCCCGTTCGAGCAGGGACTCGGCCACGAGGACCGCCATCTGCGTGTCGTCGGTCGCCTCCCCCGGCTCCCAGCCCCCTCCTCCGCACATCTCCCCGTCCACACCACGTGCCTCGCACTTCGCGGAGAACGCCCCTGCCAAGCCGAACTCGAAGGGAGCCCCCAGCGCGTCCCCCACCGCTGCACCGACGACCGCGCCGACTGCCTGTGCTCTTCGATCCACGTGAGGAGGCTACGCGTGTCCGGGATCGGCGCCGGTCCACCCGGTGATCCGATGGGAACTACCTTCTGGCGATCTCCTGCCGGAGCTGGTGGGTGAAGCGACGCAGCAGGTCCAGCGTCTCCCGGAACTCGGCCCGGCGGTCGTCCCTTCCTTCGGTGGGCCGGGTGCTCCAGACCCGGCGCGCGAGAGCATCGGCGAGATCGACGGTGTCGTCGGCGCAGAGCAGGTAGAGGGCCGAGCGTGCTTCCTGCATCCGGTTCGCCATCTCGTTGGCTCCGGGACCGTCGTCGCTCAGCTGGGTCTCCTTCAGGTAGTCCAGGAGCTGGACCACGGCCGTGTTGAAGCCGATCCCGGCTTTGAGCTTCTGTTCACGGAGCCACATACGGTCCTGCCGACGCGCGGTGAACCACGAACCGAACACCACCCCTATCAGGCCGGCAGCGGCCCCGACGGCCACGGACAGGATGTTCTCCACGGTCAGCTCCCCCCGACGTACGGCGACGCCAGGCTACAAGTGATCGGCCGGACAGCCGTGGAGAGTGCTCACCCCCGGGGTGGAGGCGAAGCAACTCCCCCAGGAGGTCGTCGGTCGTCGCATAGAGTGCCGTCGCGGGGGACGTCCAGGCCGTTGGCCGCAGAACGATCTGGGATGCCCTCGTTCCCGTCTCCGCCGGTACCCCGGTACGCCAGAAAGGAACGTGCCATGTCCGGCGACCGTCTCATGCGCATTCACAGCGCCGAGTTCCAGGCCATGGCCGAGAGGGTCCTGCGGGTCACGGAACTCACCTCCCGCCTGAACCTCCTGCCCTTCGAGGACGAAGCAGGCAAGGCGGAGCTGTTCGAACAGATCCTCGGCAAGCCACTGCCGTCGAGAGTCACGATCTATCCGCCCTTCTACACGGACCACGGACTCCGCCTCGACCTCGCCGAGCGGGTGTTCATCAACCAGAACTGCACGTTCCTGGACTATGCCGGCATCCGGCTCGGCGAGCGCGTGATGGTCGGCCCGAAGGTCACGTTCATCACCAGCGGCCACCCGGTCGATCCCGAGGAGCGGCGGCTGTACCTCACGGGCGCACCCATCGACGTGGCGGAGAACGTGTGGATCGGCGCCGGTGCCACGATCCTGCCCGGCGTCAGCATCGGCCGTGACGCCGTGGTCGCCGCTGGTGCGGTCGTGGCCGACGATGTTCCGCCGGCCAGCCTGGTGACCGGTAGCAAGGCAACCGTGCACCGACGATGGTGACGACCTAGTCCCTTCCAGAGCCAACTGGATCCGGTCCAGGGGCAGGTCAATCTCCGCCCGCTCACCCCGTACGATCCCGGACCCCCGGGAATTGATCGCCTAGGTCTTCTTCGGTTTCGCCGGCACGCACAGCCACGCGAGGCCCGCGGCGGCCAGGTAGGCGAGCGCGCCGACGGCCATGCTGGTGCGCAGCCCGGTGTTGTAGTCGGTGGCCGTGGCGAGCAGGCTGCCGCCGAGCGCGACGCCGGTGGCGCTGCCGATCTGGCGGGTGGTGTTGAACAGCGCGGAGGCGGCGCCTGAGTACGCCGGAGGCGCGGCACCCATCACGGTGGCGGTCGAACCGGTGAGGGCGAAGGAGGTACCGAATCCCGCGGCCATCATCGGGGCGATCAGCAGCGGGTAGGCGGGGTCGGCTCCGGCCGCGGCCCAGCCGGCCAGCCCCAGGGCGGCCAGGAGTATGCCGGAGATCACCAGCGGACGATCGCCGGTGCGGCGGGACAGCCGTCCGGACAGGACGGAGGCGAACATGGTCATCGCCACCGCCGGGAACAGCGCCAGCCCGGTGCCGAGGGCGCTGAAGCCGCGCTGGTGCTGGAATTCGAGGCTGGCGGTGAACACCATGCCGTAGAAGCCGAAGTTGAACAGCAGGCCGATGGCGGCTCCACCGCTCATCGCACGGGAGCGCAGCAGGCTCGGCGGCAGGACCGGAGAGCGCGCCAGCCGCTCGCGCACCGCGAACGCCGCGGCGGCCAGCACGGCCAGGCCCACCCCGGCGAGGACAGCCGGATCGGACCAGCCGCGCCGTCCGGCCTCGTTGAGCGCCGCGGTCAGCAGTGCCGCCGCCGTCACCACCGCACACTGCGCCGGCCAGTCCAGAGCCCGGTCGGCGCGCCGGGGCGAGCGCGCCACATGCCGCAGCGTCAGCACCAGGCAGGCCGCACCGACGGGCAGGTTGATCAGGAACACCCAGCGCCAGCCCAGCGTGGAGACGAGCAGCCCGCCCAGCAGCGGGCCGGCGGCGGCCGCGATGCCCGCCATCGAACCCCACAGCCCGAAGGCCTGTGAGCGTGCGGTCGGCGTCGGGTAGGACTGCTGGAGCAGGGCCAGGGAACCGGGCACGATCAGGGCCGCGCCCAGCCCCTCCACCAGCCGGGCCGCGACCAGGAACGGGGCGTTCGCCGCGAGCGCGCACGCGGCCGAGGACAGGGTGAACACCGCCACGCCCGAGCAGAAGACCCGACGGTTGCCCAGCCGGTCCCCCAGTGCGCCACCGGTCAGCAGGAACCCGGCGAAGACGAGGGTGTACCCGTCGGTGATCCACTGGATGCCGGTGAGCGAGGCCGACAGCTCCCGGCCGATCACCGGCACGGCGACGTTGATGGCCGTGACATCCAGGATCACCATGAAATACCCGGCGCACACCGCCAGCAGCGGTGCCCGGGACCGTCGCGCGTTCTCTTGAGCCGACCCGGGAGAGGACATCGACTCACCACCACCGGCCGACTCCGCGAACGCCACGGACCCAACTCCATCCCATCCGCCGAGACATGACACCAAAGGTCACAATACGGGACATATGCGGGATGGTGATGGCGGTCCAGTTCGTGATCCCAGGGTCGCGCACCGCCCCTGCCGTGCGCCGGTCACGGAGTTGGGATGCCCGTCGTTGGTGGGCGGCGGGACATTGCCGTAGCAGATCAGGGAGCCGCGCACCGCTGTGGTTGCCGGACAGCGCCGCCTAGCCGGCGACCCCCTCACGACGTTCACCGATCCGGTGCTGGTCCTGGTGCAGGTCACCGTCCGAGCGGCGGACTCCAGGCCGCCCGCCAGGTAGTTGCCGTCACCGCTGTACCGGGCGGTGACGGTGCGCGTTCCGGGCAGCAGGTTCGGCGTGCCGACCTGCACACAACTGCAGTTGGTGCCGCCGTCGGGTACGGGGGTGACCGTCGCGGTGAAGTTCACCGGCCAGCCGTACACGGACGAGTTGGCGGAGGACTTCAGCGAAGACCTGCGCCGTCGGCGGGGCGGTGGTGTCCTCGTAGGAGACGTAGAGGTCGTCCTGGCTCGCGTCGGACGGGTGGCGGTTCACCAGCGGCCGGGGCTGGTCGGCGGTGGTGCTGGTGCCGCTGACGGGTGCGGTGGGGGTGCCGTTCCAGGTCCACGCCGCCTGGCTGGCGGGATCGCCGGTTGAGCCAATCTTCCGGGTGGCACGGGCGGGTCTCCTCATCGTATGGGCGATTCATCGGACACGTGATCAGACGATCGGATCAACTGATCGACCGTCAGGGTGCCGACGGCCACGGGTCGTTCACCGTCGGCGGCACTGGCGAACCACTCGCACGCCTGTGCGAACCACCCGCCCGGAGCGGTTGCATTGAAGAAGCAGACACACGGTGGACGAGAAGACCATTCTCATAATCGCGATACAGCAATACACTTTCGGAGGCTCCGAGACTCGGCGACGCCTGCCCCTACTTGCCTGCCCAGGGAGATTCCATGCCGCAGACGGACTTCACCGGCCGACGGGTGCTCGTCGTCGGCGCGTCCTCCGGGATCGGGCGTTCCATCGCCCTCACCGCCGCCGCCGGCGGTGCACGCGTCGCTGTCGCCGCGCGCCGCAAGGACCTGCTGGAAGCTGTCGCGGGTCAGGTGGACGGCCTCGCCGTACCAGCGGATCTCGCCGACCCCGACGACTGCACGCGCATCGCCGAGCAGGCGCTCGCGGGGCTGGGCGGGATCGATCTGGTGGTGCACTGCGCCGCCGTCTCCCCCATCACACCGATCACCAAGACCACCGCGTCGGTGTGGCAACGGTTGTTCGCCACCAACGTGGTGGGCCCCCTCCTGGTCACCTCCCGCCTGCTGCCCGAGCTGTCCCCCGGCAGTGTCACGGCGTTCGTCTCGTCACGAAGCGTGGGGCGCCCCTACCACGGTGTCGGCGCCTACAGCGCGAGCAAGGCCGCTCTTGACCAGGCGCTGCTGAGCCTGCGCCTGGAGCATCCCCATCACCGCTTCACCCGGGTGGAGGTGGGAGACACCGCGGGCACCGACTTCAATCGCGACTTCGATCTCGACACCCGCAAGGAGTTGCTGCCTCTCTGGCTGGCCCACGGCGCACTCTCCGAAACGCTCCTCGACTGCGACGACGTCAGTGAGCTCATCAGCGCCTCGCTCGCCCAGCTCCTCGACCGCCCGGGCATCAGCGCCAACAACCTGGTCTTCCATGGAGCGGGCGGCATCATCACCTCCCCCGACCAGCGTCCGACGGTCGGAACACGCGAAGGACGCCGGGACGCCCGCGCGGGAGCGGGCGGCCAGCAGGTCTGAGGGAAGGCAGCAGACCTGGTCGGTCGTTGCCGCCCACGCCCGAAGCCGCCTCCGCCTCCTCTCCCGGCCGTCATGCCCGGCCATGCGCGATCAGGGCTGCGTGGGGCAACAGCAGTACGCCATCGGGACCGGCGAACTCGCCGCACAGAAGCTCAAAGTGCTCCTTGATCTCTGCGACAACCGCTGGTGCCTGACTGGTGACGACCTGTCCGATCGTCGCCACTCCGGCCGCCGGTCCGCTCCACCACTCCTCGCGCGTCGTCCGATGGTTCCAGACCAGGGTGCTGCACACACCGTTCCGTAGTCCGGCCTCGCCCCACAACGCGGCCAAGCCCTGCTCAGTGCGCGGGAAGTCGTCTTCGGGCGCAAGGGCCGGCAGGAAAGCGGGACGGGCGACACCGGCCGCCTGGACCGCCCTGCCGAGGAGTGCCTGCCCGGCCGCTGGAGGAGCTGCCCAGATGGTGACGGCCATACGGCCACCAGGCCGCGTCACCCGGCGCAGCTCCCGCAGGGTCTCACCAGGGCGTCCGACATGGTTGAGAACGAAGTTGCCGACCACGACGTCGAACTCGTCGTCGGGGAACGGAAGACGAGGCAAGGACGCAAGCCGCACATCGGCTTCCGGAACCGCCCGCGCGGCCCGGGCCACCATGCCCGGCTCGGCGTCCACCGCCGTCACCCTCGCTCCCCGTGCCCACGCGGCTGCGGCAACGGTGCCGGTACCCGTCCCCACATCGAGGAGCCGGTCCCCCTGTCGAACCTTGGCGGCACGAAGGAGCACGGGCACTGGATACGCGCACAGTCTGGCAAAACTCGCGGCGTAGGCCTCGGCCTGCCCTGCCCACGCCCGCCGCTCGGACTCGTCAAACGCCGTCTGCGCCATCCGTTCCCTCTGCCCACCGGCAGGCCGTGACACTCACCTGGCCGTGGCACTCACCTGCCGGACCGTCATGTCCGGATCTGCCAGCAGACCGTCATTGCCGCCTCCGAGTCACGCGGGTCAGGATGGACCCATGTCCAGCACCCGCCGCGTCGTCATCGCGGTCTTCCCCGGCGTCGACCTCCTCGACGTCACCGGCCCGGCCGAGGTCTTCGCCCTGGCCGACCGGGAGACCGGCGGCGCCGCGGGCTACCGGGTCGAACTCGCGGGGCGGACTCGCGGCGAGGTGGCCACGTCAGCGGGGCTACGACTGGTCGCAGACCTCTCCTTCGACGAGGTGGACGGCGTACTGGACACGCTGCTGGTCCCCGGGGCGATCGGCACGGACCCCGGCGGCGCGGTCGCCCGCGTGGACGGCGACGTGGTCGCGTGGATCGCCCGGGTCACGCCGCTGGCCCGGCGGGTCGTGTCGGTGTGCGGCGGCGCGCACCTGCTGGCCGCCGCCGGGGTGCTCAACGGCAGGACGGCGACGACCCATTGGTCGACCGCGGCGCAGTTGGCGGCCGAGCATCCCGAGGTCACCGTCGACCCCGACCCGATCTTCGTGCGCTGCGGCAACATCTGGACCGGCGCCGGGATCAGCTCCTGCATGGACCTGGCACTGGCACTGGTCGCCGAGGACCTGGGCGAGGAGGTGGCCCTGACAGTTGCGCGGCAGCTCGTCATGTACGTCAGGCGCCAGGGCGGCCAGAGCCAGTTCTCGGTCCCGCTGAGCCGGCCGCCCGCGGCCCGCCGCGACATCGACGCGCTGCGGATGTACATCGTCGACCACCTGGACGGTGACCTGTCCGCCGCCGCGCTCGCGGCACGGATGTGCCTGAGCGAGCGCCACTTCGCGCGGGTGTTCCGCCAGGAGACCGGAACCACTCCGGGCGCCTACGTCGAGGCCGCGCGAGTGGAAGCGGCCCGCCGTCTCCTGGAGGGCACCGACCAGCCCTTGGACCAGGTCGCCGCCGCGTGTGGACTCGGCTCGGTGGAGACGCTCCACCGCGCGCTGCGCAAGCAGATCGGCACGACGCCCGCGGCCTACCGGCGGCGGTTCCGCATGACCGTCTGACACTTCTCTCTCCGATTCCGATTCCGGTCCCGGTCCCCAGCCCGTCCCGATCCCAAAACGCGGCTCGCGGCTCGCGGGACCCGAAACGGCGATGCCCCCTGCCCGGGCGACCCCGCATCGCCGACGCCCCCTCGTCGTGATCGACATCGTGGTCGGCCGACGACTCGGCAGTTCCGGGAAACCCCATGACTCAGAAAGGACGGCCGCCCGTGCCCCTGCCGACATCGTTGAGCACGCTGCGGGAGCGCCCCTACCGGCTCCTGTGGACCGCGCGCAGCATCTCCGCCATGGGCAATGCCCTGATACCGGTGACAGTGGTCTTCGCCATCCTGCGCTCAGGTGGCAGCGCACTGGATGTCGGCACGGTGCTGACCTGCCATGCGGTCGGCCAGGTGGCGATGCTGCCGGTGGGCGGCGTCTGGGCGGACCGGCTGTCGCGCAAGCTGGTGCTGATGGCGACCGACGCCATCCAGGCGGTCTGCTACGGCCTGCTCGCCCTGATGATTTTCCTGCATCAGGCGGCGGTCTGGCAGTTCGCCGTCACCTACACGATCGCCGGTATGGCCATGGCCTTCTTCACCCCGGCGTCCAGGGCCGTCGTACCCGAGCTCGTCGGCACTGAGCATCTGCAACCGGCGAACGCCCTGCTCGGCCTGACGGACAGCACCACGAAGGTGCTCGGCCCGGCCCTCGCCGCGCTGCTGCTGGCGGTCTCCAGTCCAGGTGCCGCGATTCTCGTCAATTCCATCAGCTTCCTGCTGAGTTTCGTGCTGGTCTCCCGAATGCAGCCGCGCAGGCAGGCGCGGCGGTCCGGGAGACAGCACTTCTTCGGGGACCTGCGCGACGGCTGGTCGGCGGTGGCCCGGTACCCCTGGTACCTGGCCAACCTGCTCTGCTGGGGCGTGTGGAACTTCGCGATCGCGTTCTTCTTCGTCCTGGGCCCGGTCGTGATGCAGCACGGCCACGGCGGGGCCACCGCCTGGAGCGTGATCATGATCACCGGTGCGGTCGGCTCCATCGTCGGCGGCCTGGCCGCGCTGCGCTACCGGCCGCGCCGCCCCTTGGTCGCCACGAACGCGGCCGCGGTACTCGGCATCGGCCCGCTGGCTCTGCTCGCTCCTCCCGCCCCGCTCTTAGTCATCGCTCTCGGCGTGGCCGTGGCGTTCATCATGACCTCACTGGTCGGCGAGGTTCTGGCGACCACTCAGCAGCAGCTCTTCCCCGAGGAGATGCTGGCCCGCGTCAGCTCATTGGACTGGATGATCTCGTTGATCGCCATGCCCGCCGGCTACGCCGCGGCCGCTCCCGTCGCCCAGTTTCTCGGGATGCGCACGACTCTGCTGGCCGCCGCGGCCGTCATCGGCACACCTTGCCTGCTCCTCAACCTGCTGCCCGGCGTGCGCTCGGTCCAGCGCTTCCCCGACGGCACCATCGGCATCGCCGGAGAGCGGGACACCACTGCCGAACTACCCGAACTGATATGAATAGATCACCGCAGGCTGCAACGCGCTCACCGCCCGGAGACGTTCATGAGAAGTCTCGATCCGACGGATCCACCGGCCGTCGGCGGCTACCCTCTGCTGGCGCGGCTCGGGGCCGGCGGCATGGGGCAGGTCTTTCTCAGCCGTACGTCCTCCGGCCGACCGCTGGCGCTGAAGACGGTACGCGGCGAGTTCGGCCAGGACCCGGGCTTCGAGGAGCGGTTCGCCCGCGAGATAGCCAGCAACGACCAGGTCCGCTCCCCCTGGACGGTCGCGGTCGTCGACTACAGCGCGCCGGGGCAGCGGCCGCAGTGGCTGGCAACGGAGTACGTCCCGGCACCGACCCTGGCCGACTGGGTGGAACGGCACGGGCCCCTGCCCGAGACCGCCGTCCGCATACTGGCGGCGGAGCTCGCCGAAGGGCTCGGAACCGTGCACCGGGCGGGGCTCGCGCACCGGGACGTGAAGCCGTCCAACGTGCTGCTCGCCCGCCGTCATCCGCTGCTCATCGACTTCGGCATCGCCCGGGCCGCCGACGACACCCGCCACACCCGCACGGGCGGGGTCATCGGCTCCCCCGGGTACATGGCCCCCGAACAGGTCACGGGCGGGGCCGCGGCGGGACCCGGCGACGTCTTCTCCCTCGCTGCGGTGCTGGTGTACGCGGCCACCGGACAGGGGCCCTTCCTGCGCCGTGGGGAGGAGCCCTCCGCGGCGCAGCTGCTCTACCGGATCGCGCACGAGGAGCCCGTGCTCGACGACGTACCGCCGTCACTCGCACCGCTGCTGGCGGCCTGCCTCCACAAGTCTCCCCGATCCCGGCCCACGACACGGGAGTTGCTGGAGCGGCTCGGATCCGCGGCCACGGACTGGGCCACCGACCTTGTCCCGGGCCTGGCACAGGACCTCGCCGCGCGGGAGGCCGAGCTGCGGAGCCTGCTCGACGCGTCGCCCGCCGTCGCGGCGCCGCCCGTTGCGCCGCCCGTTGCGCCCACGGCGACGGGATTCGGCCCGCCGCCGTATGTCCCTCCGTCCGCTGTTCCGGCCGGGAACGGCCCCATGCTCGCGCCCGCCGGCCCCACGGGTGCCGTTACGCCTCCCAGCGCCCCGCGCGGGGCGGCGCGGGCCCGGAACCCGGTCGTGGTCGTGGCCTCGGGCGTGCTGGCCGTCGCGGCGGCCGTCACCGTGGCGCTCTGGGCGAATGGAGCCGGGGACGGCCGGGCCTCGGCTGGTACGTCCCCGCCGTCGACGCCCTCCCCGTCCGCGACCGGCGCGGCGGCGGCGAACGCGCTGCCCGCCTCCTGGGTGGGCACCTGGAAGGGCACCGGACCCGGCAGCAGCTCGGGCGACGGCGTGTTCAACGCCCGTACGACGGGCGTGTCCGTGACCGTCACCCTCCACGCGGCGCGACGGGGTCAACTCGTGGGCCGCCAGATCAGCCACGTCACCGAGGCGACCAGCGGCGACGACATCGGCTGCACCGAGACGCTGCGCCTGCAGGAGACCCACGCGACGTCGATGGTGTTCCAGGCGGTCACCAGTACGCCCACGGATCCCTCGGTCGGCGTGGTGTGCAGACCGGGCAACGTCTACACCCTGACCAAGAACGGAGCCGACACCCTGACACTCGGCGACGAGGGCAGTCAGACCACCGGATCCCCCTCCCGGCTCGACCGGGTGAGCTGACCGGCGGGCCTCCGGGTGGGGCGGGGCTGGGGGGACCGCGTCACTCGGGCGGTTCGCTGCCGGCCTGCTCGCTCACCATGTACCGCGCGTACCAGTCCGGCCAGTCCGGGTCCTCCGCGCCGATGCGCGCCTCGTGCTCACCGTGCGCCGCCGCGGCCCGCCGAAGGGCACTCGCCAGGTCGCCGGCCGATGCGAACGACGTGGTCGCGGGATCCAGTCGCCCCGGGAGCCTGGTGGTGACCTCCTGAAGCAGCCAGCCATTGCCGTCGGGGTCGCTGAACGACAGGAAGGAGCCGTAGCTTCCGCGCTTCGGGTCGGGTCCGGGCACCCGGGCGTCGTCACCGGCGTGGTGGAAGACGCCGCCGGCATCGTGGAACACCTCGCTGGGGTCGGCGCCGTGTCGCACCAGCTCCGCGTGGGCGGCCTCGATGTCGTCGACGATCAGGTGCAGACCCCGGGCCGAGCCGGGAGCCTGTTCGGTGACCGACGCGCCGAAGATGACCGACGCCGGGGAACCCGGAGGGGTCACCTGGACCACCCGGAAGTCCCCGTCGGTGGCGACGTCCGCGTCGAGCCGCCAGCCGAGCGCCGTGTAGAAGTCCTTGGCCCGGTCGACGTCGGACACCGGCACCACCACGACCTCGAGTTTCATGTCCATGGCTTGCGTCTCCCGTCTCGGAGGGGATCCCGGCGACTGCACGCGTTCGTTCGGGCCGCATGTGGACGCGCTTCCCGACGGCCGTCGGCGCCTCACGAGAGAGGCTGTACGAGGCGGTATCGGCGGTCCTCGCGCACGCGCAGGTCAGAGGTGCGAACCGGCGTTGGGGCAGGGCCGGGGAAGGGGACCGCCCGCGGCCGAAGCCGTCGGCCGGGGGGTGGGAGCACCTCCCGGCCGTCATGGCGAAGAGACCTCAGCTGATCAGTTTCGTATAGGCGGCGGCGTCCAAGAGGCCGTCGACCTTCGTCTTGTCCGCCAGCTTGATCTTGAAGAGCCAGACGCCGTACGGATCGTCGTTGACGTCCTCGGGCGCGTCGCTCGCGTCCGTGTTGACGGCGATGACCTCGCCGGTGACCGGGCTGAAGATGTCGGTGGCGGATTTGACGGATTCCACCACACTGATCGGCTGTCCGGCTTCCACCTTCAGGCCGACCTTGGGCAGTTCCAGGAAGACGAGGTCGCCGAGCGTCTTCTGCGCGTGGTCGGTGATGCCGACCGTCACAGTGCGGTCGGGCTCCACCCGGACCCACTCGTGCTCGTCGGTGTACTTCAGGTCGGCAGGAACCATCGTCATGCCGGCTCTCCCTTCACAGATGGACGCCGTGTCGACCGCTGTTGCAGATGATCACCGGCAGTCTGCTGCATCTCCGCCCGTCCGGAGCGGCACACGACCGGCGCCACGCGCCGCACCGCACGACAAGCCATCGTTTGGCCGCGCCCGGCCCCGGGACGCAGACGGGTTCCAGGGCGCCGGAGCCGTTGAATCGGCCGTGGAAGCGGCGACACGCCTCAATGACCAGGCCATGGACCGCCGAGCTGTGCTACCTTTCACTTGTTGCAGTTGTGGTACCCATGAACCTATGTGCGCCTGACGGGAATGCTTCTCCTTCAGGCGCGTTATTTGTTTTCCGGCATCTCCGGATGGGGCCATTTGCCTACCGAAGGGGAATGTCATGGCACAGGGCACTGTGAAGTGGTTCAACTCTGAAAAGGGTTTCGGCTTCATCCAGCAGGACGGCGGCGGTCCCGACGTCTTCGCCCACTACTCGAACATCGCGAGCCAGGGCTTCCGTGAGCTCCAGGAGGGCCAGCGGGTCTCCTTCGACGTCACGCAGGGCCAGAAGGGCCCGCAGGCGGAGAACATCGTCCCCGCCTGATCGCCGGACGCGTATCCGCTCACCGGGGTCCGCACCGTCATGGTGCGGACCCCGGTTTGTGCTGTTTCCAGGAAGGCAGACCACCGCATGTCCCGCAGGCCCCAGAAGTCGAACCGGCGCGCCGCGTCACCGACGCCGTCCGTGTCGGCGCCGAGGGAGTTCCGGCTACCGGAAAACACGACACCCGCACTTCCCGCCGTCGAGGACTTCGCCGGTCTGGACATGCCCGCGGGTCTGCTGAAGACCCTCACCGCGCAGGGCGTGACCACCCCCTTCCCCATCCAGGCCGCCACCCTGCCCAACTCGCTCGCCGGCCGTGACCTGCTGGGACGCGGCCGCACCGGCTCCGGCAAGACCCTCGCGTTCGGGCTGGCGGTGCTGGCCCGAACGGCGGGACTGCGGGCGCGGCCCAAGGCGCCCCTCGCCCTTGTGCTGGTGCCCACCCGTGAACTCGCCCAGCAGGTGACGGACGCGCTGACCCCCTACGCGACGGCGGTGAACCTCCGGCTGGCCACCGTGGTCGGCGGGCTGTCCATCACCAAGCAGGCCGCCACGCTCCGGCGCGGCGCGGAAGTGGTCGTGGCGAGCCCCGGCAGGCTCAACGACCTTGTGGAGCGCGGGGACTGCGTACTCGACGACGTACACATCACGGTGCTGGACGAAGCCGACCAGATGACCGACATGGGCTTCCTGCCGCAGATCACCAAGCTGATCGAGAAGGTACGGCCGGACGGACAGCGCATGCTCTTCTCCGCCACCCTCGACCGGAACATCGACCGCCTGGTGCAGCGGTTCCTGACCGACCCCGTGGTGCACTCCGTGGACCCGTCGGCAGGAGCGGTGACGACCATGGAGCACCACGTGCTCCACGTCCAGGACGAGACCGACAAGAAGGCCGTCACCACGCGTATCGCGGCCCGGGACGGCCGGGTCATTCTCTTCCTCGACACCAAGAGGTCCGCCGACCGGCTCGCCAAGCGGCTGCTGGCCGTCGGAGTCCGCGCGGCGGCCCTGCACGGGGGCCGCTCCCAGCCGCAGCGCAACCGCACCCTGGAGCAGTTCAAGAACGGCCAGGTCACCGCCCTGGTGGCGACGAACGTCGCGGCCCGGGGCATACACGTCGACGACCTCGACCTCGTCGTGAACGTCGATCCCCCCGCCGACCACAAGGACTACCTCCACCGGGGCGGCCGCACGGCCCGCGCCGGTGGCTCCGGCAGCGTGGTCACGCTGGTCCTGCCCGACCAGAAGCGGGACGTCACCCGGCTCATGTCGGACGCGGGCATCCGCCCCCGCACCGCCCGCGTCACCTCGAGCGATGCGGAGCTGGCCACCATCACCGGCGCCCGCGAACCCTCCGGCGTGGCCGTCACCATCGAGATCCCCCAGCCGACCGCACCGACGGAGTCCCGCCCGGACCGGAAGCCCGGCAGGCGATCCGGCGGCCGGCGCCGAAGCGGCGGCGAGGCCAGGACATCGCCAGGCGGTGCGCCCAGGACGGGGAGCGAGGGCTCCGCCCGCCGCTCCGTGGCCGGGGCGAAAGCCTCCGGCGGCACCTCCGCGACCGCCGAGCGAGGCGCTGCCCGCCGGTCCGGGTCCGGCGAGGCCAAGGGCGGTACCCCCGCGGCGGGCGGCCGCAACTCCACCCGCCGGTCCACGTCCGGCACCGCCACCCGCGCCACCACCGGCAAGACCGTCCGCGCATCCGGCCGACGGACAACGACCCGCAGATCCACGGGCGACACCGCCTGAGGACCGTCCCACGGGACGTACTCCGGCTGGCGGGGCAGGGTGCGGGTGCGTAAAAGTCGGTGGCAGGCCGATCAGCGGTAGGAGACGATCGCGAGGGCACGGGCACGGGCATGGGCCTGGGCCTGCGCCCGCGGGACGCACCTGGACTCGCTCCGGTGTTCAGCGGTGTGGTGCCGTACTGACGACGGATCGTACTCAGCCCGGCCATTCCACGCCGGGCCGGGCCGGAGAGGACGCGTGTGTCACTCGCTGTTGAAGATCGCTTGGCCATCACCGAACTGATCTCGTTGCATGGTCACCTTGTCGACGACGGGAGCCTCGACCGGTTGGAGGAGCTGTTCACCTCCGATGTCGTCTACGACCTCACCGACTTCGGTCAGGAGCCGCTGGTCGGGGTGGTGGCCATCCGAGAAGCGGCCTGGGCGCTGGGAGCCGCCAACCCTGTCGCGCATCACGTGACCAACGTCGTCGTGACGGCGTCGGCAGACAGCCGGGTGCAGGTTCGGTCCAAGGGGCTGGGCATCAAGGCGGACGGTTCCTGGGGTTCCGTCTCCTACGACGACACCGTCGTGCGGACCGCTGACGGCTGGCGGATCAGCCGTCGCAAGGTGTCGCCCCGCCGTACGCCCCTGGGCGGGATGACACAGCCGGACTGATCAGGCCCCACTCGGCGGACACTGCCTAGCTCCGCAGGGCGACTCGGCGGGCGCGTAGGCGGTCTGCCGTGATGGCGAGGCCGAGGACGCAACCGAGCACGATGTTGGTGTAGTTCGCGTTGACCTGGAGCGTGGTCAGCCCGTTGTTGATCAGCACGAGCAGGACGGTTCCGGCCAGGACGCCGAGGATCCGGCCCTGGCCGCCGCTCAGGCTGACACCGCCGATGATCGCGGCCGCGACGGCGGTCAGCTCCCAGCCGACGCCGATGCCGCTGGCGGAGCCCACTCCGACGCGGCCGAGTACCAGCACCCCGGCGAAGCCGGACAGCAGCGAGCAGGTGACGTACATGGACACCACCCGCCGGTTGCTGCGGATGCCGGCCAGCCGGGCCGCCTCCCGGTTGCCTCCAACGGCGTAGACCTGGCGTCCGACGTAGGTACGTTCCAGGAAGAACCGGGCGACCAGTACCACGAGGGCGAACAGCACCAGGGGCACCGGGATCTGCGCCAGGTAGGTCTGGCCGAGGGTTGCGAAGAAGTCGGAGATCCCCACGATGGACGTGCCGGAGGTGATCACCAGGGTGACGCCCTGGGCGATGGTGAAGGTCACCAGCGTCACCACGAACGGCGGCATGTCCAGCCGGGTCACCGCCAGGCCGTGCGCCAGGCCGATCAGCCCGGTGATCACGAGTATGGCCAGTACCGCGACGCCGGCCGACAGGCCCGCCCGGACGTTGAACCAGGACATCAGGATCACGCTGGCCCCCAGCAGCGCCCCGACCGACAGATCGATCCCGCCGGTCAGGATGACCAGGGACTCACCGATCGCGATCAGGCCGTACTGGGCCAGGTCGAAGCCCATGCCCTGCAGGTTCACCGCGCTCACGAAGGAGCTGCGGACAAGTGCCAGCGTGACGAAGACCACGACGCACGCCACCACCACGCCCGTTTCGGGTGCCTCCGCCAACCGGCGCAGCCACGCGACCCGCGTACCGTCGATCGCGTCCTTTCCGGTGGGCGTCGGGGCCCTTCGCGCGGTCATGCAGTCACCTCCGTGTTCAAGGTCGATCGGCCGGCGCGTGCTGCGGTGGCGGTGGCGTCCCTGATCACTCCGCGATCCCGAGGGCCTTCGTCTTGACGCGGTAGGCGTCGAGGTTGGCCTGGGTGACAACGCCGACTCCGGAGCTCAGTGTGCTGCCGTCGCCCTCCAGATACGGCTTGACCAGTCTCAGCGTGGCATTCTTGCCCAGCACCTTGAGCGCGGCCAGCAGAAAGGCGCCGGTGTACCCCTGCTGGTACGGCTGCTGCACGACGCTGGCCTGGATCACGCCGCTCTTGATGAACGACAGGGTCCGGGCGTCGGTGTCGTCGGAGATGACGGAGATGGATTTGACCTGGCCGGCGGTCTGCACGGCTTGGGCGGCGGACGGGCCGTTGTAGGAGTACACGCCGTACAGGCCGTTGACGTCGGGATCGGTCTGGATCACGGTCTGCGCGTTGGACAGCGCCTTGGAGGCGTCCAGGTTGTCGCTGAGCTTGTGCACGATCTTGATGTCGCTGCCCTTGAGGGCGTCCTCGAACCCCTGGATCCGCTGGACGGCGTTCGATGCCGTCAGCGAGCCGACCAGCACGGCGACCTCGCCCTTGCCGCCGAGCGCCTGCTTCATGGCCTGGCCCGCCCGCTGCCCCGCCTGGTAGTTGGGCGTGCCCAGGTAGAGCGCGGCGCCGTCCTCGGCGGGCAGCGGGGAATCGATCGCGAGCACCGGGATGCCCGCCCGGTCGGCGGACCGGATCGGGGCCTTGACCGCGGTGGGGTCGATCGCGGAGATGCTGAAGGCGGAGACGCCCCGGCCGCGCAGACTCTGGATGATGGACAGCTGCTGGTCGAGCCGACCGCTGGCGGGAGCCTGGAAGGTGCCCTTGACCCCGAGCTCGGCGACGGCCTTGTAGAAGCCGGTCCTTCCCGCGTTCCAGTAGTCGTCCGCCACGTTGACCACCATGGCGAGGTCGAGCCCGGACAGGTCCCTGCCGCGCAGGGCGGCTTTGAGCGCGGTGTCCAGCCTGGCCAGGTTGGCGTCGTTGAAGGTGACGTCCCCGGCGATGCCGGCCGCCGACGCGGAGATGCCACCGGACGGCCTGCCCGACCCGGCCCCCTCCCTGCTGCAGCCGACCACCGACAGCGCCACAGCGGCCGCGACCGCGGCGACGGCGATTCGCGTGCCTCTGGCGCGGTGGACGGCGGTGCGGGCGGGGCGCATGCACAGATCCTTCCGACGGCGGACGCGGCCCGTGCCGACGCCACGCCGGGCGGCCCGCGCATGCGGCGGATCCGAGGACCCCGGCGACCCTGCCGTGAAGGTCGGTCCACCACGTCACCGGGCGATGGACAACCGGTCTGCCTCCAAGTGTGCCGCAATGGTCCACTACGCGCAGAGTGACGGTTCCGGTGGCAGCCGACGGTTGCCCGACCGTCCGACCGGGTCAGGCGGCCGGGGAGTTCAGCACGTACTCGCGTGAGGTGTGGACCTCGCGGCGCAGGGCGCGCACGTCGACGTCGAGGACGTGGCCGTTCCATTTGCGGGGCTCCCCGTTGATGAGCACGGCGCTGATGTTGCGGGCGTCGGAGCCCAGCACGACGGTGCCGATCGGGTCGTTGAGCGGCATGTTGTTGAGGTCCTCGGCCTGGATGACCAGCAGGTCGGCCTTCTTGCCCGGGGTGAGCGAGCCGGTGACGGCGGCCAGGCCGTTGGTGCGGGCGCCCTGGAGGGTGGCGAAGTCCAGGACGTCGTGGGTGGTGATGCGCCGGGGCTGCCGCTCGGTGCCGTAGGCGGCGTTGACGGCGCGCATCCGCTGGATGGCGTGCAGGGCTCGCATCTGCGTGAACATGTCGCTGGCCAGGGCGACTTCGACGTCGATGCTCAGGCCCGGGCGGATGCCGACGGACAGGGCCTCGTCGACGGCGGGGATCGCGGTCTCCAGGCCGATCTGGGCGTCGGAGGTGGGCGCGAGTGCCACGGTGGTGCCGGTCTCCCCCATCGCCTTCCATGCCTCGGGGGTCAGTCCGGTGGCGTGGATGAGGGTGACGTCGGGGCCGAGGATGCCGTCCTCGGCCCAGCGCCGGACCGCCTCGGAGGAGGACGTGCCGAAGACGGCGTCCACGCTCACTCCGATTCCCAAGTCCGTGGCGACGCGCGCGAGTTCAGGACCGTAGGCGAGTGCCGGTCCGGCGATCTCGTCCGTGGCGAGGGTCGCCAGGCGCAGGGTCAGCAGCTGGTCGTCGCCGCTGAAGTACCGGTCCTTGATACGGGTCAGGTCGCCGGGCCACTGGCGGTCCCAGTCGCCGAAGTGCGGGCCCATGGAGGCGTGCACACCGCGGATGCCGGTGTCACGGAGAGCCTCGATGGCGGCGTCGGAGTGCTCTGGGGTGCGGGAGTTGTGGGAGAAGTCGAGCATGGTGGTGATGCCGCTGTCGATCGCGGTCAGGGCGGCCAGCCTCGTACCGGTGTACATGTCCTCGGGCCGATAGACCGTGGCGTAGCCGGCCAGCGTGGACATGACGTAGCCGCCGAGGTCGTCGACGTCCGGCATGATCCGGCGCAGCTGAGCCTCCCAGGCGTGCCGGTGGGTGTCGACGAAGCCGGGGCTGAGGATGGTGCCGGTGGCGTCGACGACCACGGCGTCGCCCGCGCCGAGGCCGGGGCCGGGGCTGACGGCGGTGATGGTGTCGCCCTCGACGAGGAGGTCGCCGCGGTCGATGACGCCGAGGCCGGGGTCCATGGTGACGATGGTCGCGCCGGTGAACAGGATGCGCCGTTCCCCTGCGGGACGACGCCGGAGCTGTTCGAGGACGGCGGCGCTGGTGGCGTCGCTGACGTTCATGAGGGGTCTTCTTCCGTACGTGGGAGAGGGGTGAGAGAGGGGGTGGTGGGCTTGCCGGGAGGGGAAGCGCCGGTGCTGCTCGGCTTCCAGCCTTGGCCGCCCCGGCTACGGCAACCAGGCCGCCCTCTCCCTGGGTGCGCCGCTCCCAGGAGGCCCGCACCCGGGCAGACGGCGGCCTGGTTGCTGTCGGCCGCCGGGCCGACCATGAAGCCATGACCAGCAACGACACGCCCCGCGACCCCCACCCGTACGTCGGGATGTGGGTGACCTCGGACGGCTTCATCCGTCAGGAACTGCTGCCGAACGGCCGCTACGACGAGGCCCGCGGAAACCGTCAGAGCGCCTATACCGGCCGCTACACCGTCACCGGCAACCACATCGACTACGTCGACGACACCGGCTTCACCGCCACCGGCGACATCCGCGACGGCGTTCTCTTCCACGAGCACCTGGTGCTCTATCCCGAGGGCGACGAGCGCGCCGGGCAGCGACGCCGGGAACGGGATACCGCTGCGGTCGCACCGGCCTCGGGGGCTCGCGGTTGACGCCAGACAGATGTAAGTGGTTAATTGCTTCTATGGAAACGAGGGCACGGCAGCGTTCGACGGCCGAGGAACGCCGGGCGACGGTGATGCGTACGGCGATCAGGACATTCGCCGAGCGCGGGTACTACGGGACCTCGACGATGGACGTGGCCAAGGCCGCCGGCATCTCGCAGGGGTACCTCTACCGTCTGTTCAAGGACAAGGAGACGCTGTTCGCGGCCCTGGTCGACTACTGCTCGGACCGACTGCGGGAGGCTGCCGCCTCGGCAGCGGCGGCGGTGCAGAGCAGCGATCCGGAAGCGGTCCTGAAGGCGATGACAGCCTCGTACGACGACGTGATCGCCGACCGGGACGTCCTCATGATCCTCATGCACGCCCAGTGCAGCGCGGGCGAGCCGGTCATCGGGGAGGCGGTGCGCACCTGCTACGCCAAGCAGGTCGAGTACGTCCGCGCCGCCTCCGGCGCCTCTGACGAGCAGATCCGCCGGTACTTCGCCGAAGGCCTGCTCAGCAATGTCGTGATGGCGATCGACGCCACCTCGGTCGACGCCCCCTGGGCACGCACGCTGCGCGCCTAGGACCGGCGCCAGACCGGGCCACCCGAACCGGGCCGCTCAGAGCGGCCCGTTTCTTTCACCCAAGAAGTAAGCGGTCAACCGCAAACTAACGAGAGGCTGATTCCCATGTCGTCCCCCTCCCCGCGCCGCGGGACCGGGCTGTTGCTGGCCCTGCTGGCGTTCGCCCAGTTCATCAGCGCCATCGACTACAACATCGTCTACGTCGCCCTGCCGGAGATCGGGCGCGAGGTCGGCTTCGACGCCCACAGCCTGCAGTGGGTCGTCAGCGGCTATGCGGTCGCCTTCGGCGGCTTCCTGCTGCTGGGCGGCCGGGCGGCCGACCTCCTCGGCCAGCGCCGTATGTTCGCCACCGCCCTGACCCTCTACGGCCTCTCCTCTCTGGCCGGCGCCCTCGCCACGGACCCCGGTCTACTGGTGGCCGCCCGTGCCGTGCAGGGGCTGGGCGGCGCCCTCCTGCTGCCCGCCACCCTTTCCCTGATCGCCACCACCTTCTCCGAGGGCCCCGCACGCAACCGGGCACTCGCGATCTGGGGCGGTGCCGGGGCCGTCGGCCTGGCGCTCGGCTCCCTGCTAGGCGGAATCCTGACCAACTACTTCGGCTGGGAAGCCGTCTTCTACGTCAACGTTCCCCTCGCCCTGGGCGCGGCCGCAGCGGCTTTCGCGATCGTCCCCGAGGACGCACCGCGTGCGCGGGGCCGCAGCTTCGACCTGGCCGGTTCTCTCACCGCCACGATCGGCTTCACCGCGCTCGTCCTCGCCGTCGTGCAGGGCCCCGAAGCCGGCTGGACCTCCGTCCGGACCATCGTCTCGCTGCTGGCCGGCGCGCTGTTCATCGGCCTGTTCCTGCTGGTCGAGGCCCGCAGCGCGCACCCGTTGATGCCGCTGCGTCTGTTCCGCAACCGCAGTCTGGTCGCCGCGATGGGCATCACCTTCGTATTCATGGGCACGTTCGGCGCCCAGTACTACTTCTTCACCGTCTACCTGCAGAACGTCCGCGGCTACGACGCCCTGGCCACCGGCCTGGCGTTCCTGCCGTCGGCCCTGGTGGGCATGGTCGGCACCAAGGCGAGCGAGAAGCTGCTCGGCACGGTCGGCACCCGGGCCACCGTCGTCACCGGACTGCTCCTGGGCGCCGTCGGCATGACCGCCCTGGCCCTGGGAATGTCCCCGGGCGGCGGCTACCCGGCCCTGCTTCCGGGTGTGATCCTGCTCAGCCTCGGCCAGGGCATCGCCTGGACCGCGATGTTCGTCGCGGCCGGCACCGGAGTCGACGCCCACCATCAGGGCATCGCCTCGGCCATGGCCTCCACCACCCAGCAGATCGGCTCCGCCGTGGGACTGGCGGTCCTGGTCGCCATCGCCAACGCCGGCGTCCACACCGCCACCGGCCCGGCCCTCGTCCCCGGCCTGCGCACCGCAGGCTTCACGGCCGCCGCCCTCACCCTCCTCGGCCTCGGCATCGCCCTCACCCTGCGCCGGCCCGCGCCCACTGCCCCGACGGCCGCTTCGGAGCACACGAAGCAGCGGACCGATTCCGGGATCCCCGTCTGAGCCCCGGCGTCGCCGACCGCCCACGGTCAGGTCCCACGCCAGGGACTTCGCGGAAGGAGGACGATCTCCCGCACTCAGTCGGTCAGGCGTTGGAGGAGCGCGGGGTGGTCGGCGAGGGCCTGGTGCAGACGCTCCTGGAGGAGGGGGGCGTATTGGCCGGGGTCGGCCCCGACTCGCCCGCCACGCCGGCATGTCCGAACGGTCCTTCCTGCGCCGGTTCGCCGAGGAGACGGGCACCACGCCGACTGCCTACCGGCGCGCCTTCACCCGCCACGTCCCGCGCCCGCCCACGTGTTCGACGGCATGAGGCCGGGCCTGCGGCGGATCAGGGAGCCTGGCTGGGCTCTTCCTGCTCCGCCTGGGCGGATTCGCCCCGGGCGGTGGCGGACCGGAGTTCGGCGAAGGCAGCCGCGGTGGGGCTCGCCGGCTCGGCCTGGTAGACGACCAGCTGCTGGTGCGGGGAGCCGTTGACGGTGAAGGCCGAGAACTGGATCTCCAGGGCGCCGACCTCGGGGTGTGCGAGGTTCTTCGCCTGCTGGGTCTTGCCCTTCACCTCGTGCCGTGCCGACCGTACGGCGAATTCGGGGCTCTTCGCGCGGAGCGTGTCGACGACTTCGGTGATCCGCGGGGCATCGGGGTCGTATCCGTAGGCCGCGCGCAGTTCGGCCACGCACGAGTTCGCGGCCTTGTCCCAGTCCTGGTAGAAGGTACCTCCAGCCGGGTCCAGGAAGACCATGCGGGCCAGGTTGTCGAACCGCTGGAATCCGCTGTGCAGGGCCGCCGCGAGCGCGTTGCTCGCCAGGACGTCCAGGGCCGGTCCCAGGACGAAGGCGGGGGTGTCGGGCCGGCTGTCGATCAGCTGCAGGAGCTGGGGGCTGATCCTGTCATGACCGGCGGGAACGGTGCGGCGCTCCTGGGGCGCCCGGGTGAGTCTGCGCAGGTGGTCGTGTGCCTCGTCGTCGAGGCGGAGGGCCACGGCGACCGCGTCGATCACCTGGGGCGACGGACTGGTCTCCCGGCCCTGTTCCAGGCGCGTGTAGTAGTCGGAGCTCACGCCCGCGAGCATGGCGACCTCCTCGCGGCGCAACCCCGGCACCCGCCTGCGCCCGTGCTCCGGCAGACCCACGTCCTTCGGTCTGAGGACTTCGCGCCGTGCTCTGAGGAAGTCTCCCAAAGGAGTGCTGTCACTCATGACCTCAACCTAGTGCAGGGCGTCCGGATCATGGCGTCACACCCGCGTCGGGGCCGCACTGAGCGAGCCGAGCAGGGTGAGGGCATCCGCGGACGAGGTGCCCGGTTCGGCCTGGTAGACGACGAGCTGCTGGGTGGGGGCGCTGTTGACGGTGAAGGACTCGTAGTGCAGCTCCAGGTCCCCGACCTGGGCGTGGTGGAAGAGCTTGGCCTCGCGGGTCTTGCCGCGTACGTCGTGGCGTGCCCACAGGACGCGGAAGTCCTCGCTCTTCACGGACAGTTCGCCTACGACCTCGCTCAGCCGCGGGTCCTCGGGGTCGATACCGGCCATCCGCCGCAGTGTGGCCACGGTCGATTCGGCGGCCCGGTGCCAGTCGCGGTGGAAGTACGGCGCGACCGGGTCCAGGAACGTCATGCGCAGCAGGTTGTCGGAGTGGGTGAAGTCGGCGTAGAGGGCGGTTGCGAGCCGGTTGCGGGCCAGGATGTCCAGTGCGGGGCCCAGGACGAAGGCGGGCGTGTCGCTCCATGTGTCGAGGAGCCGCCGCAGGTGCGGGGCGACGCGTTCGACGCGCGGCGCGCGGCGCGTTCGGCTGGTGGTCGGGCCGGCCACGCGGTACAGGTGGGCCACCGCTTCGCCGTCCAGGTGCAGAGCTCGCGCGACGGCCTCGAGTATCTGCTGCGACGGATTCCGTTCGCGGCCCTGTTCCAGGCGCATGTAGTAGTCGGCGCTCACCCCGGCGAGCGTGGCGACCTCCTCGCGGCGCAGACCGGGCACCCTGCGACGACCGGAGGCAACGATCCCCACGTCTTCGGGGCGCAGCCGGGCACGCCGTGCGCGGAGGAAACCTCCCAGCGCGTTCTCGGCGGCGGGTTCCTTGTCCGTGTTCATATGCCGAGGCTAGGGCTCCGTACGGCCTTGTCGCGGGGGCGAGAGGGGGTGCGCTTCACCTAGGAAAAGGCGCGCCTTTGGCGTGGCGGCGGGGTCGTCAGGACCAGTTCCATACCTGGTTGGTGCTGCCCGCGCATCCCCAGCCCTGTACGAGCTGGCCGTCCTGTCCGGAGGTGGGG
>NZ_JBEZLQ010000034.1:0-80703 GCF_040652235.1 Streptomyces sp. NPDC048277
AAAGGAAGGATAGAGAGGGGTGTCGGTCCACAGCTCCTGGCCGTACCCGAGGTCAGGGGAGAGGCCGCTGGTCAGTGACAGGGATCCGAAACTGGCCGTGGTGGCGGCCATATCCCCGCCAAACCCGTGCGCCGGAGCGGCAGCGTTCAGGCCAAACTCCTGCGCCGGAGCGGCAGCGTTCAGGCCGGGCGCCTGGCCGGGGCGCGCGCTCAACACCGCTCTCCACGCCGTCTCCCACCCCTCGGGATCGCCCTCGAGGTCCTGACCGTCCGTGGTGGCGGCCAGTCCCGCGCCAAACTCCTGCGCCGGAGCGGCAGCGTTCAGGTCGGGCGCCTGGCCGGGGCGCGCGCTCAACACCGCTCTCCACGCCGTCTCCCACCCCTCGGCATCGCCGTCGAGGTCCTGCAACCCGGTCACCGGATCCGCACCCGGCTGCCCGTAGCCGACATCACCCCCGTACCCAAGACCGCCATGAGCATCGCCGCCGTCCGACCATCCCTGCCCCTCGAACGGGCCCCGCCCCGCTGCCCCCGCACCAGGAGCAGCCGCCAGAGGAGCCACCCCCGTCCCCCAGCCCGACGAATAGGTTCCGGCACCGCCCGAGTAGGTTCCGGCACCGCCCGAGAAAAGCTGACCGGCCGCCAGTGGCGGCATATTGCCCGCGGCCGCCAGGATGCTCATGTCGGCGTCATCGTCATCGTCATCGTCGGCCAGCGCCGAGGGGACGAACGGGACGGAGGCCCAGGCGGATACGGGTACGGGGGCGGGATTCTCGGAGGGAGCGTGAGCGGACGGTACAGCGTCCACTCCGAATTCCTCGACGCGTACCGCGTCCAGGAAGGAATCCCGCAACTGTACGGCTACCGCGTATTCCCCCTCACTCACCTGCCCCTCGCGCATCTTCCCCTTATTCATCTTCCCCTTGGTGAGCGACGTCCGAACGTAGTCACTGCTGAGGTCGAGTTTGGGATCAGCGATGAATGCGGGAACCCTCGACTCCGCCGACGGTCCGGCGGACGGCTGCTCCTTATGCAGCCTTTCCATCCAGGGATCAGCGATGAATGTGGGAACCCTCGACTCCGCCGACGGTCCGGCGGACGGCTGCACCCTATCCAGCCTTACCACCTGCGGTCTCTTGCCCTTCAGTCCGGCCGAGTTCGGATGCACCGCAACCTTCAAACCCATCGGCGGCATCGCCGGCCAGCCCCTATTCAACTGCCGGTAGCCGGCATACACCTCCCGCGCTTTAGACTCCGCCGCCTCCTTCCGCCGGTGATACTGGTCCCTCTGACTCTCCGTCTCCTTCGCGCGGTATTTCGGGTCCTCCCTCTGCGCCTTCTTATATGTGTAATCCTTCCCATTCTGCTCCGCGCGGTATTTCGGGTCCTTCCTCCGCACCCGCATCCTCATCCGGCCATAGTCCCGGTGCCGCTGCTTTGCCTCTTCCTGCCTCTGCTGCCTTTCCTCTTCGCTTGTTATCGGCATTAGGTTTGCATCCAATCGATCTGGAGACGAGCCGTGACGCCACTGTCAACGGCGTGCGCCGTCATCTGGTTCACCGCGGCCGGCGTCGCCAGGTTGAACGGGAGCGCCTTCCGGTGATGAGCTCATCAGCCGGGCCGGGTGGTGGGTGGGGCTGGGCATGGCAGGGCCTTGTGCTGTGGGTGTATGACTGAGGATCAGTGAATACGCCTGGGCCGTGGTCTTCTGCTTGAGGCGTTCGCAGGGGGGTCTGGCCGTCGAGGCCTCCGATGGGGGCGATGGTGGGTGTAGTGGCCCTCCCACTCGCGCAACTTGTCGTTGAAGGCTGCGGCGTCGTCGATGCTGAAGCCGTCGAGGAGCCGGTAGAACTCCTCGGCGTCGATACGGTGGGAGCGTTCGGCCTTGCCGTTCAGGCGTGAGGTGCGGGGCTTGATACAGGTGCGGGCGATGCCCTTGTCGAGCACGTGCGTCCCTCCCCTCGTGGCGTGGAGGCCGTGACTGGCAGGGGAAGTCGAGAGTCATGGCGGAGAAGCGACGGAAGTTCGATCCGGAGTTCCGCACGGAGGCCGTACGGATCGTCACGAAGACCGACAAGACGATCCCCGAGGTCGCCGAGGACCTCTCGAAGTCGGCCGACCCACCGCCACCGGCGCCGAGCCAGCCCACCGCCACCGGCGCCGCCGAAAGCCCCTGCCACCACCTCATCGGCGATCGTCCCGGCATCACCGCCGCCCACCAAGGCCTCGAAGGAACCGAGGCCGTCCTTCTCCCCCCTCCCCCGCGAGCCCTCACCGCCGACAACGGCCCCGACGCAATGGTGGTATTTCCGGCGTGGAGGCGCTCCTCAGGTGACGGCGGTCTTCGTTCGCCGCGGCGGTTAACGTTTTCCGGTGGTTCAGCCTGCCGGGGCTGATGCCTTGCCGCTGTCGAAGTAGACGACCAGTGTGTGCTCCGGCTGTTCGGCCAGGTGGAAAGCCGTGTACGCGTATTCGATCACCCCTTGTCGCGGGTGCCGTAGCCGTTTCCGACCGCTCTGCCGGGCCTGTACCTCGTACCGGGGCCACCAGTCGCGTGCCTGCGGGCTGCCCTCGTTCAGCTCCTCGATCAGTCGGCTGTATCGCGGGTCGCCGGGATGGCGTGCGGCCAGCGCCCGTAGTCGGCCGAGCAGGCCGCGTGCCTCGGGTTCCCAGTCGACCAGAACGTCCCGGGCCGCCGGTTCGAGAAACACCCAGCGGACGAATTTGGGCGGCCGCTCCTCCTCGGTGATGAGCCGCGGGAACAACTCGTCAGCCGCCTGGTTGTGACTGAGCACGTCGTAGTTGCCGCCGATGACGTACGCCGGATTCGGCTGGAGCAGCAGCGGGACGGCACCCGCCTCGGCCGTCAGCGGCTCGCTTTCCCCGGCTTCGGGCGCGGGCGCGTGACCGGCGAGACAGAGAAGGTGGTCGCGCTCGTGCCGGTCGAGCCGCAGAGCCACGGCGAGTGCGTTCAGCACCTGTTCGGAGGCGCGGATCTCCCGCCCCTGCTCCAGGTACGTGTACCAGGTGGCGCTGATCCCGGCCAGCAGTGCCAGTTCCTCCCGGCGGAGTCCCGGAGTCCGGCGGCGGCCGGTCCGGGGCAGGCCCACCTCGTCAGGGGTCAGGAACTCCCTCCGGCTGCGCAGGAACTCACCGAGCTGACGGCGTTGGGCCGGTTGCGTGGGCATGACGAAGGGCACCTTCAGTTCCAGAATAAGTACGGTCTGGATACCAGGCCAGGACTCTCCGGGGACTGGTCCCCGAGCACGGGCCGCGGCACTTGCGACGGCCTCACACGGAGAGGACCACTTCATGTCCGGAATCGCAGGCAAAGTGGTGGCGATCACGGGAGCGAGCAGCGGCATCGGCGAGGCGTCCACCAACAGCCAGGTCAGAGCGGAGATCACGCAGATGCGGGACCGTATCGCGATACCGCCCGACGCGGTCGCCCGAACCATCGCGTTCGCGATCGAACAGCCCGCCGCGGTCGACGTGAACGAGATCGTCGTCCGGCCCACCGCCCAGAGCTGACCTCTCCGCCCTTCCGGTGCCGGCACCCGCACCCGCGGGACCGTTCCACGCGCTGCCGGACCCGCCGCGGGGGTGTCGCGAGGTCCTGCCCTCATCAGGTCTGGACAACGCGATACCACGCCGCCACCGGCCAGGGCGAGAACGAGCACGGCCGCGGCGAGAGGGCTCTTGATCTTCATGACGTGGACCTTTCTGCCGGGCCGTCCTTCGGCGCCGGCAGCCGTCATTCAATGGGGTCCGCTGTTGCGGAGTCATAAAGATCGCCACGAGACGGGCGGAGGCGGGAGTCGGCTGCGTGATCGCAGCCGACTCGGGACTTTTGAACCGTACGGACAGGCGACGCGTTGCCGTGGACATAGAGGACGGTGCCTGTCATGACTTCGCCGGTGGCACATGATGTACATCGATCACATGAGCAACTGGGCAGGGTCTTCGGGCAGTTGCAGAAGGTGCTGAAGCAGCGCGAGGATTCGTTGCGGCGACGGAGGGAATGGACGAAGCTCTCACCGGAAGCATCGCCGGAGGAACAGCTCGTCCGGTTGCAGGTGCTGGGGGACGAGCGCGGGCGGCAGCTGGGCATGCAGAAGCTGGCAGACAGGATCTCGGGGCTTGCTGACCAGTTGGTGGGGCGGCTGACACCCACAGAGGCCCAGCGCGAGATGCATCAGATGCTCAAGAGCCGGTCACAAGAGATGACGGGGCTCGAGCAGTCGCAGCGACAGCTGGAAGACCTGATGGAACCGACCCCTTCAACAGCGCTTCAGGTGAAGATGCTGCGGGTGGCGGGGAAGGTCCACCAGCTCACGATCGAGATGGGGCGGCCGAGTTCTGTTTCCCCGCGGGTACCCGCGCCTTCGGCCCAGGCGGCCACGGCGACCGTTGCCGAACGGGAAACCGCACAGACGGCCGCGGCGCGTTATGAGCAAGCGCGCATCGCGGCCAGGCAGGACAAAACGGCCCAGAAGGAAGCCGTCGCCATGGCCGGAGAGCTCGGCTACGATCCCGCACGGCTGGCCGACGCGATCCAGGGGTACAGCAAACCCGGCTCCGCGGCCGTTGCGGCAGCGGCTTCCCTTCATCCGCTGGGGCCGGAAGGCAGGAAGTCTCCTTCGGCAGCGGCAGCGGCAGCGGCAGCGGCAGTGCCACAGGCATCCGCATCCGCCAACGCGGCCAAATCGCCCCCCTCCGCAACAAGTAGCAGCCGCCGTTCGCGCTGAGTGCCGCCCGCACCCGAAGCGGTACGCAGTCGCAGAGCGCCACAGATCACCGGTCCGGGAAGACAGGGCAGGGGCCACGCGCGGGCTGCCGGAACACCTCGACGGCAGCCTTCAGCAGGGTCGCTTCGTCGCGGAGCCGACCGTGTGCGAGGCCAGGACCGGTCGGCGCCACCGCGTCGCCGCGACCCGCATCCGCCGCAGCGGGGCATCACCGACTCCGGACAGGGCAGTTCCTGATCACGCAGATCATCCGGCCGCCGCACAGTCCCCGAGCCCCGAGGCCACCGCCCGCTAGCAGGACGGGCCGTCGGGCAGGTGCACCGTCGCCCACTGGCGGAGTTCCTTGAGCGAGGGGCCCAGTGCGGCGCCCGCCGCGGTGAGGCGGTACGAGACCCGCAGCGGTGGGCCCTCGTCGACCTCGCGCAGGACGAGTCCCGCGGCGGCGAGTTCGACGAGGCGGTCGGAGAGCATGCGTTCGCTGAGACCGGGGATGGCGCGGCGCAGGTTGGCGAAGTGTGCCGGCTGGTCCATCAGGACCGACAGGATCGGGCCGTTCCAGCGCTTTCCGAGCACCTGGAAGACGCGCGTGATGCCGGTGTCCACGCCTTTGCACTGTTCCGGGTCAGGGGCCTGCTCCAACGCCATGCGTTCAGGGTACAGGCCACTACAGGACAGGGATGAAAAAAAGTAAGTACCTGTGTTATCTATAGCCGAGTACGAATTCTCAGCCCCTCGCGTCCCGCGCCGGGCTCGTCATCCGTTGTCTGGAGTCCCCCATGGCCACCCTCCTCCACATCGACTCGTCGCTCCTCCCGGGCGCGGCGTCCTCCTCCCGTGCCGTCACGGACGCCTTCCGCAAGGCCTGGCAGGAGCAGCACCCCGACGGCACGGTGATCTACCGCGACCTGGCGGCGGAGCCCGTGCCGCACATCACCGCGGCCGCCCACAGCGCCGGTTTCGCCGACCCCGCCACGCACACCCCCGAGCAGGCGGCCGCGTTCGCGGACCGGGTGAAGCTGGTCGAGGAGCTGGAGCAGGCGGACGCGGTGCTGATCGGCGCCCCGATGTACAACTTCACGATCCCCTCGACGCTGAAGGCGTGGCTGGACAACGTGATCCTGATAGGCCGTACGGCGGGCGAGTCCCAGTCCGCCAAGGGCACCCCGGTCACCGTGGTGGCCAGCCGCGGCGGCTCGTACGCGCCGGGCACCCCGCGTGAGCCGTTCGAGTACGTCCAGAACTACCTGAACGCGGCCCTCGCCGAGGGGCTCGGCCTGGAGATCGACTTCATCGTGCCGGAGCTCACCATGGCCCCGCAGGTCCCGGCGATGGCCGAGCTCGTACCCCTCTACGAGGCATCCCGCGAGCGCGCCCTCCAGGAGGCGGCGACCAAGGGCAAGAACCTGGCGGAACGCCTCGCCGCGTAGCCCCGGTCCGGCCGTCGGATTGAGCCGATCGGCCGAGCAGGACGTGCGGGTCCGGTGTCGGGCGGGATGTTCTGGGTCACACATCCCCCCGACACCAAGGAGGCTTTCATGCGCATCCGCGTCCTCGCCGCCACCGGCGCCCTCGCCACGACCCTCGTCCTCGCCGGCTCCACCGCCGCCTTCGCCGGCGGCGACCACGACGACGACGGCCACGGCGCCATCGCCCACGGCGCCGCGATCGGCAGCCCGGGCGTACTGTCGGGCAACGTCATCCAGATCCCGATCGACATCCCGATCAACGTGTGCGGCAACACGGTCAACCTCGTCGGCCTGCTCAACCCGACCGCCGGCAACCACTGCGTCAACAAGTAGTCGAGCAGTGGTCGAGCAGTAGTCGACACATGACGGACCCGTCGGTTCCCGACCGGTCCGTGCGAGGGAGCTTCCGGAGGACACCGGTCCTCCGGAGCTCCCCGACTGCGTGCAGGTTGTACGCCGGTGAGCCGTCCGAAGCGGACAGTGCGCCCCTGGGCCGGACCGGGAGCGAACCCGACACTTACCACGTATGACGACTGCTCCCGCCGGTTCCACCACCAGCATCGCCCCCGAGTACGGCGACCGGGTCATCGCCGTGGAGGCGGCGGGCTCGGAACCGATCCCCGACGCCGAACGCCACGGCGGCCCGCTCCAGTTGCTGTGGACCTGGGCATCTCCCAACATCGAGTTCGCGACCGTCTACATCGGCGTGATCGCGGTCCTCTTCTTCGGCCTGGACTTCTGGACGGCGACCGCCGCGATCCTGCTGGGCACCGCGATCGGCGCGGTCACCCAGGGCGTACTGTCCCTGGACGGGCCGCGGTTCGGCGTCCCGCAGATGGTGATCGGCCGCTTCTCCTTCGGCTACCTCGGCAACATCCTGCCCTCCGCCGCCAACGGCCTGCTCGCGGGCGTCGGCTGGTTCGCGGTGAACAGCGTGAGCGCGGCCTTCGCCCTGAACACCCTCACCGGCCTGCGGCCCCTCCCCTCCCTCCTCCTGGTCGTGGTCGCCGAGATCCTGATCGGGTTCATCGGCCACAACTTCGTGCACACCTTCGAGAAGTACGCGTTCCCGGCGCTCGCGGTGATCTTCCTGCTGGCCGGGGTGTGGACGTTCAAGGACGCGGACCTCGGCGGGGGCGGCTCCGGCGGCGGCATCGGCGGCTTCCTGCTCGCGTTCAGCGCGGCCTGGGGGTACGCGGCCGGCTGGAACCCGTACGCCACGGACTACTCGCGCTATCTGCCGCGTACGGCGGACAAGGTGAAGACGGTCCTGTGGCCGGCCGTCGGCCTGTTCGTCTCCGTCTCGATCGTCGCCGTCATCGGCGCGGCCTCGGCCACGATCATCGCCCCGAAGGACGCCACCCCGACGGCCGCCTTCACCGGTCATCTCCCCGGCTGGCTCGGCGACCTGGTGCTGATCGCCATCATGCTCGGCGGGGTCTCGGCGAACGCCCTCAACGTGTACTCCGGTGCGATCTCGATCGCGTCCTTCGGCCTGAAGCTCCCCACCTGGCTGAGCCGCGGCACCCTGGTCGTGGTGTCGGGCATCGCCGGTACGGCGGCGGCCTGGGCCTCGCTGGACGACGCGGGCGCGGCGTACGAGGGGTTCCTGCTGGTCATCGCGTACTGGGTGGCGCCCTGGCTGGGCGTGGTCCTGGTGGAGCGGTGGCTGCAGGGCCGTACGGCGACGGACGAGGACCTGGCCGCGCGGCTGGCCGACCGCACCTTCACCAACTGGCCGGGGCTGGCGGCCCTGCTGATCGGCGTGGCGGTCTCCGTCCCGCTCTTCTCCAACCAGGAGGACTACGTGGGATACGTCCCGAAGCACTGGCCGTCCTTCGGCGACATCACCCCGGTGGTCGGCTTCGCGCTGAGCGCGCTGCTGTACGCGGCCCTGCGCAAGCGGGCACGCTGACAGCGCCCTCGCTGGAAGCGCCCCCGAAGGGGCGCGGGGAACTGCGCGACCAGCCCCCACCGGCCCGCACCAGACCGACGCCCCACCCCGGCCCTCCCAGCGGAGCGCCTACTCGTCGTCCCGCAGCCGCCGCCAGATCCGGCTACGGTGCAGCAGGAACATCGAGCCGACCACGGCGACCAGCTGGAGCCCCACCGCGAGCAGCCAGAACTCGTCCCTGGTCTCCAGCCTGTTCGTCAGGAAGGTGAAGTTCATGCCGAAGAACCCGGTCAGGAACGACAGCGGCAGGAAGATCACCGACACGATGGCCAGCCGGTTGATCACACCGTTCTGTTCGCCCGCGACCAGGGAGCCGTAACTGGCGAAGGCCCGGCGGGTGGCGTCCTGGAGGGACTCGATGTCCGCGAGGACCAGGCGCGCCGCCCGCTGGAACTCCTGGGCGACCCGCTGCCGCTCCAGCGGGAAGTCGCGGCTCATCATCCTGCGGGTGATCACCTCGTCGACGCCCTGGAGGTAGGGCAGCAGCGCGTGGTGCAGGACGGCGGAACGGCGGCGCAGCTGGGACAGCCGGTAGACCTGCTCGGGGCGCCGCCCCTGGAACATGGCGTCCTCCAGCTCCTCCACCTGGAGCAGCGACTCCACCGCGGCGCGGCGGAACGTCGCGAGTGCCTCCTGGAGCAGCAGGAACAGCGCGGCCACGGCGTCGTGCGGCCGCTCCCGCCGCACCTGCGCCGTGAGGTCCGCCGTCAGGCCGATCCGGTGGCCCCAGTGCGCGATCACCAGGAAGCGCTCCGAGGCCAGGGCGTGCACCTGGGCGACCTGGCCGCCATGGACCACCGGCACGACGAACCCGGCGAACTCACCCAGGAACTCGGCCCGCGGGGACGCGCCCTGTCTGCCGAACCACTCCAGGTCCTCGTCGTCGAGTCCGAGCCGGCGGACCACCGGCTCATCCTCCGGGCCCTCCGTCTCGGGCAGTTCGACGCCGAGGAGCAGGAACCGGTCCGTGGCGAGCCGCCGACGCGCCTCCGGCACGGAGACACGCGTCGTGCCCCCGTCCGGCACCGACACCATCGTTACGATCATCGCCCTCACCGCTGATCCCGTGACCCACGCTCCCAGCGTGTGCGCGCGCCACGGTCCGCGCACCCGGATGCCTTCATGTGCCACTCGACACGGCCCCGAACGGGTGAGGACCGCCCCGCTGGACAATTCGCGGCGAATTTTGACACGGTGTGGCCCGGCGACCGCATTCGAACATGTGGCCGATGACGCATGGGGAGGCCACCCGTGTCCCTCGATCCACTCGACTTCTACGCCGCACACAGCGCCTTCTCCACCCCGGGCGAACTCGCCCACCTCTACGCCGACCTGCCACGAGACCCCGCCCGGCTCGCCCGCATCTCGAGGGACCTGCTGGTGCACCGGGTCGAGGGCCCGCTCTTCGGCCACACCCACCCCACCGACCGCCTCCACAACGACGCCGAGACCCGCTACATCGACGACGTCCTGCGGATCCTCGTGGAGCGCGACGGCGCCCCGCTGGGGAGGCGGCGCGAGGTGGGCGACCGGTTCGTCGGGACCTGCCGGGACTTCTCGCTGCTGCACTGCTCGTTCCTGCGGCACGCGGGCGTCCCCGCCCGTATCCGCTCCGGCTTCGCCGACTACTTCACGGGCGACGGCTTCCACTTCGACCACGTCGTCACCGAGTACTGGGACGGGACACGGGGCTGGCTCCTCGCCGACGCCCAGCTCACGGACCCCGGCATCACCGCCGGCTGGAACGCGGACTTCGACCCCATGGACGTGCCCCGCGACCGCTTCCTGGTGGCGGGCAGGGCGTGGCAGGCGATCCGCGAGGGCGCCGCGGACCAGAAGACCTTCGGGCTGCACCCGCCGCAGGACGGCCCGTTCTGGGGCGAGCGGTTCGTGGCGGGCAACATCCGCCTCGACCTCGCCATGCTGAACAGGACCGAGACTCTGCTGTGGGACGTCTGGGGAGACGACGGGGGAGAGTTCGGGGAGCCGCTGCCGGAGGAGGTCCGTCGGTTCTACGACCGGGTCGCCCCCGTGGTCGCCGGTGAGGTGTCCTTCGCGGCGGTACGCGAGCTGTTCACCGAGGACGACACCCTGCGCACCCCGCCGACGGTGACGTGCTACGCCCCCTTCAACGGGCCGAGTCAGGTCACCCTGCGCTAGGTGGCCGGGTCGCCGACACGGCTCAGGCGACCGTCCGCAACCCCGGCACCCGGGCCGCCCCCAAACCCCGCACGACCCGGTGCGCGCAGGCCGCCTGCAGCAACTCCCCCAGCAGGTCGGGGTCGTCGATCTCCAGGCCGAGCAACGACTCGATGCGCTGCAGGCGTTGGTAGAGGGACTGGCGGCCGATGTGGAGGAGGGCCGCGGTGCGGGTCGGGGAGCAGCCGTGGCGGAGGTGGACCTCCAGGGTCCGTACGAGGTCGCTGGGGTGGGCCGCCTCCCAGGCGAGCAGCGGGCCGAGGGTGTGCCGGACGAGGGCGGCGAGGCGTTCCCGGTTGGCGGCGATGCCGCCCCGGGTCAGCTCCCGCTCCAGGGCGAGGGAGCGGGCGGAGGTCACCGACGGGCCCTCGGGGGCGGCGGGCTCGGCGGGTGGCACGGTGAGCGCGAGTTCGAGGGTGGTCCGGGCCGCGCGCAGGGTCTCGCTCCAGTGCAGCCAGCCGCCGGCCGCCTCGACGGCGTGTCCGACGGCGACGGTGAGCCCGGGACCGGCGACCGCGCGGAAGGCTTCCTGGACGGCACGGACGGGATCACCGAAGCCGACACCACCGTCGACACCGGCACCGGCACCCCTGCCACCCCGCCCGACGCCCCCCTGTCCGACGCCGGCACGCCCGACACCGGCATGCCCCCCGTCGGCGGCGACACCCCGCCATCGCCCCCGGCCCCCGTCGCCCGGCAGCGCGAGCAGTGCCAGGACGTCGCCGGGGAAGGCCGCGCGCATCACGCCCGCCCCGCCCAGCAGTCGTACCGCCTGGTCCACGGCCCCGGTCTCCCGGGTGCCGTGGACCGACACCCCGATCAGCCGCGCCCCCGGCCCCGGATGGAACCCGGCGAGCGCCGAACGGGCCTCCACCTCCGGCTGGTTCAGCGCGGCGCGGTCGGCCAGGTCGGCCAGCAGGGCCGCCGTGTGGTCGTCGCCCCAGGGCCGTGCCACCGACCGCCCGGACAGTCCGCGCGCGACGATCGCGCGGTTGGCGGCCTCGGCGATCCGGACGAAGGGCACCACCCGGTGCAGGGCCAGCAGCGGCAGGCCTAGCCGGCGGGCCTCGTCGGCCACCTCCGGGGGCATGGTCGGCAGTGAGCGGCCGATCTCCACCGCGAGCCCGGCCGCACCGCGCGCGGCCAGTTCGCGGACGTACCGGCGGCGGATCTCGTCGTCGGCGTCGGTCAGCCCGAAGCCGTTGGTGAGCAGCAGTTCGCCGCCGTCGAGGAAGTTGGCGCCCTCGTAGACCTCGCTGGAGTGCACCCAGCGCACGGGGCGGTCCAGGGCGCCCTCCCCGGCGAGCAGCTCGGGGCGGGCCGCCCGCACCGGATCGAGGGCCAGGACTTCACGGAGGGTGAGTGCGGGCACGGGGACCTCCAGGGCGCTGGACGCGGCGCTGACATTTCGTCCGGCCGCGGGTTGCCCGGAGGGTACTTTCCGCACGTTGCCCTCGTGTTTCGGCCACAGGAGAGTGGAAGACATGGATCAGCTGCAAGACCGGACCTGGCTCGCCACCGCCGTCGCCGAGGCCCGCGCCGGGCTCGCCGAGGGGGGTATCCCGATCGGCGCCGCGCTCTACGGCGCCGACGGCGCACTGCTCGGCCGCGGGCACAACCGGCGGGTGCAGGACGGCGACCCGTCCATGCACGCGGAGACCGCCGCCTTCCGCGCGGCCGGACGGCAGCGGACGTACCGGGGCACCACCATGGTGACCACCCTGTCGCCCTGCTGGTACTGCTCCGGACTGGTCCGCCAGTTCGGGATCTCCCGGGTCGTGATCGGCGAGGCGGTCACCTTTCACGGCGGACACGACTGGCTCGCCGAGCACGGTGTGGAGATCGTCCTGCTGGACGACCCGGAGTGCACCGGCCTGATGCGCGACTTCATCAACAGCAACCCGGCCCTGTGGAACGAGGACATCGGTGAGTGACAGCGACAGCCCCAGCCCCCGTATCCCGACGATCGACCTGCGCCCCTGGCTCGACGGTGACGAGGACGGCCGGCGGGAGATCGCCCGTACCGTCGACGCGGCCCTGCGGACCGCCGGCTTCCTGCTCGTCACCGGGCACGGGGTCGACCCGGAGCTGCGCGGCGCCGTACGGCAGGCCGCCCGCGCCTTCTTCGCGCTGCCGGCCGAGGTGAAGGCGGCGTACGAGGCGAAGGTCGGCGGACGGGGGTGGCTGGGCCCGAAGGCGGAGGCCAACGGCTACTCGGAGGGCACCGAGACCCCGCCGGACCTGAAGGAGTCGCTGACCTTCGCGACCCACGAGCCCTTCGACGACCCGGTGGTCAACGCGGAGTGGTACGCCCCCAACGTGTGGCCGGCCGAGATCCCCGAACTGCGCACGCTCTGCGCGGAGTACCTGGACCGGATGGCCGGGCTGGAGAAGGAGCTGCTGTCCCTGCTGGGGTACGCGCTCGGGCTCGAACCCGACTTCTTCTCCCGGCACATGGACCATCCGACGTACGGCTTCAACATCAACTGGTACCCGGGGACGGACGTCATCGGCGAGGCCGAGCCCGGCCAGTTCCGGATCGGGCCGCACACCGACTTCGGGACGGTGACCATCCTGGACCGGCAGGCCGGCAAGGGCGGGCTGCAGGTGTACACGGACGAGGGCGGCTGGGAGGACGCGCCCTACGACCCGGCCGCCTTCACCATCAACATCGGTGACCTGATGGCCCGTTGGACCGGCGACCGGTGGCGCTCGGGACGCCACCGGGTGCTGCCGCCGCCCACGGACGCGCCCAGCGAGGAGCTGATGTCCCTCGTCTACTTCGGCGAGTGCACCCCGGGCACGCTCGTCGAGTCCGTACCGGAACCGGTCGGCCGGGTGGCGTACCCGCCGGTCGACTCGCACGTGTACCTGCGGGAGAAGCTCGACTCCATCACCGTCGGCTGATCTCATAGAGTCAGGATTCGTAACCCAACAGTCATCACTCGATCTGGCCCGAAGCAACTCCCCCTTCCTACACTGGCGTTGAGGGGGGAATGCCTTGCACAGACGGTTGCACGGGCGTGGGGCGCTGTTCGACGTCGAGCCGGCCGGGCTCGTTCCGAGAATCGTCGGGTTACGGCCGTACCAGCACCGTGCCCATCCCCTCGAACACCCCGGTGAGCTGCCGTTCGTGGTGCTGACCGGGGCGCGGGGGCTCGGCAAGAGCGCGGTGCTCGGCGAGTTGCGGGACGCCTACAAGGGGCACACCCCGGTCGCGCTGGTCGACTGCGCGGAGGCACAGTTCGCGGCGCCGCCCGCCGAGCGGCCCGCCGAGTCCTGGTCACCGGTCGCGCAGACGCTGCTGGTCGTCGCCGAGCAGCTGGCGGAACCCGTGACCGGTGCCGGGCGGATCACGTTCCCGAGGCTGATGTCGGGGCTGGTGGCGGTGGCCGCCGGGGGCTGGGGCGACGCCGACTCGGAGCGGATCCGGCGCGAGGTGGAGCGGATCCTGCTGCTGAACGAGAGCGGCTCGTGGATCAGCGGGTTCGCGGGGCGCTGGGCCGGAAAGGTGGCGGCGAAGGTGGTCGCCGCCGCGACCGGCACCGGCCCCCTGGTCTCCGGGGCCATCGAGGCCACCCTGGAGTCGATCGCCGAGGGCTTCACCAGCCGCCGGCACCAGAAGGCGTCCGTCTGGTACCGGACCTACCCCAACGCGGGCGGCCACGCGCAGCGCGGGCTGATCCTGCTCTCCGGGCACTTCCGCGCGGGCGGCACCTCCCGCGAGCACGCCGAGCGCTATCTCGTACGGGCCCTCCTCGCCGACCTGACGGAGGCGTACGCGGGCGTCCTGCCGCGGATGCAGCGCCTCGGCCGCCCGCTGGTCCTCGTCGACAACGCCCAGGCCGGACCGGGCCCGGGGCTGGTGGAGGCGGTGCTGCGGGACCGTGCCGACGGGGTCGCCGACCAGGTCGCGTTCGTCGCCGGGCTGCGCGGCGACGGCCGGGAACTGCTGCGCAACGGCGCACGACGGGAGCTGGCCGAGGTCGCCCGGCGCAGCGAGTGGACACCGGACCCGGCCGTACCGTCCTCACGGGCGCTGCTGGTCGCGCTGCCGCCGCTCTCCCCCGACGACACCCTGCACCTCGTCGCCGCCCCCGCCGCGCCCCAACTCCCCCATGCAGTGCACCGGTTGACCGGCGGCAACCCGCTGGGCATCGCCCTGCTCGCGGAGGCGGCCGCGCAGCACCCGGAGCGGGCCGGCTCACTGGGCGAACTGCTCAGGGCCGACGTACGGCTGACCGAGGACGGCCCCGCCGCCCCCGCGTACGTCCAGCTCCTCGACCGGCTGGTCCCGGAGGACCGCCTCGACGAACTGACCGTCCTCGCCGCCGCCCACGACCACGACTCCGCGTGCGCGCTGGCCGCCGCGCTCCTCCCGGACGACTTCGGCCCGGCGGACGTACGGGCGCTGCAGAGCCGGCTCGTGCGGGAGGGACTGCCGGTCGTGCCCGGCCAGTTCGTCGGCGACCCCTTCCTGCGCACCCTCCTGCTGCTCCGGCTCCATCTCCGGGACGCCGACCACAGCCGCTGGCGCACCGCCCACCGGACGCTGATCGCGCACTACGCGGAGCACCTGGGCACCGACCGGCTCGCCCGCTTCCGGCTGCACCACCAACTGGCCCTGGGAAGGACCGAGTCGGCGGTCGCGCACCTCCGCGACGGCTTCGCGCTCCTGGACACCCGCACCTGGCTGCACACCCTGCGCTTCATCGCCTCGGCCCCCTACTTCCACGCCCATGACGCCCAGGGCCGTGACTCCGCCGGCCACGGCGACCGGCGGGTCGCGGTGGCGCTGGGCCGCACGGACGCGAGCCGGCAGGTGCCGGAGGACGTGGATCCCGTACTGCACCTGCGGGTACGGCGGTTGCTGCACGCGGTGTGGCAACTGGCCGACCCGCTGGTGCTGCCCGACCCGAGGGTCGGCGAACGGCTCCGCTTCGAGCTGGAGCAGCTGTCCAACCTGCGGCCGGCCGGCAACGCGCTGCTGTGGCGGGCCTCCCGGGACTGGCCGGCGGCCGCGCTGGCGGGACGGCCGCTGACGGAGCCGGAGCACGACGAGGGTGACGAGGGCGACGACGAGGGCGGCGACAACCGGAGCGGGGTGGCGTGATGGCGCGGCGGGGCGTGGGCACGTGGTTGCGTGAACGCGTCTGGGAGATCCCGCTGCGCCGCTATCTCGCCCTGCTGGTGGCCGCGGTGCTGGTCGCCGGCCTGGTCGTCGGGGTGCGCGTCCTCGCCCACGACGACCGCTCCTGCGCGCCCGGGGTGGCCCGCCCCGCGAACAGCGACGAGTGCGTGGGCGTGGCGACGACGGCGTACGACTTCGGGCACCCGGAGCTCCGGGACACGGTGCGGGCGATCGCCCGCGAGAACGCCCGCCTCAAGGCCGGGAGTTATGTGACGGTGGCGGTGATGCTGCCGTACACCGTGACGGCGGCGGCGAACCTCGCCGACGTCCAGCACGAGCTCCAGGGCGCCTATCTGGCCCAGTACCAGGCCAACCACGACTCCAACGGGCAGTCCCCGGCGATCCGGCTGGTGCTCGCCAACCCCGGGGCGACGAGCGGGTACTGGCAGCAGATGGTCGCCCAGCTCGCGAAGATGACCGGCGGCACGGACCGGCTGCGCGCGGTGGCCGGGGTCGGGCAGAGCACCGACAACAACAAGAAGGCCGTCAAGGAGCTGACCCGGCTGGGGATTCCGGTGGTGGGGTCGTCGATCACGGCGGACGACCTGGCCAACGGGCAGAACGGAAAGGACCCGTACCCGGGACTGGCCAGGGTGTCCCCCACCAACACCGACGAGGCCCGCGCCCTCGCCTCCTTCGCCAAGGTCAGCGCGGGCCGGGCGCTGCTGGTGTACGACAAGCCGGGCGACCCGTACACGCGGACGCTGCAGCGGGCCTTCGCGGCGCTGATCAAGAACTCTCCGTACGAGCCCCAGCCGTTCACCCCGCCGGCCGACCGCAGCCAGGAGGGGACGACCGCGAACACGTTCCGGCAGATCACCAACCTGATCTGCGACACCTCGCGGACGACCGACACGATTCTCTTCGCCGGCCGGCACACGCAGCTCCGCCAGTTCATCAACGCGCTCGGCGGACGGGGGTGCCAGGACCGGACGTTCACGGTGCTGACGGGGGACGAGGGGGCGTACCTGACGGGCGAGAAGGACCTGGACCGCGACGCGTTGCGGCACAATCTGGCGGTCCGGTACACCGCGCTCGCCCATCCGGACGCGTGGGGGAAGAACAGCCCGAAGACGGGGGGTTCGGCGGCCGACGCGCAGACGCTGATGCGGCTGCTGGAGAGTGCGGCGAAATCCCCGGTGGGGCCGATCGGGACCTACGCGCTCGAGGACGGGCAGCTGATCATCGCCTACGACGCGATGCGGCTCGCGGTGCACGGGATCCGCGAGGCGGTGCCGGAGGGGAAGTCCGTGCCGGCGCTGGCCGACGTGGGGTTGCAGTGGCCCCAGGTGAAGGGGTCGCTGCGGGTGGACGGGGCGAGTGGGTGGATCTGCCTCGATGTGCACGGGAATCCGTACGACAAGGCGGTGCCGATCGTGGAGTTGCGGGCGGAGGGCGGGTCGCGGTTCGTGACGATCGCGTGGCCGGAGGGGAAGCCGCCGAGTGGGGAGTGTCTGCCGCCGTCTTAATGTGCGGGCCGGTGGGGGCTGGTCGCGCCCACGCGGCGGAGCCGCATATCGATACAGCCCCGCGCCCCTGAGGGGCGCCTCCAGTCGGAGCCCTCAAGAGGCCAAGGCATCGATCAGATGTTCGAAACGCGTCCGCCAGGCTCCCTCCGTCTCCGCCTCCCCCTTGAACTCGTGTGTGAAGCGGAGGGCCGCGCCGTGTTCGCCGTCGCGTTCCAGGTGGAAGCGGACCCTGCCGCCGTTCTCCACCGTGTACTCCGCGACCCGGTCCACGTCCCACGCCGTCACCCGGCCCGTGCCCAGGTCGCCCAGGGTGACCGTGCCGCCCAGTCTGGGCTGGAGGACGTCGACCGGGGTGAACCAGGCGGCCAGGCCCTCGGGGGTGGACAGGCTCGGCCAGACCTCGGCCATGGGCCTGGGGAGCCGTACCAGGAAGTGCAGGATGTGCGTGTTCCCGTGGGTCTGACTGGTGCCCTGTTCGATGGAACCGGTCATGACACCAGCCTGACCCCGGGGCGTGCGATCCGCACCCCGCGCACGCTCACCCGGTGCTCACCCGGTGAGACCCAGCTCGATCGCCAGTCGGGTGAGGTCGGACCGGCGGCGGGAGCCCGTCTTCTCGCCGATGCGGTCGAGGTGGGACTGGACGGTGTGTTTGCTGATCGAGAGGCGCCCGGCGATCTCGTGGTCCGTCGCTCCGTCGGCGACCAGTGCGAGGATCTCCTGTTCCCGCTCCGTGAAGTGCGGGGACTGTCCGAGGAGCTGGCTGGCGGGGGCGGAGACATAGCCGCGGCCCGCGCCCACCGCCCTGATCGCCGTGAGGAGTTCCTCCCCCTCGGTCTGCCGGCTCAGGTAGCCGCTGGCGCCCGCCCGGATCACCTGGACCGCGTCGATCTGCGGTGAGGAGGAGACGACGATGACGGCATGGCCCCGGTCCCGCAGCAGGGTCACGGTCGCGGCGAGGCTGTGGGCGGACTGCTGGAGGTCCATCACGACCACGTCCACCCCGCGCAGTCCGCCGTCCAGGTCCTCGACGGACGGCGCGGTGGCGACCAGGCGGAGGTCGGGCACGGTGCGGACCAGCTGGGAGACGCCCTCCCGGAAGACGGGGCAGTCGCCGACGACCGCGATGGCCGTGGCCGCCGACTCGCCGCCCTCGCTCATGGCATCTCCGATCTCACGCACGGGCCCGCCGCCCTGCCCTCAGCCTGGGCGGGACGGCGGGCTCCGGCGCGTCGGACTAGCCCGCCTGGCTCACACGCCCGCGTAGGAGTGCTTGCCGGTGACGAAGATGTTGACACCGTAGTAGTTGAACAGCCAGCAGCCGAAGGCGATCATCGCCAGGTAGGCGGCCTTGCGGCCCTTCCAGCCGGCGGTGGCGCGGGCGTGCAGGTAGCAGGCGTAGGCGACCCAGGTGATGAAGGACCAGGTCTCCTTGGGGTCCCAGTTCCAGTAGCGGCCCCAGGCGCTGCCCGCCCAGATCGCGCCCGCGATGATCGTGAAGGTCCACAGCGGGAAGACCGCCGCGTTCACCCGGTAGGCGAACTTGTCGAGGGAGGACGAGGCGGGCAGGCGCTCCAGGACCGAGGTGGCGAAGTTGCCCGGCTTGCCGCCGTTCTCCAGCTTGCTCTCGTAGGAGTCCTTGAAGAGGTAGAGGATCGTGGCCACCGCGCCCACGTAGAAGACCGCGCCGCAGAAGATCGCCGTCGAGACGTGGATGTAGAGCCAGTACGAGTGCAGGGCCGGGACCAGCGGCTCGCTCGCCGTGTAGAGGACGGTGACCGCGAGGCCGAGGTCCAGCAGGACCGTGGTGATGAGGAAGAGGCCGAGCCAGCGGACGTTCTTCTTCAGGGCCAGCAGGCCCAGGTAGACCGCGACCGCGACCGTGGAGAACGTGATGTTGAACTCGTACATGTTGCCCCACGGCGCCCGCTGCACGGAGGCCGCGCGGGTGATCACGCCCGCCAGCTCCACCAGGAAGGCGAGGACCGTGAGGGAGATCGCGATCCGGCCGTAGAGGTCGCCCTGCTCGTCGCCGCCGTGGGCGCCGGGGCCGTCCGGCACGTCACGGGCGCCGGCCGCGGAGCGGACGACGACCTGCGGACGCTCCAGTACGGCGGTGCCGCCGGCCTTCTTGACGGTGACGGCGGGCGCCTTCTTCGTCTCCGCCGTGGCGGTGAGCGCGTTGGCGGTGCGCGCGACCCGGCTGCGGCTGCCGAGCAGCCACTCGAAGATGTAGGCGAAGAAGGCCAGCGTGTAGACGGCCATCGAGGAGTAGACGAGCGTGTTGCTCATGCTCGCGAGATGCTCGTTGGTCGCGGCGAGCGTGGTTGCGTCGAGCGCGGTTGCGGCGGCGGAAGTCATCGCTTCTCAGCCCCTTCGGCAGGTACGACTTCGGGGTCGGGGGAGGGTGAAGAGTCGTCGTCGGGGTCGGGAGCCCCCGGCGCCTGGTCGTAGAGGATTCCCGCGAGGTCGCCCAGTTCCTCGGGCACCTTCGCGGACTCGCTGCGGCCGAGGCCGGCCATCTCGACGACGGTGACGCCGTCGGGGCCCTGCACCGCGCGCACCCAGACGCGGCGGCGCTGGATGAACAGCGAGGCGGCGAGGCCGAAGATCGCGGCGAGCGCGCCGGCCAGTGCCCAGCCGCTGCCGGGCTCCTGGACGATCTCGAAGCCGGCCCATTCCTTGACGTCCTTCTCGAACGTCACGGAACCGGCGCCGTTCGGCAGCTGCATGGTCTGGCCGGGCTTCAGGTTGTCCCGGAACTGCGCTCCCTTGGAGTCCTTGAACTCCTTCATATGGGTCTTGTCCAGCTGGTACACGCTCTGCGGGATGCCGGAGTCGACGCCGAGGTCGCCGTGGTACGGCGTCAGGTTCAGCACCGGGTTCTGCAGCGCCGGGAAGCTGGAGAGCACCGAGGTGCCGCCGCCGTAGGTCGGCAGGAAGACGAGGGAGATACCGAGCTGCTCGGTGGTGCCCTGGGCGTTCTTGTAGCCGTCCAGCACCTTCACCACACCCTGGGAGGTGATGTTGGCGTCGAGCGGGAGCAGCGCGACGGCGTCGCGGTAGACGATGTCGCCCTTGCCGTCGCGGACCGTGATGACGGGCGCGTAGCCGTGGCTGACGAGGTAGACCTTGGCGTCGTCGATCTGCAGCGGCTCGTTGACCTTGATGGTGGTCCGCTTCGACTTGCCGTAGGCACCCTTGCTGTAGTCGATGTCCGCTTTGAAGGTGACCGGGGTGCCCTTGCTGGGGCCGCTGGTCTGGTAGGTGGCGCTGAAGTTCTTCAGGTCGAAGCTGAACGGCACCAGGTCGTCGGTGCTGAACATGGAGCCGGACTTGAAGTCGTCGTACTGGCTGAGGGTGTTGGCGAACCCGTCGCCCTCGACGACCAGCTTGGTGCCGTCCGACTTGTACATCTGGCCGGAGGCGAAGGCGACCAGCAGCACGATCAGCGCGACGTGGAAGACCAGGTTGCCGAACTCGCGGACGTAGCCCTTCTCGGCGGCGACCGCGTTCCCGGCGAGGTGCGAGCGGAAGTGCCGCTTCTTCAGCAGCCTGAGGGCGGCCTCGCGGACCTCCTCCGGCTCGGCCGTCGTCCGCCAGGTCGTGTACGCCGGCAGCCGGTCCAGGCGCTTCGGGGCGCCCGGCGGGCGGCCGCGCAGCTGGCCGACGAACTGCCAGGCGCGGGGCACGATGCAGCCGATGAGGGAGACGAAGAGCAGGATGTAGATCGCGGAGAACCACACCGAGCTGTAGACGTGGAACAGGCCGAGCTTGTCGTAGATCGGCGCGAGCGTGGTGTGGGCCTTGCGGAAGTCGGCGACCTTGTTGATGTCGGCGCCGGTCTGCGGGATCAGCGAGCCGGGGATCGCGCCCAGCGACAGCAGCAGGAGCAGCAGCAGCGCGACCCGCATCGAGGTGAGCTGCCGCCAGAACCAGCGGGCCCAGCCGACGACCCCGAGGCCGGGGACGGCCGGCGGGTCCTCGACGGGGGCGGTGGAGAGCTGGGAGCTCGCCTCGCCGAGTTCCCTCTGGTCCTGCTCGGTGTTGTCGGTTTCGGTGTTGCTCATGGATCAGATCCCCACAGTGAAGCCGGCGGACCAGGACTGCATGTCCTGTACGAGGCGGTCCCAGGCACCCGTCAGCAGCAGCAGACCGGTCACGATCATCATCGAGCCGCCGATCCGCATCACCCAGACGTAGTGCCGCTTGACCCAGCCGAACGCGCCGAGCGCCTTGCGGAAGGCGACCGCCGCGACCACGAAGGGCACGCCGAGCCCCAGGCAGTAGGCGACGGTCAGTATGGCACCGCGGCCCGCGCTCGACTGCTGGGAGGAGAGCGCGAGCACGGAGGCGAGGGTCGGTCCGATGCAGGGCGTCCAGCCGATGCCGAACAGCGCGCCGAGGAGGGGGGCGCCGATCAGTCCGGCCACCGGCCGCCGGTGGAAACGGAACTCACGCTGGGTGAACCAGGGCATCAGGCCCATGAAGAACACGCCCATGGCGATCATGAGCACGCCGAGCACCTTGCCGAGGGTGCCGGAGTTCTCCTGGAGCGTCGAGCCGAAGTAGCCGAAGAGAGCGCCGCTCGACACGAACACGGCCGTGAAGCCGAGTACGAAGAGGGAGGCGCCGGCGACCATCCGGCCACGCCGGGCATCGCCGAGGTCCGTGCCGGCGACCCCCGTGACGTAGGACAGGTATCCGGGGACGAGGGGCAGCACGCACGGCGAGAAGAAGGAGACGAGCCCACCGAGCAGCGCGACGGGCAGGGCGAGCAGCAGTGCGCCGTTGAGGACGGTTCCGTTGGTGCCGGTGACGGCGGCGAGCGCGGTCACGTCACTTCTCCGCGAGGACCGGCTTGATCATCTTCAGCAGGCTCTCCTCGCTGAGCGCCGCCAGCGAGCGCGCCGCGACCTTGCCGTCCCGGTCGAGGACCAGGGTGGAGGGGATCGCCTGCGGGTTGAGCGTGCCCTTCTTGAAGCGGAGCATCAGCTTGCCCGTCGGGTCGTACAGGCTCGGGTAGCCGATGCCGTTCTGCTTCTCGAAGGCGACCGCGGAACCGGTGCTGGTGTCCCGGGTGTTGATGCCGACGAACTGGACGCCCTTGCTCGCGTACTCCTTGGAGACGGAGGCGAAGTTGGGCGCCTCGGCCCGGCAGGGGCTGCACCAGGAGCCCCAGACGTTGATGACGACGACCTTGCCCTTGTAGCTCGCGACGTCCAGGGTCTGGCCGTCGATGGTCTTGCCGGACAGGTCGGGGGCCGCCGCCCGGTGGCCCCGCGCAACCGTGTCGATGCCGTCCTTGCCGGTGACGAAGTTGGTGTCACCGCCGCCGCCGGAGGTGCCGCCGTTGCCGCACGCGGACAGGGTCAGGGCCGCCGCGGCGGCCGTGGCGCCGAGCAGGACGGCGCGGCTACGGGTACTCATGTGAAAAGTTTCGCATGCCCGATCTGAGGATCTTGCGCGCCCCCCTTGGTCCGGAAAAGGCCGCTTTCAGGCCGGGGCACCCTGCTTGAGGAAGCCCTTCCAGCCGCCCGCCGGCCGCTGGCCGACGTCCAGCGTGCGCAGCTTCGCCAGTACCGCCGGCTTCTGTACGTCCATCCAGTCCACGAACTGCCGGAAGGAGACCAGCCGGACGTCGGCGCCCTTCTCCTTCTCCCGTGCGATGTGCTTGAAGGCCGCCTCGACGGAGTCCATGTAGAGGCCGCCGTTCCAGTGCTCGAAGTGGTTGCCTATGAAGAACGGTGCCCTGTTTGTCGTATATGCACGCTCGAAGCCCGCTATGTACGCCTGTGTCGACTGCTGTCGCCAGCCCGGGTAGTTGTAGGCGGGGGCCTTCGTCGAGTTGACCGACTGGTTGGCGAGCATGTTGTAGTCCATGGACAGGACCTCGAAGCTGCGGCCGGGGAACGGTATCTGCTGCAACGGCAGGTCCCACAGCCCCAGCTTCTTCTCGGGCCACACCTGGCGGCCGCCGGGCGAGGAGGCGTCGTAGCGCCAGCCCAGCTCGCGGGCGGTGGGGAGCAGGCTGTTCTGGCCGAGGAGGCAGGGCGTACGGCCGCCGACCAGTTCCTTGTCGTAGTCGAAGGGGAGGGAGGGCAGGTCGGTCCAGCCGGTGTTGGTCCGCCACTCCTTCACGAACGCCTTGGCCTGGTCGATCTCGCTGCGCCACTGCGCGGGCGTCCAGCGCCCGACGGAGCCGTAGGTCTCGCCGCAGAAGTGCCCGTTGAAGTGGGTGCCTATCTCGTGCCCTTCGAGCCAGGCGCGGCGGACGTTGGTGAGCGTCGCCTTGATGTGCTCGTCGGTGAGGTAGCCGATGGCGGAGGCGCCGCGCGGGTTGTTCGGCGGGTCGTAGAGCCGCTTCTTCGACTCGGGGAGGAGGTACAGCCCCGAGAGGAAGAAGGTCATCGACGCGCCGTGCTCCTTCGCCAGGTCCAGGAAGCGCGGGAAGAGGCCGTTGCCGACCTCGCCCGCGCCGTCCCAGGAGAAGATCACGAACTGCGGCGGGGTCTGGCCGGGCTCCAGCGGCTCGGGGGCGGCGGGCTGGTGGGGCTGTTTGCCGCCGCGGGAGGTGGAGCCGTCGCCGAGGGGGCGGGCGGTGACGGTCGGCCTGCCGCTCGGCGACTTGGTGGAACCTCCGGCACGGGTTGTCCCGTCAGACGGTGTGGGAGTGCCACAGCCGGCGAGGCCCAGTCCGGCGGCGGCGCCCGCACCGATGCCGAGTATTCCCCTTCGGGTGAAGGTCCCCATGGTTCCCCGATTCGTCACGTTCTCTGGTGGTCACCCAGTCAGAGGGCGTGACGAACCGGCAAGTTCCGCAAGGAACCGTATATTTTCAGACTAATTTCATGAAGCGGGGTTTGACGCCGTCACTCGGGGGCGTTCACGCCCCGAAGGCCTTGTCCTTCCCCTTCACCGGCTTGGCACCGGCACGGAGATGGGCCGGTACGAGATCGATGGCGGGCTCGCTGTATCCGACGGAAACGATTTTGTCGCCCTCGTAGGTGAAGCTCGTCAGGGACGCGAGGGTGCACTGCCGCCTGCGCGGGTCGTGCCAGAGCCGGCGGTTCTCGACGTGCGACCGCAGGATCCAGATCGGCAGCTGATGGCTGACCAGCACGGCCTCGTGACCGCGCGCCCGGTCCCGCGCCGTGTCCAGCGCGCCCTTCATCCGGACGACCTGGTCGACGTACGGCTCGCCCCAGGACGGCTTGAACGGGTTGACGAGGTACTTCCAGTTGGCGGGGTTCTTCAGCGCTCCGTCGCCGACGCCGAAGGTCTTGCCCTGGAAGATGTTCTCGGCCTCGATGAGCCGCTCGTCGGTGGCGAGGTCGAGCCCGTGCGCCTTGGCGATCGGGGTCGCGGTCTCCTGCGCGCGTTCCAGCGGGGAGGCGCCGACATGGGTGACGTCCCGCGAGGAGAGGTGCTCGGCGACCCGGTCGGCCATCTGCCGCCCGAGCTCGGAGAGGTGGTAGCCGGGGAGCCTGCCGTACAGCACCCCCTCCGGATTGGCCACTTCCCCGTGCCGCATCACATGGACGACGGTGATGTCCCGCTGCTCGCTCTGCTCGCTCATTCTGCCGTGGCCTCCGCGGCCGCTCGGGCCGCCGCCGGAAGGGCGTCGGCGATCTTCTGGATGGCCCGCTCGTCGTGGGCCGTGGACACGAACCAGGACTCGAAGGACGACGGCGGCAGGTAGACGCCGCTGGAGAGGAGGGAGTGGAAGAAGGGAGTGAAGCGGAAGGATTCCTGCCGCTTGGCGTCCTCGTAGTTCCGCACCGGGCGGTTGGTGAAGAAGACGGAGAACATGTTGGAGGCGGTCTGCACCTGGTGCGCGACGCCCTCCTTGCTCAGCGCCTCGCCGACGAGAGCCTGGATCTGCTCCGACACGGCGTTGACCTTGTCGTACGCCGCGTCGTCGAGCAGCCGCAGCTGGGCGAGCCCGGCGGCGGTGGCGACGGGGTTCCCGGAGAGGGTGCCGGCCTGGTAGACGGGCCCGGCGGGCGCGAGATGCGCCATGACGTCCGCCCTGCCTCCGAAGGCGGCGGCGGGGAACCCGCCCCCCATCACCTTCCCGAAGGTCATCAGGTCGGGCACGACCCCGTCGATCCCGAACCAGCCGGCCCGGCTGGTCCGGAAGCCGGTCATGACCTCGTCGGAGATGTAGAGGGCGCCGTTCTCCCGGCAGGCGTTCTTCAGCCCCTGGTTGAACCCGGGCCCCGGCGGCACGACCCCCATGTTCCCGGGCGAGGCCTCGGTGATCACGCACGCGATCTCACCGGGGTGCCGGTGGAAGGCCTCCTGCACGGCTTCGAGATCGTTGTACGGCAGCACGATCGTGTCGCCGGCCTGGGCGCCGGTGACACCGGGGGTGTCGGGCAGCGCGAAGGTGGCGACCCCGCTCCCCGCCGCGGCGAGCAGCGAGTCGACGTGCCCGTGGTAGCACCCGGCGAACTTGATCACCTTGGTGCGCCGGGTGAACCCGCGGGCGAGCCGGATGGCGGACATGGTGGCCTCGGTGCCGCTGCTGACCAGCCGCACCTGCTCCAGGGGCTCGATCCGGGCGACCATCTCCTCCGCGAGGGCGACCTCGCCCTCACCGGGCGTGCCGAAGGAGGTACCGCGGGAGACGGCGTCCCGGACGGCGGCGATGACCTCGGGGTGGGAGTGCCCGAGGATCATGGGCCCCCAGGAACACACGAGATCGACGTACTCGCGCCCGTCGGCGTCGGTGAGGTAGGCCCCCTTGCCGGACACCATGAAACGGGGGGTGCCGCCGACGGCGCGGAAGGCGCGCACCGGCGAGTTCACGCCGCCCGGCGTGACGACGGAGGCGCGGTCGAAGAGCGCCTGTGAGACGGGCGCGTCGTAGGGATAGGGCGTTTCGCTCTGGGCACTCATGACGTGCGACTTCTCCGACTTCTCGGACTCCGGATGCTGGGTGACCTCCTCAGGGTAGGCCGAGGCGGGACCTCTTCCGGTCGGGGCCGCCGTTCTTCCGCCGGTGCCTGAGGCATCCGTGCGGCATCTGCGAGACTGTGACCCGATACACGCAGCTCATCCGGCACGTCATGGGCCGGGGGCTGTAAAGATCCTGCGGACTGATGTTTCGACGCACGTTTCGGCGGGCGGCCGTGGGGGAGGTCACTGACACGATGATCGGGTTGCGCGGCGGGGGCCACGCGTCCTAGAAAAGCAGTCGGGTGGAGATATGCATCGCGGTGGCGGACTGGGCGAGGGGACTGATGACCTGGGTCCTCGACGTGCCCGGCGGGGAAGGCACCGGCGCGACGCGGAGGAAGCGGCCGAAGCAGCACGTCATGAACAGAGCGGCGTACCGAGTGAGTCCGAGCGGCGCGACCGACGTATCGATCAGTGGGACCGCGACCAGAGGGATGCGCGGGACCGGCGGGTCGATCGGCGGACCGACCGTGCGGAGACCGGAAGCAGGAATGGTGGTCGGGTGGGGGTGACGTACAAATACTTCGGCGCACCGGACGGCGCGACCGCGGCCCGCGTCCCGATCTCGATGCGTCCCGAGGAACTCGGCGGCGACGAGCTCGGCATGAACGGCATGTTCACCAAGATCAAGCCGGAGACGATGGCCGCGATGGTGCTGACGGGCATCGAAGGCGTGCCCCTGCACAAGGTGCCGCCGCTGGAACTGGTCGTCCTGCACCCGGACTACGCGGTGGTGAAACTCCCCATGACGGTCGTCGACCCGCTGCGCGGCATAGGCGAGGAGGCGGTCGGCGCGGCGGCCTTCATCTGGTCGACGGTCCCGGACCGGGGCGGCCCGAGGGACGCGTTCAACGTGTACCAGCTGCTGCACGAGTGGCAGGACTTCAGCCACCGCCTGCATGAGGCGGGGCACCAGCCGTACTGCCTGGTGTGGCCGTGAGTCGAGGTTTCTTGCGGGGCGGGCGGGGTCTTCGGGCCTCGCCCTTTTTGGTGGCGGAGAGGGGCCGTCAGGCGGCCGGGGCACATCGAGGGCACATTGGTTTCGTCGGGGGCACTGATGTGCCCTGGGCTGCTGGCGAGCCGCCGTCGTCGTCCGCCTCGGCTTCCTTTTCCGTGAAGGTGTCGTCGATCGCCTTGTGCGTGCGGGTCTCGCTGGACGGCAGCAGGTGCGTGTACGTCCGCAGCGTGAAGCCCGGGTCCGAGTGACCGAGGTACTCGGAGAGCGCCTTGATGCTCTCCCCTGCGTCCAGGAGCACGGAGGCGTAGGCGTGCCGGAGGGCGTGCATGCCGTCGTCCGGCGCCGCCTGGAGGTCAGCGCGCGCCGCGCTCGCGGGGAGGTATCACGCCGGCCGGTGACCTCGACCGGCGGGAACTCCTTCATGTGAGCCCTGAGGGCGACGGCAAGCCGGGTCGGCAGGGGCACCGACCGGATCTTGTTGCCCTTGGGCAGCGCGAAGACGGGCTTCGTGCCGACGAGCCGCACCTGGCGGTTGACGTGGCTCCAGCCGCCCTTGAAGTCGATGTCCCCGACGGCGAAGCCGAACACCTCGCCCTGACGCAGGCCGCAGCCGAAGGCGACCTTGCCGCCGGCCTGGAAGCGCTTCGGGAGTCCGGCGATGACCGCGCGGACGCGCTCCAGTGACCAAGGGATGATCTTCTTCTTGGTCGCGGTCGGGAGCTTGACCGACTTCGCCTTGCAGGGGTTCTTCGGCAGCAGTCCGTCCTCCACGGCCGAGCCGAGGATGCTGGAGAGGATGTCACTCGGCCCTCAAGAATCACCTTCGCGCTCCCCAGGAGGCGGGGGTGCCGTCGTCGCCCGTGGGATCAGTGTCGTGGGCAGGACGATGTGCTGTTCGCGGTCGGTCTCGGCGTCGTCGATCAGTTTCAGGGCGAGTTCGCCGGCGACGCGGCCCATGTCGGAGGGCGACTGGGCCACAGTGGACAGGTCGAACCACTCGGCGGTGTCCTGGTCGTCGAAGCCGACGACGGACATCCGCTCGGGGACCTGGATGCCGGTCTTGCGCAGGGTCCAGATGACGGAGACGGCCTGCTCGTCGGCGTCGGCGAAGATCGCGGTCGGCGGTTCGCGCAGGCTCAGCAACTCGCCCACTGCCTCCATGGTGCCGCGCTTGTCGCGGGGCGGGATGGTGACCACGAGGTCGTCGTCGAGGGGGATGCCCGCCTCGGTGAGCGCCTGCCGGTAGCCGAGCAGGCGGTCGCGGGTGCTGAAGCTGAAGCCGCGGGCGCCGACGGTCTGGGCGAAGGCGATCCGGCGGTGGCCGAGGTTGAGCAGGTGGCGGGTGGCCTTGCAGGCGCCGGCCACGTCGTCGACGTAGACGCTCGGGCGGCCCTGGACGTGCTGGCTGACGTAGATGACCGGCATTTCCAGGTCGTCGAGGCGGGCGGTCTCCTCGGCGGTCAGGTCGAAGGAGAAGACGAGCAGCGCGTCGGCGTTGCGGCGGGCCGGGAGGCGTTCGAAGAACGCGGTGCGTTCGGCGAGGTCGGGGATGACGTAGACGGTCATCTCCAGGCCGGCCGCCCGCAGCAGCGGTCCCAGCCGGGACAGCGCAGCCCCCATGAACCACGCGTCCAGCGTGGGCACCAGCACCGCCACCACTCCGGTCTTGCCGGTGACCAGGCTCGCGGCATGCCGGGAGACCGCGAAGTTCAGCTCACGCGCGGCCTCCTCGACCCGGGCACGGACGTCCGGGGCCACCGATGTCAGGCCGCGCAGGGTGCGCGAGACGGTGGACGGGGAGACCCCCGCCCGTTCTGCGACATCGGCCATGGTGGGCAGTCGTTGAGCTGGCGGCATGAGCGGAAGTTAGCACAGATTCACGCCTCCGCCAGATACCTCGTGACAGCGCTGTCTCGCCCGTTCAGGCGAGTTCAATGGGTAGTTTTGCCCGTATATAAGCTGCATGACCCACCCAATTCTCCCCGTGCTACCAGGAAGTTACGGATTGACTTCCGCCAGATGCACTCCTACGGTGCAAGCGTTGTCTCAGCGGAGTCGGAGCCGTCACCGCGAAGTCATCCCTCAAGGCTTTGACCTGCGTGTTTGATCAAGAAAATGCCGTGACAGCACAGTCTCGTAACAGAGCCATCCCAGAGTCATCTCGGTAGCTACTCCCTACAGGGCGCCCCCGCCGAGACTTCGGTACCGCACGTTCAGGAGAGACAGTGAACGCCAGAACCACCAGAGCCCTTCAGTGCTCGGCCGCCCTCGTCGCCGCCGGGCTCACCCTCACCGCCTGCGGTTCCGGCGGTGGCAGCTCCGCAGGCTCCTCGGGGCAGTCGCAGAGCACGTCGTTCACCGGCCGCGGCCCGATCACGTACGTGTCCGGCAAGGACACCACCGGCGTGGTCCAGAAGGTGATCGACCGCTGGAACAAGCTGCACCCGAAGGAGAAGGTCACCGTCATCGACCTGCCGACGGACCCGGACTCGCAGCGCCAGCAGATGATCCAGAACGCGGAGACCAAGTCCGACGCCTACACGGTGCTCTCCCTCGACGCCGTGTGGACCTCGGAGTTCGCCGCACACCAGTGGATCGCCAAGCTGCCCGAGACGCAGTTCCCGCTCGACAAGATGCTGACGCCCGCGGTGGACACGGCGAAGTACCGCGGCAGCCTGTACGCGGCGCCGTACATCTCCAACGGCGGCATCCTCTACTACCGCACCGACCTGCTGAAGAAGGCCGGCATCAGCAAGGCTCCGACCACCTGGGCGGAGATGACCGCCGACTGCGCGAAGATCAAGAAGCTGCCCGAGGGCAAGGGCGTGTCCTGTTACGCCGGGCAGTTCCAGAAGTACGAGGGCCTGACGGTGAACTTCGCCGAGGCCGTGAACTCGGCCGGCGGCGTGATCACCGACGCCGACGGCAAGCCGGACGTGGACACCGCCGCGGCCAGGAAGGGCCTGGACTTCCTCGTCAGTGCGTTCAAGGACGGCACCATCCCCAAGGAGGCCATCACCTACCAGGAGGAGGACAGCCGCCAGGCGTTCCAGGACGGCAAGCTGGTCTTCCTGCGCAACTGGCCCTACGTGTACGCCCTCGCCGAGAAGAGCAAGATCGCCGGAAAGTACGCGGTCGCACCCCTGCCCGGACTGAACGGGACCGGCGCCTCCAGCCTGGGCGGCTCCAACCTCGCCCTGTCCTCCTACGCCAAGAACAAGGCCACCGCGCTGGACTTCATGAAGTTCTTCACCGACGAGGAGAACGCGACGACCTTCCTCAAGGACGCCGCCTTCGCCCCGGCCTACGCCGACCTGTACGACGACAAGGCGCTGACCGCGCAGTACCCGTACCTGCCCGTCCTGAAGCAGTCGATCACGAACGCCGTGCCACGCCCCCGGGTCGTGCAGTACGGCGACGTGACCTCGGCGATCCAGCAGGAGGCGTACGCGGCGCTGACCGGCAGCAAGAGCAGCGCGCAGGCGCTGAAGGACCTGCAGCAGGAGCTGCAGAAGTCCACCGGGCAGTGAGGAGAGGGGCCATGGCCGACACCAAGATCCCACCGGGATCCGCCACCGCCGGGACCGAGCGCCCGGCCGGCGGACGGGCTCCGGTGAGCGGGCGGCGGCGCTCCGGTTCCGGCGCCCGCGCCACCGCGGGCTCGGGCCGGGTGGCAGCCCTGCTGGTCTCCCCGACCCTGCTGGTGCTGTCGATCGTCGTGCTCTACCCGACGATCATGGCGCTCCAGGAGTCGCTGTACGGGACCAAGGGGCTGGACCCGAAGACCGGCTTCATCAGCGACACCGAGCCGTACGTGGGGCTGAAGAACTACGCCGACATCTTCGGAGCCGCCGGCAACCGGTTCTGGAACGCCTTCTGGAACACCACCTTCTTCACCGTCGTCACGGTCGGGCTGGAGACGGTGATCGGTGTGGCCATGGCCCTGATCATGCACAAGGCGTTCAGCGGCCGGGGGCTGATCCGGGCGAGCATCCTCATCCCCTGGGCCGTGCCCACGGCCATCTCCGGCCTGCTGTGGCGCTGGATCTTCAACAGCAACGGCATCGCCAACGCCCTCATCGGCCACCAGGTCCTGTGGACGACGGAAGGCTTCCACGCCAAGGTCGCGGTGATCGTCGCCGAGGTGTGGAAGACGTCCCCCTTCATCGGACTGCTGGTCCTCGCCGGGCTCCAGGTGATCTCGAAGGAGGTCTACGAGGCCGCCCGCCTCGACGGCGCCAGCGCCCCACGCCAGTTCTGGCACATCACCCTGCCCCTGGTGAAGCCCGCCCTGCTGGTGGCCATGCTGTTCCGCTGCATGGACGCCCTGCGGATGTTCGACCTGCCCTACCTCCTCATCGGCGCCCAGAAGAACTCCGTGGAGACCCTGTCCATGCTCGCGCAGAGCGAGGCGTCCAACGTCCGCTTCGGACCGGCCTCGGCCTACTCCGTGCTCCTCTTCCTCTACGTCTTCCTCGTCGCCCTCGCCTTCGTCCGGCTGCTCGGCGCCGACCTCGTCGGCGACGACAGCGGCAGCGGCGGCAAGAGCAGGACCACGGGCTGGCGCAGGAAGCGGATCCTCCCCCGCCGTACGGAGGTGACGGCATGACCTCCTCGTCCTCGTCCCCGGCCGTCTGGCGCAGGTGGCTGCCGTACGTCGGCGTCCTCGCCGTCGTCGCCTACTGCCTGGCCCCCTTCTACTGGATGCTGGTCTCCAGCCTGCGCGGCGCCTCCGACATCTTCGACAACTCGCTGCTGCCCACCCGGGTGTCCTTCGAGAACTACCGCGCCCTGCTCGACAGCTCACAAGGCTTCCCCCGCGCACTCCTCAACAGCCTGGTCGTCGCCGGCATCACGACCACGCTGTCCCTGCTGCTGGCCACCTTCACGGCATACGCCATGGCCCGCCTGGAGTTCCGGGGCAAGCGGTTCATCCTCACCCTGATCATCGCCACCTCCATGTTCCCGGTGGTGTCGATCGTGGTCCCGCTGCTGAAGCTGTTCACGGACATCGGCTGGATCAACACCTACCAGGCGATGATCGTGCCGAGCATGTCCTTCGCGCTGCCGCTGGCGGTGTGGAACCTGACCACGTTCTTCCGGCAGATGCCCGACGAACTGGAACACGCCGCCATGATCGACGGCTGCACCCGCGGCCAGGCGTTCCGCAGAGTCATCATGCCGCTCGCCGCGCCCGGCATCTTCACCACCGCGATCATCACCTTCATCGCCGCCTGGAACGAGTTCCTCATCGCCCTGACGATGACCAACAAACCCCAGATGCAGACCGCGCCGGTCGCCATCTCCAAGTTCACCGGCGCCACGACGTACGAGACCCCCTTCGGCAGCCAGATGGCCGCCGGCGTCCTGGTCACCATCCCGCTGGTCGTCATGGTGCTGATCTTCCAGCGCCGCATCGTCGCCGGACTGACCGCCGGCGCCGCCAAGTGACCCCCTCAGCAGACACGCAAGGAGCAGGACCCGTGCCCCCCACCACCGCGCCCTGGTGGCGCAGCGCCGTCATCTACCAGGTCTACATCCGCAGCTTCGCCGACGGCAACGGCGACGGGGTCGGCGACATCGCCGGCATCCGCTCCCGGCTCCCGTACCTCAAATCCCTCGGCGTGGACGCCCTGTGGATCAACCCCTGGTACAAGTCCCCCCAGGCCGACCACGGTTACGACGTCGCCGACTACCGCGAGATCGACTCCCTGTTCGGCACGGTCGCCGAAGCGGAACAGCTCATCGAGGAAGCCCACGCCCACGGGATCCGGATCATCCCCGACATCGTCCCCAACCACTCCTCCGACCAAGCGGCCTGGTTCCAGCAGGCGCTGGCGGCAGGCCCCGGCAGCCCCGAGCGCGAGCGGTACGTCTTCCGCGCCGGACGCGGTGCGCACGGTGAACTTCCGCCCAACGACTGGGACTCCCGCTTCGGCGGCCCGGCCTGGACCCGGGTGGACGACGGCGAGTGGTACCTCCACCTCTTCACCCCCCAACAGCCCGACCTCAACTGGCAGCACCCAGAGGTCCACGCGGAGTTCGAGTCCGTCCTGCGGTTCTGGTTCGACCGGGGCGTGGACGGCTTCCGCATCGACGTCGCCCACGGCCTGCTCAAGGACCCCGAACTCCCTGACCTGGCCGACCTTTCCACAGGCGTACACCCCTTCTGGGACCGCGACGAGGTCCACGAGATCTACCGCTCCTGGCGCAAGCTCGCCGACGAGTACCCCGGCGACCGCTCCTTCGTCGCCGAGGCATGGACCGACACCCCCGAACGCCTCGCCGCCTACGTCCGCGAGGACGGCCTGCACACCGCCTTCAACTTCGACTTCCTCATGACCGACTGGGACGCGAAGGACCTGCGCGCCGTCATCGACGACACCCTCGCCATGCTCGGCACCGTCGGCGCCCCCGCCACCTGGGTCATGTCCAACCACGACGTCATGCGCCACACCAGCCGCTACGGCCGTAAAGCCGCGAAGAAGTGGCTGGCCAACGAGTCCTACATCCCCGCAGGACCCGCCGACCTCGAACTCGGCACCCGCCGCGCCCGCGCCGCCGCCCTGCTCACTCTCGCCCTCCCCGGCGGCGCCTACGTCTACCAGGGTGAGGAACTCGGCCTCCCTGAGATCGAGGACCTCCCCGAGGCCGTCCTCCAGGACCCCGTCTGGGAACGCTCCGGCCACACCGAACGCGGCCGCGACGGCTGCCGCGTCCCGATCCCCTGGTCCGGCACCACCGCCCCCTACGGCTTCAGCGCCGCCGACGCCACGGCCTCCCCCTGGCTGCCCCAGCCCGCCGACTGGGCACCCCGCACCGTGGCAGCCCAGACCGGCGACCCCGCCTCCATGCTGGAGCTCTACCGCACCGCCCTCCGCATACGCCGCGAACACCCCGCCCTCGGCGACGGCACCCTCACCTGGCTGGACGACACCCCGGCCGGAGTCCTCGCCTTCCGCCGCGAGCCCGGCTTCATCTGCGTGGTCAACCTCTCCACCGAGCCGTACCAGCTACCTGCACACGCCTCGATCCTGCTCACCAGCGGTCCCGTCGAGGACAACCGCCTGGCCCCGGACCAGGCCGTCTGGCTCACGGTGTAGCGAGCCACCACCCCACAGACCCAGGGCCTGTCCGGTCCCACTCCCCGCTGTCCGGACAGGCCCTGGCCTCGCAGCCCGAGGCGGCAGCAGAGCACATCCTCCTCCAGCTACGGGTCGGGTTCGTTGGCACGGCGGCGCTGATCAAGCGGTGGCACGCAGCTTCGGAGCGAGCAGGTCCAGCGCCTCCGCCCAACGGAAGTGGTCAGCCCCGCCTCCGGCTTTCGGACGGTGCGGCTCGTACGTACCGATGAGCACGCCCATCTCGCGCAAGTGGTCCAGGCTCCGGCGATACGCGGGATGGGCGGCCTGGGCCGAGTTCAGGTACGGCAGGACAGCGGCGGGGATACCCATGCCGTACGCCTCGCAGAGGATGCCCAGGGCGAGGGTGCCGGAGATGCCGTTGGCCCACTTGTTGATCGTGTTGAAGGTGGCCGGGGCGACGGCGATCGCGTCTGCGGGCGGGAGAGGGCGTGCTTCGCCGGGGGTGCGCCAGGCGGAGCGTATCGGGTAGCCGGTCTGGTCCTGCACCGCCTCGGTGTCGAGGAAGCCGAGACCCTGCGGGGTGGCGACCACCCCGACGTCCCACTGTCGCTTCTGCGCAGCGGTGATCAGTTTGCCGACGTCTCCGGCGATGCCGCAGCCGCAGACGACGACGTAGAGGAAGGGCTTCTTCTGCGGGGCGGTCGGTTCGGTCACGTATGGGCTCCGGGACGGTGAGTGTCTCGATGCACTGCCAGTTGGTTCGCGAGTTCCCGAGGCCCGATCTTGCTGAGGGCCCAGAGGCTGCTGATTCGCCGGGATCGGTGCCAGAGCGGGTCGTTCGTATCCACAGGGGTGTGGAAGAACAGCACGGGGATGCCTGCGGCGTCGAAAGGACGCGCGTCGAGGTAACGCAGACCGCCGGTGCCGCACAGGTAGCCGGTGCCGCCGGTGGCCGCGGCCAGGTCGGCAAGGCGGTCGGACCGGCCTGGGCGGGCCGAGATCTGGCTGCTGTCGATCACTTCGCCCGACCAGCCGAGTGCGGTGAGCAGGGCCGTCGTCGACATCTTCGCGAGGTCGGCTACGTGGTCGGAGACATCGAACGCGTCCGAGACCGCGCCAAGTACCTCGGACACCGCATCCCAGTGGGCGCTGCGACCGTAAAACTGGCGCACGAGCAGTTCGACTCTCCGTCGAGCCCGACGCTGATCGACCAACCGTGCCTGTCGGATCAGCGTTGGGCGTCCATGAGGAAGGTGAACAGGGAGGGTGAGCCACTGTTGCCGCGCAGGGTCGTCCAGGGCGGCCAGCCGGGCTCGATGTTGGTAGTCGCGCCGGGCGAACTGCACGTCGTCCAGGACGATCCAGCGGTCGGCGGCGAAGAGCTTCGCCAACGTGGACAGCCGTGGGAACAGGTTCGGCTGATGGATCGCGCAGCCCCCTCCCGACGGCGGGCCGGCGCAGGGTGGCTCAGTCGCTGATGAGGCGGCTGTCGAACCCGGCGCCCAGGAGGCGCTCGTAGGCGTCATGAACATCCCCCGGTACGTGCTGCTCGACGGCGAAGCCGAGCTTCGGGTACTCGATCACCCGCTGCAGGTCACCGACGAGCATGTCGACAACGAGCCTCTCGTCGCCGATGGACTTGATGTAGTCGTCCAGTTCCAGTGGCTCGGAGGCGCACACGACCTCCACCTCGGGCCACAGCTTTCGGCAGGTCGCGTAGGAGCGGCGCTCCATGTACGGCTTGGAGATCAGCAGCAGGGAGTCGACCGTGATGCCGGCCGCGGTCAGCAGCTCACGGGAGAGGGTGATGTTCTGGCCAGTGTTCGCTGCCTTTGCCTCGACCAGGATCGCCTCGTCCGGCACGCCCAGGCTCAGCGCGTACTCGCGGTAGTGGACGGCTTCGCCGCGCGGGAAGCGGGCTCGGGTGGTGGGGCTGTTGCCGCCGCTGAAGACGAGGATTGGGAAGAGACCGGCGCCGTAGAGGTCCGCGGCTGTGGTGGCCACTCCGAGGTCGTGGCTGCCGAGGCCGATCGCCGCCGAGCAGGGCCGCGGCTCGTGTCCCATCTGGTGGTAGTTCCAGATCAGCGTCGCGTCGTGGAACTGCTCGTCGGTGATCTGGCGCTGCTCGTGCTCCGGCACTGGCACTCCCTGGCTCATCCTTGCTGGCCCTTTCGGATGCCCTCGATGCTGCGCAGCTGGTGGCTCAGCCCGTACTGTCGGGCCACCTGTGCCGCCCGGTCGAGGACGGACAGCCCATCATTCCGGGTCGCTGCATACGACAGAAGGATGTGCCCGTACGCGGTGTCCACCCGCACCCGCTGCATGGGGGAGTCGACCGTGCCGGTGGTGCGTGCGATGTCGATGCAGTGCAGGGCCTGGGTCAGGTTGCCGGCACCGCGATGGGCCAGGGCCAGTTTCTGGTGGGCGACCGACCAGTCCTCCGGCTCGCCGAGTTCCTCGAACTCGCGGGTGGCGGCGGCCATGACCGTGGTGGCGTATGCGTTGTTGCCCTCCTTGCTCAGGGCCGTCCCGATCCACAGGCGTGCCCGGGCCCGGTCACGCCTGCTGAGGCGCTCGTCTGCGGCAAGCTGCTCGTACCAGCGGGCGGACGCGTCGAGCTGACCCGACATCTCCTGTACGACGGCGAGGGACAGCTCGATCTGGGCCAGACGACGGGGGATGTCGAGTTCGGAGAACATGGCGCGTGCGGTCAGGTAGGACTGGCGTGCGGACAGTGGACCGAGGATCGCCCCTTGGTCACGCTGCACATCACCGAGGAGCACGAGGGAACGGCCGTACAGGTAGAGGCCCTTGTCATCGAGGTCGTGCGGGTCGTGGCCGCCCAGCCAGCGGTTCAGCAGGGTCGAGGCGAAGGGGAAGTCCTGGCGGCTGACGCAGACCACGGCGCGTTCTATGTCCTCGGTCCAGGTCTCGTAGTCGGCCGGCCGTGCGGCCTTCCGCTCAGGGAACAGCAGCGCGTCGAACCGAGCATGGGCGGCGGTGTCCGCGCGGGACAGCGCGGTGTCGAAAATGGCCTGTGTATCCGGTCGGGGCTGGGTCTCCGTGCCGAGGCTTTCCCACTTGGCCACGGTGCGCAGTGCGACTCCGAGGTGCTCGGCGAAGGCGCGGGTGCTCATGCGCAGGGCGGCGCGCAAGGCACTCGCCTCCCGACCAGTCCACTGCTGCACGCTGACCACGGACGACCTCCCTCTGTCACGTATGGAAGCACTCTCAGTGATGGCCAGGGCGCGAAGTGCAACGGAAGTGCAACAGCAGGTCATTTCGAGGCCGTACGCGGCAGCCGACGCTGTGGTCATGGACGACGAACTCATCACCGAACGCCGCCCCGTCGCCTTCCCGCAGGTCTTCGGCTACCTGCGGCACATCACCGGTGGCCTGCCCCGCCACGCGGCACTCGTCGACTGCCTCACCGAATACTGCCGTCGGCACGAACTGACCCTCGGCGGCGTCTTCACCGACCGCGACGCCACGGTGACCGTCCGCTCAGCAGCTTTCGTCGGGCTGGTCGACGCCCTCCAACTGCCCGACACCTACGGCGCGGTGGTCCCCGCCCTCAGCCACCTCGGCCCCAAGGGCATCGGTGCCGAGCGAAGGCGGCGGATAACAGCTACAGGCACCCGCCTGCTCGTGGTCCGTTCCATCACACCGACGAGGGGTTCCGAAACATCCCCGGGCACAGGCGCCGGCGTCCGGCCACGAGGGACCACATGACGTCCGTTCGTGACGCACTGCGACGTGCGCCCATGGTCGAAGATGCGCCCGGACTGCGTCTGCTGAAGGTCGGCGACGGCTGGGATCTGGTGCGAACCTCCGCCGAGATCGGCCTCCTGGTCCTCGCCCACCTGCGGGCGACCGGCGCTCCGATCGGTCCGGTGCTCTACGACAGGACCAACGGCCGCCTGTACTACGCCATCGCTACCGGCACCGCAGGACACTGGCACGAACTGCCGGTACGGCACCTCTCTGCCAACTCATGGCTCGTCGCGCCCGGTCTGGAGATCCTCGACAGTTGGTTCGGCGGCTGGTGCGAGCTACCCGACGACGACACTCTGACCGACGCCGCCGCCCTCCGCACCGCCCTCCGGCACCCGTACGTCATCGCCGCCGAAGAGGGACACTCCGGTGCCTTCCGCTAGCGGTCGGCACTCGGCAGCACCCCCGGCCTTCCACCTCGACAGCGAGGGGACACCCGTGACGACCCACCCTGTCTCACCGAACACCGTCCTCGCCAACGCCCTTCTCCGCACCGAGGACGTCCTGACCCCGCGCATCCTGGCCAGCCCACCTACGCGGATCGTGCTGGTCGTCGGCACCCAGATCAACGGCACCCCACACATCGGCACCTCGTTGGTCCAGTCACTCACCTTCGCCATGGCAGCACGGCTGCGCGACCGCTTCGGCATCCCCGTCGAGGTCGTCTTCAGCGCCCTCGACAACGCCCCGTACGAGTTGGCCACCGACCCGGCCAGCAGCCACACCTACCAGCGCGCCTACGCCCAGACCCTCGGTGCGGAGGCGCTCACCGACCTCGTGGCCGCCCTCTACCAACCCCTGTTCACCGCCCTGTCCCGGCGCCTGGGTATCCCGCATCGAGTGGAGACCTACAGCCAACAGCAGGCCGGTGAGCAATTCCGTCGCACCTGGTTGCGGCTGCTCCCCCGCCTTGACGCCGCCCGATGGTGGCTCGCCCCGTCCACCGGCACGCCACACTTACGAATTCCCTGCCCGCACCCCGGCTGCGGCTGGGCTGAGAAGCACGCCGAACGAACCCGCGTCCACCTCACCGACCGCGAGACAGCCACCATCAAGGCCAGCTGCCTCCACCACGGTTCCTACCGCACCACCATCACACCCACCACCGGTGGCTACCTCGACCTGGCCACCCTCTACCGCAACCTCGTCAAAGAACTGGCCCTCACCAGCACACCAGTCGACGGAACCCTGCACGTCATGGTCAAAGGCGGCGACTGGGTCTTCGGCTCCCTCCTCGTCGACGAGGCGCTCCAGGCCGTCGGCCTCACCCGCGCCCAGCTCCCCGCCCGCCTGTTCTGCCCGCAGGTCGTCACCGAAACCGGCGCGAAACTCTCCAAGTCCCTCATCCGAGAAGGCCGTGCCCCCTTGGGCGCCGCCGACTGGATGCTCGACACCCGGAAGTGGCCTGGCATCGTGGCCGAGTACGCCGACCAGTTGCTGGCCATGACGGAGACGCTCCTGTCCGACCCCCGTCACTTCTTCCGCTCGTACACGGCCGCCGAGATCAACCGCATGATGACCGCCCAAGCCCCCCGGAGCCTTCCCGCCTCATGAGCAGCAGCTCCCGCGTCCGCGAACTCAACCTCTACCGCCAGTACTTCGACCTGGTCGCCGCAGGCGCCAAGACCATCGAGGTCCGGGTCAAATACCCCCACCTGGCCGACCTCGCGGCCGGTGACGTCATCCGCTTCCGCATCAAGGGCACGGACGAGACGTGCGAGGTCGAGGTCAAGCGGGTCACTGAATACCCCGACTTCGAGGCTCTCCTCGACGGTGAAGGTGCCTTCACGGTCAACCCCACGGCCACCCGCGACGAGCAACTCGCCAACATCCGGGTCATTTACCCACCCGAGAAAGAGGCCCTCGGCGCTCTCGCAATCGAGATCGGCCTTCCTGGTTGATACACCGGACTCGGGCGATGTTGAGCCCCGCTGCTGTGAAGAACGTGCCACTTGCGGCAATCTTCACCGTCAAGAATCCCTCGTAGAACGTCGTGCCCGGCGCACAGCACGCCAGTCCTGCACCATAGAAACAAGTTCACGCCATGCCCGGACGACGTTTCCCAGGTCTAAAAGGAGTTCCCGGAACTGCCGAAGCAGTACGCGCATCACAACAAGGCCGATCGCAGAGTCACATCCCAAGCCCACCCACCCCATCGGGATGCCTCCTCACCCGCAGACACCAGGCTCCCCGATACGTGGACTGAAGTCTTTACCCGCATGGGTAAATCGCCTGATCTTGAGCTGCTGGGGATGCCGGGCTGGGCAGCAGGCTGCCCGCTGTGGAGATCGAAGTCAGCCTGCTGGGAGCAGGCTTGGGCGGACGTCTCCACACCGGTGTCTGCGAGCTACTTCGACTGCGGTCGAAGGCCGAGCTGAGCGATCCGTCTCGACCCTGGTGACTACCGTCGGCCGGCCAGCACGCGGACGTTTTCCAACAGAGCATGGAGCAGGAACGGCGGCTCTGCCCCGGCTGTCCGCGTCGTCTCAAGGTAGGTGGCCGCGTTCTTTCCGTCGATGCCCTCGCCGACTCGGATGAGCTCTTGGCGGCGCTCCTCCCAGGTCGGCCAGTGCTGGTCGAGGTAGGTCTCCAGGGTGTCCTCGAAGACGGTGTACCGGCCGGTCGAGTCGTCGGTGGGCTGAGAAGCCGGCGTCGCGCCCAAGTACTGGAGAAGGTTCGCGTTCTTGGCCCGGTTCGCCCGCGCCTGCTGTTCGAACTTTGCCTCCTTCTCCTGGCGCTGATGCGGAACGAGGTGGCTCACCGACTCCCGCTTGCGCTCCTCCATTCCGGAGTCACCGTCGAACACCACATAGCACGGCACGCCCAAGGCGCTGAAGAGCGCATCGGAGATCATGATGTTGTCCTTGCCATTCACCTCGATGACGCTGATGCCCTCCGCGCCCAGGTTGATCCCGGACCGCTCGGCGCAGCCATTGATCACTCCCTCGGTCCTGCTGCGGATCGACTTCTTGTCTACGAGTCCGTCGAGGGCCCGGCAAAGGTCCTCCTCCGTGGCCTGCCACACCTCGGTAGCGGGATGCTCCACACCGCCAGCGCGGCAAAGACGGCGGATCTGGTGGTAGCCCTTCGGGTCGATGAAGACCGGATTATGGGTCGCGTACATGACCTGCGTACGCCCTTGCGGCGACGCGGCGACCAGCTCGCGAAGCACCTTCGCGAAGGTCCGTGCCTGAGGGGGATGCTGGAAGAGTTCGGGCTCCTCGATCGCCAGGCACAACGTCCGCATCCCGTCGGCCGGACGCCTGCCGCCGGCCGAAGAAGCACCCACGCCCCGCCGGCCGACCGCCTTCCAGAACCACCGCGACCAACGCGAGACAGCCCGGCCGAAGTCCTGGCGAACCCTGGGCGCCTGACCTCGGCACCTCCAAGATCCCCGACTGTGAGGATGGGGCGCGGCGGGTCGGTTGTCGCTACCAGCTGAACGTCTGCTCCTTTGAATTGACCGTCTCGACGAGATTCGCGCCGTAGTACGTCACGTGGCTGCTGTACTTGTCCCCATTCACGCCCACGAGGTGCCAGGGACTGGCCTCGGGAAAGTGACCGGTCTTGCAGGGAATCCCCGTGCTCCAGATGGTTTGTCCCGTGCTGTCGTCGGTGACATAGAAGGTCACCCCTTGACACGGTCCGCTGGGGATCCAGTTGATGTACATGTCGGGAATCTCGTAGATGCCGCTGGCACTGATGCAGGCTTTGATGGCGCCGCCGTCGGCGCCCGTGCCACAGCCGCCGCCCGTGGAGGCCGAGGCCTGGGCCGGGAAGCCGAACGCGAGAGTGGCGGCCGCGAGTCCGGTCGCAGCGGTGGCGAGTATGCGTCGAGAACGCACGAGTCTCTCCTGAGGTAGCCGTTGGGACGTAACCGGGACGCGCCGTGGAGCACCCGAGCACGCGTTCCGGAGTGATCGGGTAAGAGACTAGGTTCCGGTTTGTTCTTGACCTCCAGGCCGACCGCGCAGATGACGGAACAGCGGGACGGCACGCCTGTGACCTGCATTGATCACAGTTGGAATGACGGCTTAGTGGGCTGCGGGCTGTGGGTGCACGGCCTCATCGAGGAGGGGGCGACCGACGAAATGGCGGATCATGGGGTGACGGAATCGGTGGGGAGGGTCATCTGGTCGGCCGACCGCCTCGGGCCCGGCGGCAGAGCACACTGGGCGGCATCGGTGGTGGAGGAGGGCTGATTGCGCCGGCGTGCGTGGGCGTGGACGGCCTTGACGAAGTTCTCGACCCAGTCGGTGAAGCGGGCGCGCTTCGCGGCGTCGTCCCGGTTGTCGAGGTTCTCCACGATCTCCTCCAGCCAGTACCGGGCCCAGCTGTCCCATGCGAATCGGTCACGGTGCTTCAGGAGCTGCCGGGCGATGCGCTGGGCGACCGGCCCGTCCAGCCGACCGTGGTCCGCGGCCACCGCACGAGCCGCCTGGAGCAGGACCGCTTCCGCCCGTACGGCCGCGAGGGGCACCGCCCGCGGGCTCCGGTCGCCGGGACGGGACCTCAGGGTGTACGCCGCCAGGTCGGCGTCCTTCCTGGCCAGGGGCACTTCCTCGGCGCTACGAGCAACCCGCCCCACGCCGCCGACCAGTTCCCGGGCCCGATCCGCGCGTTCCAGGAAGTCGCCGGCCACCCCCGTCAGCCAGTGCTCCGCCCCGTCCCCGCCGTCCGGCACCCCGGCCGGTACCGGGACGATCCCGTAGACGGCTCCGTCCAGTACGGCCGTCCGCGACCGCTCGTGGAGCGCGGCCAGGTAGAGGGCGAGCGCCGTGCGGATCCGCTCCAGATCGAGCACGCCGGTGCTCGCGCCGTCCGCGGGAACCAGGGCGAGGACCCCCAGCCGGTGGCCGGCCACGCCCTGCCGTCCGGCCGCCTCCCCCGCCCCTGGTGTGCCGCCGCCCCGCAGAAGTGCCCGCACGTCCTCGGTGTACCCGGCGCGCAGCGCGGACCGGTACTGCGCGATCCGCAGCAGCGCCATGCCGAGGGCGTGCACGGCCGGTGTGAGCCGACGGCGGTCCTCCTCCGTGGGCTCGCCGGCCCCGTGCACCCACAGGACACCGCGGAGTTCGCCGCCGGCGTGGATGGGCACGCCCAGTTTCGGGTCATTTCCGTGCTCCGGGTAGGCGGGGATGTGCACCGGGTCGGTGCTCCGGCGCAGTTGCTCCTCGCCTCCGCCGCGCCTCAGGCCGTCGACGGTGACGTCCGGCAGCCGGCGGTGCACGATCACCCAGCGGTTCGGGTCGTCGGCCGCTTCCTGCCTGCCGGAGTAGGCCAGCAGCCGGTGCTGCGGATCGGTCAGGATCACCGGCGCGTCCAGCAGCAGGGCGACGGCGTCGATCACCTCGTCGATCAGGGCCCCGTGCCGCAGGCCGAGCGCGTCGGGCACGGGCGATGCCATGAGGGCCCGGCAGTCGGCCGCCGCCGACAGCCAGCTGACCGACTCGTCCAGGACCAGCACCGCGACGCCGGTCCCGGCGGCGGCCTCGGCCGTCTACCTCGGCACCGTCTTCCTCGCGCTGCCCGCCCTGGTCATCGTGCTGGTGGGGGTGGTCTGAAGCACGGCAGTACGGCGGTACGGCGGGGCGGACGGCGGTGTGCCGTCCGCCCCGGGTGTCACCGGCTGTGGGCGTGGCAGTCCGAGAGCCGGAAGGAGGCGATACGGGTGTGCCAGTTTCCGGTGCCGTCGGACGGTTGGTACTGGTTGGTGTACCAGAACGTGCAGTCGTCCACCGGGTCGATCGCCATGGAGGTGTAGTCGCCCCAGCGGTTGCTCCCGGTCTGGGAGCCGGCGCCGGTCCACACGGTGGTCTCGTGGAACGTCATCCGGTTCGGCGGGTCGTGCGCCAGGCGTCCGGTGACGCGGATCGAGGGGCGGGTCCGGGAGGACGACTGCGAGTATCCCAGGGCGATGTCGCCGTTCCCGTCCATGGCCGCGGAGCCCATCCACCGGTACGTGGAGTCCGGAGCGTAGGTGCTCTGCTGGCGGACGACCGGCCGGCCGTGGCGCAGCCCCAGTTCGTACCAGCGCACTCCCACACCGCCGCGGGCGTCGACGGCGTGGTTGACGACCAGGGACTCGTGGTCGCCGAAGTTGCGGTAGGCGAACCGGTACATGGGGGAGTACGAGAGCGAGTCCAGTTTCTGGGCGGTGCCGGCCTGGGGGACGCACCGGGTGGGATCGGTGTGCGTGCAGGCCGGGGTGTAGGGGGCCACCCGCAGTCGGTCCGGGCCCGCGAGGGTGGTGCGGGTCTGGTTCTTCCAGTCCACGTGGAACCGCCAGTACTGCAGGCTGTCACCGGTGGGGCCGAGGTTGATCAGCAGGTTGGGCTCGCCGCGCGGGGGCGGGGTCCTACCGTCGAGGTCCGAGCCGATGGGGATGGTCGCCGCGGGGAGGGTGTAGCACTGCTGGTCGGCGTCGGCTCCGCGCAGCATCCTGTGCCGGTCCCAGGCGCACGCCTCGAAGAGCGGATCGGCGGCGGTGGCGACCACGTAGTAGGCGTCCGGCCACACCGCGAACTTCGGGTGGTCGGGGAGGTTCCGGTACCCGAAGGCGTAGCGGTAGTACTGGCCGGTGGCGTCCGCGGTGCGGGACACGGCCACGCACAGCCGGTTCGTGGTGGTTCCGTCGTCGCTGGCGAACTGGTTGATGACCCAGCGGTGGGCCAGGGAGTCCCAGCGGACTTCGGGGTCCCCGAGGAAGTCGGTCCCCGCGGTCTCGCACGGTCCGCCGAAGCCGCGGAACAGGGTCTGGGTCGTCAGCGGTCCCAGCAGCGTGGCACCGGACTTGGAGTACACCGCGAGGTCGAAGTTGGTGATCTCCACGAGCTGGCGGGAGCCGACCGAGGCGTTGGGGTCGGGCGGGACGCCCCCGCCCTTCCTGATGCCCTCGAAATTCACGCCCAGCCGGATCGGGCCCCGGCCGCCGTGGTGGTGCTGCTGCGGGGTGGACCGAAGCGTTCTGGATCTCTTCCACAGCTCTCGCAACGGTGGCGAGGTGTCATGGTGCACCGCGGGGCCGGAGTCAGGGGACCGAACGGCCCCTGTCCGGCCGGCCGGTTTGGGCACGGTGCCGGCGGCGGGCGCGGCGGACCACGCCGGGGAGGCCAGCAGCGCCGCTCCCATCGAGGCGACGACGACGATCGACCGCAAGGCGCGGGATACCTGCATCAACCCTCCGAACACATCGGCGACTGATCGTGTGGAAATCCAGTTATCCAGCCGGTCCGTCCGGCACCCGGGCGACCGGCGTCGTGTCGGGCGCGACTCAGCCGTATGGCGCTACGGCGCCGACGGCACGGACCGTCGGACGGTTCAGCGGATGCGGGCCGTTTCCGTGGGGATGCCGCTGTCCGTGGTGCGGGCGACAGTGGACGGGTGACGCATTCCGCCGCCGGTTCCGGGAGGCGCGTTGGGCGAGGTGGTCGGCGGTGCGCGGGTGGTGGTCGTGATGGGTGTGTCCGGGTCCGGCAAGTCCACCGTGGGAGCCCGGCTCGCGGACCTGCTCGGTGTGCCGTTCCTGGAGGCGGACGACCTCCACCCCGCGTCCAACCGCGCGAAGATGGCGTCCGGACACCCGCTGGACGACGCCGACCGGCGGCCCTGGCTGGCGGCGGTCACGGAGTGGATCCGGGCCGCCGCGGCGAGTGGACAGGGCGGGGTGGCCGCCTGTTCCGCGCTCAGGCGCGCGTATCGCGATCGGTTCCGGCGGACCGGGGCGGACGTGCGGTTCGTGTACCTGGCCCTCGACCGCGCGGTGGCCGAGCGGCGCCTGGCGCGACGGCGGGGCCACTTCATGCCCGCGAGGCTGCTCGACTCCCAGTACGCCACGCTGGACCCGCTGCACGCCGACGAACCGGGCGTCACCGTCGACGTCAACGCGTCGGAGAGCCCGGCGGAGGTGCTGGAGGCCGTCGTACGGGCCCTGACGGACGGCGGTCCGACGAGCCGGAACACGAGCTCAGGCCTACGCTGATCGAGGGGCATTCGGGTGAATCGCACACCGGAAGGGGCGCCCCGATGGAGGACTACCCGCTGATCGAGAACCACGGGCTGATCGGCGATCTGCAGACCGCGGCGCTGGTGACGACCGAGGGAGTGGTCGACTGGTTCTGCTCCCCGCGGTTCGACTCGCCGAGTGTGTTCGGGGCGCTTCTGGACAAGGACAACGGCGGACACTGCACGGTCCGGCCGGCCCACCCGACCCATTCGACCAAGCAGTTGTACCTGCCCGACACGGCGATCCTGGTGACCCGGTTCATGACCGAGGCGGGCGCCGGCGAGGTGATCGACTTCATGCCGGTGACCGGTACGACGGCCACGGACCGCCACCGGCTGGTCCGCCTGGTCCGCTGTGTGCGCGGCAGCATGACCTTCGAGGTGGAGATCGCCCCGCGGTTCGACTACGGGCTCATGAAACACGAGTTGCACATCACCCCGCACGGAGCGGTCTTCGCCGCGGAGGACGGCACGTCGCTCACCGTGCACCCCGTCCGCGAACCGGGGGACGAACGGCTGGCGGACGTTCTCACGAACCGGGACGGCGACCTCCAGGTCTCGCTGACCCTGCAGGCCGGCGAGGAGCGCGGGCTGATCCTGGAGACGGCTGCCGAGGGCCCGCCCAGGGAGGTCCGCCACGACGAACACTGGCGGCTCTTCGACGAGACGACGGCGTTCTGGCGCTCCTGGCTGGCCCAGTCCCGCTACACCGGGCGCTGGCGGGAGGTGGTGGAGCGTTCCGCGATCACGCTGAAGCTCATGACCTTCGCCCCCAGCGGCGCCCTGGTGGCCGCCCCGACGGCGGCCCTGCCGGAGCAGCTGGGCGGCGAACGCAACTGGGACTACCGCTTCACCTGGATCCGGGACGCCTCCTTCTCCGTGTACGCCCTGCTGGGGCTGGGGTTCACGGAGGAGGCCAGGGCGTTCATCATCTGGCTGGGCGACCGGGTCAGGGAGCGGGCCGGCGGCGACGGGATCTCGGGCCCGCTCAACATCATGTACAAGGTCGACGGCTCCTCCGACCTGAACGAGCAGATCCTCGACCACTGGGAGGGCTATGCGGGTTCCGCCCCGGTCCGGATCGGCAACGGCGCCGCCACCCAGCTCCAACTGGACATCTACGGCGAGGCGTTGGACAGCATCTACTTCGCGCACCGGCACGGCTTCGAACTCGGGCACGGGGGCTGGACCTCGCTGCGGACGGACCTGGAGTGGCTGGCCGACCACTGGGACCAGGCGGAGGAGGGGATCTGGGAGACCCGCGGCGGCCGCCAGGACTTCACGTACGGGCGGGTGATGTCGTGGGTGGCGTTCGACCGCGCCCTGCGGCTCGCCGAGTCGAAGGGGTGGCCGTCCGCGGCCGACCGCTGGAAGGCGGAGCGGGACGCTGTCTACGAGCAGGTCATGGCCAAGGGGTGGAGCGAGGACCGCAAGACCTTCGTCCAGCACTACGGCGGTGAGGTCCTGGACTCCTCGCTGCTGCGCATGGCGACGGTCGGGTTCCTCACCCCCGGGGACCCGATGTGGGCGTCGACCCTGGACGCCATGGAGGAGGAACTGGTCAGCGACAGCCTCGTCTACCGCTACAACCCCGAGGCCTCGCCCGACGGCCTGCGCGGCTCGGAGGGCACGTTCTCCCTGTGCACGTTCATGTACGTCGACGCGTTGGCCCGCGCCGGCCGGACCGACCGGGCGCGGCTGGTGTTCGAGAAGATGATGGGGTACGCCAACCATCTGGGCCTGTACTCCGAGGAAATCGACCCGACGGGCCGTCAGCTCGGCAACTTCCCGCAGGCGTTCACGCATCTCGCGCTCATCGACTCGGCCCTCACGCTGAACGAGGCGCTCGACAAGAAGTAGCCGGGCTCGTTCAGGCTAGGAGCTGTCCCGCCGCAGGTCCGCGTCCGTCAGACCCTCCAGTTCGCCGTGGGTGTCCAGCCAGTACAGGAAGGCGACCGCGGGGACGACGAGTACGAGGGCGACGAGGGTGACGAGGGCCAGCCAGCGCAGGGTGGTGTGGGCACCCGCGCCCTCGGCGACGGTCAGCGAGGTCGGGATGAGGTAGGGGCGCTGTGCCATGCCCCAGGCGATGACGGCCGAGGCGACCACGCCGACCGCCGTGACCCGGGACCAGGCCCCGGCGGGACGGGTCAGCAGCCATACGGTGGCGAGCGTGGCCAGCACGGCCACGATCACGAAGACGAGGCCGACGCCGTGGGTGAGGCCGTGCCAGACGTGGGGCGCGTCGCCGTGGGTGACGAAGAGGGTGACGACGGCGAGTACGGCCACGGCGGCGAGCGCGGCGAGGGCCCGGCGGCGGAAGTAGCGGTCCAGGTCCGGTGCGGCGAAGCGGCGGGCGTCCGCGGCGAGGAAGACGGCGCCGAGTGTCGCCGTGGTCGCGATGGCCAGCAGGCCGAACAGCAGGGACGTGGGGTTGGCCCAGACGTCGGTGGACGCCGTGGTCGTGGCGGTCACCCGGCCCGAGGCCACTCCCCCGGCCGCGGCGCCGAGGAAGAACGGCGTCAGCATCGAGGAGACGGCGAAGACCGCCCCGTACAGGCGCCGGCCGGCCAGCCGCCGGACGGGCCTGCGCAGGGCGAAGCCGGCGCCGCGCAGCACGATGCCCAGGGCGGCCAGCGCCAGCGGCAGCCACATCGTGGTGAAGACCCGCTGGAAGAGGACGGGGAACCCCGTCCACATGATGACCAGTACGAAGATCAGCCAGACGTTGTTGACCTCCCAGACGGGCTCCATCGCCTGGTCGATCAGCTGTCTCGGGCGCCTGCCGCGCTCCGCGCCGCCCGCGGTCAGGTCCCAGAAGCCGGCTCCGTAGTCGGTGCCTCCGCCGCAGGCGTAGGCGGAGATGGCGAGCAGCAGGACGACGGCGATGACCCCGGCGATCACAGCCGGCTCCCGGTGGAGCGCGGCCCGTACGGGGTGTCCGTCTCGGGTGTGTCGGGCTCGGGTGTCTCCTTCGGCGGCAGCGGTCCGCCCCGCTCGTCGGCGAGCCGCCAGCGTGCGCGCATCCTGAGCAGCACCACGAGGAACGATCCGAAGACGAAGACGTACACGACGACGACCAGGGCGAACATGATCCACAGGCTGGTGGCGCGGGTCGCCGTCACCGCCTCGGCGACCCGCATGTTCTGGTAGACGATCCACGGCTGGCGGCCGACCTCGGTGGTGATCCAGCCGCACTCGACGGCGACGACGGAGGCGACGCCCGCGCACGCGGCGGCGCGGTAGAACCACGGGGAGCCGGGCAGCCGGCGGCGCCGGAGCCACAGGAGGCCGTACCAGAGGGCGAGCAGGAGCAGCAGGGAGCCGATCCCGACCATGGTGTCGAAGGCGAAGTGGGCGATGGTGGCCTGGGCGGCCGTCGGCCGGTCGTCGGCGGGGACCGAGGTCAGCCCGGTGACCCGGGTGTCCGGGCGGAAGCCCGCCAGGATGGAGTCGAGCTGCGGGATCCTGATGCCGCCGGAGACGGTGCCGTCCGGGTGCAGCCGGCCGAACAGGTACTCCGGCTGGTGGGTGGCGGTCTTCCAGACGATCTCCATGCCGGCGAACTTCACCGGCTGCTTGTGGAAGACCTGCCGGGCGATGGAGTCGCCGAGCACGAACTGCACGGGGGTGCAGACGGCGGCGAGCGTGAAGGGGATGGTGAAGCCGAGCCGGTGGTAGCGGTCCCGGCGGCCGCGCAGCCACCCGACGGCGTAGACGCCGGCCACGACATAACCCGCCGTCACGAACATCGCGAAGACGAAGTGCCAGTACTCCGGGCCGAACATGGGGGTGAAGACGGCCTTCCAGATCTTCACGTCGACCGGGTTGCCCGCGGAGTCGAGGGTGAAGCCGCGCGGGGTGTTCATCCACGAGTTGGCGGCCAGGATGCCGAAGGCGCCGAGCAGGGCCACCAGCGGCAGGGGCAGTCCGAGCAGGAAGTGGGTCCGGGCGGGAAGCCTGCGCCAGCCGTAGAGGTAGATGGCGATGAGGACGGCCTCCAGGAAGAACGCCCATGCCTCGACGCCGAAGCCGATGCCGAAGACATCGCCCCACCGGCCCATCATGCCCGGCCACAGCAGCCCGAACTCGAAGGACAGCACCGTGCCGGTGACCACGCCGATCGCGAACTGCACGGCCATGACGGCCGACCACCGCCGGGCGAGGAGCAGGGCGGTGGCGTCGCCGCGGCGCAGGCCGTAGCCGTGCATGACCAGCGTGATCAGCGGCAGCGCCACGCCCAGGGGCACCAGGATGATGTGGGTGGCCAGGGTGAAGGCCATCATCGATCTGGCCGGCAGCGTCTGCGCCGGTACGGCGGCCAGCAGCAGGACCGTGTGCATGTGTCGTCTCTCCGGGGAAGGCCGCCGCGCGAGTGGGGGTGGGTCAGCCGCCGGTGGCGAAGCCCGGGAAGAGGGTCATCCCGCCGTCGACGTACAGGGTGGTGCCCACGACGTAGTCCATGAGGTCGGAGGCGAGGCCGACGGCCGCGTGGCCGATGTCCTCGGGGTCGCCGATCCGGTCGTACGGGATCAGCCGCAGCAGGTCCTTCCGGGCCTCGGGCGTCTCCCAGGCGCTGCGGTTGATGGGGGTCCTGATGGCTCCGGGGGCGATCGCGTTCACGCGGATCTTCTTCGGGGCGAGCTCCTGGGCGAGCGTCTCCATCATCATCTGCACCCCGCCCTTGGAGGAGGCGTAGTTGACGTGCCCGGCCCAGGGGATGATCTGGTGCACCGAGCTCATGCAGATGATCTTCCCGGCCGCGCGGGACACCTCGGGCACGACACCGCGCCGCAGGAACTCCTTGACCGCCTCGCGGGCGCACAGGAACTGCCCGGTGAGGTTGACGTCCAGGACCTTCTGCCACTGGGCGAGGGTCATGTCCGTGAGCGCCGCGTCCCGCTGGAGTCCCGCGTTGGCGACCAGGATGTCGATCGTGCCGAACTCCCGGACCATCCGGTCCGTCATGGCGACGACCTGCTGCTCGTCGGAGACGTCCGCCTCGTAGGCGGCGGCCCGGACCCCGAGGGCGGTGATCTCCTCGACCACCTTCTCGGCCTCGTCGCCGCCGGCCACGTAGTTGACGACGACATCGGCCCCCGCCCGGCCCAGGGCGATGGCCGTCGCCCTGCCGATCCCGGAGTTCGCGCCGGTCACGAGTGCCTTCTGGCCGCGCAGCAGCTGGGCGGGGATCACGCCCTGGGGTGCCCCGGATGTCCCCTCGGTGGAACTCACGATGTCCTGCTCCTCCACTGCGCGCCCGCTGCCGCCGGGCCCGTCGCCCGGAAGTCCGGTGATCAGACAAGCACCGGGGAAAGACGCCCGCCTGCCGCGGCGGACCGTGTTGCGCTGCCCGGCGCAGGATCTTCGCCCGGTCGGGGGCCGCCCGGTCGGGGGCCACCCGGTCGGGGGCCGGGTGCCCGCGTGGGCTCAGCCCAGTCGCTCCAGCAGGTGGTCGCCGACGCGCAGGGCGTTCGCGATGGCCGTCAGGGACGGGTTCACCGCGCCGATGCTCGGGAAGAAGCTGGTGTCGACGACGTAGAGGTTGTCCAGGTCGTGGGCCTTGCAGTGGACGTCCAGGGCCGAGGACGCCGGGTCGGTGCCGAAGCGCACGGTGCCGGCCTGGTGTGCGGTGGCGCCGATGGGCATCCCCTTGTGCAGGTAGATGCTGCGGGACAGCAGACGGTGCTCCTGCATGCCGAGATGGCCCAGGATGTGCTGCAGTTTGTGCCGCAGGCGCCGGAGACCGGCGATGTTGTTGCCCTCGTCGAGGGTGAGCCGGATCTGCCCGTCGGGCTCCAGGGTCACCCGGTTGTCCGGCCGCGGCAGGTCCTCGCCGCACAGCCAGAAGTCGACGGCGTGATGGGCCAGCACCTCGAACGGCATGTCCGGTGCGACCGCTCCGGCCCAGCGCGGGGCCTCGCCGTGGATCTGGTCCGCGTCCGACTTGCCGAGCATCTGGATCCCGCCCAGCGGGTACTCCCAGTCGTCCGCGCCCAGGTACCAGTCGTGCAGGGCGAGGGTCTTCTGGAACTGGGTGTCGTTGGGTTCCTTCGAAACGGCCATCAGCGCAAGGTTGTTGTGGCGCATGTAGTGCCGGCCGACCACGTCCGAGCTGTTGGCCAGTCCGCGCGGATGCCGGTCGTTCGCCGAAGCCAGCAGCAGCGCCGCGGAGTTGACGGCCCCGCAGGCCACGACCACGACATCGGCCGAGAACCGGGCCTCCCGCTCACCGGGCAGTTCGGCGACGACGGTGGTGACGCTGTGTCCGGTGGCGTCGGTCTCCAGCCGGGTCACCCGGGCGTTGGTGACCATCTCCACGTTCGGGTGCTCCAGCGCGGGCTCCACGCAGATCACCTGCGCGTCCGACTTGGCGCGGAGCAGACAGGGGAAGCCGTCCACGCGGTTGCAGCGGATGCAGGCGCTGGAGTGGGTGGCCCGGCCGTCCTCGTCCTGGGTGAGGTTGACGCCGATCGGCAGGTGGAAGGGGTGCAGCCCCTGTTTCTCCAGGTCCATGCTCAACTGCTCTATGCGCGGCTCGTGTTCGACCGGAGGGTAGGCGTACTGGGCGCTGCACGACCCCTCCCAGGGATCCTCGCCGTGCCGGCCGTGCACCAGGTAGAGGTGCTCCGCCTGGGTGTAGTACGGCTCCAGGTCGTCGTAACCGAGGGGCCAGGCCGGGGAGATGCCGTCGTGGTGGCGGAGTTCGCCGAAGTCCTCGGGGCGCAGCCGGAACAGGGCCGCGCCGTAGAACTTGGTGTTCCCGCCGACGTAGTAGTTCACCTCGGGCGGGAACTCGTTGCCGTGCCGGTCCAGCCAGAACTCCGGGGCCCGGTACTTGGCCTTCACGAACACGGCCGTGGAGTCCCAGTTGTCGCGTTCGCGCGGGAGGTAGCCGCCGCGTTCGAGGATGAGGATCCGTTTGCCGGACGGGGCCAGACGGTGGGCCAGCGTGCCGCCGCCGGCACCGCTACCGATGACGACGACGTCGTACGGGGGCAGGGCGTCCATGGCAACCACCGTCCTTGTTCGCATGGTCCGCGGCCGGTGCGGGGCCTTGCGGGCCCTCCTCTTCGAACGTACGCGCCGTACGGGGGCGCGGCACCCGGAGCGGGACCCGCTCCGGGTGCGGTCACAGGACGGCGATCGGGTTCACCGGAGAGCCGGTCGCCGCCGGCAGGCGCAGCGGGGCGACCACGCACAGGAAGTGCCAGCGCCCCAGTTGCTCGCACACCGGGACCAGTTCCTCGAAGTCCAGCCAGTCCAGCAGGTGCAGTCCCATGGCGTTGACGGCCAGCACGTGCACGGGAAACCCGACCTCGGCCACCGGGCTCGGCGCCGCGTCGCTGTTGCCGTCCGACCCCAGGACGGACACGCCCCGCTCGGCCAGGAACTCCATCGCCGTCGGATGCAGGCCCGCCCGGGCCCGCGTCACGTCCCAGGGCCCGAGGCTCCTGCGCCGCGGCCGGTGCCCCACCCGCACGAACAGCAGGTCACCGGGTCCGACCGTGGTCCGCTGGGCGGTCTCGGCCGCGCCGAGGTCGTCGGCGGTCACCTGGTCGCCGGGCTCCAGCCAGGGCACCCCGCGCAGCCGGGGGATGTCCAGCAGCACACCGCGGCCGACGATGCCGTCCCGCACCAGATCGAGCGTGAGCGCGCCGGCGCCGTCCGGTGTCACGGTGCTCGCCGGGACGCCGCCGTACAGCTCGCCGTCGTAGATCACGTGGCAGAGCGCGTCGAGGTGGGTGTCGACATCGCCGTGCACGTTCATGGCGAACCGGTCACGGGCGAACGCGAGCCCGGGTGCGGCGGTCTCCCCGGCGGCGGGAGCCGTCATCCGGTGGATCGCGGGCTCCGGACAGTCCGGACCGCTCCGCGTCTCGACGGTCGCGGCCAGCGACACGCTGCGCCCGATCCGGACCTCGGCGGCAGCCGCCACGACCCGCTCCGGCGTCAGCCGCTCCAGCGCACCACGGTCCAGGGCCCGGCCCCGCAGCCGACGGTAAAGGTCACGGAAGGCCGCTTCGGAGAGCGGGGGCCGGGGTGTCGGGGGGTGAGACGGCGGTGGCTGAGGTGGCGTGGGCTGAGACGGCGGGGGCTGCTCGTGCGAGGTCATCGGAAACTCCTCCTGCCGCCACCGAACCACCCCGAACCCCGGCCCACACGCCGAGCACGAGCGGATTGCGCCGATCGGCCGCGGCGGCGCCCTGGCCGCGGTTGCCGAGGCGGGCGGGGGGCTCCACACCGGGTCCGGCCCGAGACCGATGCGGACGATCACCACGCTGCCTCGCCGTCACGCCGTCACGCCGAGAGAGGGAGCGCCCCGACGCTGGCGTACCCGGGAGACGGGCCCGCGCCCGACCCGTACCGGAAGGCCTGCCTGCGCCCGGCACGTCCCACCGCGGGGCTGCAGCTACGCGGCTACCCGCGGTGCCATGGGGGTGCGTCGGCTCCCCGGTGGTCGCAGCAGGCGTCCGGGCGCAGGTGCGGACGGTCCGCCGGACGCTGCGGGGGACGTTCCGCCGACCGGTTCTCCGGCGTCTCGCCCGCCGCGTCCGGCCGCTGCGGAAGGCGGCCCGCCCACGCCGCGTCCGCCGGGCCGGCGTCGGTCACCCCGGCGCCCGTCGCCCCCGCGTCCGGCGCGTCCGCGTCCGCGACGCACTGGGCGTGCTCCGCGCTCTCGACCATCTCCTCGCTGTCCGAGGCCGCGTTCGCCAGGCTGGCGCAGCACAGGGCGAGCAGGAGCGCGCCCGCCGCGAAGGTCGCGGTGCGGCGCGGAGGCGGCGGTGCCAGCAGCGCCCGCACCCGCTGGGGCACCGCCCCGCCGGTCGCGGCCAGGGCGGCGGGGCGTTCGGCGCCCGCGGTGGCGAGGGCCGCCCGGCCCACGGCACGCGCGACGACCGTACGGCTGCCGACCCGGGCCGCGGCCTCCTCGTCGGCCCAGCGCTCCAGCACGAACCCGCCCGACCGGGCCAGCGGCCGCAGCAGCGGGTTGACGGCCGCGGTGAGCCGCCACACGGCCTGGAAGAGGTGGTGACGGCAGCGCAGATGGGCCCGTTCGTGGGCCAGGAGGGCCTCGCGCTCCGCGTCGCCGAGACAGCGCAGCATCCCGCGGGACACCACGATCCGCCCGGGTGCGCCGGGCAGCGCGAACGCCTGCGGGGCCGCCTCGTCGAGCACCGCCAGTTCGGTGTCCCCGGGCATCCGGCCGCTCTCCCGCCGGGCCCACAGGGTGTCGCGGACCTGCCGTACGGCCGCCACCCCCAGCGCCACGAGCCCGGCCGCCAGGGCCAGGGCGCTGACGGTCGCGACGGCCAGGGAGACCGGGTCCTGGGTGCGCAGCGCGGCCGCCGACCAGTGGCCCTCGGCCGCGACCTCGGGGAGCTGCGCGAACCCGGCGAACGCCAGCAGGGCCAGTGAGCCGAGCCAGCCGGCCGCCGCCACGAGCGCCGCGCACGCCAGGGACCAGGCCGCGGGCCGCGGTGCCGGCCGCCGGGCCGCCCCGGGGGCGAGCAGCGCGAGGACCACGGTGACCAGCAGGGGGACGTAGACGCTGATCCTCATGGGCTCACTGCCCGTCGCCGCGTCCGGGGTCCTGCTCGCCCAGCAGGCGGTGCAGCAGCTGCTCGTCCGCCTGGGAGAGTTCGGACACGAAACGGGTGAGCACCGCCTCCCGGTCCGAGCCCCGCTCCAGCAGGCTGTGCATCCGTACGGCGGTCTCGGACGCCTCGTCCCGGACGGGCGCGTAGGCGTAGCCGCGGCCCGCGGGCCGGCGTACGAGCATGCCCTTGTCGTACAGCCGCGACAGGATCGTCAGCACGGTCGTGTAGGCGAGGCCCCCGGACAGCCGTTCCTGGACCTGCCGTGCGGTCAGCGGTGCGTCCGCGGCCCACAGGGCGGCGAGCACGCCGCTCTCCAGCTCGCCGCGCGCCCTTCTGCCGGTCGCTCCACCGATTTCCTCGCTCTTCCGGTCGCGCACCGTTCACCGCCTTCTTCCCGCTCGGCCGCCCAGCCTACCTGTGGATGTACTACGCCTTGTAGAACGAGGAACGGCCGCCGACCAGCAGATCTACTACATCTTGTACGAGCTTACCTACTACATGTTGTAGAGTTCGGCCGCCCACTCCACCCGCGGAGGAACGAGCCCCATGCCCCACCTCGGAAGTACGGTGCATCTGCGCGCCCTTGCGGCCGCCGCCCTGCGCCCCGAGCCGGTGCCGCCGACGGCCCGGGCCGAGCGCGTCGCGATCGTCTCGGCGAGCATCGGCGCCGGTCACGACGGTGCCGCCGCCGAGCTGGACCGTCGGCTCACGGACCGCGGCCTCACCGTCGACCGGCTCGATCTGCTGGACCTGCTGCCGGCCCGCATCGGACGGCTCGTCCGGGACGGCTACCACAGCATGCTCGTCCAGGCGCCCTGGGCCTACCAGCGGATCTACCGCAGCACCGAACGCGCGGGCGGCGGCGGGCCGTTGGCGAGAGCGCTGCTGCGCACCGCCGAGCAGCGGATGCTCGACGCGCTGCACCCCGGTACCGGTGCGGTCGTCTCCACCTATCCGGGCGCCAGCCGGGTCCTGGGCGGCCTGCGGCTCGGCGGACGGCTCTCCGTGCCCGTCCTCACCTATCTCACCGACTTCTCCGTGCACCCGCTGTGGGTGGCCGACGGCGTCGACGTCCACCTCGCGGCCCACGCCGTGCCCGCCGCCCAGGCCCGGGCCGCCGGGGCGCGGGACGTCCGGGTGTGCGGTCCGGTGGTGGATCCGCGCTTCCGCCCCGGCACCGACGACGAGCGGGCCGCGGCCCGGGCCCGCTTCGGGCTCCCGGCGAACGCCCCGCTGGCGCTGCTGGTCGCGGGCTCGTGGGGCGTCGGACCGGTCCGGCAGGTCGCCCTGGAACTGCGCGACTGCGGTGCCGCGGTCCCGGTCGTCGTCTGCGGCCGCAACACGGCGCTGGCCGAACGGCTGCGCGCCGACGGCATCGAGCACGCCTTCGGCTGGGTCGACGACATGCCCGCCCTCCTCCACGCCGCCGACGTCCTGGTCCAGAACGCGGGCGGGCTCAGTTCCCTGGAGGCGTTCGCCGCGGGGCTGCCCGTCGCGAGCTACCGGTGCATACCGGGCCACGGGCTGACCAACGCGGCGGCCCTGGAGGAGGCCGGCGCGGCGGTCTGGATCCGCGAACCGGACCAGCTCAAGGCCGTGCTCTGGGACCTGATCGACGGCCCGCTCGGACGGCGCGGGCGCGCGGCCGGGCGGGGCCTGTTCGCCGCCGAGCCCGACGGCGGCCCCGCCGCGGAGATCGCACGGGTCCACGCCACGGGTCTGCCGCAGCCGCTCCCGCTGCCGCCGCTACCGCTCCGCGCCGCCGTCCGGCGCCGCCGCCCCAGGGCACGCCGGCTCGTCGCCACCACCGCCGCGGCGAGCGCCGTCTGGGCGTGCGCGGTCGGCACGGGGATCGCGACGGCGTACGACGGCCCGGACATGCTGCACGCCATCGGACACGGCCTCGACCTGGAAGACCCGGACCCGGGCCAGACCCCCGACACGGATGACCCCGCGCAGGGCCGGACCCCCGTCCCGGGCCAGACCGCGGGCACGGGAGCCTCTGCCCCGGGCGGGACCGCAGGCGCGGGAGCCCCCACCCCGGACGGGACCGCGGGCACGGGAGCCCCCGCCCCGGGCCGGACCACCGGCGCGGAAGACTCCACCCTGGGCCAGGCCGTCGGCGCGGGCCAGACCGCCGGCGCGGAAAGCCCCGCCCTGAGCCGGACCGTCGGCGCGGGCCAGACCGCCACCCCGGAAAGCCCCGCCCTGAGCCAGGCCGCCGGTGCGGAAGGCCGTCGCTCATGACCGCCGCCCGGCTGGTCCGCACGGCCGCCGCCGTCACGCTGCCCGCGCTCGCCGTCACGCTGCCCGCGCTCGCCGTCACGCTGCCCGTCCTCGCGGCCGCCCACGCCGCACCGGTGGTCACCACCTTCGGCCCGCTGCGCAACCGGACCATGCCCCGTCTCTCGGGCCGTGGCCGCCCGGATCACATCGCCCTCACCTTCGACGACGGGCCCGACCCCCTGTCCACGCCGTTCTTCCTGCGCCTCCTCGCCGAGCGCGGGGTGCACGCGACCTTCTTCCTGCTCGGGCGGGAGGCGCGACGCTCACCCGGCCTGGTCCGCGAGATCGCCGCGGCGGGCCACGAGATCGGCGTCCACGGCTGGCTGCACCGCCCGCTGCTGCTGCGCGGCCCGCGCGCCACGTACGACGACCTCGCCCGCGCGCGCGACACCGTCGCCGACATCACTGGCCGACGGCCCGCGCTGTTCCGGCCGCCGTACGGGGTCATGTCGACCGCCGCCCATCTCTCCGCCCGCCGCCTCGCTCTCACTCCGGTGCTGTGGACCTCCTGGGGCGAGGACTGGACCGCCCGCGCCACACCGGAGTCCGTCCACCGCACCGTCACGTCGGACCTGGACGGCGGCGGCACCGTCCTGCTGCACGACTCCGACTGCACGTCCGCCCCGGGTGCCTGGCGCTCGACCCTCGGCGCCCTCCCCCGCATCCTCGACACCTGCGAGGAGCGGGGCTACGAGGTCGGCCCCCTGCGGGACCACGGATGGCCCCGACCGGCCCGCCGAGCCGGGGTGGACGCTCTCCGGTAACGCCCGCGGACACCGAAGAGGGGCGAGGCTTTCGGCCCCGCCCCTCGCGTGCGGCGGTCGGCGGTCCGACCCCCGCGTCCCGTCGTACGGTCAGCCGGTCATGGCGTCCCGGACGAGCGCGGTGTCGACGAACTGTTCGAAGCGGACGATCAGGCCGCCGCGTACGACGAAGTGGTGGGCGACGCGGACGTCGATCGCCTTCCCGGTGGCCTTGTTGACGGCCGTGTAGCGGGCGAGGACGACGACGTTCTCGCCGTCGACGACGTAGCTGTCGTCGTGTGCGGTCCAGCCGTCCCAGTCCTGGCCGAGCTGTTCCATGACGTTGGCGGTGACCCCCTCGGGGGTGCGGTAGGTGCCGGCCAGCGGGAAGCCGGCCATCTCCGTCCACTCCACGTCGGGGGCGAGGGTGGCCCGCAGGGCGGCCAGGTCACCGGCCGCCGAGGCCAGGTACTGACGGCGTACGACATCCGCGGGCGCGGTGGAGACGGCGAACTCGCCCATCGTCAGCCCCACTTCATCTCGCCCTTGGCGACCTTCGCACCGATCTGCGCGGCGATCAGCATGCCGTGGTCCGGGTAGCGGCGTACGAGCGCCTCGGTCAGCGCGGCACCGTCCTCGGCCTTGCCCGACTCCTCCTCGAACGCGACCAGATACTCACGGGTGGCGCCGATCGCGGAGACGTCCGCCGGGGTGTTGGGCAGGCGATGTCCGGGGACGACCAACTCCGGTTCGAGAGCGGCCATTTCGTCCAGCAGGTCGATCCAGGCGGCACGGTCTCCGGGGGTGGGGGTGTCGGCGACCCACACGTGCTCCTGCTGGAAGAGCAGGACGCCACCGAGCAGGGCGCGGTGCTCGGGCTGCCAGAGGTAGTGGCGGGCGGGCAGCGTGGCCGGGCCGCCCCTGAGCTCGAAGCGGTGTCCCTCCAGGGCGAGTTCGCCGGTGAGCGGCTGGAGGTCGACGAGGCGCGTGGGGAGGTTCGGGCCGAGGGCCGCCCAGGCCTTGAGCTTGCCGTCGTAGGAGTGCCGGATGTGCTCGATGGTGATCGGGGTCGCGACGAACCGGGCGTCGGGGAAGGCGTCGGCGAGGACCTCGGCGCCGAAGTAGAAGTCGGGGTCGCCGTGCGAGACGAAGACGGTGGTCAGGGTCTTGCCGGAGTCGAGGACGGCGGCGGCGAGGCGGTGGCCGTCGGCCCGGGTGAAGCCGGCGTCGACGAGCAGGGCCTCGTCCTCGCCCGTGACGAGGGTGGCGGTCTTGTTCTTGCTGCCGGCGGGGAAGTCGAGGTCGAGGACCTGGAAGGAGAGGGTGCTCATCGTTGGCTCCTGGAGGGGAGGGAAGGGGCGTGGCGCACGTCGATGGCGAGCGATTCACCTGACAGAACAGTAACTGACGTGTCAGATATTTCTTTGTGCGTGTGACCCCCGTCACGCACCCATGCCCGAGATCAGGGCAGCCGGGGCAGCACATCCCGCGCCGCATGACTGAGGACCCGCAGATCCTCGGCGAACCGGTCACGGTCCTCCGGCGGAAGCGGCGCCAGGAAGAAACGGCGGATGTTCTCCACATGCACCCGGGAGGCGGCCACGGCGGTCTCCGCGCCCCGGGGCGTCAGCCGTACGAGCCGTCCGCGCCGGTCACCGGGATCCTCGGTCCGCTCGACCAGCCCGGCCGCCTCCATCCGGTCCACCAGGCGCGTCACACCACCGGTGGTCAGCACCTGCTCCTGGGCGACGGCCCGCATCGACAGCCCCGGCTCCCCGGCGCGCCCCAGGATGAGCAGCACCTCGTACATGAGGTGACTGATCCCGCACTCCCGCTCCAGGGACCGCCCCATGACGTACTCCAGCCGGTTCGCGGCACCCTGCAGCCGCCCGAAGGCCAGCACCAGCGGGTTGTTGGCGGCGTCCTGCGGTGTCGAGATCTCCGCCTGCTCGTCCACGGCCCCGGAACCCCTCTCGTCGTACGCGCACCCCACGCCGTCCGATCATCCCCCACACCGGCCCGCACCCCCGCCCCGCCGCCGCCGAGGGACCGCAACGGCCGCCCCGGAACCGGCTAACTTGTGCATCACAGAACACACAAACCGCAACAATCCACCCCTTCCCCCCTCTCCCCCCACTTGTGAGGCGGTCCGTCATGAGACTGAGCATCCGCAACCAGATCCCCGGCACCGTCACCGCCGTCACCCCGGGCGAGGTGATGGCGACCGTGAAGGTCCGCCTGGACGGCGGCCAGGACCTCACCGCCGCGATCACCCTGGAGGCGGTCGAGGAACTGGGGCTCGCCGCGGGCTCGGCCGTACGCGCGATGGTGAAGTCCACGGAGGTCGCCCTCGCCACCGGCCGCGTGGCGGGCGTCTCCATCCGCAACCAACTGCCCGGCACGGTCAGCGACGTGGCCACCGGCGGGGCGATGGCCGCGGTCAAGGTCGCGGTGGACGGCGGCGAACTGACGGCGGCGATCACCAAGGACGCGGTCGACGACCTCGGCCTGACGGCCGGCTCGCCGGTCGTGGCACTGATCAAGTCGACGGAGGTGTCACTGGCGACCGCCTGACGTGGAGCAGGAGCGACCGGCCCTCACGTCTCCCCGTGCTGGCGGCGGATCCGTGCGGCCACCTCGTTCTCCTCCGTCTCCCACCAGGGGCGGACGCGTTCCGCGGGAGCGGTGGCGGCCGTGGAGGCGGAGGCGGCGGAGGTGGGGGCGGAAGCCGTGGCGGCGGCAGAGGGCATGGGGGCTGCGGGGGCCGGGGCGGTCTGCTGGTCCAGGTGGCGGTCCAGGGCGGCCGTCTGGGCGCGTTCCGCCCGTGCCCACTGGAACAGGATCATCAGCAGGAACGGCAGGGCGACCAGTTCGGCGATGCTCAGCATCGCGCCGCCGCCGATCTGCTGGTCGTGGCGGACGTCGGGGGACCAGGACGGGTGGTGGTGCAGGTACCACGCACCGGCGATCAGCGTGCCGTGCGTCATGACGACGACCCCCGGGACCGCGTCGATCACGCCGTCCAGGAAGACCAGGGCCGCCCGGACCGGATGGGTGCACCAGGCCGGGAGGGTCTCCTCACGCGTCAGAACCGGTACGACGAACAGGCAGCCCGCCACCAGCAGGTGCAGGTACATCAGCTCGTGCAGCCAGCCCACCCGCAGCGCGGTGGCGAAGTACGGGGTGAAGTAGATCGTCAGCTCGGTGGCCAGCACCAGCGCCGTACTGACCAGCGGGAAGGTCAGGAGGCGGACCAGGCGGCCGGTCATCGTGCCGCGCAGCCGCTCCGCCGCGCGCTCCGGCAGCGCCCGGACCGCGAGGCGGAGCGGGTCGCCCAGGGCCAGGCCGAGCGGGGCCACCAGGTCGAGCAGGATGTTCTGCACGGCCGCAGGCCAGAAGAGGACATGGTCGTAGACGGCGAGCGCGGACATCGTCGCCACGACCAGGGCGCCCAGACCCAGCAGCACGAAGGCGGCGGTGCGCAGCGGTGACCAGGGCTCGCCCTTGCCGCGCAGGCGCAGCACACCCCAGCCGTACAGCCCGCCCAGGGCCGCCACCAGCAGCAGCGCCGGCACGTCCGGCTGCCACGACGTCAGCAGCCGGCCCACGGTCAGCTCGGCCATCCGGTCCACCCTTCTCCCCTTCTCCGGTTCGGGACGAAACGGGTCAGGTCACGTCCACTGCGCGACGGTATACCCGGCCCGCCCCGCCCTCGCAGCGAGGGTGCGTGCACAATCGGCGCGATCATCGACACGTCCATCGGGTGGGGGAACATGTTCGGCAAGCGACTGGCCATGGCCGCGACGGTCACCTTTCTGATCGCGGCGCTCGGCGCCTGCTCCGGCGGCACGGGCACCGCGAGCGGGGGAAGCGGCGCCGGGAACGACGACGACACCGTCCGCGGGCTGAAGGACTCCGTCCGCCACATCACCGCGACGACCACCAGGGCCACCCGGCCGCACCTCGTCAAGAGGTGCTCCACCGCCACCCGCCGGGTCCGGCACACCTCCGGCAGCGGAAGCGGCAGCAGGCGGCGGACCCGCACCTGGTACACCACCGAGCGCTACCGGTCCTGCACTCAGGTCCAGCGCGGCACCGAGACCTACCGGAAGACCGTCCGGCCCGAGGAGTGGTGCGTGGAACTGGACGACGTGAACGGCGACAGGAAGCGGGACGACGTCTGGTACCGGGTCAGCCGGCAGACCTACGGCGACGCCCTCGGCGCGGACGACCGCGCCCGACTGGAGTTCGTCCCGACCGGCCGGGGCTGCTGAGTCCGGAACGCGCAGGCCGTCGAGCGACCCTCCAGCACGTGCGACGCGCGTAGCCCGCCCCGCCCGACCCTCCAGTACACAACCACTCACATCTCCCCCACCGAATAGGCATGGACAGTTCACCTGTCCGCCATCTGTGCCGCGCCGAAGCGCAAGGAACCGGCCATTGACTCTGCGGCGCGGCACCCCAACTCGGAGCCGTGTTGGGGAGAAACGCTTCCGTATAGGGGGGGCACAGTGGTGTCCGCGCTCGAGGGTTCCGCAGGGGCGGAATCCGAAAGACCCGTGCCCAGGCGGCTGTCGACCGCCCGAGGGCTCGGGGACCGGATCTTCCGGTTCCAGTTGACCGCAACGGGTGGCATCGTCCTGGCCATCATGGCCGCCGTAGGGCTGTTCCTGCTGCTCCGGGCCGGACAGGCGCTGAGAACCCGGGGTGTCTGGGCCTTCCTCACGACCGCCGAATGGCAGCCGGACGTGCACAGGTTCGGCATCGCGGCCGTGCTCACCGGCACCCTGCTCATCGCCGCCGTGGCCGTCACCATCAGTGTGCCGCTGGCCGTCGGCACCGCGCTGTTCATCTCGGACGTCGCGCCCCGGGGACTGCGCCGCACGCTCGTCACCATGGTCGACCTGATGGCCGCCGTGCCGTCCGTGGTCTACGGCCTGTGGGGGCTGTTCTTCCTCCAGGAGCACGTCATCGGACTGTCCCGGTGGCTGTCGGACTGGTTCGGATGGATCCCCTTCCTGCACGTCGACGGCACCCAGCCGGGCGAACCGCTCGCCTCCCAGAGCGTCTACACCGCCTCCACCTTCGTCGCCGGCATCGTCGTCGCGCTGATGGTCGCGCCGATCCAGTGCTCGGTGATGCGCGAGGTGTTCGCCCAGGCACCGGCCGGCGAACGCGAGGGCGCCTACGCGCTCGGCGCCACCCGCTGGGGCATGATCCGCGCGGTCGTACTGCCGTACGGCATGGGCGGGATCATCGGCGGCACCATGCTGGGCCTCGGCCGGGCGCTCGGCGAGACCATCGCGGTCTACCTGATCATCTCCCCGGTCTTCACCATCCAGCCGCACATCCTGCAGACCGGCTCGAACTCCGTCTCCTCCCTCATCGCCCTGCACTACGGCGATGCCTCCACGTTCGGCATGTCGGCGCTGATGGCCGCTGGCCTCGCACTGTTCCTGCTCACCCTGGCGGTCAACTTCACCGCCTCCTCGATCGTGGCCCGGTCACGGTCCGGCGCACAGAGCGAGGCGTGACGATGACCGTCGTAGACCTTGAGAAGGACGTTCCCGACGTTCCCGAGGACGCCCCCGAGGACCTCCCCGCGGACGACGCGGTCGCCGACGTCCCCGACGTACCGCGCCGGATCGGCGGGTTCACCCGCTCCGGGGTGCTGTCCCTGCTCGGCGCCGCCGCCTCCGGGCTGTGCGTCGCCATCCTCCTCTTCGGCGAACTCGCCCCCTTCTCGGGCGCGTTGGGGCTCTTCGTCACCGCCTACCTTTCTTTCCTCGGTATCTACGCGGTGTTGACAGGGCTTGAGGAGGACGGGCAGGCGGTACGGGACCGGGTCATGACCGTCGTCCTGTGGACCGCGGGCGGACTGATGTTCCTCGCGCTCACGCTGGTCGTCGGCTTCACCGCGTGGCGCGGCCGCGAGGCCCTGCCGCACGGCAACTTCTTCACCCAGGACATGCAGGCGGCCGGCCCGCTCGACCCGCTGACCGACGGCGGTATCGCGCACGCCATGCTCGGCACGCTCATCATGATCACCATCGCGCTGGCGATCACGGTCCCGCTGGGCCTGGCCTGCGCGGTGTACCTGAACCAGATCCGCGGCCGCTTCTCCCGGTTCGTCCGCACGATCGTCGAGGCGATGACCGCGCTGCCGTCGATCGTGGCCGGCCTGATGGTCTACGCCGTCTGGATCCTCGGCCTCGGCATGCAGAAGTCGGGCCTGGCGGCGGGCTTCGCGATCAGCGTGATGATGCTGCCGATCGTGATCCGCGCGGCGGACGTGGTGCTGCGGCTGGTGCCCGGGAACCTCACCGAGGCGTCGGAGGCCCTCGGCGCCCCGCGCTGGCGGACGGTGTGGCACGTGGTCCTGCCGACGGCCCGCTCGGGCCTCGCGACCGCCGTCATCCTCGGCACCGCGCGCGGCATCGGCGAGACCTCCCCGGTCCTCCTCACGGCGGGCTTCACGGCGGCACTCAACGCGGACCCGACCAACGGCCCGATGATCTCCCTCCCGCTGGCCGTCTTCAACTTCGTCAAGTCCCCGGAACCGACGATGATCGCCCGCGGCTTCGGCGCGGCGGCGGTCCTGATGGCCCTGGTCCTGGTCCTCTTCGCGATCGCCCGCGTGATCGGCGGCCGCGGCCCCGGCCACCAGAACAAGCGCCAGGCGAAACGGGCGGCGAGGGCTTCGCGTCGCGACGCGGAGAGGTTCAGCACTCTGCACACCCCGGGACTTGAGCTGTTCGAGACCGGTTCCTCGGAGAACGAGGACGAGACCAACTCCCCCAGGGGCGCGGGGAACTGCGCGCCCAGCCACGACGAGCCCGCACCCACCGACGGCGAACAGCCCCCGTCCTCCGCAGGAGACGAGCACTGATGTCCAGCCAAGTCATCAACGCCCTACGACGGCTGGGCATCCTGGCCGCGCTACTCGGCATCCTCGGCACGATCGCCGGTACCCCGGCCGTCGCCGACTCGTACACCCCCATCGCCGGCGCCGGCTCCACCTGGGCCGAGAACGCCGTCGACCAGTGGCGGCGCGACGTCAACAAGAACGGCATGCGGATCAGCTACGCCGGCACCGGTTCGTCGGACGGCCGCCGCCAGTTCCTCTCCGGCACCGTCGACTTCGCCGTCTCCGACATCCCGTTCCAGACGAACCCCACCGACGGCAGCGCGGCCGAACGCCCCGCGCAGGGCTCGTACGCCTACATGCCGATCGTCGCCGGCGGCACGGTGTTCATGTACCACCTCACCGTCAACGGCAAGAAGGTCACCAACCTCCGGCTCTCCGGCGACGTGGTCACCAAGATCTTCACCGGGGTCATCAAGAGCTGGGACGACCCGGCGGTCAAGGCCGACAACCCCGGCCTGCAGCTGCCGCACCGCACCATCGTCCCCGTCGTCCGCTCCGACGGCTCCGGCTCCACCGCCCAGTTCACGATGTGGATGGCGAACCAGCACAAGTCGCTGTGGAACGCCTACTGCGCCAAGGTCGGCCGCTCGGGATCGTGCGGGCAGACGTCGTACTACCCCACCCTCTCCGGCATGATCGCCCAGTCCGGTGACCTCGGCGTCGCCGGCTACGTCGCCCAGAACTACGGCGAGGGCGCCATCGGGTACGTCAACTACTCGTACGCGCTCAACGCGCACTACCCGGTCGCCAAGGTCCTGAACCACGCGGGCTACTACACCGAGCCCACCCCGCAGAACGTGGCGGTCTCCCTTCTCAAGGCGCAGATCAACACCAACAAGAACTCGGCGGACTACCTCACCCAGCAGCTCGACGGCGTCTACAACGACAGCGACAAGCGCAACTACCCGCTGTCCAGCTACTCGTACATGATCCTGCCGCTGAAGGTGCAGGGCACCTTCACCGAGGCCAAGGGCAAGACGCTCGGCGCGTTCTCGTACTACTTCATGTGCCAGGGCCAGCAACAGGCGCCGAGCCTCGGCTACTCGCCACTGCCGATCAACCTCGTCCAGGCCGGTTTCGACCAGATCCGCCGGATCCCGGGCGTGCAGGCGCAGAACATCAACATCAAGAACTGCAACAACCCGACGTTCACCGCGAACGGCGAGAACAAGCTGGCGCAGACCGCGCCCTACCCGGCCGCCTGTGACAAGAAGGGTGCCGCGCCCTGCACCACCGGCAGCGGCGGCGCCCAGACCGGCTCCGGCAGCGGCAGCAGCAGCGGCGGCTCCTCCAGCACCGGCGGCACCTCGGGCGGCACCGGCGGCACGGGCTCCGCGACCGGCGGCGCCTCCGGCTCCGGCGGCGGCAGCGCCCAGCCCTCCGTCGACCCCGACACCGGCCAGACCATCTCCCCGGACGGCAGCGGCTCCGGCGGCACCGGCGCCTCGGGCGGTACGTCCGCCGACGGCACGGTCGCCCTGGCCCAGCCCGTCGCCGTGGCCACCGCGCACGGCTGGACCGGCACCCAGACGCTGATGCTGCTGGCCGCGCTCCTGATCTTCGGGCTGCTCCTGCTGCCCTCGCTGGTCTCCCGCCTGGTCGGCAGCAAGAGCAACGACCGCCCGAACGACGGGAGTTCGCGATGAGACGGACCCGGATACGCAACGCGCTGATACGGCTCCTCGCCGGCGCCACGGTCGGCGCCCTCGCCGGACTCGCGGTCGCCCAGGCCGCCCCCACCGCCACCGCGGCCACCGGCTCCGCCGTGACCGTCTCCGGGCGCGGTGAGTTCAAGGACATGAAGTTCACGGTCTCCCAGACCAAGGACCTCACCAGCCAGGCCGTCACGGTGAGCTGGACCGGCGGTACCGCGACGACCTTCGCGGGCACGCAGTTCAACACGGACTTCGTGCAGATCATGCAGTGCTGGGGCGACGACGACGGCACGGTCCCGTCCAACCCGGGCCCGGCGCGCACCCAGTGCCAGTACGGCGCCTCCCCGACCACCAACCGCACCAGCTGGCCGGGCAACAGCCTGGACGACACCCGGCAGGTCTTCTACAGCGCCGACCCGACCAACTACGGCCAGGACAACCGGTACGGCGCCGCCAACCCGAACGCCGGCGGCGAGGTCCCCTTCAAGTCGGTCGACGGCACCACGATCACCACGAACACCCAGAACAACGCGCTGTTCAACTACAACACCACCAACGAGATCGACTTCGCCCGCACCGGCGCCGACGGCACCGGCAAGGAGTTCTTCGAGGTCCAGACCGCCAACGAGGCGCCGCACCTCGGCTGCGGCGTCCCCGTCACCACCGACGGCGTCTCCAAGCCCCGCTCCTGCTGGCTGGTGATCGTCCCGCAGGGCCACCTGGACCTGGACGGACAGCCGTACGCGGACAAGAGCCAGGTCAACGCGGGCTCCCCGGTCTCCTCCACCAACTGGAAGAACCGGATCGCGGTCAAGCTGAACTTCAACAGCGTCGGCACCAACTGCGCCCTCGGCGCCGACGAACGCGCCACCACGGGCAGCGAACTGGTGGCCGACGCGATGACCAGCTGGCAGTCCCAGCTCTGCTCGGTCGGCAAGGTGTACGGCTACACCGAGCTCGGCGAGCCGGACACCCGGTCCCGGCTGACCTCGGACCCCTCCTCCACCGGCATGGCCTTCACCACCCGCAAACTGGGCGCCGACACCGGCACCACGGCGCCATCGGGTACGACGACCTACGCACCGGTCGCGCTCTCCGGAGCCGTCATCGGCTTCACGATCGAGCGAAGAGCCAAGTCCGACGCACCGGACAGCATCAGGAAACTCGCCGGCACCAAGGTCGAGTCCATCAAGCTCAACCCCCGCCTGGTCGCCAAGCTCCTCACCGAGTCGTACCGCAACTCCACCTGGGGTTCGATCATCAACGGCACCGCCTCCAAGGGGTACGGCTGGGCGAAGAGCAACCCGGCCGGTATCGCCTCCGACCCCGAGTTCATCGCGCTGAACCCGGAGTTCCAGTACCTGTCGGTCGCCGAGACCCCGGCCACCGACACCGACCTGATCACCTCGCTCGGCCACTCCGACACCGCCCGCGCGGTCTGGCAGTGGATCCTCGCCGACAAGGACGCCCGGCAGTTCCTCGCCGGTGTCCCGGACGACGACGGTATGCGGGTCAACCCGTACTACAGCACCAACGCGGACCTGAACCCGACCAATATCGCCTTCGACCCGTCGAGCACCGACGACTACCCGAAGAGCGACCCGTGGTGCACGGTGCCGCCCGGCTCGGACGCGCCGTCCACGGCCACCCAGTGCATGACCGACTTCCACCCCTACGTGGACGACATGCACTCCGGCGCCCTGCACACCCGGCGCGCGGACACCCTGTGGAAGTCCAGCTGGGACGCGCTGTCCAGCCCGCAGGCGTACAAGAGCCCGGGCCCGCAGACGGTCGGCTCGCGCTTCATCATCACGATCACGGACACGGCCTCCGCGGCCCGGTACGGCCTGCAGACCGCGGCGCTGAAGAACACCGCCGGCAAGTACGTGGCCCCGAGCACGGCCGGCCTGACCGCGGCCGCCGCGACCGCCACCGGCTCCGGCGTCGCCGAGGTCACCCCGGCCAACGCCACGGCGAAGGGCGCCTACCCGCTCACCGAGCTGGTCTACGCGGCGGTGCGGCCCGGCAAGGTGAGCAAGGCCGCCCGCGAGGACTACGCGGCCCTGCTGCGCTACGCCTCCGGCACCGGCCAGACGCCGGGCGCCGACCCGGGCAAGCTGCCCGACGGCTACGCCCCGCTCTCCACGAAGCTGCGCGCACAGACCGTGAAGGCGGCGAAGGCGCTGCTCGACTACACCGGCCCGACCTCCACGAGCAGCGGCTCGGCGGACGGCGGCGGCACGGACACCTCCGGTGGCAACCCCTCCGGCACGACCGGGGTCGACGGGGGCACGACCGGTGGCGCCGGCACGGGCACCACGCCGAGCGGCGGTTCCAGTGCCACGCCCAGCGCGAAGGCGTCGTTCGACGGCGGCAAGGCGCTGCAGACCACGGCCGCGGGCAACACCCCGGCCGACCCGGCGAATCCGCTGAAGTACGCCGTCCCGGTCGGGGCCGCGCTCGGGGCGGTCGCCGGAGTGGGTGCGCCGTTCGCCGGCGGGCGTCAGCTGTCGGTGGCCACGGTGACTGCGGCCGTTCGTCGGCTGCGGACTCGTCGTGGCTGGTCGCGCCCACGCGGCGGAGCCGCAAATGGATAACGCCCCGCGCCCCTAAAAGAAGGGGCGCTGCCCCTCACGGAGCCAAGTGCTCCCCCACAGACGGCCGCCCGCCCCGAAAGGCAGTCGGGGCGGACGGCCCGTACCACCCTGCCAGATCCCTCAGCAACACCCCAGCTAGCTCTTCTCAGGAGACTCACGATGCGCAATCTGCGCTCTTCGGCGGCGCTCGTCGCCGCTGCCGTGGTGGCCGGCGGCCTGGCCCTCGCCACTCCGGCGGTCGCCGACCCGGACGCCGGTGCCTTCCGCCAGCTGGTCGGCGTGGGCTCGGACACCACCCAGGACGTGCTGAACGCCCTGGCGGGCGACACCGTCAACGGCACCAGCTACTCCGCCACCGCCGTGAAGTCGACGAACGGCGCGGGCATCGCGTCGTACGACGCGATCGAGCCCGGCACCGGCTCCACCAGCTCCTCCATCAAGACCCGTACCGACGGCCCGTCCTTCCTGCGCCCGAACGGCTCCGGCAACGGCCGTCTCGCCCTCAGCGAGGCGCTGACCGGCGACAAGTACCCGACCAGCGCCGGTGTCTCCATCAGCAACCAGGTCGACTTCGCCCGTTCCTCCGGCGGCCCGTCGGCCTCCGGCACCGCGCTGACCTACATCCCGATGGCGCGTGACGCGGTCGGCGTCGCGGTCAAGGGCTCGGGCCTGGACACGCTGACCGTGGACCAGCTGCACGACATCTACTCGGGCACGCTCACCACGGTGAACGGCCAGACCGTGCACCCGCGGATCCCGCAGTCCGGTTCCGGCACCCGCAAGTTCTTCCTCGCGGCGATCGGCCTGACCGACGCGACGCTCTCCCCGAACGTCACCACCGTCCAGGAGAACCAGGCCAACGCGGCCCTCACCGAGGACGGCGCGCTCGTCCCGTTCTCCGTCGGTTCCTGGATCGCCCAGAACAACGGCGTCTCCCCCGACTACAGCACCACCGCGGTCGCGGCCGGCGGCCACCTGGCCTCCATCCAGCTGCCCGGCGACACCGGCGCCACCAGCCCGGTCACCACGGTGAACGGCAAGCTGTCCCCGGTCACCGCCTACTACGACAACTCGACCTTCGGCCGCGACGTCTACAACGTCGTGCCGAGCCGGGCGATCGACACCACCAGCATCTTCTTCGACAAGGACCTGTACGACGTCTTCGTCACCAGCGGCAGCCACACCGCCGAGCTGGCGTCGGACAACGCGGAGAAGGTCATCGCCGCGTTCGGCTTCGTCAACGAGTCCTACAACGGCTCGATCTCCGTCGCCAAGCACGCCAAGCTCGGCGGCCTGGAGGAGTCCGGCGTCGACACCTCGGTGCCCGGCGCCCCCACCCTGAAGTCCTCGGTGGGCGACGCGAGCGTCAACCTGTCCTGGACCGCCCCCTCCGCCACCGGCCTGCCGGTCACCGACTACCGGGTGACCCTGACCGACGCGGACGGCGGCGTCGTCGCCACGAAGGACCTGACGGCGTCCACCACGTCGTACTCCTTCACCGGCCTGGCCACCGGCACCTACACCGCCACGGTCACCGCCAACAACCTCAACGGCACCGGCGCGGCGGCCACCTGGACCGGCGCGGTCCAGTACAAGAGCACCACGACCGCCACCACCGCCACCACCGCCTACGGCAAGGTCCCGAAGGTCGCCGTCACCGTCGCCGGCTCGCACAGCGTCACCGCGAGCGGCAAGGTCACGGTGAAGGAGGGCTCCACCACCCTCGGCACCGGCACCCTGGACGCGTCCGGCAAGGTCACCATCGGCCTGTCGAACCACCTCAAGGTCGCCACGCACTCCCTGACGGTGTCCTACGGCGGCAGCACCAAGCTGAACTCGTCCTCGACGACCGTCTCCCTGAAGATCACCAAGGCGACGGCGTCGGTCTCCACCTCCGCCCCGACCTCGGTGAGCCACACCGCCAAGGCCAAGGTCACCGTCAAGGTCACCGCGTCCGGCACCACCCCGACCGGCACCGTCCGCATCTACCAGGGCTCCAAGGTCATCGCGACCGGCACCCTGAGCGGCGGCAAGGTCGTCGTCACCCTGCCGAAGCTGGCCAAGGGCAAGCACACCCTGCACGCCTTCTACGTCGGTTCCTCGACCGTGAACTCGAAGGCCGGCGCCAACTTCACCATCACCTCCAAGTGACCGTCTGACGGGCCCGCCGGGAGCCTCGCGGCTCCCGGCGGCCCCGCACCGATTCCCCGAAGGAGGCGGGCCGCCATGACCGTCGCCGTACCGACACCGAAAGCTCTGGCTCCGGCCGTGCCGCGCAGGCCCGTCCGCAGCCTCACCTTCGTCCGCCACCTCTCGCGCGGCGGACTGCTCAGCCTCGCCGCCCTGCTGCTCGGCATCACCGCGCAGCTGCTGGTGGTCAGCGGCGCCCAGGAACACTCCGCGCAGCACGCCGACTTCGACCAGCTGCGCGAACAACTCGCCCTCGGTACCGCCCCGGTGGCGCAGACCGGCCTGGACGGCAAGCTGCTGGCACCCGGCACGCCGGTCGCGCTCATCGACGTACCGGAGCTGGGCCTGAGCCAGGTCGTCCTGGAGGGCACCGACTCCTCCGTGCTGACGGACGGCCCCGGGCACCGCCGGGACACCCCGATGCCCGGCCAGGCCGGCACCAGCGTGCTGATGGGCCGCGGCGCGGCGTACGGCGGCCCGTTCGGCAAGCTCTCCCGGCTCGCCACCGGCGACACGTTCACCGTGATCACCGGCCAGGGCAAGGCGAAGTACCAGGTCATCGACGTACGACGGGCCGGGGACCCGGCGCCGACCGCGCTCGCCGCCGGCAAGAGCCGGATCGTGCTGATCACGGCGACGGGCCCGAAGTTCATGCCCTCGGGCATCCTGCGCGTCGATGCCGACCTGGTCTCCGAGCCGTTCCAGACCCCGTCGGCCGTGATCCGGGCCGGCACCCTGCCGGCCTCCGAGGAGCCGCTGGCCCGCCCCTCCGGGGTGCCGTGGCCGCTGGTGATGTGGCTGCAGGCGCTGCTGCTCTGCGCCGTGGCCGCCGTCTGGGCCTGGCACCGCTGGGGCCGCCACCAGACCTGGATCGTCTTCGCCCCGGTCGTCGCGGTGCTCGGCCTCCAGGTCGCGACGCGGACCACCGAACTGCTGCCGAATCTGCTGTGAACCTAGGTGAATGAGATGACCGACACCGCGATGACCGACACCGTCGTACTCCCCGCCGCCACTGCGGTGGAAGGCCCTGCCCCGGCCACCCTGGAAGCCCGTTCCGTCTCCGCGTGGTTCGGCTCCCACCAGGTGCTCAGCCGGGTGTCGCTGACCATGCCCGCGGGCGAGGTGACCGCGCTCATCGGCCCGTCCGGCTGCGGCAAGTCGACGTTCCTGCGCACCCTCAACCGGATGCACGAGATGATCCCCTCGGCGCAGTTCGGCGGCGAGGTGCTGTTCGAGGGCGAGGACATCTACGACGCGTCCTGGCGGCTGACCGACGCCCGCCGCAGGATCGGCATGGTCTTCCAGAAGCCGAACCCGTTCCCCGCGATGTCGATCTACGACAACGTGGTGGCGGGCCTGAAGCTGACCGGCGCCAAGGCCGGCCGCCGGGAGAAGGACGAGCTGGTCGAGGAGTCCCTGACCCGCGCCGGCCTCTGGAAGGAGGTCCGCGACCGGCTCCGCCAGCCCGGCGGCGCCCTGTCCGGCGGTCAGCAGCAGCGTCTGTGCATCGCACGCGCGCTGGCGGTCCGCCCCCGGGTCCTCCTCATGGACGAGCCCTGCTCGGCCCTGGACCCCACCTCCACCCGGCGGGTGGAGGAGACGATCCAGGACCTGGCCGGCCAGGTGACGATCGTGATCGTCACCCACAACATGCAGCAGGCCGCGCGTGTCTCCCAGCAGTGCGCGTTCTTCCTGGCCGAACAGGGCACCCCGGGCGGCATCGTGGAGCACGGCGCCACGGACGACGTCTTCAACTCCCCGCAGGACCAGCGGACGGCCGACTACGTCGCGGGCCGCTTCGGCTGAGTCCTCCCGCGGGACTCAGCAGTACGGCGGCTGGTTGGTGAGCGAGGACGCGACCCGCATCCAGATGCCGAACTGGCGGTAGAGGGCGGGAAGCGCGCCCCGGGCCTGGACGGTACGGCTGTCGACGGCCGTCACCCCGGGGATGCCGAGGAGCACGGCGGGGACCGAGGCGGACTGCCAGCGCACGGCGAGGGTCGACTCCCCCTCGGGCGCGGCGGGCCGCTTCGGCACCGGCGAGAGGGCCTCGGCGACCGCCTCCTCGATCGCCCGGCGGGCCTCCTCGGCGGGGCGCAGCTCGGCGGCGAACCGGTCCCGGGCGTACTTCACGGGCACCGTGGCGACCGATTCGTCCCACGCCGTCATCTCGGCGCACGCCGCGTCGTCACCCGTGAGGGCCACGACGGGAACCCCGAAGGCCGCGGCGGTGGCATGCGCCAGCCCGATCTCCCCGACCGGCCGCCCGTCCAGCCAGATGTCCTCGATCTCGTGGCCCATGAAACTGTGGCTGAGGACACCGAGGGCACCGGCCCGGGAGTGATACCCGACGCATATCGCCGCGTCGGACTCCGCGGTGAGCCCCTCCAGCATGAGCATCTGCTTCGGCTTGCCCCGCACCAGGCGGGCGGCCGGGTGCAGGGCCTCGGGGAGCAGGTTCCGCATCGGCCCGTGGGCGTCGTTGACCAGCACCTCGGTCGCCCCGGCGGCCACCGCCCCGCGGATCGCCGCGTTCACGTCCTCGGCCATCATCGCCCGGCCGCGCTCGTAGTCCCGCCCACCCGGCTGTACGTCGTCGCGGTCGACGAGCCCGGTGATGCCTTCCATGTCCACGCTGATGTAAATACGCACGTCCTTGAGGCTATCGGGACCCTACGTATTGTAGGTTCCCCATCGGCCACGGCGGCTCGTCAGCTCATCGGGGGTACTCATGCAGGGCACGGACACACAGGAGGCGCGGCGCAGCCTCGCCCCCACGGTGGCGGTGCTGGTGGCGAGCCTGCTGGTCGCGGCGGTGGGCGTGTACGAGCTGTCCGGCTTCGGCCTCCAGGCCCTCGACCGGCGCCCGCACCTGTTCAGCGACGGGCTGGCCACGGGCGGGGTGATCGTCGCGGCGGTGCTGGCGGGAGCGGCGATCGGGAACCTGGCGTGGATGCTGGTGGCGCGGCGCCGGGCCGCGCGGGAGCATCCATAGGCGGTGCACAGGCGGTAAGGACCGCACTCCGTTTCACACCTTTTTCCGTACCGCGCCAGCTCTCCCCCGCGACTCCCACAGCTAACCTACAGGCCGTAGGGTCAGCCCCTCTGTTCCTTTTTTCCGTCCCCCGTCCCACGTCCCCAAGGTGACCGGTCACCATGCCCCCACAGCCGTCGACCCTGAACCCCCCGCGGGCCTCCGCCGCCCGCCGCGCCCCCGGCACCGAGCCCGGCGGCGCACTGCGCAGGCGGGCCGCCGACGCCACCGTCTGGTACCTGCGCGCGATCGCCGTACTGAACATAGTCGCGGTGCTGTCGCTCCCGTTCCGCCAGGAGGTCGACGAACACAACAACGGCCGTATCACCCTGCACCTGCACCGGCAGCACGCGCACCATTCCGGCCAGTTCTTCACGCCGTACCTGGCGACGGCCGGTCTGGTCTCGGCCGCGCTCGCGATCTTCTTCGTGCTGGTGATGCGCCGCCGCAAGCGGGCGGCGTGGGTGGTGAACGTGTGCCTGGCCACCCCCCTCTTCGCCCTCTACGTCCTCGCGCTCACCCAGCACGAGTACCGCGTCCACGTCTTCAACTGGGTCTCCGCCGCCCTCACCGGCCTGTTCGTGGCCGCGCTGCTGATCAGCCGCCGGGAGTTCAACGCGGTGGGCGACCCGTCGAACCCGAAGACGGCCGCGGCGGTGGCCGCGGGCGGCGTCCTGGTCACGGGCGGCCTGGGCACCCTCCTCGTCCACGCGACGAACAAGCTCCACGGCGCCACCCTCCCCGACGAGGTCGCCTACACCCTCCTCAGGGGCGTCAGCGTCGGCCCGCTCGCCGACCATGTCACCGCGGTCCACGCCCCCCGCTGGACCGACATCATCATCAACATCCTCCTCGCGGCCGCCTTCTGCCTGGTCCTGTACGCCGGCTTCCGCTCCCCGCGCGGCCGCCGTCTGCTCAGCGCGGAGGACGAGTCCCGGCTGCGCGGCCTGCTGGACAAGCACGGCGCCCGCGACTCCCTCGGCTACTTCGCGCTGCGCCGCGACAAGGCGGCGATCTTCTCCCCGACCGGCAAGGCCGCGATCACCTACCGGGTCGTCGGCGGTGTCAGCCTCGCCTCGGGCGACCCGATCGGCGACCCGGAGGCCTGGCCCGGCGCGATCGACGCCTGGCTGACGGAGGCGCAGCGCCACGCCTGGACGCCGGCGGTGATGGGCGCGAGCGAGGAGGCGGGCACGATCTACGCCCGCCACGGCCTGGACGCCCTGGAACTGGGCGACGAGGCGATCGTCGACATCGCCGACTTCACCCTGGAGGGCCGTGCGATGCGGGTCGTCCGCCAGGCCCACAACCGGGTCCGCCGGGCGGGCTACACGGTCCGCATCCGCCGCCACGAGGACATCCCGGCCGACGAGATGGCCGATCTCATGGAGAAGGCCGACCACTGGCGCGACGGTGCCACCGAGCGCGGCTTCTCCATGGCGCTCGGCCGCCTCGGCGACCCGGCGGACGGCCGCTGCATGATGCTGGAGTGCCGGGACGCGGAGGACACCCCCCGCGCCCTCCTCAGCTTCGTCCCCTGGGGCGAACAGGGCCTCTCCCTGGACCTGATGCGCCGCGACCGCGACTCCGAGAACGGCCTGATGGAGTTCATGGTCGTGGAACTCCTCCTCCAGGCGGCCGAGTTGAAGATCGACCGGGTCTCCCTGAACTTCGCGATGTTCCGCTCGGTCTTCGAACGCGGTTCCCGCCTGGGCGCGGGCCCGATCCTGCGCCTCTGGCACGGCACCCTCACGTTCTTCTCCCGCTGGTGGCAGATCGAGTCCCTGTACCGGGCGAACGCGAAGTACCGCCCGATGTGGGAGCCGCGGTACCTGCTGTTCGCGAGGAGCAGCGACATCCCGCGGATCGGCCTGGCGAGCGCCCGCGCGGAAGGGTTCCTCACGGTTCCCTGGGGCTCATGACGAGGCCGGGGCTGCCAAGCCCCGGCCCCCGTTACGTGACCCGCCCCCACTACGTGCCCCGCCCCCGCCTCCGCTACCCGGCCCCCACCGTCCTGAGCACCGTCAGCACCAGCGTCCGGGCCACCGCCACCACCTCCGGCACCGACACCCGCTCCTCCGCGCTGTGCGCCACCCGGACGTCCCCCGGCCCGTACTGCAGCGTCGGGATCCCGGCCCCCGCGTACAGCCGCAGGTCGCTGCCGTAGGGCGCCCCGCGCTCGCGGGGCCGGGAAGCCCAGCCGTTGGCGTCCGCACACGCGTCCCGCACCACGCCCCGCAGCGGGTGCCCCTCGCCCAGCCGGCCGCTCGCGAACTGCCCGCCCGGCCAGGTCACCGTCGCCGGATGCGCGCGCAGCCACGGATCGGCGGCGCACACCTCGGCCACGCACCGCTCCAGCTCGGCCCGCGCGTCGGCCGGTTCCTCGTCCAGCCGGACGCCGAGGCGCCCCTCGGCGGTCAGCAGGTCCGGCACGCTGCTCGCCCAGTCACCGGCCCGCAGGGTGCCGACCGAGAGGGCGTACGGGATCGGGTACTCCGCCATCAGCGGAGAGGGCGCGTGGTTGCGGACCCTCTCCAGGCCGGCCAGCGCCCGGTGGATCGCGAGGTAGCCATCGATCGCGCTCACGCCCGCGTCCCGGGAACTGGCGTGCGCCGCCCTGCCCGGCACGGAGAGCCGGAAGGTCAGCGCCCCCGCGTTCGCCGTGATCAGCGTCCCCGCGGTCGGCTCGGTGATCACGCAGGCGTCGCCGTCGTACCCGCGTCGCAGGGTCCCGAAGGCCCCGAGCCCGCCGTCCTCCTCCCCCACCACGAAGTGCACCGCCACCCGCCCCCGCAACCGCACCCCGGCCGCCCGGATCGCGGCCAGCGCCGCGAGATGCGCCACCAGCCCCGCCTTCATGTCGCACGCCCCGCGCCCGTGGACGGCCTCACCGGTCACCCGCGGCACGAACGGATCCCCCTGCCAGGCGCCCGGGTCCCCCGGCGGTACGACATCCACATGCCCCTGGAGGATCAGCGTCGGCCCGTCGCCGCCCCCGGCCGTCCGCCCGACCAGCCCCCACGCCTCGTCCCGGGCCACTTCCATCCCCGGGAACCCCGGATCGGCCAGCAGGGCGGGCAGGTCCATGGACCACAGGTCCACGTCCAGGCCCAGCCGCTCCAGCCGCCCGGCCAGCAGGTGCTGCAACTCCGACTCCGCCGGGCTCCCGGTCACGCTCGGCACGGCCATCAGCTCCAGCAGCGTCCGGCCCACCGCCGCCTCGTCGACGCACCCGAGGGCCGCGGCCTCCTGATCGGTCAGCACGAGTTCCTCCCCACCGTCACCGATGCCCCGATCATCACCCGCCCACGGCCGCCCCGAACAGATGCCGAGGCGCACTCCGGGGACAGGGCGTACTCCGGGGACAGGGGTGGTTCACGCCCGCGGCACTCTGCCGCCCACGATCCCGCCGCCCACCGTGAACCCGATCACCGAGCCGCCGCCCTCGCGGCGGAAGGCGAAGGGAGCGCCGCCGTGCGCCATGGCGACCTCGCGGACGATGGAGAGGCCGAGGCCGGAGCCGGGGAGGGAGCGGGCGTCGGCGGCGCGGTAGAAGCGGTCGAAGATGCGGATCAGGTCGCCGTCGGCGATACCGGGGCCGCGGTCGAGGACCTCGACGCGGACCGTGCCCGGCCGGGCGGGACCGGTGACGTTGATCTCGATGGGCGCCTTGCCGCCCCGGTCGAACTTGGCCGCGTTCTCGACCAGGTTGGACATGGCCCGCTGGAGCATCCCGGGGCGGCCGTCGGTGCTCGTGTCGCCGCTGAACCGGACCGTGATCTCACGGCCGGTACGGCGGCGGGCCAGCCCCGCCACGTCCTCCGCGATGTCGGCCAGGTCCACGTGCTGCGGGGGCTCCGCGTCCGACTGCCCGGCCGCGAGGTCGACCAGCTCGTTGACCAGGTCGGTCAGCTCGCGGGCCTCCTGGCCGAGGTCGGCGACGAGTTCGTCGCGGGTGGCGGGCGGGAGTTCGTCGATACGGCGGAGCAGGGAGATGTTCGTACGGAGGGAGGTGAGGGGGGTGCGGAGTTCGTGCCCGGCGTCCTGGACGAGCCGCCGCTGGTCCTCCTCCGACTGCGCGAGGCGGCCGAGCATGCGGTCGAAGGCCCGGCCCAGGCGTCCCACCTCGTCGAGTCCGGTGACCGGCACCTGGATGCCCAGCTGCCGGGTGCGGGCCACGTCCTCCGCGGCCGAGGTGAGGATCACCAGCCGGCGGGTGATCCGCCGGGCCAGCCACCAGCCGAACAGCCCGGCGGCCACGACCACCGCCGCCATCAGCACCAGCGTCCGCTGCTGGAGCGCCCGCAGCAGGTCCTCGGTGTCGCTGAACTCCTGCGCCACCTGCACCGCGCCCCGCCCGCCGCCGAGCGAGACCGTGGCGATCCGGAACAGGTCGTCACCGACCCGGACGTCCTTGTGCTGGGCCGTCTTCCCGGCCTTCTTCGCCATGGCGGTCGCCCGGTCCGCGGCGGTGACGGGCAGCACCGGGCTGCCGTGGTCGACGATCTCGCCCTGCGGGCCGAGCACCTGGACGTCGGTGCGGGCCGGACGGACCAGATCGTGTCCGGGCCGGGAGGAGGAGAAGTCGTCCGGCACCATCCGGTGCGTCTTCACCTCGTCCTGGACGTCGGAGACGACCTGCGTGAACACCGACTGCTGGTCGACGCGGACCAGGCGGGCGGCGGCGTTGTAGGACAGGATGCCGACGACGATCGTGACGGCGGCGGTGACGGCCGCGAAGGAGACGACGAAGGTGGTGCGCAGGGAGACGAGCTTGGGCCGGCGCCGGGTCAGCACCCGCCTGAGCCGCTCCAGCCGTGCCAGCCGCTTCAGACGGCCCACTCAGTCCTCCCGCAGCACGTAACCCACGCCCCGGACGGTGTGGATCAGCTGCGGGGCGCCCGGCTCGTCGAGCTTACGGCGCAGGTAGCCGACGTAGACGGCGAGGTTCTTGGAACCGGGGCCGAAGTCGTAGCCCCAGATACGGTCGTAGATGGTGGAGTGGTCGAGGACGATCCCCGCGTTCCTGGCGAGCAGTTCGAGAAGCTCGAACTCGGTACGGGTCAGCTCCAGCTCGCGCCGGCCGCGCCAGGCCCGGCGGGCCTGGAGGTCCATGCGCAGTCCGGCGGCCTCGACCTGGCGGTCGGAGATCTGCGGTTCCCGGCCGGTGTCGGCCACGCCGGACCCGCCGCCGCTGCCGGCACCGGCGCCGGTGGTCACCGGGGAGGTGCGGCGCAGCAGCGCGCGCAGCCGGGCGAAGACCTCTTCGACGTCGAAGGGCTTCACGACGTAGTCGTCGGCGCCGGCGTCCAGTCCGGCGATCCGGTCGGCGGTCTCGACCAGCGCGGTGAGCATGAGGATCGGGGTGCGGTCGCCCTCGGCGCGCAGGACACGGCAGACCTGGAGTCCGTCGATGCCGGGCATCATGACGTCGAGGACGAGGACGTCGGGCTGGTCACGGTGGGCATGCGCCAAGGCTTCCACGCCGTCCGCGACCGCCGTCACCTCATAACCCTCCAGGGTGAGGGCACGCTCAAGGGCGTGGCGGATGGCGCGGTCGTCTTCGGCGAGCAGCACAGTCTGGGGCACGGACCCAGTCTGCCAAGGCCTCCGGCGGTTCGGTCGTGGGGAGTGGGCCTACGATCACCCTTTTTACCTGCCTCTCACCGTCACAGAGGCAACCGGGCCGTCGAAATTCGGCTGCCGCCCGGTGGAAGCCGGGCGCGCAGTCCGGTTGATTTTCGGCTGCCGCCCCGGTGGGGGCCGGGCGCGCAGTCCGGTTGATTTTCGGCTGCCGCCCCGGTGGGGGCCGGGCGCGCAGTCCGGTTGATTTTCGGCTGCCGCCCCGGTGGGGGCC
>NZ_JBEZLQ010000034.1:80803-118777 GCF_040652235.1 Streptomyces sp. NPDC048277
GGGCGCGCAGTTCCTCGCGCCCCTTACGGGGCGCTGAGCCTCGCCAGCTGCTCCGCGAACGGGATCACCGCCAAGTCGTCGGGCTTCCGCGGCTTCGTCGCCGCCGGCCCCGACATCAGCCGTGCCAGCTCCCCCGCCGCCCGCTCGATCCGGTCGTCCAGGCCCTCCGCGCCCCAGTCCTCCGACGCCGCGTACACGCCCGTCGGCACGACCACCGCCCGCAGGTACGCGAACATCGGCCGCAGCGCGTGCTCCAGCACCAGCGAGTGCCGGCCCGTACCCCCGGTCGCCGCGACCAGCACCGGCTTGCCCACCAGCGCCTCCTTGTCCAGCACGTCGAAGAACGACTTGAACAGGCCGCTGTACGACGCCGTGAACACCGGCGTGACCGCGATCAGGCCGTCCGCCTCCGTCACCGCCTCCAGGGCCGCCGCCAGCTTCCGCCCCGGGAACCCGTTCGTGAAGTTGTGCGCGATCTCGACCGCGAGGTCGCGCAGCTCCACGACCTCGACCTGCGCCTCGGTCTCCCGGCCCACGGCGGCGGCCAGCCGGTCGGCCAGCAGCCGCGTGGACGACGGCACGCTCAGCCCCGCCGACACGACGACGAGCTTCATGCCTGGACCTCCTTCGTCCCCGTCTTCTCCGCGGCGGCGGCCGCGACCAGCGAGGCGTGGGTCGGCGCCTCGGGAACGTCCGCCGGACGGCCGTTCGCGAACTCCTTGCGCAGCACCGGTACGACCTCCTCGCCGAGCAGGTCGAGCTGCTCCAGGACCGTCTTCAGCGGCAGCCCCGCGTGGTCGAGGAGGAACAGCTGGCGCTGGTAGTCACCGGCGTACTCGCGGAAGGCCAGCGTCTTCTCGATGACCTGCTCGGGCGTGCCGACGGTCAGCGGGGTCTGGTCGGTGAAGTCCTCCAGGGAGGGCCCGTGGCCGTAGACCGGCGCGTTGTCGAAGTACGGCCGGAACTCGCGCACCGCGTCCTGGGAGTTCTTCCGCATGAACACCTGGCCGCCGAGGCCGACGATCGCCTGCTCCGGCGTGCCGTGCCCGTAGTGGGCGTACCGGGACCGGTACAGCTCGACCATCCGCTTGGTGTGGTCGGCCGGCCAGAAGATGTTGTTGTGGAAGAAGCCGTCGCCGTAGTAGGCGGCCTGCTCGGCTATCTCGGGCGAGCGGATGGAGCCGTGCCAGACGAACGGCGGGACCTCGTCCAGCGGCCGCGGCGTGGAGGTGAAGCCCTGCAGCGGGCTGCGGAACTTGCCCTCCCAGTTGACCACGTCCTCGCGCCACAGCCGGTGCAGCAGCGCGTAGTTCTCGATGGCGAGGTTGATGCCCTGCCGGATGTCCTGGCCGAACCAGGGGTACACCGGGCCGGTGTTGCCGCGGCCCATCATCAGATCCACCCGGCCGTCGGCCAGGTGCTGGAGCATCGCGAAGTCCTCGGCGATCTTCACCGGGTCGTTGGTGGTGATGAGGGTCGTGGAGGTGGAGAGGATCAGCTTCTCCGTGCGCGCGGCGACGTAGCCGAGCATGGTGGTCGGCGACGACGGCACGAACGGCGGGTTGTGGTGCTCGCCGGTCGCGAACACGTCAAGGCCGACCTCCTCGGCCTTCAGCGCGATCGCGACCATCGCCTTGATGCGCTCCCGCTCGGACGGCGTCCGCCCCGTCGTGGGGTCCGGCGTGACATCGCCGACCGTGAAGATCCCGAACTGCATGCTCGCTCACCCTCCAAGTTGTTTACGATTCAACTATACCCACAGAACGAGACCCCACCGCCAGCTATTCCCCACACCTTCCGGCACCCGCGGCGCCCGGTCCGGGGCCCTGCGTTCACCCGAACGCCCCGTACGCACGGCCATGCCCGCCGATGTCCTCGACGCTGGAATCCCGGGCGTCGCCGGACGCCCTCGCACCGAAGGACCGGCATGCGCATATCCCGTGAGTCCCGCCGCACCGTGTACGTCGTCCGCTGGGGTGCGGCCCTGCTGGCCCTGTCCGGAGCCACCTCCGTCCTGGCACCCGTCAGCGCACGGGCCGGCGGCCCGAGCGGCGATCCCGGCCGGGCGAAGCCCACCATCGTGCTGGTGCACGGCGCCTTCGCCGACGCGTCGAGCTGGAACGGCGTCGTGGCACTGCTCCAGAAGAACGGCTACACGGTGGCCGCACCGGCCAACCCGCTCCGCGGTGTCCCCCAGGACTCGGCCTACCTCGCGAGCTTCCTGAAGTCCGTCAAGGGACCGATCGTCCTGGCCGGCCACTCCTACGGCGGCGAGGTGATCACCCAGGCCGCCGTGGGAAACGGCAACGTCAAGGCCCTCGTCTACATCAACGCGATCATGCCCGACGCCGGAGAGTCGCAGGCCGGCCTCGCCGCGAAGTTCGCCCCCGCCCCGCTCACCCAGGCACTGAAGCAGGTGCCCTTCCGCAACGCCGACGGCACCACCGGCACGGACCTCTACATACAGCCGGGCCGCCTGCGCCAGGTCTTCGCCGCCGACCTGCCGAAGAGCCAGACGGACATCATGGGAGCCACCCAGCGTCCGGTCGCGATGTCGGCGTTCGCGGACAGGCTCACCGGCGCCGCATGGCGGGACAGACCCGTGTACGCCCTCGTCGGCAGGCAGGACCGGGCCATCAACCCGAGCCTGGAGCGGTTCGAGGCGAAGCGGGCGCACGCCCGGAAGACGGTGGAGATCGACTCCTCGCACGTGTCCCTCCTCTCCCACCCGCAGGCGGTCAAGGACCTGATCACCGACGCCGCCGAGGACTACAGGTGGGGGCCGACACCGAGGACCTGACCAGCGGCGCCCCCACGGGAGCCACGAGTTGCAGCCCCCCGAACGCCCGCCCACACTTGATGGATGTCTTCCGACCGAACCGGTCCCCCATGCCCCGTCCGGGGCAGCCCGTACCGGAGGAGCGTCCCATGGCCAAGATCCTGTGTGTGCTGACCGGCGCGAGCTACTGGACCTTCAAGGACGGACACCGGCATCCCACCGGCTACTGGGCCGAGGAGTTCGTGGCGCCCTACCGCGTGTTCACCGACGCCGGACACGAGGTCACCGTGGCCACCCCGCACGGAGTCGTCCCCGTCGTGGACACCATGAGCCTGGAACCCCGCATGGCGGGCGGCGAGGACAACGCCCTCCAGGAAGAAGCCGTCATCGAGAAGGCCGACGAACTGCGCCACCCCGTCTCCCTCGACGACATACGCCTCGACGACTACGACGCGGTCTACTACCCCGGAGGCCACGGCCCCATGGAGGACCTCTCCGTCGACCCCGTCTCCGGAGCACTGCTGCGGGAGGCACTCGCCTCCGGCCGCCCGCTCGGCATCGTGTGCCACGCCCCGGCCGCCATCCTCGCGACCCGCGACGCCAACGGCGACACACCTTTCGCGAACTACCGGCTGACGGGCTTCTGCAACGAGGAGGAGGCCGGTGTCGGATTCGCCGACAAGGCCAAGTGGCTGCTCGAGGACGAACTGATCAAACTGCCCACCGAGTACTCGAAGGGTCCCGCCTGGGAGCCCTACACGATCGTGGACCGCAACCTCTTCACCGGACAGAACCCCGCGTCCTCCGGCCCCCTCGCCCAAGAACTCGTCCAGGCCCTGCCCTGACCGGCCCGACCGGACTCAGAACGCGTACGAGTCCCCGGTCGCCAGCACCAGCACCCGCTGCCTGTCGTTCGTACGGTCATGGTCCACGGCACCCCCGCCCCACGCCATGTCCACCTCCAGCATCACCTCCGCCGGCCGCTCCCGCAGCCGTACCAGGACCAGCAACTGCTCGCCGGGCACGTCCACGGCCAGCGGCCCGGTACCGCACACCACCTCCCGGTCACCGGTCCGCGCACACCCGGCGGGCAACCGCTGCACGTCCGCCAGCGCCGCCGACCAGCGCAGCCGCACACTGGCCCCGGCCACGGCGTCCGGCCCCTGGTTGCGCGGGGTCACCCGGACCTGCACCACGTCCCCGCGCATCTCGGCAGACCCGTGCACCTCCAGATCGGCCGCCCCGGCCGCAGCCGCCCAACCGGTCCCACCGCCCCCGACCGCCGCGAGCACGGCACTCGCCAGCCCGACCACCACCACAACCCCACAACGCCGCATCCCCATGCCTCCCGACCCATCCGTCCCGTCCGCGCCGCCGTCCGTCTCCGGCATTCGTACGGATGTATGCCACCCGCGCCCCACCCCAGGCGCCCCCCAACAGGTGACACGGCACGGCATGGCAGGCTGCGACCATGCTGATCCTCCGCTCCGCCGCCCTCTTCGTCGTCGCCGCGCTCTTCGAGATCGGCGGCGCCTGGCTGGTCTGGCAGGGCGTACGGGAACACCGCGGCTGGCTCTGGATCGCGGGCGGCATCCTCTCCCTGGGCGCGTACGGCTTCGTCGCCACGTTCCAGCCGGACGCCCACTTCGGCCGCATCCTGGCGGCGTACGGCGGCATCTTCGTGGCGGGCTCGCTCCTGTGGGGCGCCGTCGCCGACGGCTACCGCCCGGACCGCTGGGACATCACGGGCGCGACGATCTGCCTGGCGGGAATGGCACTGATCATGTGGGCACCCAGAAACTGACGGCCGGGTTCTCCACCCAAGGGGCGCGGGGCTGCGTCTGATATGCGGCTCCGCCGCGTGGGCGCGACCGGCCCCCACCGGCCCGCAGCCGCCGACCCACCGAAACCACCCCCCACCTATCCTTGCCACAGACAAGCCCGCACACGTACACCCCGTTGAGGAGCACTCCCCCATGGCCCCCTCCCCCATCGCGGTAGTCACCGGCGCGAGCAGCGGCATCGGCGCCGCCACCGCCCGCAAGCTCGCCGAGGCCGGCTACCGCGTGGTCCTCACCGCACGCCGAGAGGACCGAATCGAGGCACTGGCCAAGGAACTCACCGAGGCGGGCCACCAGGCCACGGCCTACCAGCTGGACGTGACGGACCGCGAGGCCGTGGACGAGTTCGCGACGGCGTTCAAGGCGATCGCCGTCCTCGTCAACAACGCCGGCGGAGCCCTCGGCGCCGACCCCGTGGCCACCGGCGACCCCGCCGACTGGCGCACGATGTACGAGACGAACGTCATCGGCACCCTGAACCTCACCCAGGCCCTGCTCCCCCGGCTGGAGGCGAGCGGCGACGGCACGGTGGTCGTGGTCTCCTCCACGGCCGGTCTCGGCACCTACGAGGGCGGCGCCGGCTATGTCGCCGCCAAGCACGGCGCCCACGTCCTCGCCGAGACCCTCCGTCTGGAGATCGTCGGCAAGCCGGTGCGGGTGATCGAGATCGCCCCCGGCATGGTCAAGACGGACGAGTTCGCGCTGACCCGCTTCGGCGGCGACGAGGAGAAGGCGGCGAAGGTCTACGCGGGGGTGGCCGAGCCCCTGACCGCCGACGACGTGGCCGACACGATCGCCTGGACGGTGACCCGCCCCAGCCACGTCAACATCGACCTCCTGGTCGTCCGCCCCCGCGCCCAGGCCTCCAACACCAAGGTCCACCGGGAACTGTGATGCCGGACGAGGACGCCGCGAAGGCCCTGGAGACGGACCTGGAACAGGCCCGCCTGAAGCAGGAGACCAAGAACGAACGCCAGGTCTGGTACTTCCTGGGCTACTTCCTCTTCGGCATCCACATCATCGCGTTCGTGATGATCTACGCGGTCCGCCACGCGAAGTGACCGGCGCCCGCGCTAACTCACAAGGGTGAACATCCTCGATCACCCGAACGGCACCTGAACACCCGACCTAGGCTCGCGCCACACCATCAAATGCGACGGCCCTCGGCAGGGATGCACCCCCGCCGAGGGCCTGACCAGCATGGAAGTGGAGCTTCCCTGTGGCTGAATGCGAGCCTAACGCCCACCGGTTCATGGACCTCACGGTCCCCGAGTACGCGTACATGTTCGGCTTCTTGCAGGCGGATGGGCACCTGGCAAAGGGCGTCGGCCAGAAGGGCCGTCTGACCGTAGAGATCAGCGCACGGGATATCGATCTCCTACGCGCGTTCCAGAAGCTGACGCCGTACTACAGCAGCATCACCGAACGTACCCGCTCGACCAACTTCACGGAGAGCCACACAGCAGCCGTCTGGAGCCTGTGCTCTCTAGAAGCCAGGACCACGCTCAACGAACTCGGCCTGCCCTACGGCCGCAAGTCAAAGACGATCGCTCCCCCGAACGGCGAGTTCTCCCGCCGTGACTATCTACGGGGCCTGATCGACGCAGACGGATCGGTCGGTTTCACCAGCAAGGGATTTCCGTTCATCTCCCTGACCACGGCCAGCACTCCTGTTGCGTCCCACATGCGCGACTACGCCAGGGAAGTAACCGGAGCTGAGCGCAGCCTCAAGCGCAACGCCCGCGACGACATCTACAACGTTCTCTACACGATGGAGGGGGCTCAGAGTCTGGTCGCCGACCTCTACTACCCCGGTTGTCTGTCGTTGGAGCGAAAGAGCACTGCTGCCGAAGCGCTCGCCGACTGGGCACGTCCCGCAGGGATGCGTGCCGCGCACACGCAGCGCCGCTGGACTGAAGACGAGGACCGGATCCTGCTGAAGCTCAACAGCCCCATGGCCGCCGCTGAGGTGCTCGGCAGGAGCACCCAGAGCTGCAATCTCCGCCTCTGGCGCCTACGCAACGGCAAAGTTCCGAAGCCCGACACTCAGTGATCAGACAAGAGAGGCCCCCGGTACCAACCGGGGGCCTCGCCCTTCAGCCCTTCACGCAGATGAACTGCTTCAGCTTCGCCACGACCTCCACGAGGTCCCGCTGCTGGTCCATCACCTGGTCGATCGGCTTGTAAGCACCCGGGATCTCATCCACCACGCCGGAGTCCTTACGGCACTCCACGCCCCGCGTCTGCTCCTCCAGGTCCTTCGTCGAGAAGCGCCGCTTGGCCGCGTTGCGACTCATTCGCCGACCCGCGCCGTGCGAAGCCGAGTTGAAAGCCTTCTCGTTACCGAGGCCCTTGACGATGTACGTAGCCGTGCCCATCGAACCCGGGATGATGCCGAGGTCGCCGGCTCCTGCCCGGATCGCGCCCTTACGGGTCACCAGCAGGTCCATCCCCTCGTACCGCTCCTCGGCTACGTAATTATGGTGACAGCTGACCTCCATCTCGAAGGTCGGCTTCGCCTTCTTGAACTCCTTGCGGATCACGTCCTTGAGAAGCGCCATCATGATCGAGCGGTTGTACTTCGCGTACTCCTGCGCCCAGTAGAGGTCATTCCGGTATGCGGCCATGTGCGGAGTGTCCGCGACGAACACAGCGAGATCACGGTCGACCAGGCCCTGGTTATGGGGGAGCTTCTGGGCCACGCCGATGTGGTACTCGGCCAGTTCCTTGCCGATATTCCGGGAACCGGAGTGCAGCGTGAGCCACACCGAGCCCTCAGTATCGAACGACAGTTCAAGATGATGGTTGCCCGCGCCAAGCGTCCCCATCTGCTGATGCGCCCGCCCCTCCCGGAACTTCACCGCCTCCGCAACCCCCTCGAACCGCCCCCAGAACTCCCCCCACCCGGCAGTGGCCAGCCCGTGGAAGTCCCCCGGCTCCACCGGCTCCGCGTGCATCCCCCGCCCCACCGGAATCGCCTGCTCGATCTTCGAGCGCAGCCGGGACAGATCGCCCGGCAGGTCATTCGCCGTGAGCGACGTCTTCACCGCCGACATTCCGCAGCCGATGTCGACGCCGACCGCCGCCGGGCACACCGCGCCCTGCATCGCGATGACCGACCCGACCGTCGCGCCCTTGCCGTAGTGGACGTCCGGCATCACCGCGAGGCCCTTGATCCACGGCAGGGTCGCGACATTGCGCAGCTGCTGGAGGGCCACGTCCTCGACGGTCGCCGGGTCGGTCCACATCCGGATCGGTACCTTCGCCCCCGGCATCTCCACGTACGACATGTCTTCCTCATTCCCCCGTGAAACGTGACAAAAAGATGTAATGCGACAGAACGCAAATGCGGCGGCAAGGTCACCTGAATCAGACACGGGACCGGCGTTCACCACGGTGCGTGCGATACACATTGTCTCCAGGGGGCGCCCCGCCGCGGCAAGCGATTAACCAGCGGGGACACTGGAGCAGGACCGAGCGACCCAGTGAACGGAAAGGAGCCTGACCGTGCAGCGGAAGGCGTACGTAACCGGCACCGCCGCTCTTCTCGCGGCTCTGCTGGCCGGCTGCACGAGCGGTTCCAGCGGCGGGACCGACACCGGCGACAAGAACGCCGACACCAGCACCTCCACCGTCGCCGCCCAGCCCGGCAAGTACCGCACCCTCCCCGAGGCCTGCGGCGCGGTCGGTCACGACACCCTCGACTCCCTGCTCCCCGGCATCGCCCAGATCACCGACGAGGACCAGCGGACGAAGGCCTACGCGGGCGACGCCACGCTCACCTACGACACCGACCGCAAGGTCGGCTGCCGCTGGAAGGTCGAGTCCAACGACGCCACGGACCGGCTGCACATCGACTTCGAGCGCGTGGTGTCGTACGACAACTCGGTCAGCGACGACAGCGAGGCGCAGACGATCTACACGCAGATGGAGGTGGCGGCCGACATCCCCGAGTCCGCGTCGCCGAGCACGACGGAGTCGGAGTCGCCGTCCGGTTCGTCGTCGGGTTCACCGTCCGGGTCCACGTCCGGTTCGGCGTCCCCGTCCGCGTCGTCCTCCGCGTCCTCCGGGACCTCGGCCGACCCCTCCGCCTCCGGCTCCGCCTCCTCTTCCTCCTCTCCGTCCTCCACTCCTGCCAACCTGCAGCCCCGTGTCCTCACCGACCTCGGCGACGAGGCGTATCTCGACGACCAGCTGAGCGGCTCCGGTTCGACCTCCGAACAGCGGACGGTGACTGTGGTGTTCCGCACGTCCAACGTCGTGGTGACCATCGAGTACGAGGAGCAGCCGATGGCGACCGGGACCGTCCCCGACAGCAAGGAAATGCAGGACAGGGCCCAGAATCTGGCGGCCCAACTGGCCGAGGCGCTCAACGGCTGAGGGCCGGGACACGCTCTCTCCACCCCGCCCGCAAAGCGCCCGAACCGGAACCGCACAGCTCCCTCACCGCGTACCGTGGCCCCTCGGACCCGATCCGACCGCAGGAACCCCGAACGTATGAGTGAAGGAACCATGCAGCGAGTAGCAGTCCAGCGAGACGACCAGCGCGCCCGGAACGAACGGAACGCACAGCGACGGGCGGGGCGCCTCCGCCGCGGCCTCGTCTGCGCGGCCGCCGTCCCCGTCGTGGCGCTGTTCGCCGCGGCCTGCTCCTCGGACTCCGGCAGCGACGCGAAGGGGACGGAGACGGGCGCCGGTTCGAGCGCGGCCACCTCGTCCACCGGCTCCACGGCCCCTTCGCCGACCGTCCAGGCGGCCAAGTACCAGAATCTGCCGGAGCCGTGCGCGGTGCTGTCGAAGCAGACCCTCACCGACCTCGTGCCGCAGGGCGCCAAGTCGGGCAAGGAGGGCAAGTCGGGCGATGTGGCCACGCGGGGCAGTTGCTCCTGGAGCAGCCTGGACAACAACGGTGTGAAGGGCTCCCAGTTCCGCTGGCTCAACATCTCCTTCCTCCGTTTCGACTCGGACGGCAACCGCGGTTCCGGCGACCAGCAGGCCGCGGCGTACTACACGAGCCAGGTACAGGACGCCCAGTCCGTGACCGGTGCGAAGAACACGAAGTCGGAGCCGGTGACCGGGGCCGGCGACCAGGCCACCGCCGTGCGCTACGACCTGAAGAAGAAGGAGGGTGCCTTCAAGCAGCAGACGGTCGTGGCTCGGGTCGCGAACGTGGTCGTCACCCTCGACTACAACGGCGCGGGTCTGGCCGGCGAGAAGACGCCGGACGCGGACACGCTCACGAAGGCGGCGGTGAAGGCCGTCAAGGAGGCGGTGGCGGCGGTCACGACGGGCAGCAACGGGTCGGCGGCGTCCGGGAGTTCACCTGCGGCGACGCCGTCGAAGTCGGCGTCCGCGTCGCCCTCCGCCTCCGCGTCGCCCTCCAAGTCGTCAGCCAAGAAGGGCTGACCGGCAACACGGGCGCCGCACTGATGTGCCACCCTGTTGCGCGCAACAACACGCAAGGGGAGGGGAGTACGGGTGGCCGCGCCAATGCAGCTGACTCGGATGCACCGCGTTCTCATCGGTGTGGTCGTGACCGGCGCGATGATCATCGCCGGTATCGGCTTCGCCGGTTCGTACGCGGCCGTCCGTGAGCTGGCCATCAAGAAGGGCTTCGGGAACTTCTCCTATGTCTTCCCGATCGGCATCGACGCGGGTATCTGCGTCCTGCTCGCCCTGGACCTGTTGCTGACCTGGATCCGTATCCCCTTCCCGCTGCTGAGGCAGACGGCCTGGCTGCTGACCATCGCCACGATCGCCTTCAACGGCGCGGCGGCCTGGCCGGACCCGCTGGGCGTGGGCATGCACGCGGTGATCCCGATCCTGTTCGTGGTCGCGGTCGAGGCGGCCCGGCATGCGATCGGCCGGATCGCGGACATCACGGCGGACAAGCACATGGAGGGTGTCCGCCTCACCCGCTGGCTGCTCTCGCCGGTCCCCACGTTCCTGCTCTGGCGCCGGATGAAGCTGTGGGAGCTCCGTTCCTACGACCAGGTGATCAAGCTGGAGCAGGAACGTCTCGTCTATCAGGCGAGGCTGCGCTCCCGCTTCGGCCGGGCGTGGCGGCGGAAGGCCCCGGTGGAGTCCCTGATGCCCCTGCGCCTGGCGCGCTACGGCGTCCCGCTCGCGGACACCGCCCCGGAGGGCCTGGCGGCGGCGGGCATAGAGATCCCGGTGCTCCTGCCGGCCCCCGCGCCCGCGGCCCCCGCTCCCGCCCCGGCCGTGCCTCAGGGCGAGCAGCGTCCCGAGCTGATCCCCGCTCCCCGTAGCGAGCAGCCCGCCTACGCACCCGCGCCCGCACCAGCACCCGATCCGGAGGTGAATCCCTGGCTGCATGCCAGGAACCCCCAGCAGATCGAGTACCACGGTGACTACGACCCCTCCTACGAGCCGCCCTACGACCCCCAGTACGCCGAGGAGCAGTACGCGGCCTGGTACGAGCAGGAGCAGCAGCGCTATCTGCAGGAGCAGTACCAGCAGGAGCAGTTCCGGCAGGAGCAGCTGCCCCAGGAACCGCAGCCCGTCGCCGAGGAGTCCGTCTCGGAGACGACCGGCAGCTTTCCCATCCCCTCCGGCCCGGGCCGCACCCGTGAGCTCGGCGAGGGCGGCGGCCCGCCGGAGCCGACCGAGGACGACTTCTACCTGGTCTTCAAGAAGTCGATAGACGGCGGTTACCCCAGCTCCAGCCAGTTCCGGGGTGACGTGGAGGCGACCTTCGGCGTCACGCTCCCGCAGCGCGACGCGGACCGCATGGTCAACCGCTTCACCAACCGCCACACGGCGGAACTGCAGGAAGACCACATCGCGTAGGACGCAGGACATGAAGAAGGGGCCCTCCTAGGCGCGGAGGGCCCCTTCTTCATGTCGGTCTCAGGCCCCGAGCAGGGCCCGTACCCGCTCCTGACCGACCGCGAGCAGCAGGGTGGGCAGCCGGGGCCCGGTGTCGCGGCTGACGAGCAGGTGGTACAGCAGCGCGAAGAACGTGCGCTGGGCCGTCTTGATCTCGGCCGGCAGTTCCTTCGCCGTGGCGTCCGCGGAGAACCCGGCCTGCACCTTGGGCACGCCGTACACGAGGTGGGTCAGTCCGTCGAGCGACCAGTGCTCGGCGAGCCCGTCGAGCAGCAGTCGTACGGACTGCTGGGACGCCTCGTCCAGGGACTTCAGCAGTTCGGCGTCCGGCTCCTCGCGGACGATGGTCCGCTGGTCGGCCGGTACCTGCGTGTTGATCCAGGCCTCGGCCTTGTCGTAGCGCGGCCGTGCCTCGTCCACGGACCCGAGCGGGTTCGCGGGGTCGAGCTCGCTGAGGATCCGCAGCGCCTGGTCCTCGTGTCCGGCGGTGATGTCGGCGACGGAGGCGAGCGTCCGGTACGGCAGCGGTCGCGCCGTACGCGGCAGCTCGCCGCCGGCCGTACGGACCGCGCGGGAGTGCGCGGCGATGTCACCGGGCAGCGCGGATCCCTCCGCCACCTTCGCGTCGAGCTTGTCCCACTCGTCGTAGAGGCGCTGGATCTCCTGGTCGAAGGCGATCTTGAAGGACTGGTTGGGCCGGCGGCGGGCGTAGAGCCAGCGCAGGATCTGCGGCTCCATGATCTTCAGGGCGTCGGCCGGGGTGGGTACCCCGCCCCGCGACGAGGACATCTTGGCCATGCCGCTGATGCCGACGAAGGCGTACATGGGCCCGATGGGCTGCTTGCCTCCGAAGATCCCGACGATCTGGCCGCCCACCTGGAAGCTGGACCCGGGCGAGGAGTGGTCGACACCGCTCGGTTCGAAGACGACGCCTTCGAACGCCCATCGCATCGGCCAGTCGACCTTCCAGACGAGCTTGCCGCGGTTGAACTCGCTCAGCCGGACGGTCTCGGCGAAGCCGCACTCGGTGCAGGTGTACGTCAGCGCGGTGGTGTCGTCGTCGTACGCGGTGACGGTGGTCAGGTCCTTGCCGCAGCCGCCGCAGTACGGCTTGTACGGGAAGTACCCGGCGGAGCCGGAGGAGCCGTCGTCCTCGGCGGCCGCGCCCGAGCCCTCCTCGGCCTCCAGCTCGGCCTCGTCGACGGCCTTCTGCTGGGGCTTCTTGCCGGTCTTCGGCTTGGTCCGGTACTGGGCGAGGATCGCGTCGATGTCACCGCGGTGCTTCATGGCGTACAGGACCTGCTCGCGGTACACGCCGGAGGTGTACTGCGCGGTCTGGCTGATCCCGTCGAACTCCACGCCGAGCTCGGCCAGCGACTCGACCATCGCGGCCTTGAAGTGCTCGGCCCAGTTCGGGTGCGCGGAGCCCTTCGGGGCGGGCACGGAGGTGAGCGGCTTGCCGATGTGCTCGGCCCAGCTCTCGTCGACGCCGGCGACGCCCGCCGGGACCTTGCGGTACCGGTCGTAGTCGTCCCAGGAGATCAGATGCCGGACCTGGTGGCCGCGCCGCCGGACCTCGTCGGCGACCAGGTGCGGGGTCATGACCTCGCGGAGGTTGCCGAGGTGGATGGGGCCCGAGGGTGAGAGACCGGACGCGACGACGACAGGTTTGCCCGGGGCCCGACGCTCCGACTCCTCGATGACGTCGTCCGCGAAACGGGAGACCCAGTCGGAGGTCTCGGTGCTCTCAGCCACGATCGGCACGTCCTTCTTTCTGACATGGGACAGCCGGTACGGTCGCACGGCTGACCGCTCCATTGTCCCAGGAGCCGGGTCAACGACGAAAACGCCTTTACAAAGAGCGCCCCAAGGCGGCGCAGCCGCCGCTTGGGGGCGCGGGGCTGTGTCGATATGCGGCTCCGCCGCGTGGGCGCGACCAGCCACAACGCACCCGCACCCGGCGCAGCACAAAAGCCCCCGAGCTCGTAGCCGCAAAAACCCCTTTACCCCCCATGAAATAATGGTCCCGTCTACCCGAACCCACGAGGAGAAACGGCTCCCACCTCATGCCCTCGGTCACGTCGCTCACCGATCTCGTCAACCAGCAGCTCACCGACGCCCTCACCGCCGCCCTGCCGGAGGCCGACGTCGATCCACTGCTGCGACGCAGCGACCGGGCCGACTACCAGGCGAACGGCATCCTGGCCCTCGCCAAGAAGGCCAAGGCGAACCCGCGGGACCTGGCGACGCAGGTCGTCTCCCACATCGTCACCGGCGCGGCCCTGATCCAGGACGTCGAGGTCTCCGGCCCCGGCTTCCTCAACATCACCCTCGCGGACAGGGCGATCACCGAGAACCTGGCCGCCCGGTACGCGGACGGCGACCGGCTCGGCGTGGCGCCCAAGGCCGAGCCCGGCATCACGGTGGTCGACTACGCGCAGCCGAACGTGGCGAAGGAGATGCACGTCGGCCACCTGCGCTCCGCGGTGATCGGCGACGCCCTGCGCGGCATGCTCGACTTCACCGGCGAGCGGACGATCGGCCGGCACCACATCGGCGACTGGGGCACCCAGTTCGGCATGCTCATCCAGTACCTGATCGAGAACCCGGGCGAGCTGTCCGCGGAGACCGACACGGACGGCGAGCAGGCCATGTCGAACCTGAACCGGGTCTACAAGGCGTCCCGGGCGGTCTTCGACGCGGACGAGGAGTTCAAGGAGCGGGCCAGGAAGCGGGTGGTCGCCCTCCAGTCCGGCGACAAGGAGACCCTGGACCTGTGGCAGCGGTTCGTGGACGAGTCGAAGGTCTACTTCTACTCGGTCTTCGAGAAGCTGGACATGGAGATCCGGGACGACGAGATCGTCGGCGAGTCGGCGTACAACGACGGCATGCCCGAGACCGCCCGGCTCCTGGAGGAGATGGGCGTCGCGGTCCGTTCCGAGGGCGCGCTCGTCGTGTTCTTCGACGACATCCGGGGCAAGGACGACCAGCCGGTCCCGCTGATCGTGCAGAAGGCGGACGGCGGCTTCGGCTACGCGGCCTCCGACCTGACGGCGATCCGCAACCGGGTCCAGGACCTGCACGCCACCTCGCTGCTCTACGTCGTGGACGTCCGCCAGTCCCTGCACTTCAAGATGGTCTTCGAGACGGCGCGGCGGGCCGGCTGGCTCACCGACGACGTCACCGCGCACAACATGGGCTACGGCACGGTGCTGGGCGCGGACGGCAAGCCGTTCAAGACGCGTGCGGGTGAGACCGTGCGGCTGGAGGACCTGCTGGACGAGGCGGTGCAGCGGGCCGCCGAGGTCGTCCGGGAGAAGGCGCAGGACCTCACCGAGGACGAGATCCAGGAGCGGGCCGCCCAGGTGGGCATCGGTGCCGTGAAGTACGCGGACCTGTCGACGTCGCCCAACCGGGACTACAAGTTCGACCTGGACCAGATGGTCTCGCTGAACGGCGACACGTCCGTCTACCTCCAGTACGCGTACGCCCGTATCCAGTCCATCCTCCGCAAGGCGGGCGGGGTCCGGCCGGCCGCGCACCCGGAGCTGGAGCTGCACACGGCGGAGCGGGCGCTCGGCCTGCACGTGGACGCGTTCGGCGACACGGTCTTCGAGGCGGCGGCGGAGTACGCCCCGCACAAGCTGGCCGCGTACCTGTACCAGCTGGCCTCCCTCTACACCTCCTTCTACGACAAGTGCCCCGTCCTCAAGGCCGACACCCCGGCCCAGGTGGAGAACCGGCTGTTCCTGTGCGACATGACGGCCCGCACCCTCCACCAGGGCATGTCCCTGCTGGGCATCCGGACGCCCGAGCGTCTCTGACCGGTTCGTGATCAGAGCCGGGAGAACTCCCCGGATTCAGACTCCGGTGGCTCTCCCGGCTCCCTACGGAATGTGGTCTTCCTGCAGTTCCGCCGTGTGGCGGTTGGTGAAGCGGTTGACCATGCGGTCCGCGTCGCGCTGCGGGAGCGTGATGCCGAAGGTCGCCTCCACCTCTCCCCTGAACTGGACGGAGCTGGGGTAACCGCCGTATATCGACTTCTTGAAGACCAGGTAGAAGTCCTCCTCCGTCGGCTCCGGCGGTCCGCCGCCCTCGCCGAGTTCGCGCGCACTCATGGCCCTGAGTCGCCGGTCGGCCTTCTCGTGGAGCTCCTCGGCGAATGTGGCCGCCTCCTCCATCAGCAGAAGGGCCTGCGCGCGCCTCCTCGGCCTCGGCGTGCAGCTCCTGCACCCGCCGCAGAATGAGCCCGGAGACCGAACGGCCGTGGCTCAGCTGCGCGGCGTCGAGGATGCTGCTGGGCCACGTCATCGCGTGGTCGGCAAGCAGGATGCTCAGGGTCTCACAGACGGCTGCCGCGTCCGCCGGGCGGTCTTCCGGGCGCTTGGCGAGAAGGCTCAGGACGAGGTCGTTCAGGGCGGCCGGAAGGCCCGGGACCCGGGCGACCGGCGGTACGGGGATGTCCTGGATCTGCTGACGGAGCACCGCCCAATGACTGTTCCCGGTGAACGGCGGCCGTCCTGTCGCCGCGTGGTACAGCAGGCAGCCCAGTGAGTACAGGTCGCTACGGTGGTCGATCGCCTTGTCTCCGTCGGCCTGTTCCGGGGACATGTACGACGGCGAGCCGACGGGCATGCCCGTAACGGTGAGTTCGTGGGCCCCGACGGTCTCGCCGAGGAACTTCGCGACGCCGAAGTCGACGACTTTGACCGTCCCCTCCGGTGTCAGCAGCACGTTGGCCGGCTTGATGTCCCGGTGCACCACACCCTGGCCGTGGGCTGCGTGCAGAGCCTCCGCGATCTGCGCGGCCCAGCCCACGGCCACCGGCCAGTACGCGACGCGCGGCCAACTGCCCGGCCTCAGCCACACATTGAGCCGCTTCTGGAGGGACTCGCCCGGCACCAGCTCCATGACGAGAAACAGGGTCGGCCGCCCGTCGACCGACGCCTCGCCCCAGTCGTGCACGGTGACGATGTTCCGGTGGGCCAGCCGCCCGGCCATCTGCACCTCACGCTGGAACCGGGCCTGTGTCTCCGCCTCGTCCATCCCGTACTGCGGATGGACGACCTTGACGGCGACGTCCCGCCGCATCCGCTCGTCCTCGGCCGCCCACACCCGGCCCATCCCGCCGGACCCCAGCAGACCGGTGATCCGGAACCGCCCGGCCAACACCTCGTTCAGCACCGGTTCCCTCTCCCGACGGCGATCTGTCCCGGAACTCCCTCACGAGTATGGCGGTTCAGTAGCCCGACGAGTCTCCCGAGCTGCCGTACGCCCCACCCGCCGAGCGTCGCAGGCGCCGCTCCTCCTCTTGGATGCGGCGGACGACATCGCCGATGCCGGTGGTCTCGTCCAGTCCGTCGGCACGGAGTTGGGCGGCCAGGGTGGTGAAGTAGTGCGCTGTAGTGCGGAGATACTCGTCCATGTCGACGCCCAGGACCGATACGGCGCCCGAAGAGATCCGGTTGACCTGGTCCAGGATGCGATTGACCTGCATCGTGATCTCGTCCCGCACGTCGCTTGTCACTCCCACCGCCCGCCCGACCTGGGCGACGATCGAGTGGCAGGAGCGCGCGAGCTGCATGAGGAGCCGGTCGTCGCGGTTGAGGGAGGAGCTGCCCAGAGCCGCGGGGCTGAGGGTGCCCGATGCGATACGGGCACCCAAGAGCTGCGGCTCGAACCGTCGAAGGTCCAAGGCGGTGGTCGACCCGAGCGCCGCCCGAAAGCAGGGGTGGACCTGGAACTCCGTCTCGTGCGGCTGCACCGGCAGGCCATCGTCGCCCGCGTACACCACGTCGTTGCCGCGACGCACCCCGAGGAACCCGACGCCGTACAGCAGGTCGATGGCTCCGGAGAGCGTCAGCACATTGGCATAGGCGGGGAAATCGTGATGGAGGGTGTCGGCCGCGGCCTCGAAGCGGCGGCCGAGCCCGGCGCGGGTGACGACGTACCCCGTGTTCTGGAAGAGCGGGAAGAGGTTGCGCAGGAACGGGTGCGCGACCAGGTACTCCGAGGTCAGGTCCTTGAGCTTCCACTCCGAGAACTGCCGCCCGGCCTGCACCACGTCCGCCTCGGTGATCCGGTCCCGTTCCTGCTCCAGCCAGGCCTTCTCCACACAGGCGTTGAGGAACTGGATGGCGTCCCGGGGACGAGGGAGGCAACGTCCGAAGAGATACGCCGTGATCTCCTCGCCGCCGACCGTCCGTGGGAACAGTTCCTTCCACAACTGCTCTTCGGTCAGCCCCTGCCCGACGGAGGCCCGCGCGCGGGCCAGCGCGAGATCCCGCAGCGCCTGTTCCGTCCAGGTGATCCTGAGTTCGTCGCCGTGGAACTTGTCCCCCTCTCCGAAGGACAGGGAGTCGTAGATGTCCGCGCGCAGGAACAGCAGGAAACGCGCGGAACGTCCGTACAGGCCCGCCGCGTGCTTGGCCGCCAGCAGCAGTCCGATGACCATCGAGTTGGCGTCCGGCTCGGCCGACCACACCTGTTCCAGCTGGTCGACCATGAGCAGCAGCGGGGGGTGTACGGCGCCGTCGCACCCCAGGTCGGCGAACGCCCGCGCGACACCCCGCTCGACGATCTCCAACTGCCGTGCGGCGCGGGCTCCTTCGGACGGCGACTGGGAGAGATCCAGGCCCGCCTTGATCCCGAACGCCTCCAGAGACAGGGAGGTCTGCAACCCCCGAGCCCCCTGCGCCAGCCGGTCCACGAGCCGGTCCTCGCCCGCCGACTCCCCGTTCTGCTTCAGGAAGCGCTCCAGTGCCTTCACCGAGTCGAACCGCTTGCCATGGTCCGACTTGGCGTGCGTGACCAGGTGCCGGGCCGCGTGTACGGCGAACACGTACCGCCAGATCAGCGCCTTGGCCGAGTCCCCCGGCAGCCCCTGCAACTCGAACCGCCGGATCTCCTCCCCCGCGGCCTCGTCGGGTGTGACGAGCACTTTCCCGCCCCCGTGTCCGGAGTCCGACATCAACCGCATGCAGATGGCACTCTTCCCGGCCCCCTTGCGCCCGATGATCAGCATCTTGCGCCCGCTGAGCGCGGCCCGGTGAGCGGCGTTCGGCAGAAACCCGCCGCGCAGCAACAGCCCCTCGGTCACATCTCGTTCTGCGTCCTCGCGCCCGAAGTGGAGTTGCGCGAGGACAGGCTGGTCGGCCATCTCGTCCCCCTGGGTCGTCCAGTCCCCACGTTAGCGGGGCCGCCGGCAAGGGGCCGAGAACATCAGAGACTGAGCACCGCCCGCAACGCGATGTCCACGCGTTCCATCTGTTCGCCGGGAACGTCTCCGTGGTACTTCCCCTGCTCGAAGCGGGCCAGCCGGAAGTTGTAGAGATCGGGGGCGAGGACCACTCCCCGGAGCGGAGTCGTCACGCGCACCGTGACCAGCGATTCCCGCCGCTCCCCGGACGTGTCGAGCAGTGCGCAGAGGACCGCGCCGGGGTGCAGTTCGGCCACATGGTCGTTCTGGACGACGACCACCGTGCGGTCCCGGCCCACCGTGGGGACGGTCCACACCTGGCCACGCTTCAGTTGTCGCACAGATCGTCCTCCGCCGCGCTGTACAGGTCGTCCAGGTCGTCTCCGATACGGGCACTGTCCTCGGCGTACAGCGCCATGGCGTCCCGCAACAGCTGATCTCTTATGGCTCTGGCGACGAAGGCAGACAGATTGCCGTCCGCCGCCTCGCGCGCGGCCTGGAGGAGTTCGTCCGGCACGGTCACCGTGAGCTTACTGGTCGACATACCATCGGTTATACCAGCTGTACGCCCACCACGGCAGAGCGCGCGAACTCGGCCCACACCACCTTGCCGAGCGCCCGCTCGCACACCCCCCACTTGTCGGTGAGCGCCGCGACCAGGAGCAGACCACGCCCACCCTCGCCGTCCGTCTCGTCGGCGATCCTCGGCGTGCCCGCCCCGCTGTCGTGCACCTCGACGCGGACGACGTCCCCGTCGTATCGCAGCCGCAGGAGGAAGCCGCGGCCGGGCGGCGCGCCGTGCAGGAGCGCGTTCGTGGCCAGCTCGCTCACGCACAGCGACACGTCGTCGGCGCGGACCCAGTCCGCCAGGCCCCAGCATCTGAGCGACTGGGCGGCGAACCGCCTGGCCGCGGGCACGGACCGGCGCTCCCGGGCGTAGAACTGTTCGCGGGGGTAAAGGAGTTCGTCTACGGCGTTCACGGGACGAATGTCGCGCAGAGTCACTACCGTGGAGCAGAGAGTGGACCCGTACGGAATTTTTGTACGGGCCCCGACCCGGTGACGTACGCGTGCCCCAGGGGATTGAGACCGACATGAGCGCGAAGAAGCCGCCGCGGCCGAAGAACCAGACGTCGATGAAGATGCTCGGCAAGCAACTCGGCGCGGCGCGCCGGGTCGCCGGGCTGACACAGACGGAGCTGGGCCTCCGGGCAGGCCTCGACGACCAGACGATCGCCTCAATCGAGCAGGGCAGGCGGGCACTGAAGCCGGATGTCGCGGAGCGGATGGACGAAGTCCTCGACACGAAGGGCGTGTTCGCGGCGGGGGTGGCGAACCTGCCGGACATCGACCAGTTCCCGATGTGGGCCGAGGTGTACATGGAGCACGAACGCGAGGCGATCGCCCTGTCCTGGTACGACAACGCGGTGCTGCCCGGTCTTCTGCAGACCGAGGCGTATGTGCGGGCCGTCCTGCGCAATCGCGTGCCCGCGTACGACGAGGACGAGGTCGAGACGCGGACGGCGGCCCGGCTGGAGCGCCAGGACATCCTGCACCGCAGGAACGCGCCGACGTTGAGCTTCGTCGTCTGGGAACCGGTGCTGCTCATGGCGCTCGGCGGACCGGAGGTGCGGAGGGAACAGCTCCGCCACCTTCGCGAGATCGCCGAACTGCCCTGCGTGTCACTGCAGTTCCTGCTCCTGAGCAGCCCCTGCCACGCAGGCGTCAACGGTCCGTTCACCCTCCTCGAAACCCCGGACCATCAGCACCTCGCGTACACCGAGTCCCAGCGCGGCAGCCAGTGGGTGTCCGACGCGGATGAGGTCTCCAGGCTGGCGCGCAAGTATGCGATGCTGCGGACGCAGGCCCTGACCACTCAGGATTCGGTGGGCCTGCTCGACCGCCTGCTAGGAGAGCGATGAACACCGAGGCACTTCAGTGGTTCAAGTCGACCTACAGCGGCGACGAGGGCGGCCAGTGCATCGAAGTCGCCGTCGCCTGGCGCAAGTCGAGCTACAGCGGCAGCGAAGGCGGCCAGTGCGTCGAAGTAGCCGCCTGCCCCCACGCCATCCACATCCGGGACTCCAAGAACCCGGCGGACACCGGCCCCACTCTCACCGCCTCCCCCGCCGCCTGGGCCGCCTTCACCGCCTCCGTCGGATAAGCGCGGTCTACGACTCCTCGGCGCGCCGCAGCCGTACCGTCAGGATCTGGAACGGCCGCAGGGTCAGCCGTACGTCCCCGGTCTCCGTGACGCGGCAGCTCGCCGGGTCCTCCAGCGGGCGTTCCAGGAGGTCGGTCACCGTCACGGAGTCCAGGGCGAAGCCCGGGGTGAGGGTGGTGCGGGCGCGTACGCCGTGGGCCTCGTAGAGGCGGACGACGAGGTCGCCGCCGCGGTCGTCGGCGAGCTTGACCGCCTCGACGACCACCCCCTCGTCCTCGACGGCGACCAGCGGCTCGACCGGCGCGGCGCCGGGGAGGACGCGTTCGGGCAGGTTGAGGCGGTAGCCCTCGCGGAGGGCGTCGTGCAGTCCGGCGCCGATCACGAAGGCGTACCGCAGCCGGTGGGTGCCCTGGTCCTGGTCGGGGTCGGGGAACCGGGCCGCGCGCAGCAGGGAGAGGCGGACCGTGGTGGTCGTGCCTCCGTCGGGGCGGACGTCGCGGGTGACGTCGTGGCCGTACGTCGAGTCGTTGACCAGGGCCGCGCCCCAGTCGCGCTCGCCGACGTGCAGGAAGCGGTGGGCGCAGACCTCGAACTTGGCCGCGTCCCAGCTGGTGTTGGTGTGGGTGGGGCGGTCCACGTGGCCGAAGGGGATCTCGGCGCTGGAGTGCGCGGCCCGGACGTCCAGCGGGAAGGCGGCCTTGAGCAGTTTCTCCCGCTCGTGCCAGTCGACGACCGTGTCCACGAGGAGCCGCCGTGACCCGGCCGGCAGGGTCAGGGTCTGCTCGATCCTGGAGTCCCCGAAGGCGCGGACCACGCGCACCCCGCCGCCGGGCACGGCCGTCACCGACTCCGCGTCGGTCAGGTCGCGCACGGTGTTGCGGTGGAAGAGGTCGATGTCCCAGGCGTCCCACTGGTTGGGGAAGTCCTGGTGCAGCTGGAGCAGGTTGCCCCGGGCGTCGGGCGGCAGGGCCTCGCGGCCGGCGGCGATGTCGTAGGCGGAGGCGATCAGGCCGTCGCCGTCGACGACCACCCGGACCACGCCGTTGTCGAGGACGAAGCCGTCGCCGTGCGGCAGGGCGGCGGTGTCGCCGTCTGCCGCCGTGCGCACGGATGCCCCGAGGGCCGGCACCCCGCCCCGGGCGTGCGGCGCGGCGTTGAAGACGAGCGCCCCGCCCGCTCCCTCGTTTCCGCCCTCGCCCGCCAGGGCTCGCTGGGCCGCCCCGATGATCCCCTCCAGTTCCTCGGCGACGGCGGCGTACGTCTCCTCCGCCTCCCGGTGCACCCAGGCGATCGAGGTGCCGGGCAGGATGTCGTGGAACTGGTGGAGCAGGACCGTTTTCCAGAGCCGGTCCAGGGCGTCGTACGGATAGGCGTGCCCGTCCCGTACGGCCGCCGTCGCCGCCCACAACTCGGCCTCGCGCAGCAGGTGTTCGCTGCGCCGGTTGCCCTGCTTGGTGGCGAGCTGGCTGGTGAGGGTGCCGCGGTGGAACTCCAGGTACAGCTCCCCGGACCAGACGGGGGCGCCGCCGGCGTCGGCGTACTCCTGCTCGGCGCGGGCGAAGAAGTCCGCCGGGCCCTCGATGTCGACGCGGGCCGAGCCCTCCAGGTTCGCGAGGCGGTCGGCGCGGGCCAGCATCTCGCGGGTGGGGCCGCCGCCGCCGTCGCCGTAGCCGAACGGGACGAGGGAGCTGTTGACGGCGCCCTTGTCCTGGAAGTTCCGTACGCTGTGGGCGACTTCGGCGCCGGACAGCTCGCCGTTGTAGGAGTCGACGGGCGGGAAGTGGCTGAAGATCCGGGTGCCGTCGATGCCCTCCCACCAGAAGGTGTGGTGCGGGAACTTGTTGGTGGTGTTCCAGGAGATCTTCTGGGTGAGGAACCAGCGCACCCCGGCGAGCTTCATCAGCTGGGGCAGGGCCGCGTTGTAGCCGAAGGTGTCCGGGAGCCACATCTCCTCGGTCTCGACGCCGAACTCCTCCAGGTAGAACCGCTTGCCGTGGACGAACTGGCGGACCAGCGACTCGCCGCCGCTGATGTTGGTGTCGGGTTCCACCCAGAGGCTGCCGGTGGGCAGGAACTGCCCGGTCTTCGCCTTCTCCTGGGCGCGCGCGTACACCTCGGGCCGGTGTTCCTTGAGCCAGGCGAGCTGCTGCGCCTGGGACATCACGAACTTGAACTCCGGGTGGTCGTCCATGAGTTGCGTGACGTTGGAGACCGTGCGGGCCACCTTGCGGACGGTCTCGCGCAGCGGCCACAGCCAGGCGGTGTCGATGTGGGCGTGGCCCACGGCGGAGATCCGGTGCGCGCTGGCCTCGGCCGGTGCGGCGAGCGCGGGGGCGAGCGCCTCCCGCGCGGCGGCGGCCGTACCGGAGACATCCTGAAGGTCGACGGCGTCCAGGGCCCGGTCGATGGCGCGCAGGATCTGCCAGCGGCGCGGGCTGTCGGGCGAGAGTTCGTGCATCAGCTGGCCGAGGACTTCGAGGTCCTGCACGAGTTCGTACACCGGCCGGTCGACGACGGCCAGGTCGAGGCGGCGCAGCCGGTACAGGGGTTCGCCGGGGTCGGCGGCCGGGTCGCCGAGCCAGGGGGCACGGCCGCCGACGGAGGTGGGGCCGAAGCTGAGCTCCCCGGGGGCGGTGTGCATCACGACCGGGTTGGCGGCCGCCTCGATATAGGCGGTGAACTCCTCTCCCCCCACGGCCGATTCGGCCACCGGCAGCCAGGTGTTGCGCGGGTTGAGCGCCTTCACCGCCGTACCGTCGGCCCGGTAGACCAGCCCCTCGGCGGAGAACCCGGCGGAGTGCGTGGCGAACCCGAGATCGAGCACGGCCTCCACGGGCAGCCCGGCCCACTCGGCGGGAACCACCCCACCGACCTTGAACCAACTGGTCGTCCAGGCCGGCCCCCACGGGTCACCGACCTTCGCGGGCCGATAGGGCGCATCCAGCCCCTCACTCACCGGAACGGGTTCACCGGCTACGTCCCAGACCTCCACCCGCAACGGAACCGACCGAGCGTGCACAGCAGGCCGTATCCGCTGGTTGAGCACTCGATCGAGCCGCTGCTCGGTGACATGACGGTCGTCGTGCATGACTCTCCAACTTTCAACATACGTAGGGGACAGCGCCCCTTTAGGGGCGCGGGGAACTGCGCGACCAGCCACAACGAACCCGCAGCCGCCGATGTCACCCCTTCAACGCACCACCGAGGGCGAACCCGCCCCCCAACTTCCGCGCCAGCACCAGGTAGAGCATCACCACCGGCAGCGAGTACACGATCGAGAACGCCGACAACTGCCCGTACTGCGTCTGGTCGTGCGCGCTGAGGAACGTGAACACGCTCACGGACGCGGGGAGTTTCTCCGGCGACAGCAGCAGGATGAAGGGGACGAAGAAGTTCCCCCACATGCCGATGAACGTGAAGATCGTGACGACCACGACACCGGGCCGCATCAGCGGGAGGACGACCCGCCACAGCACCGTCATCGTCCCGGCGCCGTCGATGCGCGCGGCCTCCTCCAGGACGAGCGGCACCCCGTCCATGAAGCTCTTCATCAGCCAGATCCCGAACGGCAGCGCGGACGCGGCCAGGAACAGGGTCGTACCCGGCATCGAGTCGATGAGGTCGACCTGCACGAACATGCTGTAGACGGGGATCATCACGGCGGTGATGGGCAGCCCGGTGGAGAAGAGGATGGTGTAGAGGAACGGCCGCCGCAGCCGGGACCGGTACCGCGAGAGCGGATACGCGGCGAGGATCGACACGACGACGGTGACGAGCGTGGCGAAGCCGCACAGCAGCAGGCTGTTGAGCATCGGCCGGTAGGTGGTGTCGACGTTGAGGATCGCGTCGAAGTTGTCCAGGGTCAGCGCGTCGGGCAGCGTGAGCCGGAAGCTGTTGAGGTTGCTGACGGAGGCGATCAGCATCCACAGCAGCGGCAGGACGTAGACCACCGAGACGGCGAGCAGGAGAAGGTGGACGACCGCCCTGCCGAGCCACGGTCGGCGGCGCCGGACGGACGGCCGGGCGGTGGCTCCGGCCCGGGAACGGCCGGTGGCGGTGGCGGTGTCGGTGGCGACGGCCATCAGTCGTCCTCCAGTTTGAGCAGCCGGATGTACACGGCGGAGAACAGGGCGCCGACGAGCAGCAGCACCAGGGCGATCGCGGTGCCGTACCCGATGAGGCTGTTCTGGAAGGCCTGCTGGTACATGAAGACGGGCAGGGTCTCGCTCTTGTTGCCGGGGCCGCCCCTGGTCATGGTGTAGATCAGCCCGAAGACCGAGAGGGTCTGGAGGGTGATCAGCATGAGGTTGGTGAGGATCGAGCGGCGGATGACCGGCAGGGTGACCCGGAAGAACCGCTGCCAGGGACCGGCGCCGTCCATCTCGGCGGCCTCCAGGAGTTCCTGGGGCACGTCGTTGAGGGCGGCGGAGAACACCATCATCGAGAAGGCGGTGCCGCGCCACACGTTGGCGAGGCAGACCGCGAGGATCGGCATGGTGTAGAGCCAGTTCTGCTGCGGCAGGTGCAGGGCCGACAGGATCGAGTTGAGCGAGCCCTGGTCGTAGAAGAAGGCGTACATCAGGTAGCCGGCGACGACTTCGGGCAGCACCCAGGCGGCGATGACGACGCCGTTGACGATCGAGCGGACCGGCTTGGCGGCCTTCTCCATGAGGGCGGCGAGGGCGAGGCCGAGGGTGTTCTGTCCTACGACGGCCGAGCCGACGACGAACACGAAGGTCAGCCATACGGCGTTGAGGAAGTCGGCGTCGTGGAAGGCGCGGGTGAAGTTGGCGAAGCCGGTGAAATGGGTGCCGGAGGCGCCGGTGAGCTGCATGTCGGTGAACGCGTAGTACACGCAGTAGCCGATCGGCCCGGCCAGGAACACGGCCAGCAGCACGACCGACGGCAGCAGCGGGAGCCCGCGCAGCAGGCCCTGGGCGGCGGGGGGCACCCCCCGGGACCGGCGGTCGCCGTCGGTCCCGGGAGGTGCGGTGGTCAGCGTGCTCACGAGGTGCCCTTGACCGTCTTGTCGTCACCGACGGCGGACTTGACATCGTTGTCGTACGTGGCTGCGGCCTTGTCGACGGACGCCTGTCCGGTGGTCACCGACTCCATCGCCTTCTGGATGGCGGTCGAGACCTGGTTGTAGGCGGGCAGGCCCGGGCGGTAGTGGGTGTCGGCGACCAGTTCGGTGAAGAACTTGTTGGTCGGGACCGCGCTCAGGTACGTCGAGTCGCCCGCGACGTCGGTGCGGGTGGCGATGGTCGAGTTGACCGCGTTCCACTTCGCGGAGTTGGTCTTGGTCTGGACGGTCTGGAGGAACTTCCAGGCGAGGTCGGCGTTGCCCGCCTTGGCCGGCACGGACCAGGCCCAGCCACCGGACATGCTGGTCTTGCCGGGCTCCTGGCCGTTCTGGGTCGGCATGGCCGCCGTCCCCATGGTGCTCTCCCACTGGGCCCACGGCTTGGCGCTGGTGGAGCCCCAGTTGTTGGGCATCCAGGAGCCGTCGATGTCCATGGCGAGCTTGCCGGCGGGGATGAGTTCGGTGCCGACGGTGGTGCCGAAGTTGGCGCCGAGGGCGTCGGAGACGGACGGGCCGAGCTTCTCGCCGTAGACGGTGTGCACGAAGTTCAGGGCGTCCTTGAAGCCCTGGCTGCCCACGACCCACTTCTTCTGGCTCGCGTCGTAGAGGGACTTGTCGCCGGCCGGGGTGCCGTAGAGCAGCATCTCGAAGCCCTGCATGGAGGAGGCCTCGCCGCCGGCGGTGCCGGTGTAGAGGTTGAGCGGGGTGACGCCGGACAGCTTGGCCTTGATCGTGCGGGCCGCGCTCAGCACGTCCGCCCAGGTCTTGGGCTGCCAGGGCACGGCGATCCCGGCCTTGGCGAAGAGCTGCTTGTTGTACCAGATGCCGCGGGTGTCGGTGTTGTCCGGGACGCCGTAGACCTTGTTGTCGGAGGCGCCGGTGACCGCGGTCTTGGCGGCGGCCGCGTACTGGGACCAGTCGGCCCACTTGGCGGTGTAGGCGTCCAGCGGCTTCAGGTAGCCGCCGGCTATGTCGGAGTTGATGAGGGCGGTGTCCTCGTAGACCAGGTCCGGGGCGGTCGACGGGGACCGCATCATGAGCTGGATCTTCGTGTAGTAGTCCGCCTCGGAAGCGGTGACCGGGACGAGGTTGACCTTGGTGCCGGGGTTGGCCTTGGTGAACTCCTTCACCATCGAGGCCAGGAAGTTCGCCTGGAGCTTGTTGGCGCTGTTGAGGTTCTGCCAGTAGACGACCTTGATCGACTTGCTCGAACTCCCTGAGGAGCCGGAGCCACAGCCGGTGGCGGCAAGGGCGGTGGCGGCTGTGACGGCCGCGGCGGTGATGAGTTTCGAACGCACGAGGTCCCTCCGGGAACGCGAAACCTAGGGAAAGCCGCGATGGATACGGGCCGCGCCGACTCGTGACGGACGACGTCCCCTTGCGCCGCCCGCCGCGCGACCCGACCGTTTTCGGCCCGGTTCTGGTGGGCGATAGCTAAATCCAATGGATGGATGAAGTCAATGCTTCCGACATGTAAACTCCCCACCTGACAGCGGCCTTGAGGCACGCGGAGGCGACCGGAAGCAGCCGAGATCCGAGCTGATGAAGGCGACTTTTCGACCTCGGACCGAGACCCTTTTGAGCCACCCCGCCCGGTCTGCATGTGACCCCCATCACATGCCGCTCCGGGGTCCGGACGAAAACCCGGCGCGGTGGTGACCCCCGGAAGGCAGCATGGGAGCGGCGCCGGACCGGCGCCCTGACGGCAGCGGAGGCGGCAGACGGTGACAACGCTCGGCGGGACGAATCTGCCCAGGGTCGGCGGCTACAACCAGGCCGTCGTGCTGGACGCCATCCGCACCCGGGGCCCGGTCAGCCGCGTCGAACTGGCCGCGCTCACCGGGCTGACCAACCAGACCGTCTCCAACGTCGTCCGCAAACTGCTCGACGCCGGCCTGGTCACCGAGACCGGCCAGGCCCCCTCCAGCGGCGGCAAGCGGCGCACCCTGCTCTCCCCGCGCCCCGACGGCGCCTACGCGCTCGGCGTGCACCTCGACCCCGACTCCGCGGTGATCGTCGTGGTGAACCTGGCCGGCGAGGTGATCACCGGCCGCCGCCAGCGCCTGGTCGCCCCCGAGGACCCGGCGCAGGTGGTCGACCGGGTCTCCCGCGCGGCCCTGCGCCTGCTCACCCGCTCCGGCGTCGACCCGGCCCGCCTGCTCGGCCTCGGCATCGCCGCCCCCGGCCCGCTCGACGGCGGCCAGGGCGCCGTGGTCTCACCCCCGAACCTCCCCGGCTGGGGCCGGGTCCCGCTGGTGAAGATGTTCGAGGCGGCCACCAGCCTTCCCGTCGCCCTCGACAACGACGCCACCGCCGCCGCGATAGGCGAACGCTGGATCGGCGGCGAGGCCCGCGCGGGCAGCTTCCTCTTCGTCTACCTCGGCACCGGCATCGGCGCCGGGGTCGTCCTCAACAACACCGTGCTGCACGGTGATTCGGGCAACGCCGGGGAGTTCGCCCACATGCCGGTCGAGCCCGGCGACCGGGTCTGCCCGTGCGGCGGCACCGACTGCCTGGGCCCCTACTGCTCCCCCGCCGCGATCATCGACGACCTGCTGCGCCGCCACGGCTCCGGGGCCGCCGCCCGCATCGGCCTCACCGGCATGCCCGAGACCCTGCACGACGACTGGAAGGCCCTGCGCCGGGCCGCCCGCGCCGACGACCCCGACGCCCACGACGTGGTCCGCCGGGCCGCCCGCCGCATCGGCCAGGCCGCCCGGGGCGCCGCCAGTCTCCTCGACGTCGACCGCATCGTCCTCGGCGGCGAGGCGCTGCGCGGGATCGAACCGATCCTCCTCGCCGAGATCGAGAGCGCCGTCAACCGCACGGCGGTGGCCCGCGCGCTGCGCCCGATCACCGTGGAACAGAGCGTCATCGGCGACACGGTCGGCGCGGTCGGCGCGGCCTCCCTGATCCTGCACGGCAACTACGCCCCGGGCTGGCGGATGCTGACGGACCCGGCGGGCTGAACCGACCCGCCGACAGGGGTGGCGCCCACGAGGCAGGCGGCGTGCACGCGTTGTCAGTGGCGCCCCCTACAGTCACTGCCATGGCGACACTTCCCAACCCGCTGCCCAGGCTGGCGACCGACCCGAGCGGTCGTTCCCTGGGGCTTCAACTCCCGCCCGGGAGACTGCTCGACGAGACCCTCGACGGGCCGTGGCACGAGCCGTTGCTGTGGTACGCCGGGCAGCCCGCCGGGCCCGGGACCTGGACCGCGCTGGGCACGCCGGCCGCCCGCGCGGGGCTGCTGCCGGTGCTGATCGACACGTCGGACGTCGACGACTGGGACCTCGCGCCCGGGGAGACCTCGTACCCCGGGGACCACGACGCCGACGAGGTGCTGGAGGACTTCTGGGACGAGGACCCGCCGGAGGGCGAGGAGTGGCCGGGGCTCGCCGCCGCCCCGCCGCTGGTCGCCGACCCGGACGCGCGGGCCGCCGATGTCGCCGACGCGCTCTCGCAGGGCCGCCCGTGGCTGAAGGAGCCGCACCTGGCGCTGGTGTCCGCCCGGCGCAGCGCGGACATACCGGCGGCCATCGGCTGGAGCGGCCCGGTGAACTACGAGGAGGACGTGGCCCGGCTGTGCGCGGTGCTGCGTTCCTGGGAGGACCGCTTCGGCATACGCGTGGTGGCCCTCGGCCACGACCACCTCGCCGTCTCCGTCGCCGCCCCGCCCGCCGACCTCGACCAGGCGGAGACGGTCGCCGCCGAGCACTTCGCGTTCTCCCCCTACACCGTGCTGTCCGACGCCGACGACACGCTCTCGTCGTACGCCGAGCGGCTGGTCGGCGAGCGGCTGTGGCACTTCTGGTGGGACTGAGCCCGGCGGCCGCTAGCTGCTGAGGCCCTTGGCCAGCCTGCGCAGGCCCTCCTCGATGTCCTTCGGTGTCTGCGTCACGAAGCACAGCCGCAGGGTCGAGCGGTCGGGGCCGGTGGCGTAGAAGGGTTCGCCGGGGACGTAGGCCACGCCCTGCTCCACCACCCGGCGGAGCAGGGCGGTGGTGTCGTACGGCTCCGGGAGCCGGGCCCAGAGGAACATGCCGCCCTCGGGCCGGTTCCAGGTGGAGCCGGCCGGGAGGGCGTCGGGCAGTCCGGCGAGCATGGCGTCCCGGCGGGCGCCGTACACCGTGCGGACCGTGGCGACATGGCCGTCCAGGACGTCCAGGTAGCGGGCCGCGGCGAGCTGGTTGACGGTCGGGGTGTGCAGGTCGGCCGCCTGTTTGGCCACCGCGCAGGCGCGCCGCAGCCCGGCCGGGGCGCGGAGCCAGCCGAGGCGCAGCCCCGGGGCCATGACCTTGGAGAAGGAACCGAGCAGGACCGTCCGGTCCTCGGCGCCGGGGAGGGTCGCGATCCAGGGGACGCGGTCGCCGTCGTAGCGGAGTTCGCCGTAGGGGTCGTCCTCGACGATCCACAGGCCGTGCCGGGCGGCGGCCGTGGCGACGGCGGCGCGGCGGGCGGCGGGCATGGTGCGGCCGGTGGGGTTCTGGAAGGTCGGGACGAGGTAGAGGAGCTTGGGCCGCTCGGCGCGGACCAGTTCCTCCAGAGCGGCCGGGTCGACGCCGTCCTCGTCGCAGGGGACGGGCAGCACCCGTGCCCCGGCCAGCCCGAACACCTGAAGTGCCGCGAGATAGCAGGGGCTTTCGACGAGGACCGTGTCTCCCGGCTCGATCAACGCCGTGGCGAGCAGGGAGAGGGCCTGCTGGGAGCCGGTGGTGATCAGGAGGTCGTCGGCGTCGGTCGGCAGGCCCTGCGCGGAGACGCGCGCGGCCAGTCCGGCGCGCAGCGCCGGTTCGCCCTCGGTCGTCGAGTACTGCAGCGCCCGCTCCGGCGACTCCTCCAGCACGGCCCGGAAGGCGGCCGCGATGCCCTCCTTGTCGAACAGCTCGGGAGCCGGCAGCCCGCCCGCGAAGTTGATCACCTCGGGGCGTGCGGTCACCGCGAGGATCTCCCGCACGGGCGAACCGCCGACGGTACGGGTACGGGCCGCGAGCGGCGGCAGGGCGGCGGGGGCACTGGTGACGGTCATGGACGGCTCCTCGGGCTGATCCTCGTCTTGACGGGAGCCTAGAGAGGTACGTGCCACCTACACCGGTTGTTTCGCGATACGGACGAGGGCGGCTCGCGGAGCCCTCCCCGGGTGCTCGAACGTCCCGTTCCGCCGTCCCACGGGTCAGCATCCGCGCAGGTCAGAGGGGTGGACCGGGCTTGCGTGTCCCGAATCCGCCGTGAGGTCTGGCGGCCGGGGCGGGTCGGCCCACAGGCTGAGGGCACACCGAGATCGTCAAGGGAGCCCTCGTATGTCCGCCACGCACACCACCCCGGCCGCCGGCCGCCGCCGTCTCCTGACGGCGGCCGCCCTGACGCTGGTCGCCGTGACGGCCCTCAGCGGGTGCCGGGACGGTCAGGGCGTACGTGACGAGGGCCCCTCCGCCGCCTCCCTCTCTCAGCCCGTCGACGACGCGGCCCGCCAGGCCTCGCCGCCCAGCGGGAACTCGTAGGCGGGCCGCCCGTTGTTGCCGCTCGTGCGGAACGGCCGCCCCTTGTCGTCGATCCGCAGCGTCCCGTGCCGCGACCCGCTGGACCAGGACAGCTCCAGGTACCAGCCCACGGAGTACGCCGAGGCGTCGGCCTTGACGTAGAGGACCTCGGGGTCCGACTCGCTCACCTTGAACGGGAAGTTCTGGTGCCCCGCCTCCGGTACGACCGACGGTCGCATCGCGTCCAGGGCGACGGTGAAGGAGCGCGTGGGCACGCCCCCGCCGCAGCCGACGCCCGGATATCCCATCGCGTAGTCGTTCCAGGCGAGCGGCGAACTCCGGGTCACCGTACGGACCGTGAGGCTCTGGAGCACCACGGACTCCGTGCCGGTGCCCTGCACGGTCAGCGTGAGGTACTGCTCCCCCGAGGAGACCGCCCCGTGCGCGGACACCCATGCGGTCGCGTCGGTCTCCAGGGGCGGCGGCGCCACATCGGCGGGCGCCCGGTCGATCAGGTAGTGCTGGGAGCAGGGGCTCTCCCAGGAGTAGGGCTGGGTGTTGACGGTGAGCGGGGGCGACGCGGTGCCGGTGTCCGCGGAGGGCGCCGAGCCGGCCGTGTCGGCGCCCTTGGACCGGCCGGTGGCCGAGGCCGACACGGAGGAGGAGGGGGCGGAGGAGGACGGCGCGGAGGTGGACGGGGTGCCCGAGGGCGTCACCGCCGGGGTGTGCGGGGCGCCGGTCACCGAGGTGGCGGCACCCGCGGGCCCCTCACTCTTGTCGTCCGTCCCGCCGGACGGCAGCCGTACGACGAGAGCGGCGGCGCCGAGCACGGCGGCGACGGCGATCCCGGCGAGGAGCGCGGGCCGCGGGAACCGGCGACGACGCTCGCCGACCGGCGCGGCCACCACCTCGACCACCGGCTCTTCTTCTACGGCTGCTGCTACCGCTGCCGCTTCTGCTCCTGCCGCTCCTGCTGCTTCAGCCGGGCTCTCCGGCTCCGCAGCCGCCGCGACGGGTTCCGGCTTCCGCCCCCGCTCCGCATCCGCCAGCACCCACCGCCGGTGCAGCTCGACGAGTTCCTCGGGGCCGGCCTTGCAGAGCCGGGCCAGGCGTTCCACCGGGGCGTAGTCCGCCGGTACGGCGTCCCCGTTGCAGTAGCGGTGCAGGGTCGACGTACTCATGTGCAGCCGCTTGGCGAGCATGCCGTAACTCAGCCCCGAGCGGTCCTTCAACTCCCGCAGCAGCTCCGCGAAACCGCTTCCCGCAGTGCCGTCCGACACCGTTCCTCCGTCCCCCCACGTCCCGTTCCCCCGTTCCAGGGAAGGGCTGTTCTCCCAGGTCAGAGCCGATGTGGCCGTTCCAGCGTCCCTGATCGTCCGGCAATCGTGGCGGACGGGACGGCGCGGCCCACAGGCTGGGGCCATCCAAGCACGACACCACTCGAAAGAGGATTCGCCATGCGCACCAGCCGCCGTGTCCGTCTGCTCGCCGCCACCGGTGCCGCCGTCGCCGCCCTCGCGCTCACGGCCTGTCAGAACGGAACGGGCACGAAGGACGAGGGCGCGTCCGGGCAGGTCGGCGGCACGCCGACCCCGTCGGCCTCGTCGGCCACATCGACGCCGAAGGCTTCGGGAGGCTCCACCGGCGGCACGGGCACAGACACCGGTACGGGCACGGGTGCCGGCAGGTCGACGCCCACGCCCGTGAGCAACACGGCCGCAAAGAAGCCGGGCAGCGGCAGCGGCCAGGGCGGCACCACCGCCACCCGCGTCCTCTGCAACGGCTCCAACACCACCGTCACCGCCCAGCCGCTCTCCCGCCCGCTGAACCACATGCTGCTCACGGTCACCAACACCGGCAGCAAGCTCTGCGACCTGACCTACTACCCCGTCGTCCGCTTCGACGAGATGCAGTGGGTCCCGCAGCCCGACGAGGCGACCCACCCGCAGGCGGTCACCAGCCTCGCGCCGGGCGAGTCCGGGTACGCGAGCGTGCTGCTGTCCGCGGCCGACGGCAGCGGCGACGGCGGCACCACCGGCCACAAACTGACGATCGCCTTCCAGGGCATGACGCCGAACAGCAGCGGCGGGGCCTCGGCGACCCCGACGCTGCCGGCGAAGGGCGTGTACTACGACAGCTCGCTGCGGGTGACGTACTGGCAGCAGGACCGCGACGACGCCGTCAACTGGTGAGCGGGGCTCAGGCCTTGACGGCCACGCCCGCGTAGACGTTGATGTCGGCGTCGGTGACGTCGTTGATGTCGGCGTAGCGGATCCGCTCGATGTGGTCGAGGGAGTCCAGGAAGGCGGCGTCGGGCTGCTCGGGCACGGGCGCCGCGTGGTCGGCGCGCCAGCGGTGCACGGGGACCACGCCCGGGTCGGCCAGGGCGAGGGAGTTCTCCGTGAAGAAGCGCTCGACGTCGGCCCGCGACCGCAGGACGAAGCTGAAGCCGCGCTCGGTGTAGGCCCGCTGGACCGCGCGGATGTTCTCGGGGTTGAGGTCCTCGGTGAGGTGGCTGAGCACCACCCGGCTGCCGGCGGGCAGCGCCTCGACGAGCCCGCGGACGATCGGGTAGGCCTCCTCGTCCTCCACGAAGTGCAGGATCGCCACCAGGCACAGGGCGACCGGCTCGTCGAAGTCCAGTGTCTTCGAAGCCTGTTCGAGGATCTCCGCCGGGTTCCTGAAGTCGGCGTCGATGTAGTCGGTACGGCCCTCGGGTCCGCTGGTGAGCAGGGCGCGGGCGTGGGCGAGGACGATCGGGTCGTTGTCGACGTACACCACCCGGGAGTCGGGTATGACACGCTGGGCGATCTGGTGGACGTTCTCCGCGGTGGGCAGGCCGGTGCCGATGTCGAGGAACTGCCGGATCCCGTCCCCGGCCAGCGTGTTCACGGCGCGGCGCAGGAAGTCGCGGTTGTGCCGGACGTCGAGGTAGCCGCGCGGGTTGGCGGAGAGCGCGGCGGAGGCGGCGGCGAGGTCGGCGGGGTAGTGGTCCTTGCCGCCGAGGAAGACGTCGTACACCCGGGCCGGGTGTGCCTTGCTGCTGTCGATCCTCCTTCTCAGCTCGGCGGGGTCCTGACTGAGGGCGTCACCGGACATGGGCGTCTCCCGGACGGTCGGCGAAGGGCGAGGACGGTCAACAACGGACGGTCAACAACCTAACGCCACCGGCGACTTGAAAGTGCCCCCGCCCGGATTCCGCCGGCCGGGGGCACTCGGTGTCCGCTATCGGCCGAGCATCCGGGCGGCCTCGACCGCCCAGTAGGTGAGGATGTTCTGCGCGCCGGCCCGCTTGATGCCGGTCAGCGTCTCCAGGATGGCCCGCTCGCGGTCGATCCAGCCCTTCTCGGCGGCGGCCTCGACCATCGAGTACTCGCCGGAGATCTGGTAGGCGGCGACCGGCACGTCCACGGAGTCGGCGACGCGGGCGAGGATGTCGAGGTAGGGCCCGGCCGGCTTGACCATCACCATGTCGGCGCCCTCCGCGAGGTCGAGGGCCAGCTCGCGCAGCGACTCCCGGGCGTTGGCGGGGTCCTGCTGGTAGGTCTTGCGGTCCCCCTTCAGGGACGAGCCGACGGCCTCCCGGAAGGGCCCGAAGAAGGCGGAGGCGTACTTGACGGTGTAGGCGAGGATCGCGACGTCCTCGCGCCCGATCTGGTCGAGCGCGTCGCGGATGACACCGATCTGCCCGTCCATCATCCCGCTGGGTCCGACCACATGGGCGCCGGCGTCGGCCTGCACCTGGGCCATCTCGGCGTACCGCTCCAGGGTGGCGTCGTTGTCGACACGGCCCTCGGCGTCCAGCACCCCGCAGTGCCCGTGGTCGGTGGTCTCGTCGAGACACAGGTCGGACATCACGAGCAGCTCGTCGCCGACCTCGGCGCGCACGTCCCGCAGGGCGACCTGGAGGATTCCGTCCGGGTCGGTGCCGGGGGTGCCGAGGGCGTCCTTCTTGCTCTCCTCGGGCACGCCGAACAGCATGATCCCGGAGATCCCCGCCTCGACGGCCTCCGCGGCCGCCTTCTTCAGGCTGTCCCGGGTGTGCTGCACGACGCCGGGCATGGCGGAGATCGGCACCGGCTCGCTCACGCCCTCGCGGACGAACGCCGGGAGGATGAAGTCCGCGGGGTGCAGCCGGGTCTCGGCGACCATGCGCCGCATGACAGGGGTGGTCCGCAGCCGACGCGGCCGCGTGCCGGGGAAGGAGCCGTACTTCGTCATGCTCTCTACGCTACGCCCGTCACCTGGGCGTGCTTACCGACTGGGCGTCGGCGCCCCGGGCCGCACCGCACCGGACCGGGACGCCGGGCCACCGGAGGTCAGACCTCCAGTTCGTTCTCCAGCTTCCTGAGGCTGTGCCGGGCCAGGGCGAGGTTGCTGCGGCCGCGGTCCAGGGCGAGGTAGAGGAAGAGCGAGCCGCCGGCCTTGGTCAGGGGGCGGATCAGGTGGTACTGCCCGCCGAGGGTGATGAGGATGTCCTCGATCTCGTCGTCGAGGTTGATGGACTTCAGCGTGCGCTGCTTGGCCCGGACCACCTCGGTGTTCCCGGCCGCCGCGAGCTCCAGGTCCAGGTGGGGCCCGCCGCCCAGCACGCCGAGGGACATGCCGCTTTCGTAGTCGACGAGGGCGACTCCGAGGGCCCCGTCGATGCTCATGGCTTCCTTGAGCGTTGTCTCGATGTTCACGCTGGTGCCCTCGATTTCCTTACGTGGTCAACTCCGACGCAAGCGGTTCGGACGAGGTTGCTTCCCGACCTCTCCGAGTCCGGATAAGTGTCATCTTTGGCCAGTGTTGTGTCGGTTGGCAATAAAGTACTGTGCGAAGCGAGCGTCAGGAGGGGGAACTCATGGCTTTGCTCGACACAGTCCTGGACGGCGTCGCCGCCACGCCCGGTGTGACCGCCGCGGCTCTCCTGGACGGCGTGACAGGTCTGTCCTACGCCGAGCAGGGCGACGCGCGGTCGGCCCAGGACGCCCAGGAGACCGCCCACTTGGTGACCACTCACCTCAACCGGGCCGGTTTCGAAGGCGAGTTGGAGACCATCGTCATCACCACGACCAGCCACCACCATGTGACGACCCGGGTCGACCGCCAGGGCGATCCGCTCCTCCTGTTCGCCCTGGTGGACCGGCACCGTACGAACATCACCTGGGCGCTGCGCGACCTGGCCGAGCACACGGGCCGACTGCTCGGATGACCCAGGAGCCACCGGCCCCCCGCAACGTCCCCGGCGTGCTGGCCGCCCTGCACACCGCGCAGCGCTCCTGCACCGTGCTGGTCTCGGGCAGCCCCGGCGGTGTCATCCACGTCCGTGACGGACTGGTCGTGGGCATGGAGACCCCGGGCGCCCCGGGCGTCGAGGTCCTCCTCCTCAAGTCCCACCGGATCGCGGAGGACGACTGGACGGCCGCCCGCGCCACCGGCGCCGACCCCGCGCGCCTGGCCCTCGAACTGGTCGCCCAGGGCCTGCTGGGCGCCACGGAACTCGAGATCACCGGCCGGGCCGCCCTGTTCGACGCGGCCTTCGCCCTGGCCCTGACCCGGCCGGACGGCTGGGAGGTGACGGCTCCCCGCCCCCTCCTCGACACGGGCACCGCGGTACCGCCCGACCGCCTGGTCACCGAGACGTCCCGCCGTATCCGCCTGCTGGCGAACGAACGCGGCGTCACGGCCCGCTTCGCCCGCGACCGCCTGGACCCGGCCCCGACCGCCCGCGACCCGCAGCAGACCGCCCGCCTCTCACCCCGTCACCGGACCGTCCTGGCCGCCGCCGACGGCCGCAGAACCCCCCGGGACATCGCCTTCACCCTGGGCCGCGGCCTGTTCGCCGTGATGCTGGACCTCCGCGACCTGCTGGCCCTGGGCCTCCTCCAGGCCCCCTCCGCCACCATCGCCGGCCGCCCCAGCACGGCCCTTCGCACCCCGCCCTCTCCCCCCATGGCAGCACCGCAACCCGCAGCGACCCCGCTCCCCCGCCGCAAGCGCTAGCCCCGGGGAGACCGGTCGCCTCCGCACCGCCGAGCACGACAGGAAGAAGCCACCATGAGCGACCCCGTGCAGGACATCCTCGTCTCGTTGCGCGACCGGGTGATGGGCGTCTCCGAGACCGTCCTGGCCACCGTCGACGGCCTGGTGGTGGCCGCCGACGCCGACAAGACCCACCCCGAGTCCATGGCCGCGGTGGCCTCGGCCGCCCTCTCCCTGGGCCACCGCCTCGCCGACCAGGGCGCGACAGGAGCCCTGCGCCAGATGACGGCCCAGTGCAGCGCGGGCCACGTCATCGTCACGGCCGTGGGCACCCGTGCCCTCCTGGCAGTGGTCACGGACGAGGGCGTGGACGGCCTGGCCTTCGACCGCGAGATCCCCACGGTGGTGGCGGACCTGAAGAAGATCCTGGACAACGACGCACCGTGAGTGAAGCGCCCCTTCAGGGGCGCGGGGAACTGCGCGACCAGCCCCCACACACCCGCAGAGAACCACACGCGCAATCGGGGCGGGGGGGGGGGCCCCCCCCCCCCCCCCCCCCCACACCCACCACCCCCCCCCCCCCCCCCCCCCCAGCCCCCCCCACCCCCACCAC
>NZ_JBEZLQ010000035.1:0-106920 GCF_040652235.1 Streptomyces sp. NPDC048277
CATCCACGCACGGTTCAGACGTACACACTGGACTTCAAGATGGTCAAGGACGGAGACATTGACGCCGGGCCTGACGGCTAATGCAACGGCGTTGCACTCCATGGGACGCGATCAATGGCTCGACCAGTGGCTGGCCATGAAGGCTGACGACTTGGAAGAAACCACTATTTACAACTACCGCATCACCCTGGACCGGGTGCGGGGGAAGTTGGGCAACATCCGTCTTCAGGAGCTCACTGAAGATGACGTAGAAGGGTGGATGCACTGGGCTCTGAAGCACGGGCGCGTACGCGGTGGAAGGGCCGGAACTCCGCTTGGAGTGACGAGCGTGGACATGAGCCTTGCTCGGCTGAAGGACGCTCTCAACCGAGCCGTGACGCGTCGGCTGGTGACCATCAACGTGGCCCAGCACGTGACCATTCCGCGAAGGGCGCGCAAGGAAGAACGGAAGAAGAAGGAGGAGGTGAAGCCCTGGAACGTCCAGGAGGTTCAGAGATTCGTTCAGGGCGTCAAGGGGGAACGGCTCTACGCTCCGCTTCTGCTGTCCCTCATTGGTCTACGTCCGGCTGAAGTCTGTGGGCTCCGGTGGGAAGACGTCGACCTGGACAACGCCACGATCACCATAGCCAATACGCGGACCATGATGGGCAATCGCTACGTCGTGGAGAAGGACACCAAGTCTCTGGCCGGTGAACGGGAACTCCCGTTGCCGGCTCCAGTGCTGGCTGCGCTCAGGCCGTTCAAGGCCCTCCAGGCCAAGGAGAAGCTGGCTCTGGGTGAGGCATACGCAGAGTCCGGCTACGTCCTGGTGCACGAGACCGGAAAAGCCTTCACCATCAAGCAGCTCCGCCGACGCGCGTACCGGCTCATGGTGATCCTCGGTCTCCGCCGAGTTCGTCTTTATGACGCTCGTTCGTCGTGCCTCACGTACCTGGCCAACAACGGCGTGCCGGATCACATCCTTGCGCGGTGGGCTGGACACACGAATGTGAAGACCACCAAGAAGTGGTACGTGAAGCCCGACGTAGAGGATCTTCGCGAAGCCGCCACCACGTGGGATGGCCTGCACGGTGCTGCGCCTGAGGGGCAAGCCTGAGTCAGGCGGCCTACCGGCCGGGCGACCTGCCCAGCCGTATGGCAGCCAAGATCGAGGTGGACCTGGAGACCGGCTGCTGGCTGTGGACCGGTAGCTGCAATGGGAAGGGGCAGTCAGGCTAGGGCCAAGTCTCCTACGAGGGAAAGACACAGCTTGTCCACCGTGTGGTGTTCAGGTTGTTGGTCGGTGAGATTCCGGAGGGCTTCCAGGTGCGTCATGCCGATCCTTGGGGACGGCACTTTACGCTTTGCTGCAACCCGGACCACCTGGAAGCCGTGCCAAAGAAGGAAGCTTTGCGGCGCAGGGACTGGGAGAGCGCGCGAGCCACGAGGACGCACTGGCCCCACGGCCACGCGTACACGCCGGAGAGCTTGTATCTGGATCCCCGAGGGTTCCGGCAGCGCCGGACCTGGCGCTCCGAGAGGGGCAAGAGCCGTCGGGTTCCCCGGGCCGTGTGAGATTTCGTGATACGTGAGAGGGTCTGAGGCGTGAGTGAGACACCGCCGAACACCCTGCAATACCGCTTTGACGGGCCAGAAGACGCCCCGGTTCTGATCCTCGGTCCCTCACTGGGTACCACATGGCACATGTGGGACCGTCAGATACCGGAGCTGATCCAGCAGTGGCGGGTCTTCCGCTACGACCTGCCCGGACACGGCGGTGCCCCGGCGCATCCCGCCGGATCCGTCGCCGAGGTGACCGCCCGGCTGCTGGTCACCCTCGACTCCTTCGGCGTGCAGCGCTTCGGCTACGCGGGCTGTGCGCTCGGCGGTGCCGTCGGCATGGAGCTGGCCCTGCGGCACCCGGAGCGGATCGCCTCGCTCGCGCTGGTCGCGGCCTCGCCCCGGTTCGGGACGGCGGACGAGTTCCGGCAGCGCGGGGTGATCGTGCGCACGAACGGCCTCGACCCGATCGCCCGGACCTCGCCCGAACGCTGGTTCACCAGCGGGTTCGCCGCCGCCCAGCCCGCGATCACCGAGTGGGCCGTCCAGATGGTCCGCACCACCGACCCCGGCTGCTACATCGCCGCCTGCGAGGCGCTGGCCGGCTTCGACGTGCGGCACGAACTCGCCGGCATCGGAGTGCCGACGCTCGTCCTGGTCGGCTCGGACGACCAGGTCACCGGTCCCGCCGAGGCCCGCACCCTGGTCGCCGGGATCCCGGACGCCCGGCTCGCGGTCGTACCCGGCGCATCCCATCTGGTCCCCGTCGAACAGCCCGCCGCCGTCACCGACCTGCTGGTACGGCACTTCTCCACCGCCTGGCAGCCCGCCTACGACTCGACCACCGGCCAGATGGCCATCCCGGCCGCCCCGGGCCGGCCCGTCCTGACCGCCGCACCCCAGGCTGTGCCGCAGGTCGCTCCCCAGGTCAAGCCGATCGCCGAGATCGCCCCGCCCGTCGTACCGCCGCAGCCGCTCGGGCGGCCCGACCTGTACGACGCGGGGCTGAAGGTCCGCCGGGAGGTGCTCGGGGACGCGCACGTGGACCGGGCGCTGGCGCAGGCCGACGACTTCTCGGGGGACTTCCAGGAGTTCATCACCCGTTACGCCTGGGGCGAGATCTGGGACCGGCCCGGACTCGACCGGCGCTCGCGCAGCTGTGTCACGCTCACCGCGCTGGTCGCCGGCGGCCATCTGGAGGAGCTGGGCTTCCACGTCCGGGCGGCCCTGCGCAACGGCCTCACCCCGGACGAGATCAAGGAAGTGCTGCTGCAGGCGGCGGTGTACTGCGGGGTGCCGGCGGCGAACAGCGCCTTCCGGGTCGCCCAGCAGGTCATACGGGAGGAGACCACTCCCGAGGACTGAGGCCCGGGGACTGAGGCGCGTGAGCCGAGGCCGAGGACCGAGGGGCGGCCTGGGGCAGGATGGTGACCATGAAGCTCACGAAGATGTCCCACGCGTGCGTGCGTCTCCAGAAGGACGGGCGCACGCTCGTCCTCGATCCCGGTGGGTTCAGCGAGGAGGACGCGGCTCTCGGGGCCGACGCCATCCTGGTCACGCACGAGCACGGCGACCATTTCGACGAGGGGCGGCTGCGGGCCGCGATGGACGCCAACCCGGCCGCCGAGATCTGGACCCTGAAGTCCGTCGCCGACCAGATCGCGGCGGCCTTCCCGGGCCGGGTGCACACCGTGGGCCACGGCGACACGTTCACCGCGGCCGGCTTCGACGTCCAGGTGCACGGCGAGCTGCACGCGGTGATCCATCCGGACATCCCGCGCATCACCAACGTCGGCTACCTGATCGACGGCGGCCGGGTCTTCCACCCCGGCGACGCCCTCACCGTCCCCGACCACCCGGTCGAGACGCTGATGCTCCCGGTGATGGCCCCCTGGAACAAGATCTCCGAGGTCATCGACTACGTCCGCGAGGTCAAGCCGCAGCGCGCCTACGACATCCACGACGCCCTGCTCACCGACCTCGCGCGGCCGATCTACGACCGCCAGATCGGCGCCCTCGGCGGCGCGGAGCACCTGCGGCTCGCCTCGGGGGGCTCGGCGGACGTCTGAGGCGCGTTGTCAGAGGGGCCCGGTAGGTTGTGAGGCATGCGCATCGCGACCTGGAACGTGAACTCGATCACCGCACGCCTGCCGAGGCTCCTGGCCTGGCTGGAGAGCAGCGGCACCGACGTGCTCTGCCTCCAGGAGGCCAAGCTCGCCGAGGGGCAGTTCCCGTTCGAGCCGCTGCGCGAGCTGGGCTACGAGGCGGCGGTGAACGCGACCGGCCGGTGGAACGGCGTGGCGGTGCTCTCCAAGGTCGGTCTGGGCGACGTGGTCAAGGGGCTGCCCGGCGACCCCGGCTACGAGGGGGCCGAGGAGCCCCGTGCGATCTCGGCGACCTGCGGCCCGGTCCGCGTCTGGTCGGTGTACGTGCCCAACGGCCGCGAGGTGGACCACCCGCACTACGCGTACAAGCTCCAGTGGTTCGAGGCGCTCCAGGCCGCGGTGGCCGGTGACGCGGGCGGCAGCCGCCCCTTCGCGGTCCTCGGCGACTACAACGTGGCACCGACGGACGACGACGTCTTCGACACGGCCGCCTTCGAGGGCCTCACCCATGTCACCCCGGCCGAGCGCGCCGCCCTGACCGCCCTGCGCGGGACCGGCCTCTCCGACGTGGTGCCGCGCCCGCTGAAGTACGACCACCCGTACACCTACTGGGACTACCGCCAGCTCGCCTTCCCCAAGAACCGCGGTATGCGCATCGACCTGGTGTACGGCAACGAGCCGTTCGCCAAGGCCGTCAAGGACGCCTACGTCGACCGCGAGGAGCGGAAGGGGAAAGGCGCGTCCGATCACGCCCCGGTGGTGGTGGACCTGGAGGTGTGAGTGTCAACCTGGGGTCATGAACATCCCGTTTCTGGGTAACAAGCACGGCAAGACCGGAGACCTGCCCCACACCGCCGACCCCGATCTGCTCGCCGAGTGCGAGCTGCTGCGCGCCCAGGCGGCCGAGGAGGGTGTCACGCTCGACGACACCCCGGCCTCTCTGGAGGCCCTCGACCAGCTCCTGCCGCGCTGGCGCGACGACGAGGAGACCGTGTCCTGGCTCGGCACCGACGCCGGGCTGTATCTCGGCACCGTTCTGATCCGGACCGTGCCGGGCGCGGAATGGGAGATCCGGGCGGACGGTGAGCCGGTCGTACGGCTGTCGTCCGGGCGGGAGTTCGAGGTCGTCGAGTCCGGCCACGACTGGGCCGCGAGCGGTGTCCCCGAGCTCTCGCAGCTGTACGCGGAGGTCGCCGAGACCTGAGCGACGGCCCTGCACCAGGAGAGAGACGGCCCTGAACCAGGGGATAAGCGCGGCTTAAATACGGCTAATGCCCGAAAAGTGCGTGTCGTGCCCCCAGTCCACCCACGGCTGGATAGTTTGCGGCAACCACGACACAGCTGAGAGTGGGTAGGGCTGCGTATGGCCGTCGATCCTTTGATCGAGCTGCGTGACGTCAACAAGTACTACGGCGAGCTCCATGTCCTCCAGGACATCGACCTCACCGTCGGCAGGGGTGAGGTGGTCGTGGTCATCGGCCCCTCCGGGTCGGGAAAGTCGACCCTGTGCCGGACGATCAACCGCCTGGAGACCGTCGAGTCCGGGACCATCATGCTCGACGGGCAGCCGCTCCCCGAGGAGGGCAAGGCCCTCGCGAGGCTCCGCGCCGAGGTCGGCATGGTCTTCCAGTCCTTCAACCTGTTCGCCCACAAGACCGTCCTGCAGAACGTCTCCCTCGCCCAGATCAAGGTCCGCGGACGCAGCAGGGACCAGGCCGACCGGCGCTCGCGTGAACTCCTCGACCGGGTCGGCCTGCTGGCGCACGCCGGGAAGTTCCCCGCACAGCTCTCCGGCGGCCAGCAGCAGCGGGTGGCCATCGCCCGCGCCCTCGCCATGGAACCCAAGGCCCTCCTCTTCGACGAGCCCACCTCGGCCCTCGACCCCGAGATGATCAACGAGGTCCTGGACGTCATGCGGCAGCTCGCCCGGGACGGCATGACCATGGTCGTCGTCACCCATGAGATGGGCTTCGCCCGCTCCGCCGCCCACCGTGTCGTCTTCATGGCCGACGGCCGCATCGTCGAGGACCGCGCCCCCGAGGAGTTCTTCACCGACCCGCGCAGCGAGCGTGCCAAGGACTTCCTCTCCAAGATCCTCAAGCACTGAGCGGGGAGCGCGCCCCATGTTCCGTACCCCCCGTGTGCCCGCCGCCACGGCCCTGCTCACCGCACTGCTCGTCGGATTCGGCGTCGTCGCCGGCGTCGCGGGCTGCGGCAAGGCGGGCAGCCCGCCGGGCAAGGGCCCGGCGGCCGACGAACTCCCCACCTACCAGGTGGCGCGGGACTTCCGGCTGCCCGCATCCCCGACCTGGACCCGGGCGAAGAAGCGCGGCTACTTCGTCGTCGGCGTCAAGGAGGACCAGCCCTACCTCGGCCAGCGGGACCCGGCCACCGGCGTCTACTCCGGCTTCGACATCGAGATCGCCAGAATGATGTCCGCCTCCCTCGGCCTCGACCCCAGGACGATCCGGTTCAGGACCATCGCCTCCGCGAACCGCGAGACCGCCCTGCAGAACGGCCAGATCGACTACTACGTCGGCACCTACACCATCAACGACAACCGGAAGAAGCTCGTCGGCTTCGCCGGCCCGTACTACATGGCCGGCCAGTCACTGCTCGTGCGCCGGGACGAGAACGACATCCACGGCCCCGAGGACCTCACCGGCCGACGCGTCTGCTCGGCGGCCGGTTCGACGCCGTACCAGCGGATCAAGGCCGACTACCCGACGGCGGTCCTGGTCGCCTACGACACCTACTCCGTCTGTGTCGACAACCTGCTCACCTACCAGGTCGACGCCGTCACCACCGACGACGCCATCCTCATCGGCTACGCGGCGAAGGCCCCCGACGAACTCAAGGTCGTCGGCAGGCCCTTCTCCAAGGAGCCGTACGGCATCGGCGTCCCGCGCGGCGACACCGCCCTGCGCTTCGCGATGGACGACGCATTGGAGGCACGCCAGAAGAACGGCGACTGGAAGAGGGCGTACGAGGCGACGCTCGGCCTGTCCGGCGTACCCGCCCCGCAGCCGCCCCCGATCGACCGCTATCCCGCGAGCTGAGCGAGGACGGCATGAACGTACTGACAGACAACTTCCACACGTACGCCGAGGGGTTCCTCGGCACCGTCGAACTCACCGTCTACGCCTCGGTGCTGGCCCTGGTCCTGGGCTTCCTGATGGCCTCCTTCCGGGTCGCGCCCGTCGGCTCCCTCCGCGTCTTCGGCACCGCCTGGGTCACCGTGCTCCGCAACACCCCGCTCACCCTGCTGTTCTTCGCGGTGCTGCTCGGTCTGCCCCGGTTCGGACTGGTCCTGCCCTTCAAGGTGTTCGCGGTCGTCGCACTGGGCTGCTACACCTCCGCCTTCATCTGCGAGGCGCTGCGCTCCGGCATCAACACCGTGCCCACGGGACAGGGCGAGGCGGCCCGCAGCCTCGGCATGACCTTCGGACAGACCCTCAACCTGGTCGTCCTTCCCCAGGCGTTCCGGTCGGTCATCCCGCCGATCGGCTCCACCCTCATCGCGCTCGCCAAGAACTCCGCGATCGCGGGCGCGTTCAGCGTCACCGAACTCCTCGGCACCTACCGGACGCTGAGCGAGCTCGGCTACAACATCGTCTGGACGTTCGTCTGGATCGCCGTCGGCTACCTCGTCATCACCCTCGCCATCAGCGCCCTGTTCCACCTGATGGAGCGCGCATGGGGAGTCGCCCGATGACCGGGGCCGCCACCGCGCTGTACGACATCCCGGGCCCCAGGACCCGCCGGCGCCACCGCCTCTACGGCGTCCTGGCCACCGTCGTCATCCTCGCCCTGCTCGCCTGGATCCTCTATCTCCTCTTCGACACCGGGCAGTTCACCTCCACGAAGTGGATGCCCTTCGCGTACAAGGGGATTCAGGAACTCCTGCTGCGCGGGCTGGGCAACACGCTCAAGGCCTTCGCGATGGCGGCCGTCCTCTCCCTCGCCCTGGGCGGTCTGCTGGCCACCGGACGGCTCTCCGAGCACCGCCCGGTGCGCTGGGCGGCCACCGTGGTCGTGGAGTTCTTCCGTGCCATGCCCGTCCTCGTGATGATCTTCTTCATCTTCGTGGCGCTGAAGGTCCAGCCGCTGCCCGCCCTGGTCGCCGGGCTCACCTTCTACAACGGCTCGGTGCTCGCCGAGGTGTTCCGCTCCGGGGTGAACAGCGTCGAACGCGGCCAGCGGGAGGCCGCGTTCGCGCTCGGCATGCGCAAGACCCAGGTCATGTCGTACGTCCTGGTGCCCCAGGCCGTACGGGCCATGCTGCCCGCCATCATCAGCCAGCTCGTGGTGGCCCTCAAGGACACCTCGCTCGGCTATCTCATCACCTACGAGGAGTTCCTCCATGCCGGGAAACTGATCGCATCCAACCTCGACTACGATTTGCCCTTCATCCCTGTGGTGATGGTGATCTCGCCGATCTACATCGGGATGTGCATGTTGCTCTCGTGGTTCGCCGGCTGGGTGGCCCGGCGGGAGCAGCACAGTCCCAAGACCGAGGCCGTCGAGGCGGCCCCGGCCGAACCAGGGACGCTGCTGCCCGGTGGGGGTGCCCCCACGGCCCCTCGACCGTAGGAGCAGCAGCCAGGGCCAGGCCCGGCCGGCGGCAGCCGGAGATCACTGCTCGCGCAGCGGAACGGACACGTACGACGGGTCGTCCACCGGCGAGGAGAAGGTCAGCTGCGCGCCGGACGGGTTGTGCTCGATGTAGAGCGGGTCCACCGTGTCGATCACCAGCGCGAGCCGGTGGCCGGACGGTACGTCGTAGGCCGTGGAGAACAGGTCCAGGTCCACGTCGAACGCCTTGCCGGGCGTGCGGCCGTACCAGGTGTACGGCGCGTGGGTGACCAGTTTGCCGAGGCCGAGCGGGCCCACGTCGTAGAGGTAGGCGACGAGGGTGCCGCTCTCCTTGGTCGGTGTGAGGGTGGTGTGCAACCGGGCGGTGCCGCGCACCCGCTGGGTGCTGCCGTACCGCTCGGACTGCCAGACGGCGGCCCAGCGGCGCGGCAGCAGCGGGATCGAGGCGACCGGCGGCAGCTGGGCTATCTGGTCCAGGAGGCCGGAGAGGAGTACGACCCCGCCGTCCGCGCCCGAGTCGACGTTCGCGTGGATGGTCGTCGAACCGGCGAGGGCGAGCTTCCTGCGGGTGGAGCCCACCGACTTCCAGTCCGGGTAGCCCTCGTAGCCGCCGTCGGTACGGGACTTGAGCTGGACGGGCAGCTCGCCGTCGATGCCGTTGTCCGCGCCCTTGAGGTAGTGGTCGAACCAGCGCTCGGTGTCGGTCCACACGTCGTTGGGCAGCCCGAGGAGACCGCTCAGCTCGGCGGTTGCGTGGTCGCCGGGACGCAGCTCCAGGCGCTTCGGGACGGTCAGCTTCTGGTAGAAGTCGGCGTACTGGTTGGCCGGGAAGATGCTGTCGCTCCAGGCGTTGGCCATGAAGACGGCCGCGCCGTTCTTGTTGAGCTGGTCGACATAGGCCGCGGGGGAACGTTTCCTCCCCCAGGCGATCATGTCCTGTTCCCGGGCGAGGTTCGACGCGTAGAAGTCGTCGAAGATCTGCCGGACTTCGGGGCTCTCGCGCCCGGTGAGGGTCGCCGTACCGTCGAGCAGCGCGGTCGCCTCGACATGCTGGGTACGGCCGGAGTAGATCGAGTCGATCAGGTCAGCCCAGCCGCTGAGCGCGCCGACCGCCTTGATCCGCTTGTCGTGCGCGGCGGCCAGCAGGCTGATCCCGGCGCCGTACGACACCCCCGCGATGCCGATGTGCCGCGGGTCGGCGTCGGTGTGGGCCAGGGCCCAGTCGATGACCTTCGACGCGTCCGCCACGTCCGGCGGACCGGCCACTTCTATCCGCCCGCCGGACTGCCAGAACCCGCGCACGTTGTAACTGAGCACGATGTAACCGGAGTTCGCGAGCTTCTGGGCCTGGGCCAGATACTCGACCTGGGGCAGCGACCAGCTCGTGGGCAGCACGATGAGCGGGTAGCGGCGCGTGGCGCCGGCGTCCGCGGGCGTGACGACGTTCGCCTTCAGTACCGTGCCGCCGTCGCCGGTGATGTCGACGAAGCGGACGGAGGCGGCGGCCTGGGCGGCCGGGGCCAGGCCGACGACGCAGCCGGCGATCAGGGCCGCGGAGACGGCTCCCGCGGCGGAGGTACGCAAAGCGGTGGTGCGACGACCGTGTCCCATCAGCCACTCCTCACTCGTGTCAGTGCAAAGTGACCAGACGGTAACCGCGACTCCCTACCGCAAGTAACCCGTCGGTAAGTTACGTGCCAGTAACGATTGTTGAATGGTGCAGGTACTCAGGAGGCGCGGTGCGAGGTGTGTGCGGTTTCGGTCGCGGTGGGCGGCAGCGGTGCCTGGGCGGCCCGGGTGACGTCCTCGACGAGTTCGACCACGTCGGGGCCGTACGCCTGCGAGTTGACGACCTTGAGGAGCAGCACGAAGGAATTCTTGCCGTGCTTGCGGGCGAGCCGCTCGTGGTTGCGGGCGAGGTAGCGGGTGGCCGCCTGGTTGGTGATCGCGCGCTGCCCGCAGAAGAGGAACACCGGCCGGGCGTCGGGGCGTTGGCCGGCGGTGAGGCGGGCGAGGAGCACGTACTCCGTGATGCCCGGATCGAGGCGGTAGCGCTCGGCGCCGATCTGGAAGGCACCGCGGTCCGGGCCCGGTTCCGGGTCGATGTTGACGCGTATGCCGGGCAGCATCGCCGACATGTGGGCGAGCATGCGACGATTCGAGCCGGGCCCGCCGACGCAGAACTCCGTACGCTCGCCGAAGCCCTGCTGGACGTTGTCCTGCGTCACCATCTGCAGGTTCGCCCCGCAGTCCTTGATCAGCGCGGCCAGTTCCAGGAGCGCGAACACGTCGAAACGGTGGACGGCCGGTTCGGAGGTGGCCGGATCGCGGTTGACGACCAGCAGCGACTCGGAGTTCTCCGGCAGTCCGAAGAAGGCCTGCTTGCGGCGCAGCTTCCGCCGCCAGACGTAGGTGCGGGCCAGCCAGCCGAGGGCGGCGCTGATGCCGGCGGCCACCACACCGAGGACAATGTTGCGCAGGTCGTCATTCATGGGCGCGCATGCTAGCGGGCACAGGTGGCCTGAACGTACCCGTGTTCGAAGTGTGGCAGTCATATGACAGTGCCTTGAATGCGCCTGTCGGGGCCCCGGCCCTATGGATACGCTGCGCTGACGTTCGTGAACTGGAGGTGCGGATGCGTCGCCCTGTCGCGCGGAAACTGACGGTTCTGGCGGTCTCGGCCGCCGTGGTGTCGGTGGGAGCGGCGGCACCGCCGGCCGCCTCCGGCGGTACGACCGCCACGAAAGTCCCGGTGGCCGTCGGATACGGCGGTGCGGTCGCCAGCGTCGACGAGGACGCCTCGGCCGCCGGTATAGAGGTCCTGCGCAAGGGCGGCAACGCGGTCGACGCGGCCGTCGCCACCGCCGCCGCGCTCGGGGTCACCGAGCCCTACTCCTCCGGCATCGGCGGAGGCGGCTACTTCGTCTACTACGACGCCAAGTCCCGTACGGTGCACACGATCGACGGCCGTGAGACGGCGCCGCTGACCGCCGACTCCAACCTGTTCGTGGAGAACGGCCAGCCGCTGGCCTTCGCGGACGCGGTCAGCAGCGGTCTGAGCGTCGGCACTCCGGGGACGCCGGCCACCTGGCAGACGGCGCTGGACCAGTGGGGGAGCGAACGGCTCGGTACGGTCCTGAAACCGGCCGAGCGGATCGCCCGCAAGGGGTTTGTCGTCGACGACACCTTCCGCTCGCAGACCGCCGCGAACGAGACACGGTTCCGGTACTTCCCGGACACGGCGAAGCTGTTCCTGCCGGGCGGGCAGCTGCCGGTGGTCGGGTCCACCTTCAAGAACCCCGATCTGGCCCGCACTTATCAGGAGCTGGGGAAGAAGGGGACCGGAGCGGTCTACCAGGGAGACCTCGGCAAGGACATCCTCACGACGGTCAACAACCCTCCGGTGGATCCGAGTTCGGGGTGGAAGGCGCGTGCGGGCAAGCTGTCCGCGCAGGATCTGGCCGCCTACCGGGCCAAGTTGCAGGCGCCGACCGAGACGTCGTACCGCGGACTGAAGGTGTACTCGATCGCGCCGTCCTCGTCGGGCGGCACGACGGTCGGGGAGGCGCTCAACATCCTTGAGAACACCGACCTTTCGAAGGCCAGCGAGGTGCAGTACCTGCACCACTTCATCGAGGCGAGCCGGATCTCGTTCGCGGACCGGGGCCGGTGGGTCGGCGACCCGGCGTTCGAGGACGTGCCGACGAAGGGGCTGCTGTCGCAGCGGTACGCCGACGAGCGGGCCGCCCTGATCCACGACGACTCGGTGCTGACCAGCCCGGTCGCGCCGGGTGATCCCAACGAGCCGGGCTCGACCGGTACGGCGGCGCCGACCACGTACGAGGGGGAGAACACGACCCACCTCACGGTCGCCGACAAGTGGGGGAACGTCGTCTCCTACACGCTGACCATCGAGCAGACCGGTGGCAGCGCGATCACCGTGCCGGGGCGGGGGTTCCTGCTCAACAACGAGCTGACCGACTTCTCGTTCACGCCGGCGAACCCCGCGGTGCACGACCCGAACCTGCCCGGTCCCGGGAAGCGGCCGCGGTCTTCCATTTCGCCGACGATCGTGCTGGACAAGGCGAACCGACCTGTGGTGGCCGTGGGGTCGCCCGGTGGGGCGACCATCATCACCACCGTGCTGCAGGTGCTGACCGAGTTCATCGACCGGCATCTGCCGTTGGTGGACGCGATCGCCGCGCCACGGGCATCGCAGCGGAACGCGGCGAAGACCGAGCTTGAGCCGGCGCTGTACAACGACCCCGTGTTGAGGGGGAAGTTGGAGGCCATCGGGCATGCGTTCAGCTTGAATCCGGAGATCGGTGCGGCTACTGGTGTGCAGCGGTTGCCTGGTGGGAAGTGGCTGGCGGCGGCTGAGACTGTGCGGCGGGGTGGGGGGTCGGCTCAGGTCGTGGATCCTGCGCCGTAGATGCCGACTGCGGGTGCGTGGGGGCTGGTCGCGCAGTTCCCCGCGCCCCTAGAGGGGCGCTTTCGCCGGGCGGAACTCCAAGTGGCCCTTCGATTCCTCCACTGTCACCTCGCTGCCTTCCGTGATTGTGCCGTCCAGGAGTAGCCGCGACAGTTGGTTGTCGACTTCTCTCTGGATGGTGCGGCGCAGTGGTCGGGCGCCGTACTCCGGCTGGTAGCCGTGTTCTGCCAGCCAGTTGACCGCCGTGTCCGTGAAGTGGGCCGTGATGCCCTGGGCGTGCAGCATGCGGCGGGTGTGTTCCAGGAGCAGCTCGGTGATCTGGCGCAGCTGGTCGCCGGTGAGCTGGCGGAAGACGACGATCTCGTCGATGCGGTTCAGGAACTCCGGGCGGAAGTGCTCGCGGAGCGGGCGGAGGACCTGTTCGCGCCGGGCCTCCTCCGTCGCCTTCTCCCCGCCGGGGCCGAAGCCGATGCCGGCGCCGCGGCGGTTGATCGCCTCCGAGCCGAGGTTGCTCGTCATCACGATGACCGTGTTGGTGAAGTCCACCGTGCGGCCCTGGGAGTCGGTCAGACGGCCGTCGTCCAGGACCTGGAGCAGGATGTTGAAGACGTCCGGGTGGGCCTTCTCGACCTCGTCGAGGAGGAGGAGCGAGTAGGGGTGGCGGCGGACGACCTCGGTGAGCTGGCCCGCCTCCTCGTGACCGACGTAGCCGGGCGGGGCGCCGACCAGGCGGGAGACCGTGTGGCGCTCCTGGTACTCGCTCATGTCCAGGCGGACCATCCGGTCCTCGCTGCCGAACAGCACCTCGGCGAGCGCGCGGGCCAGTTCGGTCTTGCCGACGCCGGTCGGGCCCAGGAAGAGGAAGCTGCCGATCGGCCGGTTCGGGCTCGCGAGCCCGGCGCGGGAGCGCATGACCGCCTCGGAGACGACGGCGACCGCCTCGTTCTGGCCGACGACCCGCTGGTGCAGATGTGCCTCCAGGCCGAGCAGCCGTTCCTTCTCCTCCTGGGTGAGGCTGCTGACCGGGATACCGGTCTGCCGGGACACCACCTCGGCGATCGCCTCGGCCGTCACCTCCAGGTGCTGGCCCTCGTCGACCTCGTCCTCGCCGGACGCCTCCGTGATCCGCTTCTTCAACTCTCCGATACGGTCGCGCAGTTGCGTGGCCCGCTCGTACTGCTCGTCGGCGACCGCCTGGTCCTTGTCGCAGGTGAGCTGGTCGACCTCGCGCTCCATGGCGCGCACGTCGCTGCCCTTGGTGCGGGCGCCGAGGCGGACGCGGGCGCCCGCCTGGTCGATCAGGTCGATCGCCTTGTCGGGGAGCCGGCGGTCGCTGAGGTAGCGGTCGGAGAGTTCCACGGCGGCGACCAGGGCCTCGTCCGTGTAGCGGACCTGGTGGTGGGCCTCGTAGCGGTCCCGCAGTCCGCGCAGGATCTCGATGGCGTCCGCGACCGTCGGTTCGGGCACCAGGATCGGCTGGAAGCGGCGGGCCAGCGCCGCGTCCTTCTCGATCTTGCGGAACTCCTCAAGGGTGGTCGCGCCCACAACATGCAACTCACCCCGGGCGAGGGCCGGCTTGAGGATGTTGGCGGCGTCCATCGCGCCGCCCTCGCCGCCGCCCCCGGCGCCGACCACGGTGTGCAGTTCGTCGATGAAGACGATCAACTGGTCGGAGTGGGCGCGGATCTCGCCCACGATGGTGTTGAGGCGCTCCTCGAAGTCGCCCCGGAAGCGGGTGCCCGCGACCACGCCGGACAGGTCGAGGGCGACCACCCGGCGTCCGGAGAGGATGTCCGGCACATCCCCGTCCGCGATCCGTTCGGCCAGGCCCTCGACGATCGCGGTCTTGCCGACGCCCGCGTCGCCGATCAGCACCGGGTTGTTCTTGCCGCGCCGGGACAGCACCTCGATGGTCTGCTCGATCTCGTCGTCGCGGCCGATGACCGGGTCGATACGGCCCTGCCCGGCCAGCTCGGTCATGTCACGGCCGTACTTGTCGAGCGTCGGCGTGTTCGTACGGCGCCGATGGTCCGTCCCGGGGGCGGACCGGTCGGTCTCCGCGGTGTCCTGCGGCAGGCCCGCGGCGGCGAAACGGGCGGCGTTCAGGATGTGCCCGGCGGCCGAGTCCGGGTTCGCGGCGAGCGCGCCCAGCACATGCTCGGGGCCGATGTACCCGGTGCCGCTGGCCCGCGCCAGGTCGTGCGCGTCGAGGAGGGCCCGCTTCACGGCGGGGGTGAGGGACAGCGAGGTCGGCGGGGGTGCCTCGCCGGGCGGGTGCTGGACCGGCCCCGCACGGCCGTCGATCTCCGTCGCCAGCGAGTCCGGGTCCGCGCCGGACCTGCTGAGCAGGGAGCGGGTCGGCTCCGCCGAGAGGGCCGCCCGCAGCAGATGCTCGGTGTCCAGGTCCCGGCTGCCGTGTTCGGCGGCGTACTGGGCGGCGCCCTTGACGAGTTCTCTGGCCGGCTGGCTCAGCAGCCTGCCGATGTCGATCTGCCGGGGGCCCTGGCGCGCTCCGCCGCCGCCGAAGAAGCGTGCGAGGAAGTCTCCGAAGGGGTCCTGTCCGTAGTCGCCCGGTCCGGGGTAGCCGCTGTTCATGAGCGTTCGTTCCGTTCCGGCGTCCCGGCGCCTTGGGGGACGCGCTCGCTGGTCGACGTGCCGGCCCACGCGGGTGCCCCTGCAGGGCCCGCTCACACCACCTTCGCACGCCCGCCGGAGGGGGGCACGTCCAGGAGTTCCGGCAGCGGCCCGACGGGCAGGACGGCATCGGCGAGGGCGGCCAGCCGGGGATCATGCGTGATGAGGAAGGTGGTGCGGGACGCCATGAGCCACCGCAGCGGCTCCATCACACGGCGGGCGGACTCGGCGTCCAGACCCGTCGTCGGCTCGTCGAGGACCAGCACCGGGCTGTCGCGCACGAGCGCCCGCGCGATGGCCACCCGCCGCTGCTGTCCGCCCGACAGCAGCCGTCCGCCGGGGCCCACGGCGGTGTCGTAGCCGTGGGGCAGACGGCGGGCGAAGCCGGCCACGTCGGCGGCCTCGGCCGCGCGCAGGACGCTCTGCTCGTCGGCGCCGGGACGGCCGTACGCGATGTTCTCGCGGATGGTGCCGTCGAGGAGCATGGGATCCTGCGGAACCAGTGTGATCAGTTCGCGGAGTCTGCGCAGCGGGAGGCCCGCGATGTCCCGGCCGTCCAGCAGGATGCGGCCCTCGGTGGGGTCGTAGAAGCGCAGCAGCAGTTTCGCCAGGGTGGACTTGCCCGAGCCGCTGGGGCCCTCGACGAGGACCAGCTGTCCCGGGCGCGCGGTGAAGTCGAGGCCGGTGACGGTCCGGCGGTCCGCACCCGGGTAGGTGAAGCCGACGTTGTCCAGGGTGACCACGCCCCGGGCGCCGCCGTATCCCGGCCGGGTGTCGCCGTCGGCGCGGGGCGCGGTGCGGCTGACGGCGGGGCGGGTGTCCAGCACCTCGAAGAGGCGCTCGCAGGCGGCGGTGGCGGAGGAGACGCTCACGGCGAGGCCGCCGAGGGCCTGGACCTGCGGATAGAGGTAGCCCAGGTAGGCGGCGAAGGCCAGCAGTCCGCCGACCGTCAGCCGGCCCGCGGCGATCTCCCAGGCGCCCGCACCGACCACGGCGAGGACGGACACCGACTCGACCACGTTGGCGAGGGGCAGATAGGCGTTGGCCAGCCGGGCGCGGGCCAGGCTGCTGCGCATCCGCGCGGCGCCGCGCTCGTGCACCCGGTCGCGCTCGGTGTCCTGCCGGTTGTACACCTGCACCACCGGCATGTTCGCGATGTTCTCGTCGAGGGCGTCGACCAGTTCCCCGTACCGGTCGCGCTCCGCCCGCGAGAGCGTTCTGATCGGGCGGGACAGCCGGCGCGTGCCCAGCCACAGCACCGGTGCCGCGGCGAAGGTGAGCAGGGCCAGCTCCCAGCGCAGCCACAGCGCGGCGCCCGCGAAGAAGAGCAGGCTGACGGCGGTGTTGAGCAACTGCACCGGTCCCGAGGCGACCACGTGCTCCGCCTCGTCGATGTCCCCGGTGAACCGGGCCAGCAGGTCGCCCGGCGGATTGTTCTCGTAGTAGTGCGGAGGCAGCCGCTGCGCGTGCTGGAACACCTCGTCGCGGCAGCGCAGCCGGAAACCCTCCTCGACCCGGCTGGTCAGCTGATGGGCGACAAAGGTCACGGCCGCGCCCAGCAGCGCCACCGCCAGCCACAGTCCCGCCGGTTTCCAGAATTTCGTCGGCTCGGCCGAGGTGAGTACCTTGTCGGTGAGATAGGAGAAAACCTGAATTGCCGCGGTATCGCATCCGACGGATATCGTCTGGCATGCCACGGCGGTCCAGAGGTGAATTCTTTCCGGCCGGGTGAGCGGCCACAGTCTGCGAAACGCGGTGGCCGCAGAAACCTTTGCGTGCCGCCGGATCCGGAAACCGGCCAGGCTCGCCAGACGACCGATGACGCCGTGCTCCACGTCCCGCCCTCCGTAGCGCCGGGCGCGGACCGGCGAAGGCGGGTTCGCCTTCGCGCGGCCCACACCACGGGCAGTTTTACGTCACGCGGTCAGCGGCCGTCGGTATTCGGCCGGGGCGGCCGCTGACCCTGCGGCGGAGGCGGCGGAGGCACCGGGCGCCGCCGCGTGGGCCGGGGGACCGGTACTCGCATGCGCACGTTTTCCATGAGAACTCCTTCGCTGATTGGGCGGCCTTTTCTCCGCCCGTCACGGATATGTATACGGGCGCATTGCGGCGGCCACTCAGCGGCACAGGGAATTCATGGGTCGGCACGCTGTAATAAGAGAAGCTCGGGGGCGAGCTGTGTCACGCCTTTGAATTCCGCTCGGTGAGGATGCGCGGCCCGGATTCCGTGATCGCCACCGTGTGCTCGGCATGGGCCGCGCGGGAGCCGTCGTTCGTGCGCAGGGTCCACCCGTCGGGAGCCGCGTGGTAGTCGTCCCGGCCGCTGCCGATCAGCATGGGCTCGATCGCCAGGGCCATGCCGTGCCGGAGCGGGAGGCCGCGGCCCGGGCGGCCCTCGTTGGGCACGCCGGGGTCCTCGTGCATATGGCGGCCGATGCCGTGTCCGCCGAAGTCCTGCGGGATGCCGTAGCCGGCGTCCCGGCACACCCGGCCGATCGCGTGCGCGATGTCGCCGATGCGGTTGCCGACGACCGCTGCCGCGATACCGGCCGTGAGCGCCCGCTCGGCCGTCTCGACGAGGCGTACGTCCGCCGGGCGCGGTCTGCCGACCGTGAAGCTGATCGCCGAGTCGCCGACCCAGCCGTTCAGTTCGGCGCCGCAGTCGATGGAGACCAGGTCGCCGTCGCGCAGCCGGTACGCGGTCGGGATGCCGTGCACGATCGCGTCGTTCACGGAGGCGCAGATGACCGCCGGGAACGGGGTGGGCGCGAAGGTGGGCCGGTAACCGAGGAAGGGTGAGGAGGCTCCGGCATCGCGCAGCACCTCCCGGGCCACCTCGTCCAGTTCGAGCAGGGAGACGCCGACGTCGGCGGCCTCCCGCGCGGCCGTCAGGGCCCGCCCGACCACCTGTCCCGCCTCGTACATGGCATCGATCGATGTGTCCGTCTTCAGTTCCATCATGCCAATTACTATACCGGTTTGTTAGACCGGGTTAGAATGGTGGCATGGTACGCACCCCTCTCACCCCGGAAGAGCGTGAACGCGGCGAGCGGCTCGGGCAGTTGCTGCGCGAGGCGCGCGACGGCCGGAGCATGACGGAGGTGGCGGCGGAGGCGGGCATCTCGGCCGAGACCCTCCGCAAGATCGAGACCGGCCGGGCGCCTACCCCCGCCTTCTTCACCGTCGCCGCACTGGCCCGCGCCCTCGGCCTGTCCATGGACGAACTCGTCCAGCGCTGCGCCCTGGTCGTCACCTGACGCGCATCGGTCAAGATCCCGCAATGAGGTCTCCGCACGCCCGCTGAAAACTCCTCGTAGCAACCCCGTAACACAACTGGTGTTGCCTACGGGACTGGAGTGTTCCGGTCTGGCGGGAGTTGGCGGGAGGCGCGCGATGGCTGTGGATCAACTCCCGGGCCGGGTACGGGAGTTCGCGAACTACCTGAACGGTCTCCTGGCGCGCCTGGACCAGGGCGGCGGCTGGTGCGCGGTGTTCTGGCAGCGCGACCCGGACGGTATGCAGGCCTGCCTCGGCGGGCGCGAGGTGCCGCCCTGGGACGTCGTGGAGGCGCTCCTCCAGGACCTCGCGACCGTCTACGGCGCCGAGGCCGCCGCACGCGAGGCCGAGCGGGCCAGGTCGCTGCACGCGGGCGCGCTCGCCGCGTACGACGCCCGGCCGGGCGCCCGGGAGGATCTGGGAGACCGCCTCGACGCCACGCTCCGCGAACAGCGGTACGCGGCCGAACGGCTGGCCCAACTCGGCCGCGCGCTCGGCTCCGCGCACTCCCACGAGGCGGCCGAGGCCCTGAACATCGACCTCGCCTGGGCCCGCGACGACCACGAACGGGCCTCCGCACGCTGCGCCGAACTCCGTTCACGAATAGGGCGGTTGGGCCGCCGGACCGACCTCGGCGAACTACTCCGCGGCGCACACGCCATCCAACGGGGTCCCGCCGGGACCGTGGTCCGAGCCGACGGCGCCTTCGCAGGGGGTGCGGCGGGGGATCCGGACGCCGCGGGGACGGACGACCTGCGCTCCGGCCGCCCGGCGGGCGAGCCGGGGGAAGGGCCGCTGGCGGGTGGGCCGAGGGATGGGATTCCGACGAGCGGGCCGAGGGATGGGCTGCCGGCAGAGGGACCGGTCGGCGGGCGGTTTGTGGCCGGCGGGCGGATGACGGGCGCCGAGCGGATGACGGGCGGCGAGCAGACGACGGGTGGCCCGTCGGCCGCCGGGCCCTTGGCGGACGGGATGTCTGCGCCGGGCGCCGGGGCGCTGGCGGGCAGGATGTCTGCGCGTGGCATCGGGCCCCTGGCGGATGGGGTGCGTGCGCTTGGTGCCGGGCCCCTGGTGGACGGAATGTCTGCGCCTGGCACCAGGGCGCTGGCGTACGGGATGCCTGCGTCCGACATCGGGGCGTTGGCGGATGGGGTGCGTGCGCCTGGCGCCGGGCCCCTGGTGGACGGAATGTCTACGCCTGGCGCCGAGGCGCTGGCGGGCGGGATGCCTGTGTTCGGCGCCGGGGTGTACCACGGCACGCCCGCACCGGCCAGCGCACCCGAAGTGCCCGAAGCGCGTGAAGCGCCCGCCCCGGTGCCTGCCAAGCAGCGCAAGCGGCGGCGGGGCAGTGCCCGGTTCGCCGGCATGGCCGAGGACGAGGCCGCGGCCTCCGTCGTACCGGTGACTCCGGAGGCGTCCGTGCCTGCGGCCCCCACCGGCCGTCGTACCCCGCGCGGGGCCCGGTTCGCCGGAGCCGCCCAGGCGCCGGTGCGGCCGGAACCGGCCGTGGAGCAGCCCGACGAGGAGGCGGCGCAGGCCGTGGCCGGGGCCGTGGAACGGCTCGTACGGCTGCGCGCGGAGGGCCGTACCGGTGAGGCGCACGCGCTCCTGGCCGAGGTCACGCAGTGGCCCGCCGCCCGTTTCCCGGCGCTCGCGGATGCCCTCCAGCGGGCCGGACTCGGCGCCGACTGGGCCACGCTGCTCTGGGAGGCGGCCTCGCTGCCGCCCGCCCGGCTCGTGGCCGCCGCGGACGCCCTGACCGTCGCGGGCCGGACCGCCGACGGCCGGCAGATACTGCGCCAGGGCGTCGTCCGCCCCGCCGCGGAGATCGGCGAGGCGGTCCTCGCCCTGGACGCGGAGGGCCGCCACCGCGAGGCCCGGGCCCTGTTGGACACCTACGTCCAGGTCTGCACACCGGAGGAGGCCGCCCACAGTGCCGAACCCGACCCGCAGCGCCTCGTCCCCCTCCTCCTCCGCTCCGCCCAGTACATCTCGGACCAACGCTACTGGGACCTGCTGCACGCACTGCGGGTGGCGGGCCTAGCCGCTTGACCGACCAGTACTGGAGTGCCCCGAAAGGGGCGCGGGGAACTGCGCGGCCAGCCCCCACGCACCCGCACTCCGAAGCGCTCCCGAGCCCCGACGGCGCCGACGAACCGGCCCCCGCATCCGCCAGCCAGGTAAGAAACGCGATCGACTCGGCGGCTTAACGACGATGGTCTTGGCAAGGACTCCAAGGAGGCTTACTTTCGACCCTCTACGGGCGTAGAAGGAGCAGCTCATGGCCAACGTCGTACGCGCCGCTCTGGTCCAGGCCACCTGGACCGGCGACACCGAGTCCATGGTGGCGAAACACGAGGAGTACGCCCGCGAGGCGGCCCGCCAAGGCGCGAAGATCATCGGATTTCAGGAAGTCTTCAACGCCCCCTACTTCTGCCAGGTCCAGGAACCCGAGCACTACCGCTGGGCCGAGCCGGTCCCCGACGGCCCGACGGTCAGCCGTATGCGGGAACTCGCCCGCGAGACCGGCATGGTGATCGTCGTCCCGGTCTTCGAGGTCGAGCAGTCCGGCTTCTACTACAACACCGCCGCCGTGATCGACGCCGACGGCACCTTCCTCGGCAAGTACCGCAAGCACCACATCCCGCAGGTCAAGGGCTTCTGGGAGAAGTACTACTTCAAGCCCGGGAACATCGGCTGGCCGGTCTTCGACACCGCCGTCGGCAGGATCGGCGTGTACATCTGCTACGACCGCCACTTCCCGGAGGGCTGGCGGCAACTCGGCCTCAACGGCGCCCAGCTGGTCTACAACCCGTCGGCCACCTCGCGCGGTCTGTCGGCCTACCTCTGGCAGCTGGAGCAGCCCGCGGCCGCCGTCGCCAACGAGTACTTCATCGCCGCCATCAACCGGGTGGGCCAGGAGGAGTACGGGGACAACGATTTCTACGGGACAAGCTATTTCGTTGATCCACGTGGGCAGTTCGTGGGGGAGGTCGCGAGCGACAAGGGCGAGGAACTCGTCGTCCGCGACCTCGACTTCGACCTGATCGAAGAAGTGCGGCAGCAGTGGGCCTTCTACCGCGACCGCCGTCCCGATGCCTACGAAGGGCTGGTACAGCCGTGAACGACCTCTTCGCCCGCCACCGCCAGGTCCTGCCGGACTGGCTGGCTCTCTACTACGACGAGCCGCTGGAGATCACGCACGGCGAGGGCCGGCACGTCTGGGACGCGGAGGGCAACCGCTACCTCGACTTCTTCGGCGGCATCCTCACCACGATGACCGCGCACGCGCTCCCCGAGGTGACGAAGGCGGTGAGCGAGCAGGCCGGGCGGATCATCCACTCCTCCACGCTCTACCTCAACCGCCCGATGGTCGAACTCGCCGAGCGCATCGCCCAGTTGAGCGGCATCCCGGACGCGAGGGTCTTCTTCACCACGTCCGGCACCGAGGCCAACGACACGGCGCTGCTGCTCGCGACGACATACCGCCGGACCAACACCATCCTGGCGATGCGCAACAGCTACCACGGCCGCTCCTTCAGCGCGGTCGGCATCACCGGCAACAAGGGCTGGTCCCCGACCTCCCTCTCGCCCCTGCAGACGCTGTACGTCCATGGTGGCGTCCGCACCCGCGGCCCGTTCGCCGAGCTGAACGACCGCGACTTCATCGCGGCCTGCGTCGACGACCTGCGCGACCTCCTCGGCCACACCCGCCCGCCGGCCGCCCTGATCGCCGAGCCCATCCAGGGCGTCGGCGGCTTCACCTCCCCGCCCGACGGGCTGTACGCCGCCTTCCGCAAGGTCCTCCAGGAGCAGGGCATCCTCTGGATCGCCGACGAGGTGCAGACCGGCTGGGGCCGCACCGGCGAGCACTTCTGGGGCTGGCAGGCGCACGGCCAGAGCGGCCCGCCGGACATCCTCACCTTCGCCAAGGGCATCGGCAACGGCATGTCCATCGGCGGTGTGGTGGCCCGCGCCGAGATCATGAACTGCCTGGACTCCAACAGCATCTCGACGTTCGGCGGCACCCAGATCACCATGGCGGCGGGCCTCGCCAACCTGTCGTACCTCCTGGACCACGACCTCCAGGGCAACGCCCGCCGCGTGGGCGGCCTGCTCATCGAGCGCCTGCGCGCGGTCGGCGCCCAACTGCCGGGCGTCCGGGAGGTCCGGGGCCGCGGTCTGATGATCGGCGTCGAACTGGTCAAGCCCGGCACGGACGAGGCCGACCCCAAGTCCGCCTCGGCCATCCTGGAAGCGGCCCGCGAGGGCGGCCTCCTGATCGGCAAGGGCGGCGGCCACAACACGAGCGCGTTGCGCATCGCCCCGCCACTGTCCCTGACGGTGGCCGAGGCGGAGGAGGGCGCGACGATTCTCGAACAGGCCTTGAGGAGCGCCTACTAGGCGCTCTGCGGGAAGCGCTGCGGCACGCCGTGTGGGGATCTGCGGGCCGGTGGGGGCTGGTCGCGCAGTTCCCCGCGCCCCTTACAGGGGCCTCAGGCAGCGCCCCGTTAGGGGCGCGGGGAACTGCGCGACCAGCCACGACGGCGCCGCAGTCGACACACGCACCGAACCCGATCAAGGGACAAGCAAGATGACCGCCACTTGGGATCCCCCACACACCACCGACCCCATACTGTCGGTCCGTCAGGTCCTCTCCCTGGAACGCGTCCTCGCCGGCGACCCCGAGGTGGTCGCCGGCGCCGACCATCTCGACCGCCCGGTCCGATGGGTGCACGTAGCCGAGGCCCCCGACGTCGGCGTCATGCTCACCGGCGGCGAAATGGTCCTCACCACCGGCGTCCTGCTCGCCGGCGACGACACCAAACAGGCCGAGTACATTCAGTCCCTGCACCGGGCCGAGGCCGCCGCGGTCGTCCTCGGTCTCGGCCGCGCCTTCCCGGCCCCGCCCGACGCCATGCGCCGCGCGGCGGACCGCTGCGGTCTCCCCATGGTGGTCCTGCACCGCCCCTTCCCCTTCGCCGAGTTGACGGAGGAGGTCCAATCCCGGCTGGTACGGCGGAAGTTCGCCGCCGTCAGCCTCTCCGAGTCGGTCCGCACCGCCCTCACCGGCCTCATCACGGCGGGCGCCCCCCTCCAGCGGCTCCTCGACGAGGTCGCCGTGCACAGCGCCTGCCCGGTCGTCGTCACCAACCTCGCGCACCGGGTCCTCGCCACCGCGGGGGAGCGGTCGGCGGTCGACGACGTGCTGCGCGACTGGGAGCGCATCGCCCGGCAGGCCGGCGGCGGCACCGGCGACGGCTGGACCCGCGCCGAACTGGGCGGACGGGGGGAACGCTGGGGCCAGATCATGCTGTGCGGGTACCGCGGCGACACCGCCAGCGGGCGCCTCCTCGCGGACCGTGCCGCCGAGGCCGTCGTCCTGCACCGGATGCTCGCCGGCGGCTCCGCGCACACCTGGGAGGAGCAGTCCGCGCAGAGCCTGCTGACCGACCTGGTCTCCGGGGTCGTACCGGCACGGCAGCTGCTGCCCAGGGCACGGGCGGCCGGACTGCCGGTCAACAGACGGACCTTCGTACCCCTCGTCGTCCGGGACATCGAGCCGACCCCACTCGAAAAGATCCTGCGCCTGTTGGGGCTGCCCGGCCTCGTCGCGGAGCTCGCCGAGGGCACCACCGCCGTCCTCCTCAGCCTCGCCCGCGACCAGGACGCCGACGCCCTCGCGGCGCACTTCGCCGCCCGGCTGCACGGCGAGTCGCCCGCGGCCGGGACGGTGGTCGCCGCCGCGGGCCCGCGCACCGCCTGGGACGACGTACCGGCCGGGCTGCGCGAGGCCCAGCACGTGGCCGACGCGGTCGCCGACTCCTCGGCCGCCCTGGACCTCCCGGCCGTCGTACGGCTCAAGGACGTACACCTCCGTGGCCTGATCCGGCTGCTGCGGGACGACCCGCACGTGCAGTCCTTCGCCGAGCGCGAGCTGGACGGACTGCTCTGCGGAACCGGCACCGACCAGGACCTGCTCGGCGTCCTGCGGACCTACCTCGCCACCGGCCGCAACAAGTCCCGCACCGCCCAGCTCCACCATGTCTCGCGGCCCGCGCTGTACCGCCGCCTGGAGGCGATACAGGGTCGGCTCGGTGTCGACCTGGACGATTTCGAGCAGGCGGCCTCCGTGCACATCGCGCTCCTCGCGCATGACGCGCAACAGGGGTGAAACATGCGACGACCTGGGAAAACGGCGGTGAAACATGGGTCATCGGCAGCGTGACACGGTGGCACGCCGGGCGCCCGCAGACGTGACACCGTGGCAGTCGAAGCCCGCTTTCGGACTTCCTAGGCTCCTCGCACATCGAGCGACACACGCCCGAGCGACCGGAGGTCCCGATGAGCCGAGTGATTCGTGCCGCCCTCTTCCAGACCGCCTGGACCGGCGACAAGGAATCCATGATCCAGGTCCACGAACAGGCGGCCCGCGACGCGGCCGCGCAGGGCGCCCAGGTCCTCTGCTTCCAGGAGCTGTTCTACGGACCCTACTTCTGCCAGGTCCAGGACAAGGCGTTCTACGAGTACGCCGAGCAGGTCCCGGACGGCCCGATCGTCCAGCGCTTCCAGGCGCTCGCCCGCGAACTGGGCCTCGTCCTGATCCTGCCGGTGTACGAGGAGGAGCAGCCCGGCGTCCTCTACAACACCGCCGCCGTGATCGACGCCGACGGTTCCTACCTCGGCAAGTACCGCAAGCACCACATCCCCCAAGTGCCTGGATTCTGGGAGAAGTTCTACTTCCGTCCGGGCAACGCGGGCTGGCCGGTCTTCGACACCGCCGTCGGGAAGATCGGTGTCTACATCTGCTACGACCGCCACTTCCCGGAGGGCTGGCGGGCGTTGGGCCTCGCCGGTGCCGAGATCGTCTTCAACCCGTCGGCCACCTCACGCGGACTCTCCCGCTACCTCTGGCAGTTGGAGCAGCCGGCGGCGGCCGTCGCCAACGAGTACTTCGTCGGCGCGATCAACCGGGTCGGCGTCGAGGACCTCGGCGACAACGACTTCTACGGGACCTCGTACTTCGTGGACCCGGAGGGCCAGTTCGCCGGCGAGGTGGCCTCCGACAAGGAGACCGAACTCGTCGTCCGCGACCTGGACCTGGCCAAGCTCCGCGAGGTCCGCGACCGCTGGCAGTTCTTCCGCGACCGCCGCCCCGACGCGTACGGCTCGCTTACGGCGCCTTAATAGCGCCCCGTGGAAAAAGCGCCCCGTAAGGGGCGCGGGGAACTGCGCGACAAGCCACGTCGGACCCGCACATGACCACGAAGGAGAGGACCCCATGACCGGCCGGACAGTAATCCGCGGCGGACTCGTCATCACCGCGTCCGACGAGATCCACGCCGACGTCCTGATCGAGGACGGCCGCATCGCCGCCCTCGCCGCCTCCGGAACGCCCGCCGCGGACGCCTTCACCGCCGAGCGGACCATCGACGCCACCGGCAAGTACGTCATCCCGGGCGGTGTCGACGCCCACACCCACATGGAGCTGCCGTTCGGCGGCACCTTCGCCTCCGACACCTTCGAGACCGGCACCAGGGCCGCCGCCTGGGGCGGTACGACGACCATCGTCGACTTCGCCGTGCAGAGCGTCGGCCACAGCCTGCGCGAGGGGCTGGACACCTGGCACGCGAAGGCCGAGGGCAACTGCGCGATCGACTACGGCTTCCACATGATCGTCTCCGATGTGAACCAGGAGACGCTCAAGGAGATGGACCTGCTGGTCGAGGAGGGCGTGACCTCCTTCAAGCAGTTCATGGCCTACCCCGGCGTCTTCTACTCGGACGACGGCCAGATCCTGCGCGCCATGCAGCGCTCCGCCGAGAACGGCGGCCTGATCATGATGCACGCCGAGAACGGCATCGCCATCGACGTACTGGTGGAACAGGCGCTGGCACGCGGGGAGACCGATCCCCGGTACCACGGCGAGGTCCGCAAGGCGCTCCTCGAAGCCGAGGCCACCCACCGGGCCATCAAGCTCGCGCAGGTGGCCGGCGCGCCCCTGTACGTCGTGCACGTCTCGGCGATGGAGGCGGTCGCCGAGCTGGCGCGGGCCCGTGACGAAGGACTGCCGGTCTTCGGCGAGACCTGCCCGCAGTACCTCTTCCTGTCCACCGACAACCTCGCCGAGCCCGACTTCGAGGGCTCGAAGTACGTGTGCTCGACGCCCCTGCGTCCCAAGGAGCACCAGGCCAAGCTCTGGCAGGGCCTGCGGACCAACGACCTCCAGGTCGTCTCCACCGACCACTGCCCCTTCTGCTTCGTCGGCCAGAAGGAACTGGGCCGCGGTGACTTCTCGAAGATCCCCAACGGCCTCCCGGGCGTCGAGAACCGCATGGACCTGCTCCACCAGGCCGTGGTCGACGGGCACATCTCGCGCCGCCGCTGGATCGAGATCGCCTGCGCCACCCCGGCCCGGATGTTCGGCATGTATCCCAAGAAGGGCACCATCACTCCGGGCGCCGACGCGGACGTCGTCATCTACGACCCGCACGCCGAGCAGGTCGTCTCCGCCGAGACCCACCACATGAACGTCGACTACTCGGCGTACGAGGGCAAGCGCCTCACCGGCCGCGTCGAGACGGTCCTCTCGCGCGGCGTACCCGTCATCACCGAGCGGGAGTACACCGGACACGCCGGGCACGGCGTCTACACCCCGCGCTCCACCTGTCAGTACCTCAACTAGGAGCAGCGCCCCATGGACTTCGGACTCGTCCTGCAGACCGACCCGCCGGCCTCGAAGGTCGTCAGCCTGATGAAGCGGGCCGAACGCAACGGCTTCTCGTACGGCTGGACCTTCGACTCCGCCGTGCTCTGGCAGGAACCGTTCGTGATCTACAGTCAGATCCTCGCCAACACCACGAAGTTGACGGTCGGGCCGATGGTCACCAACCCGGGCACCCGCACCTGGGAGGTCACCGCCTCCACCTTCGCCACCCTCAACGACATGTTCGGCAACAGAACCGTCTGCGGCATCGGCCGCGGTGACTCCGCGATGCGGGTGGCGGGCCGCAAGCCCAACACCCTGGCGCGGATCAGCGAGGCCATGAAGGTCATCCGCGCCCTCGGCAGCGGGGGAGAGGCCGACCTCGGCGGTACCGTCATCAGGTTCCCGTGGATCAAGCCGGGCGCCCGACTGCCCGTCTGGATGGCCGCGTACGGCCCGAAGGCCCTGAAGATGACCGGCGAGGAGGCCGACGGGTTCATCCTCCAGCTCTCCGACCTCTACCTCACCGAGTACATGGTGAAGGCGGTGAAGGACGCGGCGGTGGCCGCCGGCCGCGACCCGTCGGAGGTCACGATCTGCGTCGCCGCCCCCGCCTATGTCACCGAGGACGACTCGCCCGAGGCCCTCGCGCACGCCCGGGACCAGTGCCGCTGGTTCGGCGGCATGGTCGGCAACCACGTCGCCGACCTCGTCTCCAAATACGGCGAGCACTCCGCCGCCGTACCCGACGAACTCACCGACTACATCAAGGCCCGCCAGGGGTACGACTACTCGCACCACGGGCGCAGCGGCAACCCCGACACCGAGTTCGTGCCCGACGAGATCGTCGACCGCTTCTGCGTCATCGGCCCGGCCGAGAAGCACGTCGAGAAGCTGAACGCCCTGCGCGAGCTGGGCGTCGACCAGTTCGCGATCTACGACATGCACGACGCCCAGGAGGCCACCATCGACGCGTACGGGACGAAGGTCATCCCGGCCGTCAACGGCTGAGCCCCGTACGGCAGTTGATCTCCCCCTTCCCGCCGTCCAGGGAAGGGGGCCCGCCCCCCACGGCGAACCCCCCTAGGAGCCCCCCGCACGGCCTCTCTCCCGTCCCACCTCACCCCGATTGGCCTGCCCATGACCGACACCGCTCCCTCGGCCATACCCATCTCCGGTCAAGTCGCCCTCCCCGACGGGCGCGTCGAGCTCACCCCGGGCTCCCCGCCGCCCAGCGGTCCGTACGCCAACGAGGACCTGCTGCCGGTCCCGATCGAGAAGCGCACCTGGACCACGTACAACTTCTCCGCGCTCTGGGTCGGCATGGCCCACAACACGGCGTCCTGGACCCTGGCCTCCGGCCTGATCGCGGTCGGCATGGACTGGAAACAGGCCGTGTTCACCATCGCCCTGGCCAACCTGGTCGTCCTGGTCCCGATGCTGCTCACCGGGCACGCCGGACCCAAGTACGGCATCCCCTTCCCGGTCTTCGCCCGCGCCTCCTTCGGGGTGCGCGGCGCCAACCTCCCCGCTGTCGTACGGGCGTTGGTGGCGTGCGGCTGGTTCGGCATCCAGACCTGGATCGGCGGCGAGGCGATCTTCTTCCTCGCCGGCAAGCTGATCGGCGACAGCTGGGCGAACGCCTCGCACATCGGCGGCTACGCCTGGACCATGTGGCTGTCGTTCGTGCTCTTCTGGGTGCTCCAGGTGGCCATCATCTACCGGGGCATGGACACCATCCGCCGCTTCGAGAACTGGGCCGCGCCCTTCGTCCTGGTCGGCGCCGTCGTGATGCTGGTCTGGATGAGCAACAAGGCCGGCGGCCTCGGCCCGCTCTTCGACCAGCCCTCCAAGCTGGGCTGGGGCGGCGGCTTCTGGAAGATCTTCTGGCCGTCGCTGATGGGCATGATCGGGTTCTGGTCGACGCTGAGCCTGAACATCCCGGACTTCACCCGCTACGGCAGGAGCCAGAAGGCGCAGACCTGGGGGCAGGCGCTGGGTCTGCCGACCACCATGACGCTCTTCGCGTTCCTCTCCGTCCTGGTGACCTCCGGTTCGCAGGCCGTGTACGGGGAGCCGGTCTGGGACCCGGTCCAGCTGGCCGCCAAGACGGACAGCGTGGTCGGCCTGCTCTACGCCCTGGTCACCGTGCTCGTCGCGACCCTGTCCGTGAACATCGCGGCCAACCTGGTCTCGCCCGCCTTCGACTTCTCCAACATCGCGCCCCGGAAGGTCAGTTTCCGCACCGGCGCCCTGATCACCTGTGTCCTCGGCGTGCTCATCTTCCCGTGGAAGCTGTACTCCGACCCGCAGGGCTACATCTTCACCTGGCTCGGCCTGGTCGGCGGTCTGCTCGGCACGGTCGCCGGCATCCTCATCGCCGACTACTGGCTGCTGCGCCGCACCCGCCTCGACCTGACCGACCTGTACCGCACGGGCGGCCGCTACTGGTACGACGGCGGCTGGAACTGGCGGGCGGTCATCGCCTTCCTCGTCGGTGGCTTCCTCGCGGTCGGCGGCGCCAGCTTCAAACCGCTGATCGACGGCCGGCCCGTCCCGGCGCTGTCCTCGCTCGCCGACTACGGCTGGGCGGTGGGCCTGGGCACGTCCCTGGTGCTGTACATGGGGCTGACCCTGCTGGTCCCGCCGAGCAAGGCCTAGACACGAAGGGCGGCCAGGGAGCCCGGGGCCACCGGGCTCCTACTGGCTGCCCTTCAGCGCGGTCACCGCGGCCTTCGCCGCCTGGATGGCACCCTTGTTGATCACATCGGTGCTCGGCGCCTTCTTGGACTCGAAGTCGCTGCCGTTGTAGGTGACGACCACCAGGGCGTTGGAGACCTGGGCCATCACCACGCCCTCACGGGTCTGCTGCTTGTCCTCGGTGGTGAGGTTCACGACGGAGTAGCCGTTGTCGCCGAGCCCCGGCACGGCCCCGCCGCCGCTCTTCTCGGCGACCCGGTCCTTGTACTCCTTCGCCGCGTCCGCGTCCGTGTCCATGATCTCGAAGGAGACGTCGAGCCAGCGGTAGTCGTAGCCCTTGAGCGCGTTCCAGGAGCAGGTGCGGCGCAGCTTGGTGTCCGTGGAGGGGATCTCCTTGCCGGCCGTCTTCGCGCCGGGCACCAGCGACTTGACGGTGGCCACGGGGATGCTGCCGCAAGGGGCGGGCGAGGCGGAGTACGTCTTCGTGGCCGTGGTCGCCGACGAGGACGACGACGGGGTGTCGGCGGAGGAGTGGGTCGTCGACTGCTGGGACGAGGTGTTACCGGTGGCGGTGTCGGACGTCTTGGCCGGACCGGACGCCATCACCCAGCCCGCACAGGCGAGTACGGCGACCGGCGTCAGGCGTGCGGTGAGGGCGAGCGGCAGTGGCAGGGAGCGTCGCAAGTCGCACTTCTCGTGGGGGACGGTGTGCGGAGGAGTCCGCACTGCGGACGGGACGCCAGTTTCACACGAGTACCTGTGGGGCGGAAGTGGAATCCGTGCCTTGCCTGTGGGGCACGCGTGGAGCTCTGTTGACGCCGTTCGTAGGGCGTCCCCGTACATCCGGAATGTCGTGTGTCCACGGTCCCTGTACATCCGGAATGTCGTGACTGCAGCCGGCCTCCGAAGGTGACCGGAGTCACCGTCACGTCCGCCGGGGGCCCGCAAAGTCGTTTGCGCACCCGAATTTCCGGCCGCCAGCCTTTTCGTATGACCACGACCTCAACGCCCGATGAGCCCGTATCCACCGCCGCGGACGAGCCCGCCGCCACCACCCTGCGCGAGGACGTCCTCGCCTACTACAACGAGGGCAAGGAGGACGCCCGCCTGCGGAAGGGGGCGGGGCTCCTGGAGTTCTGGCGCACCCAGGACGTGCTGCGCCGGCTGCTGCCGGCGGCACCCGCGCGGGTGCTGGACGTGGGCGGCGGCAGCGGGGTGCACGCCGAGTGGCTGGCCGCGGACGGGTACACCGTCGACCTCGTCGACCCGGTGCCGCTGCACGTGGCCCAGGCGGCCCGGCTGCCCGGGGTCACGGCCCGGTCCGGAGACGCCCGGGACCTGCCCGTCGCCGACGCCGCCTACGACGTCGTACTGCTGCTGGGGCCGCTCTACCACCTGCCCGAACGGCCCGACCGGGTACGGGCGCTGGCCGAGGCGCGGCGGGCGGTGCGGCCCGGGGGAGTGGTCGTCGCGGCCACCATCAACCGGTACGCCGCGCTGCACGACCTCCTCCACGAGGAGCGCTACTTCGAACCGGTCCAGCGTGGAGTCGCCGACGCCGTTTCCGAGGACGGGAGGCTGGCCTCCCAGCGGGACGGCAGCCTCTTCACCACCGCCTATCTGGCCCAGCCCGCCGAGACCCCGGCGGAGTTCGCCGAGGCCGGTCTCGCCGTCGACGGGCAGTACGGCGTCGAGGGCGTCGCCTGGCTCATGGGCGGCGTGGAGGAGTGGCTGGCCGACCCCGGGCGCCGGGCGGCCGTCCTCGCGGCCACCCGGCGCATCGAGTCCGAGCCGTCACTTCTCGGTGTCAGCGGGCATCTGCTCACCGCCGGACGCCCGGTCGCGTGAGTTTCAGTCGCGTGAGTTGCCGAACAGCACCCGGTACCCGATGAGGAGGACCAGGGAGCCGGCGATCGCGGCTCCCCAGGTGTAGAGGTCGAAGAAGTGGTTCTGCACCGGGCGGTCGAGGAAGCGGGCGGAGAGCCAGCCGCCGACGAAGGCGCCCGCGATGCCGATGAGGGTGGTGCCGATGAGGCCACCCGGGTCGCGACCGGGCAGCAGGATCTTGGCGATGGCTCCGGCGAGGAGTCCGAGGATGATCCAGCCGATGATGCCCACGTTCGTTGTCCTCCCAGTACGGGGTGTTGCCTGGCTGAGTTGCCTTGTTGCGCAAGCTTATGAACGACGGCGGGCTCCGGCGGTGCCTGACGACGAGTCGTCGATGATCTGTCACCCGCTCATGACAATGCGGGGAACGCGTGGAGGACATCGCGGGGAGGCCGTGCGGGGCCCGGTGACCGCACGCCTACACTGAGTGGGCATCTGTGCGGTGACTGTGATGGAAGGAGCGGGCTGTGGGGGAGAACATCGATGGCTTCACGGACCCCTCCGACGGGGTGCTGACCGAGGCGGCCGCGGTGTTCGGGCTGCTCGCCTCACCGGCCCGGCTGCACCTCGTGTGGGTGCTGTCCCAGGGCGAGAGTGATGTGACCCGCCTCGCCGACCGCGTGGGCGGCGCCCTGCCCGCCGTCAGCCAGCACCTGGCCAAGCTCAAGCTGGCAGGTCTGGTGCGCTCCCGCCGGGAGGGACGGCGGCAGATCTACTACGTGGACGATCCGGACATCGTGACCGTGGTGCGGGTGACCGTCGGGCAGCTGACCGCGCGCACGCACCAGGCGCCCGCACCGGTGAGCCGGTTGCGCGGGGTCGGCGTCTGAGGACGGTGCCCGAGGGCGGCGGGACGGATCGGTGCGGGGTGCTTGGATGGCGGGGGTGCGCCGAAGGTTCACATGACATCCCTCACCTGTGAATTCGGGTGGGGTCTGTGCTGCCAGGGCTGTGAGTTTGTTAGATTGCGCAATCACGCAACCTAAGTGGGCCCACCTCACGCCTGCCCGTACACCGCCGAGTACAGGCCGGCCGTACCGCCCGGGGGCCCGACCGTTCATGGGAGTGGAAGATGACCGACCCGTGGGACGGCCCGGGGGGCCAGGCCACGCGCAGCCGCACCGACCGGGTGCCGGGACAGCGTGGTGCCCTGCCCGACGGGACGCGGCCGACCGGTGGCCGGGCAGCGGCCCGGCAGGCGGCCAAGTCCGGCGGCGGCAGACGGTCCCGGCGGGCCAGGCCGGTGGGCCGCGGCAAGCGGGTACTGAAGGTCTTCGGCCTGGTCACGGCCGTCCTGGTGCTCGTCACGGCCGGTGCGGGCTGGTGGTTCTACCAGCACCTCAACGGCAACATCAACAGCGTCTCCCTCGACGGCAAGGGCGGCAGTGAGAAGGCCGACGCGTTCGGGCGTACGCCGATCAACATCCTGGTGATCGGCTCCGACGGCCGTACCAGCGCGGCGGACTGCAAGCTCGGCGGCGGCTGCAAGACGACCGGCGTGCAGACCGGCAACGGCAACGCGGACGTGGAGATGGTCGTCCACATATCCGCCGACCGTTCCAACGCCACGGTCATGAGCATCCCCCGCGACACCATGGTCGACGTCCCCGCCTGCAAGGACAGCAACAGCGGCGAGTCCACGTCCGGCTACTACGGCCAGGTCAACAGCGCCCTCCAGTACGGCCCCTCCTGCCAGGTGGCCACCATCCACCAGCTCACCGGCATCCCCATCGACCACTTCGTGAAGCTGGACTTCTCCGGCGTGGTCAAGATGTCCGACGCGGTCGGCGGTGTGTCCGTGTGTGTCAACGGCAACGTGTACGACACCTACTCGCACCTGAAGCTGTCCAAGGGCACCCACACCCTCAAGGGTGAGGCCGCGCTGGAGTTCGTCCGCTCCCGGCACGGCTTCGGCGACGGCAGCGACCTCGGCCGCACCGTCTCCCAGCACATCTTCCTCAGCGCGATGATCCGCAAGTTCAAGAGCGCGGGCACGCTGACCGACCCGACCGCGGTCTACGACCTCGCGGACGCCGCCACCAAGGCGCTCACCGTGGACGACGGCCTCGGCACCGTGAAGAAGCTGATCTCGCTCGCGGCCGACGTGAACAAGGTCCCCACCAAGCGGATGACCTTCACCACGATGCAGACCGCCCCCGACCCGAACAACAGCAACCGGGTGGTGGTGGGCTCCGGCGCCAAGGACCTGTTCGCCACCATGGCGAACGACCAGTCGCTGACCACCGGTTCGGGCAAGAAGTCGTCGGCCGCCTCGGCGACCGCCAAGCCGACGCCCACCGCGACCGTCCCCGCGGCCCAGATCGCCGTGACCGTGGAGAACGGCACCACCATCACGGGCCGCGCCTCCGCCATCGCGAACTCCCTGATCTCGCAGGGCTTCAGCACCGGCACGACCACGGCCAACGCCCCGGCCTCCGCGACCACGACCACCCTGACCTACGGCAGCGGCGACAAGGCCGAGGCACAGACCGTGGCCAAGGCCCTGGACCTGCCCAGCTCGCACATCAAGTCGGGCACCGGCACCGGTGTGGTGCTGGTGATCGGCAGCGACTGGTCGAGCGGCACCTCCTATCCGGCGACCTCCGGCGACACCAAGGCCGCCGTCTCCAACGCCAACGCCTCGACCGCCAGCGACTCCAAGACCTGCGCCAAGGTCAGCCAGTACAAGACGGTCAGCCTCAACGGGGTGCCGATGACCCCGGGCCAGGCCTACGCGGCGGCGAGCAGCAAGCCCGACTCGGACAAGTGAGGGCCGCCCCCTCCGCGGCGATCGTCGCGGAGGGGGACTGCGCGCGCGGCGGCCGTGGAAGCATGTATCCGCCAGGCAGTTCGGGCAGAGCACAGCGGCCGGTCGCGCGAGCAGTGAGGTGACAGATGCAGTTCACCACCCGTCCCACCCTCCAGGGCACCTTCGGCATGGTGTCCTCCACACACTGGCTGGCCTCCCAGTCGGCGATGGCGGTCCTGGAGAGCGGCGGCAACGCGTACGACGCCGCCGTGGCGGGCGCGTTCGTCCTGCATGTCGTCGAGCCGCACCTCAACGGCCCGGCCGGCGAGGTGCCGATCCTGCTCGCCCCGGCCGGCGGCGCGGTGCGGGTGCTGTGCGGGCAGGGCGTGGCCCCGGCCGGCGCCACCGTCGCCCACTACCGGGGGCTCGGCCTGGACCTCGTCCCCGGCACCGGCCCGCTGGCCGCGGCCGTTCCCGGCGCCTTCGACGCCTGGCTGCTCCTGCTGCGCGACCACGGCACCAAGCCCCTCGACGAGGTCCTGCGGTACGCCATCGGGTACGCCGAGCACGGGCACGCGCCCGTGGAGAACGTCGGCGCGACGGTGGAGAGCGTCCGCGAGCTGTTCGAGACGGAGTGGACGTCCTCGGCGGAGCTCTACCTGCCCGGCGGGCGGGCACCCCGCCCCGGCGCGCTCTTCCGCAACCCCGCCCTCGCCGCCACCTGGAAGCGGCTGCTCGCCGAGACCGCGGGCGCCGGGGACCGGGAGGCCCGGATCGACGCGGCCCGCGAGGTGTGGCGCTCCGGTTTCATCGCCGAGGCCCTGGTCCGGCAGGCCGCCCGCCCCACCATGGACACCAGCGGCGAACGGCACACCGGCACCCTCACCGCCGCCGACCTGGCCGGCTGGTCCGCGAGCTACGAGCGCCCGGTGTCGTACGACTGGAACGGCTGGACCGTGTGCAAGGCCGGCCCCTGGAGCCAGGGGCCCGCCCTCCTCCAGCAGCTCGCACTGCTGCCGCCCGAGCCGTCCGGGCTGCCCGGGTACGGCTCCGCCGACTACGTCCACCTCCTCGTCGAGGGCTGCAAGCTCGCCATGGCCGACCGGGAGGCCTGGTACGGGGACGCGGCCGAGGTACCGCTGGCCGAGCTGCTCTCCGACGCGTACAACGCCGAGCGGCGGGGCCTGATCGGCTTCATGGCCTCCGAGGAGCTGCGGCCCGGCAGCCCCGGCGGACGCGTCCCGCGACTGCCCGGGTACGCGCGCGTGGAGGCCGGGAGGAGCACCGCCTTCGACCCGCTGGGCGCCGGTGAGCCGACGGTCGCGCAGGTCGCCGCCGACGGCAGCACCCGGGGCGACACCTGCCACCTGGACGTGGTCGACCGCTGGGGCAACATGATCGCGGCCACCCCCAGCGGCGGCTGGCTGCAGTCCAACCCCGTCGTCCCCGAGCTGGGCTTCCCGCTCGGCACCCGGCTCCAGATGGCCTGGCTGGAGGAGGGCCTGCCGAACTCCCTCACGCCCGGCCGGCGCCCCCGCACCACCCTCACCCCGTCCGTCGCGCTGCGCGACGGGGTCCCGGTGCTGGCCTTCGGCACACCCGGCGGCGACCAGCAGGACCAGTGGCAGCTGCACTTCTTCCTGGCCGTCGCACTGCGCGGCCCGGTGCGCGGCGGGCTCGACCTCCAGGGCGCGATCGACGCCCCGAACTGGCACAACGACAGCTTCCCCAGCTCCTTCCACCCGCGCGGAAGCCGCCCCGGAAGCGTGACCGTCGAGTCGCGGACGGACCCCCGGGTGGTGGCCGGGCTGCGGCTGCGCGGCCATGACGTGACGGTCGGGCCGGACTGGTCGGAGGGGCGGCTGTGCGCGGTCGCGCGGGACCCGGAGACCGGGGTGCTGTCGGCGGCGGCCAATCCGCGCGGGATGCAGGGGTACGCGGTGGGGCGCTGACTCCGGGATGCCGCGCCGTCTGTTCGTCCGGATTCCATCGGCCGTACACCCCGGCGGCGGGGATTGTCAGTGGCGCGTGCTCTCATGGGGGACATGATCGAAGCAACGGAGACCATCGACGAGTTTCTCCTCCAGCACGCCGGTGACGTCGAGGACGCCATCCGCAAGGCCGCCCGCACCGAGATCATGCCGCGCTGGCGGCGGCTCGCCGATGACGAGGTCGACCAGAAGGCCGGGCCGCACGATCTGGTGACGGACGCCGACCGGATGGCCGAGAAGTACCTCACCGGGGCGCTCGGCGCCCTGCTGCCGGGCTCCGTCGTGGTCGGCGAGGAAGCGGTGCACGCGGACCCGTACACCTACGAGGCGATCCAGGGCGACGCGCCGGTGTGGATCGTCGACCCGGTCGACGGCACCCGCCAGTTCGTCCGGGGCGAGGACGGCTTCTGCACGCTGGTCGCGCTCGCCCACCGGGGCGTCCTGCTCGCCTCCTGGACCTACGCCCCGGCCCGCGACCAACTGGCCACGGCGGTACGCGGGAAGGGCGCCTTCCTCGACGGCGTACGGCTGCTCGCCGGGTCGCCCGCGCCGGGCCGGGACCTCGAAATAGCCACCTCCCACCCGGACTACACGACCGACGCGCAGAAGCGCGCGCTGCACGCCCTGTGGGTCGACGGCGTCGCCCCGCGCGCCTGCGGCTCGGCGGGCCTGGAGTATCTCGCCGTCGCCCGGGGCGAGTTGGACGCGACCGCGTTCTCCTGGGAGGCCGCCTGGGACCACGCGGCCGGGCTGCTGCTGGTCGAGGAGGCGGGCGGCGCCCACCTCACCCTCGGCGACGAACCGTTCCGTATCACGGGCGGCAACATCCTGCCGTTCACCGCGGCCCGCGACGCGGCGACCGCCCGCCGGGTGGTGGACCTGCTGCAGAACCCGCACTGGTAACCCCGAGCGAGGAGGGTGTCAGTCCTCCGGCATATCCTGAAGCCGAGTGGCCATCGGCTGACGAAGGGGTCCGAAGGTGCCGTCGATGCTCGATGCGGTCGTGGTGGGTGCGGGGCCGAACGGACTGACGGCCGCCGTGGAGCTGGCCCGGCGCGGATTCTCGGTCGCCCTCTTCGAGGCGAAGGAGAGCGTCGGCGGCGGCGCCCGCACCGAGGAGCTGACGCTTCCCGGCTTCCGGCACGACCCGTGCTCCGCCGCCCACCCGCTCGGCATCAACTCGCCCGCGTTCCGCGCGCTGCCGCTGGAGCGCTACGGCCTGGAGTGGCTGCACCCCGAGCTGCCGATGGCGCACCCGTTCCCCGACGGCCGTGCCGCCGTGCTGGCCCGCTCCGTCGCGGAGACGGCGGCCTCGTTCGGACCGCGTGACGCGGGCACCTACCGCAGACTGGTCGAGCCGTTCCTGCCCAAGTGGGACACCCTCGCCCGGGACTTCATGTCCCTGCCGCTGACCGCGCTGCCGCGCGACCCGGTCACCCTCGCCCGCTTCGGCCTGGTCGGGCTGCCGCCCTCCACCCTGCTGCTGCGCCGCTTCCGCGACGAACGGGCCCGCACCCTCTTCGCCGGTCTGGTCGCCCATGTCATGGCCCCGCTCAGCGGCTTCGCGACCGGCGCCATCGGCCTGGTCTTCGCGCTCGCCGCGCACGCCCGCGGCTGGCCGGTGGCCAGGGGCGGCTCCCAGGCCATCTCCGACGCCCTCGCCGGCTATCTGCAGGACCTCGGCGGCGCGATCCACACGGACTACGAGGTCAAGCGCCTCGACGACCTGCCGCCCGCGCGGTCGTACATCTTCGACACCTCGCCCACCGCGCTCGCCCGTATCGCCGGCCTCGGCAACTACTACCGGGACTACCGCTACGGCCCGGGCGTCTTCAAGATCGACTACGCGCTGGACGGCCCGGTGCCGTGGACGGCCCCCGAGGCCCGCCGCGCCGGGACCGTGCAGATCGGCGCGGACAGCGCGGAGATCGGCACCGCCCTGCGCGCCGCCTCCCGCGAGGGCCGCGCCCCCGACCGGCCGTTCATGATCACCGTGCAGCCCAGTGTCGTGGACCCGGCCCGCGCCCCCGAGGGCAAGCACGTCTTCTGGGCGTACGCCCATGTGCCCAGCGGCTGGACCGGCGACCTCACCGAGGTGATGGAGCGTCAACTGGAGCGCTTCGCCCCGGGGTTCCGCGACCGCGTCCTGGCCCGCGCCACCGCGGGCCCGGCCGAACTCGCCGCCCGCAACGCCAACTACGTCGGCGGCGACATCGGCACCGGCGCGGTCTCCGGCCTGCAGATCCTGCTGCGCCCCAAACTCTCCCTGTTCCCGTACGGCACCCCGCACCCGGCCGTCTTCATCTGCTCGTCGGCCACCCCGCCGGGCCCGGGCGTGCACGGCATGTCGGGGCACAACGCGGCGAAGGCCGTGTGGAGGAGGCTGAGACAGTCATGACCCCCCGCATCACGCTCGTCCAGGGCGACATCACCCGGCAGACCGCCGACGCGATCGTCAACGCGGCCAACTCCTCCCTGCTCGGCGGCGGAGGCGTCGACGGCGCGATCCACCGGCGCGGCGGCCCCGCGATCCTGGAGGAGTGCCGAAAGCTGCGCGCCTCCCTCCCCCACTCTCGGCTTCGCTCGAGCGGGGGGACCCCCATCGGCAAGGGCCTGCCCACCGGACAGGCCGTCGCCACCACGGCCGGGGAACTCGACGCGAGCTGGGTCATCCACACCGTCGGCCCCGTCCACTCCAAGGCGGAGGACCGCTCCGACCTGCTCGCTTCCTGCTACCGAGAGTCCCTGAAACGCGCGGACGAACTCGGCGCCCGCACGGTCGCGTTCCCGGCGATCTCCACCGGCATCTACGGCTGGCCGATGGACGACGGCGCCCGGATCGCCGTGGCGACGGTCCGGGAGACGGACACGGCCGTCGAGGAGGTCCGCTTCGTGCTCTACGACGAGCGGGCGTACGAGGCGTTCGCCGCGCAGCTCCCCTGAGGGAACACGCGCCTCAGGCCAGGAGCCGGCGCTTCTGGGCCTCGAACTCCTCGTCGGTCAGGACGCCCTGCGCCTTCAGCTCGGCCAACTCCTTGAGCTGGCCGATCCGCGCGGTCATCTCGTCCTCGACCGGCTGCGTCGGCGGTGGCTGATACGCGGGCTGCGGTGCCTGCTGTTCGTAGTCCTGCTGGGCCCACCGGCCCGCCTGGCGCCGTGAGACACGGTTGGACACCGCCGTGGCGGTGCCGGCGACGACAGCGGTGCGCGCGACCCCGCGCAGCAGTCCGGGCATGTCCCTCATCTCCCTCACGCGGCAGCGGATCCCCCGGGCGGCGGCGGTTCCCCGACGGCGTCCAGCGACGCCAGCAGGGCCTGCACGGGAATCCGGCCGCTCGCGACCAGCTCGGCCCCGCTGCGCCGCAGCGCGCGTGCCAGGGGCGCGGCCCACAGGTTCTCGTACACCAGGACCGCGGCGGAGCTGCCGGGCTCCAGGGCGTTTCCGGCCTCGGCGAGGTCGCCCTCGTCCAGCAGCCCGGACGAGGCCCCTTCGAAGACGGTCAGGTCGGCCTCGTCGTCGCCGAGATCCCGCAACTCCAGCGCGGCGACCGAGCCGTCGGCGTCCTTGCGGATGAAGGCGAGATCGAGGATCCGCACGATGCGGCGGTCGGCGAGATCGACCAGCAGGGGCAGGGCCTCACCCGTCAGGCGGCTGCCCGGGAACTCGATCACCAGGTAGTCGACGGGACCCATGTCCTCGACGCTGTCCATGAGCACTCCTCCCGAGCGACACGGCGGTGCGGGGCGGTTGTCCGCAGCTTCATTGCAGCACCCGCACCGGACCACCGCACTTCTGCGGACCGGCGCGGCCGTCGTCCCGGGCGCCCGCTCCCCGGGGAAAGCCTTCCGGAGTGCCACCGGAGCGTCGGCCCCGCACTCTGGACGCAGCCCCGCACTTGTGGACGCCGGAGAGGACCGATGCCATGCCTACCAGCGGGCGGGTGCCGCGCACCGGCTCTCGGCACCCGCCGACCGGCCGGCGCGAGCGCACCGGCCGGCGCGAGCGCACCGGCCGGCGCGAGCGGATCGGGCGGCTGGTCGCCCGGGCGAAGGCGGTGCACCGGCGGGCGGAGATCCGGTTTCCCGCAGTCACCCATCTCGCGGACCGCATGGTGTCCGTGAACATCTTCGACACCGGCACCCGACTGGCGGCCCAGTGTTTCCTGGCCGCCGTTCCGCTGCTCTTCGTGTTCGCCGCGTACGCCCCACCGGCGATCCGGGACCAGCTGATCCGTTCCATGCGCTCGGTGTTCGGACTGACCGGTCCGGCCGACGCCCAGCTCCAGCAGCTGATGCAGCCCCAGGGCGAGAGCCTGCGGCAGACCACCGGCGTGATCGGCGGGCTGATGGTGCTGATCTCGGCCACCGCCGTCAGCCGGGCCGTGCAGCGGTTGTGCAAACGTGCCTGGGAGATCCCCCGGGGCGGCGGCCGGATCGCGCCGTGGCGCTGGGTGGCCTGGCTCGCGCTGTGGATCACCGCGCTGATCCTTCAGGGCACGCTGCACGACGGCTTCGGCCTGGGGGCCTGGCTGGGCATCCCGATCACCTTCGCCGCCGATGTGGGCCTGTGGTGGTGGACGCAGCATCTGTTGCTGGGCGGCTGCATCACCTGGAAACCCCTGCTTCCCGGCGCCCTGATCACGGCGGTCGCCCTCACCGCCCTGACGGTGACCGCGCGGCTCTACATGCCGCGGGCGCTGAACCACGCCCTGTCCGAGTACGGCTCCCTGGGGTCGGTGTTCGTGCTCCTGTCCTGGCTGATCGTGGTCTGCCTGGCCGCCACCGTCAGCGTCAGCTGCGGCGCGGTCCTCGCCCAGGAACCGTTCCTCGCCGGCCGGCTCGGCAGCCCGCCGCGGCGCCGGGACCGGGACGCGCGCACGTCCTGACGGGAGGTGTCTCCGTCGCCCGTTCGGCCCGTCAGAACGGGCGGTGGGCCCCTCCGGCTGACGTACTGGGGACGACCAGGCACCCAGCACGCCGGAGGGCCCGTGACCGAGCCGCCCGCTCCGCACACCCCGGATCCGGACCACCCGGCGCCGGCCGGGGCCGCGGCCGAGCGGCACGGGCACGGGCACGGGCACGAGGGCCGTACCGCCGGCCGGGTCGCGCGCACCACGAGTTCGGCCGTCCTCACCGTGCTGACCTGCATTCTCGTGCCCGTCGCCCTGCTCGCGGTGTGGGTGCACGACATCGTCCTCGACACCGACCGCTATGTGTCCACCGTCGCCCCGCTGGCGACGGAACCCGCCGTCCAGGACGCCGCGGTGCACCGGATCACCGAGGCCGTGAGCGCCCGCGCGAACGGTCAGGAGGTCGCCGGGGACATCGCCGGATGGCTGCAGTCGCAGGGGCTGCCCGTCCGGGCGGCCGACGCGCTCAGAGGCCTGGGGCCGCAGCTCGACGCCGCCATCGACCAGACGGTGGCCAAGGCCGCCACCCGGGTGGTCCGCAGCAACGCCTTCGCACGGCTGTGGCGGACCGCCAACCGCGACGCCCACCAGGCCGTCGTGCACGCCCTGACCGGCAAGGGCCGGGGCGCCATCGGGGTCAGCGGCGGCACGGTCACCCTGGATCTGGGCACCGCCGTCGACCGCGTCAAGCAGGACCTGGTCGACGCCGGCCTGAAACCCGCCGACAAGATCCCGGACGTGGACAAGAAGCTGGTGCTGTTCCAGTCCGAACAGCTGGCGAAGTTCCGCAAGGGCGCCCACCTCCTCGACATCGTCGGGAACTGGTTCCCGATCCTGGTCGTGCTGTGCGGCGCCGCCGGTGTGTTCCTCGCCCGGGCCCGGCGCCGAGCCCTCGCGCGCACCGCGCTGGGCGCCGCCTTCGCCTGCCTGGTGGTCGCCGTCGCCCTGGTCGTCGCCCGCCGCTACTACCTGGACCACCTGCCACCGCAGGTGCAGTCCAGGGCCGCCGCCGCGGCCGTCTTCGACACCCTGGTGCGCTTCCTGCGGGTCAGCCTGCGTACGGCGATCGTCCTCGGCGTGGTGATCGCGCTCGGCGCGTACCTCGTGGGGCCGGGACGGCTCCCGGTGGCGATCCGCGGCACTTCGGACCGTACGGCGGACTCCGCGGCCCGGTGGGCGGCCGCGCACCAGGTCCACACCGGACGGGCCGGTGCCTGGGCGCTCGCCCACCGCCGCTGGGTCACCCTCGGCGCGCTGCTGATCGTCGCCCTGGTCTTCGCGCTCTGGAACCATCCCACCGTGCTCACGGTCCTGCTGCTGGTGATCGTGCTGCTCGCCGTCCTCGCCGTGCTCTGCCTGCTGGCGGCCACCGGCCGCGTCGACGGCAGCCCGCCGCCGACGGAGCCCGGACGGCCCGGTGACGGGGGCTGACGTCCGGACGTCGGCTCTCCGGTGGTGCCCGGGGGGTGGGGCGGGTGGGGTCGGGACGGCCGCGGCCTGCGCCGAGGCGGCAACGCTGGGATTCTGAACGTGTGGAGCGCCGACGACGGCCTGACGGACATGGGTGGTGACCTCTGTGGCCGGCAAGGACGAGTACCCGCGCCGACCGGCCGCCGTACCGGCCGATCAGCCGGGCGAGCCGTTTCTGCGGACCCGGTTCGCCGTGCCGGCCAGGCCGCCCACCTTCCTGCGCCGGACCCGGCTGGCCGACCACCTCGACCAGGCCCTCGACCGGCCGCTGACGATGGTCAACGGCGCGGCGGGCGCCGGCAAGACACTGCTGGTCGCCGACTGGGCGGCCGGCCTTGGGCAGCCCGTCGCCTGGCTCACCGTCGAGGCGGCGGACCAGGGCTCGGGCCGGTTCTGGGCCTATGTGCTGCACGCCCTCCACGACACCGGGACACCGCTGCCCGACGGAGTCTCCGGCCCGGACGACGCGGGCCGGGTCGACCACCGGCTGCTGGCCCGCATCGCCGACACGCTGAACCGGCGCGAGCCGCCCGCGATCCTCGTGCTCGACGAGTTCGACCGGCTCGCCGCCCCCGAAGCGGCCGAACAGCTGGAGTTCGTGCTGCACCACGCCGGGGCGGGACTGCGGCTGATCCTGATCACCCGCTCCGAGCCCCTGCTGCCCCTGCACCGCTACCGGAGCGCGGGTGCCGTCACCGAGATCAGGAACGCCGAGCTGGCCTTCACCACCGAGGAGGCGGCCGAGCTGCTGGCGCGGCACGGACTGCGGCTGCCCACGGAGGCGGTGCGCGCCCTGGTCGAACGCACCGGGGGCTGGGCGGCCGGGCTGCGTCTGTGCGCCCTGGCCGCGCAGCAGAGCGCGGATCCGCAGACGTACCTGAAGGAGTTCGAGGCCGGCCACAGCATGATCGCCGAGTTCCTGCTCGCCGAGGTGCTGAAGGCCCAGCCGGCCGAGACCCAGGACCTGCTGCTGCGCCTCAGCGTGCTGGACGGCTTCTGCCCCGAGCTGGCGGAGGCGGTGGCGGACCGCGGCGGTGTCGAGGCACGGCTGGCCGAGCTGCACGGCCAGAACGCGTTCGTCGAGGACCTCGGACACTCCTGGTACCGGCTGCATCCGCTGTTCGCGGAGATCCTCCGGGTGCATCTGCGGGCGCGCTTCCCGGGGCTGGAACCGGACCTCCAGCTGCGGGCCGCGCGCTGGCTGCGGGACTCCGGAGCGGTGCCGGAGGCGCTGGCGCACGGTGCGGCGGCGGGCGACTGGGAGTTCACCGCCGGCACACTCGTGGACGACCTGGCGCTGGGCCGGCTCTTCGCGGGCCCGGCCGGAAACGATGTCACCGAGCTGTTCTCCGGCATGGACCCGGACGCCACGGGCGCGGCGGTGGATCTGGTGCGCGCGGCCCGCGGGCTGGCCGGACCCGATCTCGGCGCCGGCCTGGCCCACCTCGCCCGTGCGGAGGAGGATCTGCCCGCCGGGCCGTCCGCGGCCGCGGGCCGCCTGAGCTGCGCGCTGCTGGAGGCCCTGGCGGCCCGGCTGACCGGTGACCCCGGGCGGGCCGAGCAGGCGATGTCGGCAGCCCTGCGGCTGCTCCGCGAGGTGCCCGAGCAACTGCTGGCGAAGCACCCCGAGCTCACCGCCCTGCTGCTCGGTCACCTGGGCTCGACGCGCGTATGGGCCGGACGCTTCGACGAGGCCCGCGCGGTGCTGACCGAGGTGCTCGCCGGCCCCTGCGACGCGGCGACGGCCCTGCCGCGCGAGGACTGCCTCGCGCATCTGGCGCTGATCGACTTCCTCGGCGGCTGGATCGGCAGGGCGGAGACCGAGGCCCTGACGGCAACCGCGGCCCCGTACACCGACGGACGGCACCACCCCAGTGCCGGTCTCGCCCAACTGGTACTGGCCGCCGTCGCCGTCGACCGAGACGAACTGGACAGGGCCCGAGCTCTGCTCGCCGAGGCGGCTGGTCTTGGCTCTGGTCTGTCCGGCGAGGTGGTCGCCCGCGGCTCGGATCCGCCCACTGAGGCGGTTACCTTCCGGTCCGGTCAGCGCGCCGAGGCTGCTCCCGGCTCTGGTCTGCCGGGTGACGTGGTAGCCCCTGGCTCCGATCCGCCCGGCGAGGCGATCACTCCCCGCTTCGGCCTGCCCGGCGAGGCAGCCATCTACGGGTCCGGTCTGCCCGCCGAGGCGACTGTTCCCGGCCCTGGTCTGCCGGGTGAGGTGGTTGTGCCCGGCTCTGATCCGCCCGGCGCGGTGGTCGCTCGCGGCTCTCGTCTTCCCGGTGCGGTGGTCGCCCCCGGCTCCGGTTCGCCCGATCCCGTGACCGAGGCGGTCCGTGCGTTGGTGACCGGGCGGCTGTTGCTGGCGCTCGGGGAGCCGCGGGCCGCGGTGAGCGCCGTCGAGGCGGGCGTGCCGGTTCTGGCGGCCTCGCCCTGGGCCGAGGCCCACGCGGCCTTGGCCCTTTCGGCCGTCCAGCTCGCCGAGGGCAGGCCGGAGGCGGCCGCCAAGGTGCTGGACGACCTGCCCTGGCAGGACGAGCCCGGGTGTGCCGCGGAGCTGGCGTGGGCCCGGTTCGCCGCCGGCCGGCGCCCGGAGGCGGTCGAGGCGGCCGAGCGGCTGTGCGGCACGGACGGCGCGGGGCCGGGGGTGACCGTCCGGGCCACCCTGGTGCGCGCCCGGGCCGCGGCGGAGGCGGGAGACACCGGCACCGCCGGCAAACTGCTGGCCAGGGCGCTGCTGGACGCCCGCCGGGACCGGCTGCGGCGCCCGTTCCTGGACGCCGGACCGGGGATCCGGCGCCTGTTGGAGAGCCCGCCGCTGCGCGGCCTGGCCGCGGGCTGGCTCTTCGGCGACGGCGGGCACGGTGCCGGCGAGGAGTCGCCGGTGCCGGTGGTGGAGGAGCTGAGCGTCCGCGAGCGCGAGGTGCTGACCCGGCTGGCCCAGCTGATGTCCACCCAGGAGATCGCCGCCGACCTGTACGTCTCCGTGAACACGGTCAAGACCCACCTCAAGAGCGTCTACCGGAAACTCGGCGTGGGCCGCCGCGGCGACGCCGTGCGCCGGGCCCGCGACCGCGGCCTGCTGTGACGCCCCGGGGCGAGGCGGGCGACGGCGGTTCACCTGCACCGGGTGAGGCCGAAGGCCGTCGCGCGGCGCAGGCTCGATGGAGGACCGCGCAGCAGCCCCGCGGCGGGAGACGTCCATGCGCTACGAGATTCGCCTCGAAGGGATCATGTCGGAGACGCTGACCAGGGCATTCCCCGAAATGGATCATGTGATGATGTCCGGCCAGACCATTCTGTTCGGCCATGTCGTCGACGAGGCGCACCTCTACGGACTGCTGAACCGCTGCCTCTCGCTCGGACTGCGGGTGGTCGAGATGCGGCCGGTGCCGGAGTGACCGCCGCTCCCGAGCCCACGATCACCCGCACGGGGTGAGGACTCCCGCCGGGTGCCGTGCGCACGCTGGCAACCTGAGCCCGGCTCGACGGCCGGTGCCGTGGACGGAGGACACAAATGAGCGCGCAGACCTACCTCGCGTACGACTATCCGTTGCTGAGCGCCTTCTGGACCATGCTGTGGCTCTTCCTGTGGATCATGTGGCTGGTCCTGCTGTTCCGGGTCATCGTGGACATCTTCCGCGACGACACGATGGGGGGCTGGGCCAAGGCCGGCTGGCTGGCCCTCTGCATCGTGGTCCCCTTCCTGGGCGTCCTCGTCTATGTGATCGCCCGCGGCAAGGGCATGGGGCAGCGGGAGATCTCCCAGGCCCGTGAGCAGCAGAAGGCGTTCGAGTCCTACATCCGGGATACCGCCAAGGGCGGCACCGGCGGGACCAGCAGCGTCGACGAACTGACCAAGCTCTCCGAGATGAAGGCCCGCGGCGACATCTCCGACGACGAGTTCCGCAGGGCCAAGGAACTGGTCCTGAGCGACCTCGGGCCGTCGGCCGCCCGCCCCGGCTCCGTGTCCGGCGCACCGAGGCGCTGAGCACCTCCGAGAACGAATCGAGGCAGCCGCATGACAGCGACACACCCCGCGCACCAGCCGCACGCACACACCGCCAGGATGCAGTGGGCCGGCGGACTGACGGCCTTCGCCGCCGTGATGCTCATGATCGCCGGACTGCTCGCGGTGTTCCGGGGCATCATGGCGATCGCCCAGGACGACGTCTTCGTCACGACGCCCAACTACGTGTTCAAGTTCGACCTCACCAGCTGGGGCTGGATCCACCTGGTCCTGGGCGTGATCGCCGTGGTCGTCGGCATCGGCCTCCTCCAGCCGGCCGCGTGGGCACGCGGTGCCGGGATCGCCATCGCCGCGCTGGTGATCATCGCCAACTTCCTGTCCCTGCCGTACTACCCGGTCTGGTCCGTCGTGATGATCGCGCTGTCCGGATTCATCATCTGGGCGCTGTGCGTGGTGCAGCGCGACGACTCCGGGGAGCAGGTCTGAGGGTGCGGAGCCGGCCGGCCGCGGCCGGTCCGGCCCCCGCTCACACCGAGTCCCGCACGATGATCCGCGCGGGCACCGGCACCAGCCCCGCCGCGTCCAGCCCCAGGGCCGTACGCGCGGCCAGCCGGCCGTGGGCCTCCGCGTCGATGCGGACCGTGGTGAGGGCGGGGGTGCTCAGCTCGCCGTACTCGGTGTCGTCGTAGCCGATCACCGCCATGTCGTCCGGGACGGCCAGGCCCAGGTCGTGCAGGGCGGTCAGGGTGCGCAGCGCGAGGTCGTCGTCGAAGGCGGCGACCGCCGTGACGTCCGGGTGGGACGCGCGCAGGGCGGCGACCGCCCTGGCGCCCGCCGCCCGCGGGCGGGGCACCGTGCACGGGACCAGGGGCGGCAGGCCCAGGCTGTGCACGGTGTGCTCCGCGAACCGCCGCCGGGCCCGGGCCAGGGCGGAGTCCTCCGCGGGCAGGGCCAGCGCGATCCGGGCGTGCCCGTGCTCGGTGAGGTACCGGATCTGCAGGGCCGCGTGCGCGGCGAGGCCGCCCTTCCAGCCGCCGCCCAGGTCCTCCAGGTCGTGACCGGTCAGGTACGGCTCGGCGAACCGGATCACCGCGCGCGGGGTGATCGCGTCCAGGACCTGCCGGGTGGCCGCCGCGGAGTGCCGGCCGTGCCGCACCAGCAGGACATGCCCGTGGGCGGCGAGTTCTTCGTCGAGGCCGTGGACGTAGCTGCGCGAGTAGGTGCCCTCCAGACCCCGGTCCAGGTCGAGGACCACCACCCGGGAGCTGCCCTCGCGCAGCGCGCGGGCCACCCCGTGCGGGACGTACCCGAGGTCGCGCGCGGCCTGCCGGACCCGGTCGCGGGTGGCGGCCGAGATGGTCTGGCGCGGGTCGTCGTTCAGGACGAAGCTGACCGTGGCGCGCGAGACCCCGCTGGCGGCGGCCACGTCGTTGAGCGTGACTCTCCCGGAACCGCTCATCGGCCCGCCCCGGAGTGCGTGGCCGGTACCCCGGCCCGGTCGGGGACCAGATGGGCCTCGGCCGCGCGCCGGAACGCCGGCAGCAGGGGATGGCGGTCGCCGGCCCTGGTGGCCAGGACGACCTGGAGGGGGTCGGCGTCCTCGACCGGGATCACCGCGATGTCCGGCCGCAGGCTCCCGCGGAACCCGGCCGGCGCCAGCGACACCACCTCACCGCCGGCGACCAGTTCCAGCTTGTCCTCCAGGGTGTCCACCACGGCGCCCAGGCGGGTGTGGCCCGGGGGATTGGCCCCCACCCGGTCGGCGCCGGTGAAGCGGGGGAGCGGCTCGTCGGCGAAGTCGGCGAGGGTGACCGACTCCCGGCCGGCCAGCCGGTGGCCGACCGGGACCAGCAGGACACGCGGCTCGTCGTAGAGGACCGAGATGTCCAGGTCGTCGGCGCGGAACAGGAACCGGGTCACCACGACATCGACCCGGTGGTCGAGCAGCGCGTCCCGCGGCTCGTTCCAGTCCACGTGCAGTGTGCGGATGTCGGCCCGCGGGTGGCCCCGGCGCAGTTCGCGGACGGCCGGGGTGACGATCTGATGGGTGGTGTAACCGACCGTGAACGGCCCGTGCGCGGCGGCCGAACGGGCGCTCGCGGCGGCCCGGGCGGCGGTCCGCAGCAGCTCCCTGGCCTGCGGCAGAAAGGTCTCCCCGGCCTCGGTGAGGCGGGTGCCGCGCGGGGTGCGGTCAAGCAGCCGGACGCCCAACTCCCGCTCCAGGCGCCGGATCTGACGGCTCAGCGACGGCTGCGCGAGATGCAGCGCGTCGGCGGCACGGCCGAAGTGCAACTCCTCGGCGACCACGGTGAAGTAGCGCACCAGACGCAACTCCAGGTCCACCGGCGGTACGGGGGATTCGGGCACCCTTCGACTGTAACTCCTGCCGCTGTGAGCTGCGGTCATGACCGGACAGGCATCACCGGGTGCGGAACAGGTCTTGGACCCGGGCGCCGGGCCGGGCGCACGCTGGAGTCATCCCAGATCTTTCACTCTTCGTGAGGTGATTCGTCATGCGTGTGTTCGTCACCGGCGCCACCGGGTTCATCGGCAGCGCGGTGGTCCGCGAACTGCTGGGCGCCGGGCACCGGGTGCTCGGCCTCGCCCGCTCGGACGCGGCCGAGGCGGCCCTGAAGGAGGCGGGCGCGGAGGCGCACCGGGGCGACCTGAACGACGTCGACGGACTGCGGGCCGCGGCAGCGGCGGCGGACGGGGTGGTCCACACGGGCTTCAACCACGACTTCTCCGACATGCCGGGTGCCCTGCGCACCGAACTCGCGGCCCTGGCGGCCTTCGGGGACGCGCTCGCGAACTCCGGCCGCCCGCTCGTCATCAGCTCCGTGACCGGCCTGCTCACCCCGGGCCGCCTCGGCGCTGAGACGGACGGACCCGACCCGGCGGCGCCCGGCGCGCACCGGGGCGAGTCGGAGCGGGCCGCCCTCGCCCTCGCCGACCGCGGGGTACGGGTCTCCGCGATCCGGCTGTCGGCCTCGGTGCACGGCGCGGGCGACCACGCCTTCGTCCCGCACCTGATCGGCGTCGCCCGGGACAAGGGCCGCGCCGCCTACCCGGGCGAGGGCGCCAACCGCTGGCCGGCCGTGCACCGCCTGGACGCCGCCGTCCTCTTCCGCAAGGCCCTGGAGACCGCCCCGCCCGGCGCCGTACTGCACGCGGCCGCCGAGGAGGGCGTACCGCTCCGCGACATCACCGAGGTCATCGGCCGCCGCCTCGGCCTGCCGGTCGTGTCCCTCACGCCGGAGGAGGCGGCCGCCCACTTCGGCTGGCTGATCCGCTTCGTCGGCAGCGACAACCCCACGTCGAGCACCGCCACCCGGGAGCGGTACGACTGGCGGCCCGAGCAGCCCGGACTGCTGGCCGACCTGGACCAGGACCACTACTTCTGAGCCTCCCGGGTTCCGAGGTCAGCCCACCTTCGTGTCGGATTTCCGCCAGCATCGGCCACCGCCCGTGGCCGATGCTGGACCCATGCAGAAAGGGATGAACCTCGACCGCGAGCACTGCGTACGGGCCGTACAGTCGAAGGACGCGCGGTTCGACGGCTGGTTCTTCACGGCCGTCCTGACCACCCGCATCTACTGCCGGCCCAGCTGCCCGGTGGTACCGCCCAAGCCCGAGAACATGACGTTCTACCCGAGCGCGGCCGCCTGCCAGCAGGCCGGGTTCCGGGCCTGCAAGCGCTGCCGCCCCGACACCAGCCCCGGCTCCCCGGAGTGGAACCAGCGCGCCGACCTGGTCGCCCGCGCCATGCGGCTGATCGCCGACGGGGTCGTGGACCGCGAGGGCGTGCCCGGCCTCGCCGCCCGCCTCGGCTACAGCCCCCGGCAGGTCGAGCGCCAGCTCCTCGCCGAACTCGGCGCCGGCCCGCTGGCCCTCGCCCGGGCCCAACGCGCCCAGACCGCACGCCTGTTGATCGAGACGACCGCCCTCCCGATGGCGGAGCTCGCCTTCGCGGCCGGCTTCTCCTCGATCCGCACCTTCAACGACACCGTCCGCGAGGTCTTCGCCCTCTCGCCGACCGAACTGCGCGACCGCCGCCCCAGGTCCGCGAACCAGGCCCCCGGCGCGCTCTCCCTCCGCCTCCCGTTCCGCGCCCCCCTCAACCCCGACAACCTCTTCGGGCACCTCGCGGCCACCGCCGTCCCCGGCGTCGAGGAGTGGCTCCCCCACTGCCCGAAAGGCGTGGGAGGTACCCCCACCGGCGCCTACCGGCGGACCCTGCGACTGCCCTACGGCCACGGTGTCGCCGCCCTCACCCCCAAAACCGACCACATCGCGTGCCGGCTCACCCTCAGCGACCTGCGGGACCTGCCCGTCGCGATCAGCCGCTGCCGCCGCATGCTGGACCTCGACGCCGACCCGGTCGCCGTCGACGACCAGCTGCGCACGGACCCCTTCCTCGCGCCGCTGGTGGACAAGGCACCGGGACGGCGGGTGCCGCGCACGGTCGACGAGGCGGAGTTCGCCGTCCGGGCCGTCCTCGGCCAGCAGGTCTCCACGGCCGCCGCCCGCACCCACGCGGCCCGCCTGGTGACCGCCCACGGCACCCCCGTGGACGACCCCGAGGGCGGCCTGACCCACCTCTTCCCGTCCCCCGAGGCGCTCGCGGAGGTGCCCCCCGAGTCCCTGGCGATGCCCCGCACCCGCCGCACCACCTTCACCACGCTGGTCGGCCAACTCGCCGACGGCACCCTCCACCTGGGCGTCGAGAGCGACTGGGCCGAGGCCCGCGCCAAGCTCCTCGCCCTCCCCGGATTCGGCCCCTGGACCGTCGACGTCATCGCCATGCGTGCCCTCGGCGACCCCGACGCCTTCCTCCCCACCGACCTCGGAATCCGCCGCGCCGCCCAGGAGCTGGGCCTGCCCGGCACCCCGGCCGCCCTCACCGCACGCGCGGCGGCCTGGCGCCCCTGGCGGGCCTACGCGGTCCAGTACCTGTGGGCGACCGACAGCCACCCGATCAACTTCCTTCCCGTGTAAGGAGCTTGCCGTGAAGAACCACACCGTCACCGACAGCCCGTACGGCCCCCTCACGCTCGTCGCCGACGACGGCACCCTCTGCGGCCTCTACATGGAGGACCAGCGACACCGCCCGCCCGAGGAGAACTTCGGCGCCCGCGACGACGACCTCTTCGCCGAGGCCGAGGAACAGCTATCCGCCTATTTCGCGGGCGAGTTGAAGGAGTTCACCCTCGAACTGCGCCTGAACGGCACGCCGTTCCAGCGCAGCGTCTGGGAGCAGCTGTGCCTGATCCCCTACGGGGAGACCCGGTCGTACGGCGAACTGGCCGACGCCCTGGGCAATCCGCAGGCCTCCCGGGCGGTCGGCCTCGCCAACGGGAAGAACCCGATCGGCATCATCGTCCCCTGCCATCGCGTCATCGGAGCCAACGGCAGCCTCACCGGCTACGGCGGCGGCCTGCCCCGCAAGCAGCGCCTGCTGGACTTCGAACGGGGAGCGGGCCTCTTCTAGCCCCGCGGGCGGACACCGGGGCGGATGTGCCGACTCGGTGAAGCGCCGAACACGCGCCTGGCCGTTGGCGTTTCCTGGCAGCGAGGTCACACCGGGAGGAGACACGGCCATGAAGTTCGGCATCCTGTTCCGTCCCCAGGACCCGCCCGACGCCAGGGGCATCGTGCGGCGCTGGCAGGAGATCCTCGCGGCCGCGCGCGTGGCCGAGGAATGCGGGTTCGACGGGCTCTTCGTCCCCGAGCATCACATGATGCCCGACGGCTATCCACCCTCCCCGTGGGCGGCGCTCGGCGCGCTGGCGGCGATCACCGAACGGGTCGACATCGGCACCACGGTCCATCTGCTCCCCTTCGAGCACCCGGTCCACGTCGCCGAGCACGGAGCGATGGCCGACATCCTGTCGGGCGGCCGCCTCCGCCTCGGCGTCGGCCTGGGCAACTTCCCCTCCGAGTTCGAGCTTTTCGGACTCGACGCGAAGCACCAGGTCTCGCGGTTCGAGGAGGGCATCGAGATCGTGCAACGCGCGTGGGCGGGCGAGCATCTCGACTTCCACGGCAGGCACTTCGACGTCGAGGGCCGCATCACGCCGACGCCGGTGAGCCCCGAGCTGTGGATAGGCGCGATGTCCGAACCCGGCGTGCGGCGCGCTTCGGCTGCCCTTGGCCGACCGATCCGCTGCACAACATCGAGGTCATGCGGTACTGGGCGGAGCTCTACCGCGCCGCCGGCGACGAGTACGGCACCTCGGACCGGCTCGCGGTCAACCTGCTGCGCGACGGCTGGGTCGGTGACTCGCTCGAGGACGTCGAGCGCACCTGGTGGCCGCACATCCGCGCCGATCACTGGTTCTACTTCAAGCAGGTCCCGCGCTGGGTGGCCGAGCGCGAGCCGTTCCTCCAGGGCGTGACGCAGGAGGAGGACTTCGCGTTCGGCCGCCACCGGCGCGACCGTCTGATCGTCGGCAGCCCGGACGACTGCGTCGCGTCGATCCGCGCGTTCCAGGAGGCGGTCGACCCCGCCTACCTGATCATGTCGTTCCGGGTGGCGTCCGGGCCCGGCCACGAGGAGGAGCTCAGGTGCATCCGCCGCTTCGGGCGCGAGGTCATCCCGGAGTTCCGGACTCGGTGATCAGCCGGTGGAGCAGCTTGGGCAGCGCGGTACCGATCGGTTCGCGAATGACCTCGTCGGCGCGGTCGTCGTACGGCGTGGGCTCGGCGTTGACGATGACGAGCCGTGCCCCGTGATCCGCGGCGACACCGGCGAGCCCGGCCGCCGGCTGCACCTGCAGACTGCTGCCCACGGCGATGAACACCTGGCATGCCTTGCTGATGGCGAGCGCCTCGCCGACCACCACCGGGTCCAGGCGTTCTCCGAACATCACGGTCGCCGACTTGAGGATCCCGCCGCATTCCAGACAGCGAGGATCGTCCTCGCCGGCCTCGACGCGGGCGAGCGCGTCCTCCATCGGCCCGCGCGCATGGCAGTCCGTGCACACGACCTGCCGTGCGGTGCCGTGCAGTTCGAGCACCTTGCGCGCGGGCATCCCACCGAGCTGGTGGAGTCCGTCGACGTTCTGCGTGATGACCCGGACCGGCACCCCGGACCGCTCCAGCTCGGCCACGGCCCGGTGCGCGGCGTTCGGCTCGGCCCGCAGCGCGCGGTTGTCACGGCGCATCCGCCACGACCGCCGCCGGATCCCGGGATCGCCCATGTAGTACTCGTAGGTGACGAGCTTCTCGGCCTCGGGATCCTTGCGCCACAAGCCGTTCGGGCCGCGGTAGTCGGGGATTCCGGAGTCGGTCGAGATGCCGGCGCCGCTCAGGATGGCGACGAGGGGCTTGGTCATGCGTTCGAGGGTAGGGCGGGGCGGGGTAGGGCGGCGACCGGATATCGCCGGTCCGGGCGGGCCCGGAATTCACCCGACCCGGTGACCGTTCTCCAGCTCCACCGTCCCCGAACCGTCCGTGAGGGCGTCCAGCGCGACCAGTACCCGCCGTCCCAGCGCGCCGGGCAGATGGTCCAGGACCTCCTCGCGGGGCACCAGCCGCCAGCTCAGCAGTTCCTCCTCCTGGAGCGTGATCGCCCCGAGGTCCGTGTCGGTGAGGACACCGCCGTCGTACACGTACGCCACGACGGGCGGCCGGCCGGTGCCGTGCACCCAGTCCACGGTCAGCAGCCGGCCCATCCGCAGGTCCAGGCCGATCTCCTCCAGGGTCTCCCGGCGGGCGCCCTGGCGCGGGGTCTCCCCGTCGTCGGACTCGATGGTCCCGCCCGGCAGCGCCCAGCCCTCCCGGTAGTTGGGCTCGACGAGCAGTACCCGTCCCTCGGCGTCACGGAGGAGCGCGGCGGCCCCGGCGAGGATCCGGGGCAGGCTCGCGATGTATGCGGCATAGGTGTCGGTGGTGGTCACCCGGGCAGGGTATCCAGCCCGGCCCCGGTGTTCGTCCGGGCGAGCCGCACCGTCCGCTCCGCCAGGTCGCTGATACGGGCCCCGTCGAAGCCGAACACCGCGCTGCGGACCGTGTCCTCCAGGGGGTCCCGCCACCGGTCCGGGATGGCCGCCGCGCCGGTCAGCACCCCGGCCACCGAGCCCGCCGTCGCGCCGTTGGAGTCGGTGTCCAGGCCGCCGCGCACGGTGAGGGCGACGGTCCGGGTGAAGTCGCCGTCGCCGTAGAGCAGTCCCGCGGTCAGGACGGCCACGTTGGGGATGGTGTGGATCCAGCCGAGGCCCGCGGTCTCGGCGGAGACGGTGGCGAGGGTGTCCTCCCAGCTCAGCCGGGTCCCGTGCAGGGAGACGACCCGGCGCACGGTCCGGGCCAGGCGGCAGCTCGCCGGTACGACGGTGAGCGCGGTGTCGATCGCCTGCCGCACCGTCGGCGCGGTGAACGCCGCCGAGATCAGCGCGGCGGCCCACATCGCGCCGTACACCCCGTTCCCCGTATGGGAGAGGACGGCGTCGCGGCGGGCCAGGGCGGCGGCCCGGTGCGGGTCGCCGGGGCTGGTCCAGCCGAAGACGTCGGCGCGGATCAGGGCGCCGATCCACTCCTGGTAGGGATTGTCGTGGGTGGCGGTGAGGGGCGGTTTCAGGCCGGTCGCGAGGTTGCGGTAGGCGGCCCGCTCCGCGGTGAACGTCTGCAGATACGGCAGCCTCAGCAGCCACAGCTCGCCGACCTGCTCGGTGCTGAAACCGAAGCCGTGGGTCTCCAGGAGGTCCAGGCCGAGGATCGCGTAGTCGATGTCGTCGTCGCGGCAGCTGCCGTGGATCCGGCCGCGCACGCACTGGCGCCACTCGGGGCGCAGCGCGAGGGCGTCGGTCTCGTCGGCGGGCTCGGGGAGGTAGTCGGTGAGCGGCAGGGCGCCGGCCCGCCGCAGATAGCCGTCGATGCGCTCACGCGTCCACAGCTCACCCCGCTCGACCGGTTTGCCGAGCATGTTGCCCGCGATCCGGCCGAGCCAGCCGCCGAACACCCGGTCGGCGAGGTCGGGACCCAGACTGCCCATGGCTCTGGTGTACCCGTTTTCGGCCCGCTTGCCTTCCTGCCGCCGCCCTGTCGCTTTCCCATCGACTTCCCAGGTGGTTCCCAGCCCTTTCCCAGGCTTCGACCGGGGAATGACGGCAAGGCCGTCCTCCGGTTAAGGTCACAGCGGCGCGACTGGCCTTGACGTGCGCGAGGCCCGGAGAGCAAGGGGATACAGGTGACACAGCGCGTGCTCATCGCCGCGGACAAGTTCAAGGGCTCGCTGACGGCCGTACAGGTCGCGGAACGGGTCACGGTGGGGCTCAGGCGGGTGGTGCCCGGCATCGAGGTCGAGGCGCTGCCCGTCGCCGACGGCGGCGACGGCACGGTGGCCGCGGCGGTCGCGGCCGGGTTCGAACGCCACGAGATCCAGGTCGCCGGGCCGCTGGGGCAGGAGGTCACCGCCGCGTTCGCGCTGCGCGGCGACACCGCCGTCGTGGAGATGGCCGAGGCGAGCGGACTGCAGCGGCTGCCCCGCGGTGTCTTCGCGCCCCTCACGGCCTCCACGTACGGCTCCGGCGAGCTGCTGCGGGCCGCGCTGGACGCGGGTGCGCGCACGATCGTCTTCGGCGTCGGCGGCAGCGCCACGACCGACGGCGGGGCCGGCATGCTGTCCGCGCTCGGGGCGCGGTTCCTGGACGAGGACGGCGAACCGGTGCCGCCGGGCGGCGGTGGCCTCGCCGGCCTCGCCCGCGCGGACCTGTCCGGCCTGGACCCGCGGCTCTCGGCCGTCGACCTGGTCCTCGCCAGCGACGTGGACAACCCGCTGACCGGGCCGAAGGGCGCGGCGGCGGTCTACGGCCCGCAGAAGGGCGCCTCCCCGGACGACGTGGACCTGCTGGACGGCGCGCTGGCCCACTACGCGAAGGTCCTGGAGGCCGAGGTCGGTCCGCGCGCCGTCGAGTACGCCGTGGCGCCGGGCGCGGGGGCCGCCGGTGGCATCGGATACGGCGCCCTGCTGCTCGGCGCCCGCTTCCGGGCCGGTATCGAGGTCATGCTCGACGTGCTCGGCTTCGCGCCCGCGCTGGAGCGGGCGACGCTCGTCATCACCGGCGAGGGCTCGCTGGACGAGCAGACGCTGCACGGGAAGGCGCCGGCCGGGGTGGCCGCGGCCGCGCGTGCCGCCGACAAGGAGGTCGTGGCGGTGTGCGGCCGCCTCGCGCTGCCCCCGGAGGCGCTGGGCCGGGCGGGGTTCCGCCGCGCCTACCCGCTGACCTCGGAGGAACCGGACGTGGTGAAGTGCATCGCGGACGCGGGACCGATCCTGGAGCGCGTCGCGGAACAGGTCGCACGCGACTTCCTGACCTGAGCCGGCACCCCCAGGGACAGCGAAGGGCCCCGGACCAGTCGATGGTCCGGGGCCCTTCGTCTTTCGGCTACGACTACGGCAGCTGCGCCGCGCGTGCCTCTCGGCGGTTGTCGCGGAAGTTGTTCACCCGGCGGGCCGTGGCGAACAGCGGGATCACCGCGCCCGTCACCAGCTGCAGCGCACAGCCGGTCTGGAGGAGCAGCTGGCCGCCCGGGGCGTCGAAGGCCCAGGCGGCCAGGAGACCCACCCCGAGCACGATCCAGGACAGCATCGCCACCGCGAGGCGGCCGCGCGGCTTCGGATACTCGACCCGGCTCACCATCAGCCACGCCGTGCCGAGGATCGCCATCAGCGTCGCGAAGAACGGCAGCTCAAGGAGCACGATCGAGACGACCGTGAGCGCGCCGAACGGCGAGGGCATGCCCTGGAACATGCCGTTCGGCGGTGTCACGCACGAGAAGCGCGCGAGTCTCAGCACCACGGCCAGCAGTACCACGACCGCACCGACCGCGGCCACCTTCTGGTACGCGTCGTCCGCCACCATGCCGTAGACGAGGACGAAGTACGCCGGGGCCAGGCCGAAGCTGATCAGGTCCGAGAGGTTGTCCAGCTCCGCGCCCATGGGGGAGGAGCGCAGCTTGCGCGCCACCAGGCCGTCGAACAGGTCGAAGATCGCCGCGCAGAGCATCAGGATGACCGCGGTGGCGGCGCTGTGGCGCGCCATGCCCGCCGACTGGTCGTCCCCGGTGAGATGCGGGATCAGGATGCCGGTGGTGGTGAAGTACACCGCCATGAAGCCGCAGGTGGCGTTGCCGAGCGTGAGGGTGTCCGCTATCGACAGGCGGAGAGAGAGCGGCATCTCCTCCTCGTCGTCGCCGATCTCGTCGGCCTCGGGCACCCAGCCCGCCTGGGTCTCAGGATCAATCACGGTCAATGCGAGTCACCCCAGCCACGGTCTTCTGGCCGACCTCGACCGCGACCTCCACGCCCTCGGGCAGGTAGATGTCGACGCGCGAGCCGAAGCGGATCAGCCCGATGCGGTCACCCTGCTCGACCTTCGTGCCCTGCGGGATGTACGGCACGATGCGACGGGCCACCGCGCCGGCGATCTGGATCATCTCGATGTCGCCGAGTTCGGTGTCGAAATGCCAGACTACGCGCTCGTTGTTCTCGCTCTCCTTGTTGAAGGCGGGAACGAAGCCACCGGGGATGTGCTCCACCGACGTCACCGAGCCCGACAGGGGCGCGCGGTTGACGTGGACGTTGAGCGGGCTCATGAAGATGGCGACGCGGGTGCGTCCGTCCTTCCACGGCATGATGCTCTGCACCACACCGTCGGCGGGGGAGATGACACGGCCCTGGGCGATCTCACGCTCGGGGTCGCGGAAGAACCACAGCATGCCCGCCGCGAGAGCGGTGGCGGGCACGGCGACGGCCTTGGCGGCGCCGGAGCGACGGGCGCGGAGCAGGCTGACGGCTGCGGTGGCGACGGTCGGGAGAAGCCACGGCGATGCTCCGCGCGCGAGGCGTACGCCGGCCAGGCTGTCTCGATGTGCAGAGGTTTGGCTGTGGGGCATGGATGACCTTCGTAGCGGATGATGCCGCGCAAGGAATCGGGGACGGCGGCTTTCCGGGGATCGTACCGGTCGGGGGCTACAACTGGGCAAGCCAGGAAGCCGAGTCGGCGGCCGAAGACCGTTGACGGGGTGTGATCTTCTTCTCGAAGAAAACACCCCGTACCGGGATAATCAGCCCTGGAATCGATACTCTTCGAGCAACCTGCGCCCGATGATCATTTTCTGGATCTCGGCGGTACCCTCGCCGATCAGCAGCATCGGGGCCTCGCGGTAGAGACGTTCGATCTCGTACTCCTTGGAGAAGCCGTAGCCGCCGTGGATCCGGAAGGCATCCTCCACGACCTCCTTGCAGTACTCCGAGGCGAGGTACTTCGCCATCCCCGCCTCCAGGTCGTTTCGTTCCCCGGAGTCCTTTTTGCGTGCAGCGTTGACCATCATGGCATGCGCGGCCTCGACCTTGGTGGCCATCTCCGCCAGCTTGAACTGGATGGCCTGGTGCTGGGCGATCGCCTTGCCGAAAGTGTGACGCTGTTGGGCGTACTGGACACCGAGCTCGAACGCGCGCTGCGCGACACCGCAGCCGCGTGCCGCCACGTTGACCCGGCCGACCTCGACTCCGTCCATCATTTGGTAAAAACCTCGGCCGGTGACGCCGCCGAGCACCCGATTGGCCGGAACCCGCAGCCCGTCCATGATCAGCTCGGTGGTGTCGACACCCTTGTAGCCCATTTTGTCGATCTTGCCCGGGATGGTGAGGCCGGGGCGGACCTCCCCGAAACCGGGCTCCTTCTCGACCAGGAAGGTCGTCATCGACTTGTGCGGGGCCGTGCCCTCGGGGTGTCCTTCGTCACTTCGCACGAGGACGGCCACGAGCGAGGACGTGCCGCCGTTCGTCAGCCACATCTTCTGGCCGTTCAGGACGTACTCGTCGCCGTCCCGGACCGCCTTGGAGGTGATCGCGGAGACGTCGGAGCCCAGACCCGGCTCCGACATCGAGAAGGCGCCGCGGATGTCGCCGGCCGCCATGCGCGGCAGGAAGTGCTCCTTCTGCTCCTGCGTGCCGTGCTGCTTGAGCATGTACGCCACGATGAAGTGCGTGTTGATGATGCCGGAGACGGACATCCAGCCGCGGGCGATCTCCTCGACGCACAGCGCGTACGTCAGGAGGGACTCGCCCAGGCCGCCGTACTCCTCGGGGATCATCAGGCCGAAGAGGCCGAGCTCCTTGAGGCCGTCGACGATCGCTTGCGGGTACTCGTCGCGGTGCTCCAGCTCGGTGGCGACCGGGATGATCTCCTTGTCCACGAAGTCGCGGACGGTGGAGAGGATCTCCTGCTGGACGTCGGTCAGACCGGCGGTCTGGGCGAGACGGGCCATCGCTTACTTCCCCTGTTCCTTCAGCTCGGGGCGGCCCGGCTGCTCGCCGCCGCGCTCCTTGATGTACGTCTCGGTCGGCACCATCACCTTGCGGCGGAAGATGCACACCAGCGTGCCGTCCTGCTTGTAGCCCTTGGTCTCGACGTAGACGATCCCGCGGTCGTTCTTCGACTTGGACGGCCACTTGTCGAGCACGGTCGTCTGGCCGTAGATCGTGTCGCCGTGGAAGGTCGGCGCCACGTGCTTGAGCGACTCGATCTCCAGGTTGGCGATCGCCTTGCCCGAGATGTCCGGGACGGACATGCCGAGGAGCAGCGAGTAGATGTAGTTCCCGACCACCACGTTCTTGCCGAAGTCCGTCGTCTTCTCGGCGTAGTTGGTGTCCATGTGGAGCGGGTGGTGGTTCATGGTGAGGAGACAGAACAGGTGGTCGTCGTACTCCGTGACCGTCTTCCCGGGCCAGTGCTTGTACGTCGCCCCGACCTCGAACTCCTCGTACGTGCGTCCGAACTGCATCGCGCTCACGCCTCCGGGATCTCGAACTTCGACGTGCGCTGCATCCCTGCGGCCCGGCCCTTGCCGGAGATGACCAGGGCCATCTTGCGGCTGGCCTCGTCGATCATCTCGTCGCCGAGCATCGCGGAGCCCTTCTTGCCGCCCGCCTCGGACGTGTAGTAGTCGTACGCGTCCAGGATCAGCTCGGCGTGGTCGTAGTCCTCCTGGGACGGCGAGAAGATCTCGTTGGACGCCTCGACCTGGCCCGGGTGCAGCACCCACTTGCCGTCGAAGCCGAGCGCGGCGGCGCGCTGGGCGACCTCGCGGTAGCCGTCGATGTTGCGGATCTGCAGGTAGGGGCCGTCGATCGCCTGGAGGTTGTTGGCGCGGGCGGCCATCAGGATCTTCATCAGGATGTAGTGGTAGGCGTCCGCCGGGTAGCCGGGCGGCTGCTCGCCCACGACCAGCGACTTCATGTTGATGGACGCCATGAAGTCGGCCGGGCCGAAGATGATCGTCTCGACGCGCTGGGAGGCCGTCGCGATCTCGTTGACGTTGTTGAGGCCCTGCGCGTTCTCGATCTGCGCCTCGATGCCGATCTTGCCGACCTCGAAGCCCATGGTCTTCTCGATCTGGGTGAGGAGGAGGTCCAGGGCGACGACCTGCTGGGCCGTCTGCACCTTCGGCAGCATGATGCAGTCGAGGTTCTGGCCGGCGCCCTCGACGACCGTGACGACGTCGCGGTACGTCCACTCGGTCGTCCAGTCGTTCACGCGCACCACACGCGTCTTCCCGGTCCAGTCGCCCTCGTTGAGGAACTTGACGATGGTGTGCCGCGCCTCGGGCTTGGCGAGCGGCGCGCACGCGTCCTCCAGGTCCAGGAAGACCTGGTCCGCCGGGAGACCCTGCGCCTTCTCCAGGAAGCGGGGGTTCGAGCCGGGCACGGCCAGGCAGGAGCGCCGCGGGCGGAGCCGGTTGACGGGCGTGGTCATGCGGGGACCTCCAGAGGGTCGAGCTTGTTCGCTTTCCGGATCTCGTCGACGATGCGGCCGATGATTCCGGTGATGTCGAAGTCCTTCGGGGTGAAGACCGCGGCCACTCCGGCTTCCCGCAGCTGCTCGGCATCCCCGTTCGGGATGATGCCACCGGCGATCACGGGTATATCTGTGGCACCGGCCACACGGAGTCGTTCCAGGACATCCGGAACCAGTTGCGCGTGCGACCCGGAGAGGATCGACAGGCCGACCGCGTGCACGTCCTCGGCGAGGGCCGCGTCCACGATCTGCTCGGGGGTCAGCCGGATGCCCTGGTAGACCACCTCGAAACCGGCGTCCCGGGCGCGGACGGCGATCTGCTCGGCGCCGTTGGAGTGCCCGTCCAGACCCGGCTTGCCGACCAGGAACCGCAGCTTGCCGCTGCCCAGCTCGCGGGCGGTGGCGTCCACCCTGGCCCGCACCTCGGCCAGCGCCGAGCCCGGCTCGACGGGGACCGCGATCGGAGCCGAGGAGACCCCGGTGGGCGCCCGGAACTCGCCGAACACCTCGCGGAGCGCGCCCGCCCACTCGCCGGTCGTGACCCCGGCACGGGCACACTCCAGGGTGGCCTCCATGAGGTTGTCGGTGCCCTTGGCGGCCTCCTTCAGCCGCTCCAGGGCCTTGCAGGGCCGCGGGTGGTTGAACGGCGGCTGGTAGCGCGTGTCGCGCCAGTGCCCGATCGCCGCGACCACCCTCGCCTCGACCGCCGGGTCGACCGTCTGGATCGCGGTGTCCAGGTCGGCGGTGAGCGGGTTCGGCTCGGTCGTCTCGAAGATGTTGACGCCGACGATCTTCTCCTGGCCGGATTCGATCCGGGCCCGGCGCTCGGCGTGCGAGGAGACGAGCTGCGACTTCAGGTAGCCCGACTCGACGGCGGCCATCGCGCCGCCCATCTCCTGGATCCGGTCGATCTCCGCGAGGGAGTCCTCGACCAGCTGGGCGACCTTCTTCTCGATGACGTGCGAGCCCTCGAAGATGTCCTCGTACTCCAGCAGGTCGCTCTCGTGCGCCAGCACCTGCTGGATGCGCAGCGACCACTGCTGGTCCCAGGGCGTCGGCAGGCCGAGCGCCTCGTTCCACGCGGGAAGCTGCACGGCACGCGCGCGTGCGTCCTTCGACAGCGTCACCGCGAGCATCTCCAGCACGATCCGCTGGACGTTGTTCTCCGGCTGCGCCTCGGTCAGGCCGAGCGAGTTGACCTGGACGCCGTACCGGAAGCGGCGCTGCTTGGGGTTCTCGATGCCGTACCGCTCACGGGTGACCTGGTCCCAGATGCGGCCGAACGCCCGCATCTTGCACATCTCCTCGACGAACCGGACGCCGGCGTTCACGAAGAAGGAGATACGGGCGACCACATCGCCCATCCGCTCCTGCGGCACCTGGCCGCTGTCGCGCACGGCGTCGAGGACCGCGATCGCCGTCGACATCGCGTACGCGATCTCCTGGACCGGCGTGGCGCCCGCCTCCTGCAGGTGGTAGCTGCAGATGTTGATCGGGTTCCACTTCGGGATGTGGGAGACCGTGTACGCGATCATGTCGGTCGTCAGGCGGAGGCTCGGCCCCGGCGGGAAGACGTGCGTCCCCCGGGACAGGTACTCCTTGACGATGTCGTTCTGAGTCGTGCCCTGGAGCCTGGTGATGTCCGCGCCCTGCTCCTCCGCGACGACCTGGTAGAGCGCCAGCAGCCACATGGCGGTGGCGTTGATCGTCATCGAGGTGTTCATCTGCTCCAGGGGGATGTCCTGGAACAGCCGGCGCATGTCACCGAGGTGCGAGACGGGCACGCCCACCCGGCCGACCTCGCCGCGGGCGAGGATGTGGTCGGGGTCGTAGCCGGTCTGCGTCGGCAGGTCGAACGCCACCGACAGGCCGGTCTGGCCCTTGGCGAGGTTGCGCCGGTACAGCTCGTTGGACGCCTCGGCCGTGGAGTGCCCGGCATACGTGCGCATGAGCCACGGCCGGTCCTTTTCCTTTTGCGCCTGCGGCGCAGTGCGCTCTGTGCCGATGTCGACGTTCCTCAGCCCGCGGTCGCTGCGCTCCCTTGTCTTCGTCTCTTTCGACATCGGCGCGCACTGCGCCGCAGGCGCGGGCTCCCGCGTGCCTTCGGCATTCTGACGCTCAGTCATCTATGACCTCGGGTGTCTCAGATGTTGCGGAAGCGGTTGATGGCGTCGAGGTGCTTGGCACGCATCTCCGCGTCGCGCACGCCGAGGCCTTCCTCGGGGGCGAGGCAGAGGACGCCGACCTTGCCCTGGTGCAGGTTGCGGTGCACGTCGTAGGCGGCCTGGCCGGTCTCCTCCAGGGAGTAGGTCCTCGACAGCGTCGGGTGGATCTTGCCCTTCGCGATCAGCCGGTTGGCCTCCCACGCCTCGCGGTAGTTGGCGAAGTGCGAGCCGATGATCCGCTTCAGGGACATCCACAGGTAGCGGTTGTCGTACTCGTGCATGTAGCCCGAGGTGGAGGCGCAGGTGGTGATGGTGCCGCCCTTGCGGGTGACGAAGACCGAGGCGCCGAAGGTCTCGCGGCCGGGGTGCTCGAAGACGATGTCGATGTCCTCGCCGCCGGTGAGCTCACGGATGCGCTTGCCGAAGCGCTTCCACTCGCGCGGGTCCTGCTCGTGCTCGTCCTTCCAGAACTTGTAGCCCTCGGCGTTGCGGTCGATGATCGCCTCGGCGCCCATGGCCCGGCAGATCTCCGCCTTCTGGGGGCTGCTGACGACACAGATCGGGTTGGCGCCGCCGGCCAGCGCGAACTGGGTGGCGTACGAGCCCAGGCCGCCGCTCGCGCCCCAGATCAGGACGTTGTCGCCCTGCTTCATGCCGGCGCCGTTGCGGGAGACCAGCTGCCGGTAGGCGGTGGAGTTGACCAGGCCCGGGGCGGCGGCCTCCTCCCAGCTGAGGTGGTTCGGCTTCGGCATCAGCTGGTTGGACTTGACGAGCGCGATCTCGGCGAGGCCGCCGAAGTTGGTCTCGAAGCCCCAGATGCGCTGCTCGGGGTCGAGCATCGTGTCGTTGTGCCCGTCGCTGGACTCCAGCTCGACGGAGAGGCAGTGCGCGACGACCTCGTCACCGGGCTTCCAGGCGTTGACGCCGGGGCCGGTGCGCAGGACGACGCCCGCGAGGTCGGAGCCGATGATGTGGTACGGCAGGTCGTGCCGCTTGGTCAGCTCGCTGAGGCGGCCGTAGCGCTCCAGGAAGCCGAAGGTGGACAGCGGCTCGAAGATCGAGGTCCACACCGAGTTGTAGTTGACGCTCGATGCCATGACGGCGACCAGGGCCTCGCCCGGGCCCAGCTCGGGCAGGGGGACCTCGTCGAGGTGGATCGACTTGCGCGGGTCCTTGTCGCGGGTCTCCAGACCGGCGAACATGTCCGTCTCGTCCTTGTGCACGGTGATCGCGCGGTACGACTCGGGGAGCGGCAGGGCGGCGAAGTCGGCCGGCGTCGAGTCCGGTGACTGGATCGCGTCCAGAATGGCCTGAGTGGTCACGGTGTTGCCTCCGGCGATGCTTGCGCCCCTTGAGGGAAGGGGCGCTGAGGGTTACGTCGGTGCTGCTGAGGGTTTCGGGAAAGATGCCGTCGGTTCGGCGGGGGTGGTGCTTCGGCAGCGCTTTGTGGCGCGGGAGGTTGCCTGTGACGCAGGCGTCCGGCGGGTGAGCTGGTGGGCTCTCCGGGACAGGCCGGACACCAACAACGTATGACACCGCGTGTCAGGCGGCAAGGCACTGAGTGCCAGAACCTGCTCTCAGATGAAATCTTTACGTAACAAATGAGCGATGATCGATCAAAGATCCCATCGAGTAGGGGAAAATGGCCCGTCTTGCGGGAGACGTCCGAATGTCGGGGACGCGCTGTGAGGCGCAGGTCACAGCCGTGCGGGACGGGTCACAGCAGGTCGGCGAGGCAGGCCAGATAGACCGCCATCGCCGTCCGCGGCTCCCGGACCGCCCGCCCCGACAGCTCCTCGATCTTCGCGAGCCGGTAGAGCAGGGTGTTCCGGTGGATCGCCAGCCGTTCGGCGGTCCGTACCAGGTGGAAGCCGCACTCCGCCCAGGCGATCAGCGTCTCCCGCAGCACCGGCCAGTCCTCGCGCTCGCGCATCCCGGCCAGCAGGGCCGCCGCGTACCGGGCCCGCTCCTGCCGTACCGCGGCCGCCACGAGCTGCGGCACCCGCAGCTCGGCCACCGCGAAGACGCTCCGGCCCGGTTCGAGGCGTGACCCGGCACGCAGTGCCATCGCCGCGTCCCGGTAGGAGTCGTGCAGCCCGCCGACGCCCCGCCCCGGCTCCCCGATCCCGACCCGGGCCGCCACCCCGTGCCGCTCGGCGAGCCGCTCGACCAGGGCCGCGCACCGGGCCTCCGGTCCGCCCGGCACCGCGTACCGGCCCTCCGGCCCGCCCGGCACCGCCGCGCACAGCACCGCGTACCGCCCGGCGGCCAGTTCCCCGGCCAGGTCCTGTCCGCCGCCGAACACCTCGCGCACGGTCCGCAGCAGCGACAGCCGGGACACCCCGCCGGCCCGGACGCCGGCCCGGACCTCCAGCACCACGGCGGCCCGCGGCGACCGCGGGTCCAGCCCCAGCTCGGCCAGCCGCGCCTCCACCGACTCGGCGTCGACGACCTCGGGGTCGTACAGCGCGATGTCCCGGACGACGTCGTCGACCGCCCGCTCGTGCAGCAGCCGGGAGCGCAGCAGGGCGGCCTCCTCCAGCAGGATCTCGGTCTGCCGCCGCACGACCAGCCCGAACCGGCGCACCTCCTCCGGATCCCCGGTCAGACACACCGTGCCGACCGCCTCCGCCCCGACCGTGATCGGCAGGCTCATCCCGGACCGCACCCCGCGCATCCGCCGCGCCTCCTCGGCCGTGTGGGTGGCGGGCCGCCGGGTGCGCAGCACCTCGTACGACGCCTCGTGCACCGTGCCGAGCCGGGCGGTGTCCCCGCAGCCGATGACCACCGCGTCCCGGTCGGTGATCAGCACGTTGAACCCGGTGATCCGCCCGATGTCACAGGCGATCTCCTGGGCGAGTTCCGGCGTGAGGACGGCGTCGACGGCAGCCATGGACGGAACGTACAGGCGAAGCCCGTGAGAACGGGAGACCTCCCGTGCACTTCGTACGATGACGCGACCGTCGCGGATCCCTACCTTTCTCCGACAACGGGCGGCCCGCACCCACCCGTCCCCGTCCCCCTCCCCGTCGTCTGGAGACGGTCATGTCCGCAGCAGCACAGGTGTCACTCGAGAAATCCAGGCCCACCAGAACCCACTGGCTCATCACCCTCTACGCCGGCGGCGGAGAGTTCTGCGACGGCTACATCCTCAGCATCATCGGAGTCGCCCTCCCGCTCATCAACAGCCACTTCGGCCTCGGCTCCACCATGTCCGGGTTCATCGGATCGGCCTCGCTGATCGGCATGTTCGTCGGCGGACTGGTCTTCGGGTACGTCACCGACCGCATCGGCCGGCAGAAGGTGTACCTCGCCGACATCACCGCGTTCATCGTGCTGTCCGGCGCCCAGTTCTTCGCGTCCGACCCCTGGACCCTCGCCCTGCTCCGGTTCGCCATGGGCATCGCGATCGGCGCCGACTTCGCGATCGCCGGCACCATCGCCTCCGAGTTCGCACCCCGCAGGTCACGGGGGCCGCTGCTGGTCGTCATGGTCACCATGTGGTCGGTCGGCGCGGCGACGGCCTACGTCGTCGGCTGGCTGATGCTGCGCTCAGGGCACGACGACTGGCGCTGGATGCTGGCCAGCAGCGCGGTCCCGGCCGCCCTCATCCTGCTGCTCCGCTTCGGCACCCCGGAGTCCCCGCGCTGGCTGATGAACCAGGGCCGGACGGACGAGGCCCGCCAGGTGGTCCGCCAAATGCTCGGTCCGGACGCCGACTTGAGCGACCTGGAGACGGAGTCGACCGTCCGCAGCCGCTACACCGACATCTTCCAGGGCGTCTATCTGCGCCGCACGGTCTTCGTCGGGGTCTTCTGGGCCTGCCAGTTGCTCCCGATCTACGCCATCACCACCTACGAGCCGACCATCCTCAGCTCCCTCGGCCTGGACCACGGCAACAGCGCCTACCTCGGCTCGGTGGCGCTCCAGATCTTCTACATCCTGGGCTCGCTCTCCGGGATCCTCTTCGTCAACAAGGGCCGCAGACCACTGCTGTTGTGGAGTTTCGCGCTCTCGGCGGTGCCCCTGCTGGTCCTCTCCCTGCTCGCCGACCCGAGCCCGGCCGCCGTACTCGTCCTCTTCGCGGTGTTCGGCGTCGCCTCGTTCTCCAGCCAGTGTCTCCAGGCCATCTACCCCTCCGAACTGTTCCCGACGGGCGTGCGCGCCACCGCCAACGGCTTCGCGACCGGCGCCAGCCGCGTCGGCGCCGCGATCGGCACCTGGGGCGCCCCGGTCGTCCTCGGTGCCAGTACTCGGCTCGCGATGCTGCTCGGCGCGCTGATCTGCGGGGTCGGCTGGCTGGTCTCCTACCGGCTGGCACCGGAGACCAGCGGCAAGTCCCTGGCCGAGTCCAGCGGCGACGGAACGGTCACTCCCACACCCGTGAAGGAGCTTTCGTGACCCCCACGTCCGTCCTCGTCGTCGGCGGCGGAGTCGTCGGCCTGGCCTGCGCCCACTACCTGGGCCGGGCCGGGCTGCGGGTCACCGTCCTGGAACGGGACCGCCTCGGCAGCGGGGCCTCCCGGGGCAACGCCGGCGAGGTCTGCCCCGACCTGGTCGAGCCGCTGGGCGCCCCCGGGGTGGCCGCCAAGGCCCTGACCGGCCTCTTCCGCCCCGCGAGCCCCCTGTGGATCAACCCCGTCCCCTCCCTCCCCCTCCTGGGCTTCCTGGCCCGCCTGGGCCTGCACAGCACGGCTCGCCGCCACGGCACCGGGGCCGCCGCCCTCGCCTCCCTCGCCGAGGACACCTTCGCGCTCTTCGAGGAACTGGAGGCGCTGGGCGTGGACGGCGGGGCGGAGAAGGAGGGCTTCCTGTTCGCCTACCCGACGGACGAGGACGCGGCGCACGGCCTGGCGGCCTTCCGCGGCCTGGGCGCCCCCGCCCGGGAGCTGCTCCGCGGCCCGGCCCTGCGCGAGCTGGAACCGGCCCTCGGCGCCGCCGCCCGTGCCGGGTTCCTGGTCGAGCGCCAGTGGTCCCTGGACCCCGGCCGCTTCGTGGACGCGCTGGCCGACCGGCTGCGCCGGGACGGGGCGGAACTGGTGGAGGGCGCGAGGGTGACGGCCGTACGGGACGGACAGGTCCGTACGACAGCGGGGACGTACACCGCCGACGTGGTCGTGATCGCCGCCGGCGTGTGGTCCCGGGAGCTCTGCCGCCCCCTGGGCGTACGCCTCGACCTGGCCGCCGGCAAGGGCTACAGCTTCTCGGTCCCGGCCGACCCGCTGCCCCGCCGTCTGATCCACCTGGGCACGGCGAAGGCGGTCCTCACCCCGCTGGGCAAGCAGGTGCGGGTGGCGGGCACGATGGAGTTCGACCGAGACCCCGACCGCTTCCGGCAGCGCCGGGTCGACGCGATCGTCGCGGCGGCCCGCCCCTGTCTGCCGGGCGCGGACTGGGAGGCCCGGGAGAGCGAGTGGATGGGCCCCCGCCCGATGACCCCGGACGGCCTGCCCCTCATCGGCCCGCTACCCGGTCACCCCCGCGTACTGCTGGCAACGGGTCACAACATGCTGGGGTTGATGCTGGCTCCGGCGACGGGACGGCTGGTCACCGGGTTGGTGACAGGGGAGGCCCCCCTGGAACTGGCGGCAAGATTCGCGCCCCGAAAGGGGCGCGGGGAACTGCGCGACCAGCCACAACCCACCCGCACCCGCAGGACGACATGACGCGGCACCCCTCTAGGCGCGCTCCTTCAGAGCCTGCTCAATCGTCCGCATGACCTCGTCCAACGGCGCATCCGTCCGCGCCACCGTCACCAGCACCTCCCCCTGGGAGGCCACCGACGCCGACGCCGGCCGAGGCGCGGCATCCCGCCCCGCCCCGATCCCGTTGCCGAAAGTCTTCCGCACGATCGCGAAGGCATGATCGAGCTGCGCCTCCACATCCCCCTGCCCGCCCGCCCGCAGCCAGCGCCGCAGCACGTGGTTGTGGGCGGTGACCACCGCCGACGCCGCGACCTCCGCCAGCAGCGGGTCGTCGTTCGCGTCGTCCGCGTGGGCGTGCTCGTCGAAGTGGCCGAGGAGGTAGCGCGTGAAGAGCCGCTCGTAGCGGGCCACCGAGGCGATCTCGGCCTCGCGCAGCGTCGGCACCTCGCGGGTGAGCTTGTAGCGGGCGACGGAGATCTCCGGCCGGCCCGCGTACATCTTCATGACTTCCTTGATGCCGCGGCACACCGTGTCGAGCGGGTGCTCATGGGCCGGGGCCGCGTTCAGCACCGCCTCGGCACGGATCAGCGTGTCGTCGTGGTCGGGGAAGATCGCCTCTTCCTTGGAGCGGAAGTGACGGAAGAACGTACGGCGGGCGACCCCGGCCGCGGCCGCGATCTCGTCGACGGTGGTGGCCTCGTACCCCTTCGTCGCGAACAGTTCCATCGCGGCGGCCGCCAGTTCTCGGCGCATCTTGAGCCGCTGGGCCGCCGCGCGACTGCCTGCGGCACTCTCCGGCGCGTCGGGCGTGGCTGGTGTACGTGAGGACCTGGCGGGCTGGGACATGACCCGAACGTACTGCATGTGCGCAGCTTGATGCGCATGTCCCGGGTTTCCCCCGCCCACGGAGGGCGGGGGAGTACCGGGCCGGGCGGGCGGGAGACGGCCGCCGGGGTCGAGCAGTCCGCCCCAGTCCTTCTCGTCCCGGAACCAGTCGCCGACGCCGTCAGCGGCGGGCATATTCGCGGAAGCCACGGCCGGTCTTGCGGCCGAGGCAGCCCGCGGCCACCAGGTGCTCCAGCAGGGGCGCGGGCGCGAGACCCGGGTCCCGGAACTCGCGGTGCAGGACCTTTTCGATCGCGAGCGAGACGTCCAGACCGACCACGTCGAGGAGCTCGAAGGGGCCCATCGGGTAGCCGCCGCCGAGCTTCATCGCCGCGTCGATGTCGTCCAGCGTCGCGTAGTGCTCCTCGACCATCTTGATCGCGTTGTTCAGGTACGGGAACAGCAGCGCGTTCACGATGAACCCGGCCCGGTCGCCGCAGTCGACCGCGTGCTTGCGGATCTTCGCGCAGACCTCGCGGACGGTGGCGTGGACGTCCTCGGCCGTGAGCACGGTCCGGACGACCTCGACCAGCTTCATGGCCGGCGCCGGGTTGAAGAAGTGCATGCCGATCACGTCCTGGGGACGCGAGGTGGCGCGGGCGCAGGCGATCACCGGCAGCGAGGAGGTCGTGGTGGCCAGGACCGCGCCCGGCTTGCAGATCTTGTCCAGCGTCGCGAACAGCTGCCGCTTGACCTCCAGGTCCTCGGCGACGGCCTCGACGGCCAGGTCGACGTCGGAGAAGGCGTCGTACGAGCCCGCCGGGGTGATCAGGTCCAGGGTCTGGGCGGCCGCCTCGGCGGTCATCCGGCCCTTGCCGACGGAGCGGTCCAGGGACTTGCCGATACGGGCCTTGGCGGCCTGGGCCTTCTCCTCGCTGCGGGCGGCGAGGACGACCTCGTACCCGGCCTTGGCGAAGACCTCGGCGATGCCCGAGGCCATGGTGCCGGAGCCGGCGACGCCGACCGAGCGGACCGTACGGCCCGGGGTGGACGCGGCGCCGTCCAGCGGGGTCCCCGCGTCCCGGACGACGGTGGCGCTGCCCGGGGCCTCGTAGGTGTAGAAGCCGCGCCCGGACTTGCGGCCGGTCAGGCCCGCCTCGCTGAGCTGCTTGAGGATCGGGGCGGGGGCGTGCAGGCGGTCGCGGGACTCGGCGTACATGGCCTCCAGGACCGTACGCGCGGTGTCGACGCCGATCAGGTCGAGCAGGGCCAGGGGGCCCATCGGCAGGCCGCAGCCGAGGCGCATGGCCGCGTCGATGTCCTCGCGGGAGGCGTACTTCGCCTCGTACATCGCGGCGGCCTGGTTGAGGTAGCCGAACAGCAGCCCGTCCGCGACGAACCCGGGGCGGTCGCCGACCGCGACCGGCTCCTTGCCCAGTTCGAGGGCGAGATCGGTGACGGCGGCGACGGCGCTCGGCGCGGTGAGGACCGAGGAGACGACCTCGACCAGCTTCATCGCCGGGGCCGGGTTGAAGAAGTGCAGGCCAAGGACGCGCTCCGGGCGGGCCGAGTCGGCGGCCAGACGGGTCACGGAGAGCGCGTTGGTGCCGGTGGCGAGGATGGTCTCCGGGCGGACGATGCCGTCCAGCTCCCGCAGGACCTGGTGCTTGGTGTCGTACGACTCCGGGGTCACCTCGATGACGAGGTCGGCGTCGGCCGCGGCCCTGAGGTCGGTGCCGGTGCGGACCCGGGCGAGGACGTCGGCGCGCTCCTGCTCGGTGAGCCTGCCGCGCGCCACGGCCCGTGCGGTCGAGGTCTCCAGGGCGGCGGCGCACCGGGCGGCCTGGGCCTCGCTGACGTCGATGCCGATCACCTCGCGGCCGGCCTTGGCGAGGACCTCGGTGATTCCGGTGCCCATGGTGCCGAGGCCGACGACGGCGACGGTCTTGAGCGGGGACAGGGAAGGGTCGGACAGGGGAGTGGCCATCGCGGGACTCCAGGAATGAGGGTGACGACTGGAAGCGCGCCCGGGTGCGCCGAGGGGCGCACCGGGTGCGGAGAGAGCTGCGTGAATGCGGGTGTCTTTGCCGGGCTTCAAGCGCACACGCCCGGTGCTGCTGCCTCGGGCACGCACACGCCCGGGAGCGGCGGATTCCGACCGGCCCTGTCCCGGAGCCGAGTCGTACTGCGGTACCGAGGTACCGAACCGACCTTGGTGCTCACGGCGGCTGCGTCACCAAACCGGTGTGAGCGTTGGTGCGAGTGGGTGACTCGCTCGATTGAGCTTAACCGGCGGGTAACGAGCACGCCAGTCCCCCGACTTTGTGATGTACGTCCCTCTCCTCCCGCAACCCCTCTACGCTGGGCTTCGTGGACGAAGAGTTGCGATCACTCACGGAGCGTCTGCGCCAGGAGTCGCAGGGAACGGCCGCCTACGACCGGCTCCTGGGCACCGAGGACCACGACGAACTGGCGGAGGTGCTCACCGCGGCCGGACAGCCCCTGTGGGCCAGGGAACTGGCGGCGTACCGGCTGGGGACGGCCGGGGACCGGCGGGCGTTCGAGACCCTGGTCCTGCTGCTCAACCACCGCGACCCACCCCGCTGCGCCTCCGCCGCGCACGCCCTGGCCCGCCTCCAGGACCCGCGTACGGCTCGCGCGGCCGCGGCCCTCGCCACCAACGAACTCCGCGTCGCCTACGCCCTCCACCCGGTCCGTCTGCTGGTCGAACTCCGCGCCCCTGAGTCCGTCCCGGCCCTCATCACCACCCTGGAACGCCGGCTGCGCCCGCACGACCCCTACCGCAGGGTCGCCCTCGCCTGTGTGGAGGGCCTCGGCACCCTGGCCGACCCCCGCGCCCGCCGCGTCCTGAACGAGGCCCTGGCCCACCCCACCCTCGCCGAGGCGGCGGTCCACGCCCTGGCCCACATCCCGAGGCCGAGGTGACGTCCCGTCGGCCGGTCAGCCGGCGACGACCGCGAAGGCCTCGATCTCCATCAGGAACTCCGGCCGGACGAGGGCGGCCACCTGCACGGCGGAGGAAGCCGGGAGGCGGTCGTCGGGTATGTGGGCGGCACGGGCTGCCCGGATCGCCGGCATGCAGGCCATGTCCGTGACGAAGTAGGTGAGTTTGACGACGTCGTCGAAGCCGGCGCCCGCCGCCGCCAGGCAGCGGCGCAGGTTCTCGAAGACCTGGCGGGCCTGTGCGGCCGGGTCGCCCTCGCCGACCGGCCTGCCGTTCTCGTCCAGGGGCAGCTGCCCGGAGACGGCGACGAACCTGCCGGTGGCCGCCACGACGTGTGTGTACTGGGTGGCGGGGGCGACACCGTCGGGGGCGGGGATGCGGATCGGATCACTCATGCGTCCATGGTGGACCACGGGTCCGACAACGCCCCCGACGGAACGTCAGGACCGGCTCAGCCGCGGAATCCCAGCAGCCCGTGCAGGGTCGAGCCGCGGGAGGATGTCGAGGCTGTCTTGGTCGTCAGGGGCTTGGGGTCCGGGGACTTCCGGCAGGTCGCGTCGGCGGTGCCGTCGCCGTGCGGGACCGTGCCGTCGGTCAGATAGGTGGCGAGGTACTTGTCCAGACAGGTGTTGCCGCTGAGCGTGATGCCGTGGTTGCCGCCGCCCTGTTCGACGACCAGGCCGGAGCCGGCCAGCAGCCGGTGGGCCGCGACGCCGCCCTGATAGGGGGTGGCCGCGTCGTCCGTGGCCTGGAAGAGGAGGGCCGGCGGGAGTTTGCCGTTGGCGATGTTCGGCGGCTTCAGCGTCTTCGTCGGCCAGTAGGCGCACACCGCGTTGTACCAGGCGTTGTTCCAGACCATGAACGGCGCCTTCTCGTACGCCGCCCAGTTGTCCTTGCTCCACTGGTTCCAGTCCCGCGGCCAGGAGGAGTCCCGGCACTGGACGGCCGCGTAGACGCTGTAGCCGTTCTCGCCCGAGGCGTCGACGGCGGCGAAGTTCCGGTACGCCTCGACCAGCGCGGCCGTCTTCTTGCCGTTGACGTAGGCGGAGAACGCCTCGGCCAGGTAGGGCCAGTAGCCGTTGTAGTAGCCGCCCGGGATGAAGGTGTCCTCCAGTTCGGAGGCGCCGACCTTGCCGCCCGCCGGCTTCTTCGCCAGCGCGGCCCGCATGGCGTACCACTTGGCCTCGACCTTCTCCGGGTCGGTGCCGAGCCTGTAGGTGGCGTCGTACTTCGCGATCCACGTCATCAGGGCGCGGTGGCGGTCGTTGAAGGCGTAGTTCTGGCTCAGGTTGTCCTCGTACCAGACGCCCGTCGGGTCCACGATCGAGTCCAGGACCAGGCGGTGGATCCGGTCGGGGTGCAGCTTGGCGTAGACGGCGCCCAGGTAGGTGCCGTACGAGTAGCCGAAGTAGCTGACCCGGCGGGCCCCGAGGGCCTGGCGGATCGAGTCGAGGTCCTGCGCGGCGCTGACCGTGTCGAGGTACGGCAGCAGGCTCGCGTACTTCTTGCCGCAGGCCGCCGCGAACGACTTCACGCGCTCGGTGTTCGCCTGTTCCAGGGCGGGTGTGCCGGGGAGGGAGTCGGGGCGCACCGCCTTGAAGTAGCCGGGCGCGCAGTCGATCGACGGGCTGCTCTTTCCGACCCCGCGCGGGTCGAAGCCGATGACGTCGTACTGGGCCGCCACCTTCTTGGGCAGCGTGGACGCCACGAAGCCCGCGAGGCCCAGCCCGCTGCCGCCGGGGCCGCCGGGGTTGACCAGCAGCGGACCCTGAGAGGCCGACGCGGTGTGGGGGACGCGGGAGAGGGCGAGGGTGATCTGCTTCCCCGCGGGTGCGGAGTGGTCGAGGGGCACCTTGACGGAGCCGCACTGGAGTGTCGGGTAGTCGGTGGTGCCGCACTTCTTCCAGGTCACCGGGGACACCTGGAGGGGGGCTCGGGCGGTGGCGCTCGCGGGCAGGGCGGTGACCGACCCGGCCACGACAGCGGCGGCGGCGCACAGCACGGCTGCGCGTGTTCGCATGGGGTCCTCCCAGGACGGAGGGATCGCGGACCGCACGTGTCACGGTCCTCGCCGCATCGTCCCGGAAACGGCGCCCGGAGGAACATGTTCTGATGATTATTGACCCAATTGGTCGGTGGGTTGCCCTCGAACGCGCCCCGGCGTGAACGCGCTCAGAGCAGCGTCAGCTGGGTCGGCTCGGGCAGCTCGGGCTCGTCCGTCGCCGGTACCGGGATCCGGCGGGGCGTGCCCGCCCGGTTGGGTCCGATGCCGTACTCCTCGGCCAGCTCGTGCACCTGACGGGTGATCCGGCGCTGGTACCACTTGGGCGCGTAGGCGCCCTCCGCGTACAGCCGCTCGTAGCGCCGCACCAGGTGCGGGTGGTGGGCGGCGAGCCAGCTCATGAACCACTCGCGGGCGCCCGGCCGCAGATGCAGCACCAGGGGCGTCACGGAGGTGGCCCCGGCGGCCGCGATCGCCCGCACGGTGGCCCGGAGCTGGGCCGGGTGGTCGCCCAGGAAGGGGATCACCGGCGCCATCAGGACTCCGCAGCCGATGCCGGCCCCGGTGAGGGCGCGGACGACGTCGAGGCGCCGCTCGGGGGCCGGGGTGCCCGGCTCCACCGTGCGCCACAGCTCGGGGTCGACGAAGCCGACCGAGACCGAGATGCCGATGTCCGTGACGTCCGCCGCCCGGCGCAGCAGGTCGAGATCGCGCAGGATCAGGGTGCCCTTGGTGAGGATCGAGAACGGGTTCGCGTGCTCGGTGAGGGCGGAGATGATCCCCGGCATCAGCCCGTAGCGCCCCTCGGCGCGCTGATAGCAGTCGACGTTGGTGCCCATCGCGATGTGGTCGCCCAGCCAGCGGCGCGAGCCCAGCTGGCGGCGGAGCAGTTCGGGCGCGTTCACCTTGACGACGATCTGGCTGTCGAAGCCGATCCCGGTGTCGAGGTCGAGGTAGCTGTGGGTCTTGCGGGCGAAGCAGTACACGCAGGTACTGCTTCCCCCGCGGTGTCTTCTCGTGCCCGACACGGGAGGCATGAGGCAGGGTCGTTTCCAAGTGAACGAGCGGGCGGATCCGTCGAAGCTGGTGCGTAAATCGCTCGTATCGGATCAAAGTGTCAGTGTTGTGCGCAGGGGTCGGACGGTAGGGTGAGAGCTGTTCTGTAGCGGATTCCGCGGCGCCGCAGTGCAGGTAGGGAGGGTCGGCGTGGCTCTGGAGCCGAGCGTGCTCGAAAGCCGGTTCACGGACCTGCACTACAGCCGGAGATCTTGTGACCGCGCCCCGGAGCTGTCGTTGACCGGGCATGATGCGGGATGTGACGGCTGAGCTGATAGCCGAGTGGCGTGACGAACTGGTCAGACTGACAGGCTCGTTGGGGTACTTGTTTAACCGTCCGGAGCCGCGGGTGGTGTTCGCGCAGTTCATCGAGGGACTGCTGGCGGAGCTGCCGAAGAAGAATGGGTGGACGCTGGCCGAGCGGGCCGGGCATGCGACGGCGGACCGGATGCAGTGGCTGTTGAACGGTTCGGTGTGGGACGCCGACCGGTTGCGCGATGCGGTCCGCGACTACGTCGTGGAACACCTCGGCGACGCGGAGGCGTCGCTGGTCATCGACGACACCCAGGCCCAGAAGAAGGGCACCAAGTCGGTCGGGGTGGCCTTCCAGCACTGCGGGCTGACCGGGGACGTTCGCAATTGCCAGACCATGGTCATGCTGACCTATGCCGCCGGGGCCGGGCACGCTTTCCTCGACCGCCGCCTCTACCTGCCCGAGGAGTGGACGCGGGACCGAAAGCGGTGCCGTGAGGCCGGTGTCCCCGGGGAGACCGGCTTCGCCACCAAGCCCGAGCTGGCCATCGCCATGCTCGCCGACGCCCTGGCCGCTGGTGTCCCCTTCGCCTGGGTGCTGGCCGATTCCGGCTACGGGCGTGATCCGCAGCTTCGGGCCTTCTGCCACGAACGTGTCCTGCCCTACGTCCTGGGAGTCCCCGTCGACCTGCCGCTGGACGGCCCGCCGGGCAAGCCCCGCCTGCCGGCCGTGAAGCGCGCCGACGACCTCCTGCACTATGCAAAGGTCCGTGACCAGTGGGAACGCCGCTCCTGCGGGTACGGCACCAAAGGCGAACGGCTCTACGACTGGACCGCGTTCGCCGTCGACGTCAAGAGCGAGACACCGGCCGAGGGCTTCACGCACTGGCTGGTCCTGCGCAGGTCCCTGCACCCCAACCGGCGGGGCAAAGACGGGCAACTCCACCGCGAGATCGCCTACTTCCTCGTCCACGCACCCGCCGACACCACAGTGTCCGAGATCATCGCCCGGGCCGGCGGCCGCTGGCAGATCGAGGAGGACAACGAGCTCAACAAGCAGCTCGTCGGCTTCGACCAGTACCAGGTCCGCAAATGGACTCCCTGGCACCGGCACGTCACCGCATGCATGCTCGCCACCGCCTTCCTCGCCGTCCAGCGCGCAGCGTTCCCCGAAGCCGAAGCCGAAGCCGAAGCCGAAGCCGATCCGGACAACGATGACACCCCGGGAAAAGCCCCTGCCACGGCCGAGAGCGAGGCCACCGGCTGATCCCCGGACCGCTCCTGCGGCCCTCAGCCCACGCCATCCGGCACTGCCTCGCCACCACCCACCTCAACCCCCACCATCCCGTCGAAACCATCCTGGCCTGCGACTTCTGGCGCCGACTCCACCAGACCCGCGCCCTCGTCAGCCACTACCGCCGCCGCGGAGACCCTCTCCCGCACCACCTACAAGCCTGGACCAACCACCAGCCGATCTCACCGATCACCGATCCTCAAGATCTCCGGCTGTAGTACCAGCGTCGTCGCCATGACAGTACGTACGGGATCACCCTGCGCCAGACCGGCGATGATTCGGAACCTGAAGCCCTGAAGGTCACGGCAGATAGCAGCGCTCACCTGTCGGCCGCGACCGCCTACGACGGAACTCTTCACTGCCTGAGTCAGGTGAATTCATAGATTTACCAATACAAACGGGCGTCAGTGCCAATTATGGTCGCGCGAATCCCAGCGGCCTCAGGGCCTCACGAACGGAGTATTCAATGGTAAACGGTGAGATCCGTCGTCGACGGCTGATGGCCGCTGCGGGCGGCGCCGCGTGTGCCGGCCTCGTGTCGATGGTTCCTGCCTCCGCCCAGGCTGCTCCCGGGCACGCGGAAGAGTTGGTCGTGGCCACGCGATACGGTCGCCTCAGGGGCGAGCAGACCGCAGCAGTCCGTTCGTTCAAGGGGATTTCCTACGCGGCGCCGCCCGTCGGACGCAACCGGTTCCGTGCTCCCCAGCCCCCGCAGCCCTGGCAAGGTGTCCGAGACGCCGTCACGCTGGGGCATCCGTGTGTCCAGAACAACCCGGACTTCCCGGCCTGGGTCGACCCCGAGCGGGAGTCCGAGGACTGCCTCTATCTCAACGTGTGGACGCCCAGCCGGCGCAAGGATAGCGCCGAGGCCAGGCCGGTCATGGTGTGGATCCATGGCGGCGAATTCAGTTACGGATCCGCAGGAGCCCCCGTCTACGACGGAGCACACCTGGCCGAGGTCGCAGACGTCGTGGTGGTGTCGGTCAACCACCGCCTCAATGTCTTCGGGTACCTGTGGCTCGGCGACGCCGTTCCGGAACTCGCGGAGCATGCCAACCTCGGTCAGCGTGATCTGGTGGCGGCGCTGAAGTGGGTCCGCGAGAACATCGCCGGGTTCGACGGCGACCCGCGCAATGTCACCGTCTTCGGCGAATCGGGCGGCGGCGCAAAGATCAACGCCCTCCTTGCCACGCCCGCCGCTCGCGGTCTGTTCCACAAGGCGATCGTCCAGAGCGGCTCTCAGCTGGCTGTCAAGACGCGGGATCGGGCGAACAAGGTCACCGCTGCCGCATTCGCCGCCCTGGGAGGTGGGGAATTCACCGTGGAGCGACTGCAGGCGCTGTCGTCGGACGAGCTCAAGCAGGTCGCGCGGACCGTTGAGGGGGAGTTTCCGGGCCTCCCCTTCCAGCCCGTCGTCGACGGCTCCTTCATCCCCGAGCAGACCTGGCAGGGCGGCGCACCGGCGGGCAGTCGAGGCATCCCCATGATGATCGGCACCAACAGCCACGAAACGGCGGTCTTCCTGCCAGGCATGACGGACCAGATCGATACGGATGCGGAGCTCAAGCAGAGGCTCACCACGTCCGGCATGGCACCTGCCCTGTCGGACGCGGAGTTCGATCAACTGCTTACCGGGTACCGGAGCGCCCTGCCATCCGCCACCCGTCTGGAACTTCTCGTGGCGATGACCACGGACCTGTGGATGTGGCACTCCGCGCTGCTCCAGGCCGAGCGGAAGGAGTCCGTGCCCGGTCCTGTCTACTTCTATGAATTCGCCTGGCGTACACCGTGCTTCGGCAGCTCATGGGCAGTCCACTCGGGCGAACTGCCGTTCGTCTTCGGTAATCTCACCTACCCCACGGCCTGGGACGGCACGGACAGCGACGCCACACGCTCCGCGGACGACCCCACCGGACAGCGGTTCGTGCTGGCGGACCAGATGATGCACGCCTGGGGGGCGTTCGCCCGAAACGGCAACCCGTCGACCGAGGGTCAGGCCTGGCCCCGGTACAACAGCCACACGCGTCCGAGCATGGTGTTCGACCGGGGCTCCTCTGCCGTCGTCCGTGACCGGAACGCACAGCGTCGACTCCTCATAGAAGGGCTGCCCACCGTGTGGTGAAGGCCCGGCGCGGCTCCTCCCAAGGCGGTACAGCGAACCGCTGCAGACGGGTGCCTGCAGCGGTTCCGCCCCCGCCCCGGAGCCATGTCGTTCGCGTCACTACGGGCGCACATCCTCTAGACGGCCGAATCGCTCGCCCACGGGCGCGACCACATTCAACGCACCTGAAAGGCATATTCCGAGTCGATCTGTACATCCCCGCACCTCGACAGGACAGCGCTTGTTCCTGCGGTGTGGAGACCTCGATCGGGGCGGCTTTGGAATTCTCACTGCCATTACCCATGAGATTTGGCGGATCAACAGTACTGGTTCGGGAACGGGCCTCCTTAGGCTGCCGGACAAGTGAGCGCGCTCACAGCCAGAACGGCCCCGCCGGGAGAGCGGGGGATCACAGGTCCACCGAGGAGACTTCAGATGACAGTAGTCGGGCAGCCGCCGGACCGGGCGGTTACGGATGTCCTGATCATCGGGGCCGGTCCCTCTGGCGCTACATCGGCGCGCATCCTGGCGGAGAGCGGCTACCGGGTCACCGTCCTGGAGCAGGGCGGCTGGGTGAACCGCATCGACTATCCGAGCGACAAGCCGGAGAGGGACGTCCTGCTCGCGAGTACGTGGTCGGCCGATCCCAATGTGCGGCGCGGCGCCTGGGACTACCCCTGCGACGTGTCCGAGGCCGACGTGCACCCCTTGAACTTCAACGGTGTCGGCGGCAGCAGCATCTTCTACGGCGCCGAATGGCCACGCTTCGTTCCTTCCGACTTCCGGGTGCGCAGCCTGTACGGATTCGCCGACGACTGGCCGCTGACGTACGAGGACCTGGAGCCCTACTACACCCTGCTCGATGAGATGGTCGGCGTCTCCGGGCGCGCGGGTGACCCGGCGTACCCGCCGTCCGTCGAGCCTCCGATGCCCGGCGTTCCCATCGGCCGGATCGGTGTGAAGGCCGCCGAGGGCATGAACAGGCTCGGCTGGCACTGGTGGCCGGCCACTCAGGCCATCATGACGAAGACCCATGGCGACCGGGGTGCGTGCGCGCGCTGGGGTACATGCATGTCGGGGTGTCCCGAGGGCGCGAAGGGATCGTTCGACGTGGCGATGTGGCCTGCGGCGCTCGCCGCGGGCGCGACCCTGATCACCGAGGCCCGGGTGCGCGAGGTGACCGTCGACAAGGCCGGCCTGGCAAACGGTGCGACCTGGATCGACGGCGCAGGGCAGGAGCACCACACCGGCGCGGCGGTCGTCATCGTGTGCGCCAACGGCGTCGGCACCCCGCGCCTGCTGCAGTTGTCGACCTCCAACCGGTTCCCGGACGGCCTCGCGAACTCCTCGGGCCTGGTCGGCAAGCGGCTGATGATGCACCCGTTCGTCGGCGTCATGGGCGTCTACCCGGACCAGCTCGAAAGCTGGCTCGGCCCGTTCGGCGCCAACCTGTACTCCCTGCAGTTCGCCGAGACCGACCTGAGCCGAGGTTTCGCCCGTGGCGCCAAGTGGTCCGCGATGGCGATCCCGGGCCCCATGGAGATTCTCGCGAGGTACGCCGACCTGCCCCTTGCCGAGCGGACCGGCGCGGCCGGCCAGGCCCTCGTCGAGCACGCCCTCGGCCGGGCCTTCGAATGGGCGGCCTCGATCGAGGACCTGCCGGACGAGAGCAACAGCGTGACCCTCAGTCCCGACATGGTCGACGGTTCCGGAATCCCGGCGCCGAAGATCACCTATCGGCTCTCCGAGGACAGCGTGCGCAATCTGGAGTGGAACGTGGAGCGCATGCACGAGGCGCACCGGGCCGCCGGAGCGATCGAGACGAAGGCCGTGCCGTGGATGCCGGGTGTCGGCTGGCACATGCTGGGAACGGCCCGGTGCGGTGACGATCCGGCCACCTCGGTGGTCGACCAGTACGGCCGTGCCCACGACGTCCCCAACCTCTTCGTCCTGGACGGCAGCGTGTTCGTGACCTCGTCCTCCGTCAATCCGACGTCGACGGTCGTGGCCTTCGCCGCTCGTGCGGTCGAGCACCTGATGGAGACGGCGAGCAGCCAGAAGGTTCCGGTGTGACCATGGACATCCAGATTCAGCAGCCCCAGCGGAAGACCCTGATCGACGACCGGACCCGCACCGGCCTCGCCTCGATCCTCGACGTACTCCTCCCCGGGACCGGGAAACTCCCCTCCGGCCGTGCGGTGGGCGCACACCTGGAGCTTCTCGACAAGGTCCTGGAGGCCGACCCGAGGCTGGAGGCGTCCGTCACCAGAGTCGGCGAGTCGGCGGCGGCCGCACCGACGTGCACGTTCGCGGACCTGGAGCGCTGGGCGGGCGAGGACCTCGAACACGTGGTGTTCGCCCTGCACTCCGCCTACTACATGGCGGGCGAGGTGCGGTCCGCGCTCGGCTACCCCGGCCAGACCCGCCGTCCGATCGCGCTCGCCACACCGGAAGAGGTGTGCTCCGACGAACTGGTCGCTCCCGTTCTGGCACGCGGGGCCGTGTACGTGCCCACACCGGAGTAATAGCCCGTCGCGGCCTGCGGCCCGAAGCCACCCCCTTGATCCACCCACGCACCACAGGAGAAGAGTCAGGTGTCCAAGCCGAGAAGCGTGATCATCACCGGTGCCGGCAGCGGCATCGGCGCCGCGGTCGCGGAGACCTTCGCCGCCGCCGGTGACCGGATCTACCTCGCCGACCTCTCCGCCGAGCGGCTGAAGTCGACGGCGGCCGCCGTCGGCTCCGCCGACGTGAGCACCCACGAGGTCGACGTCACCGACGCGGCGGCCGTCCAGGCGCTGGCCGAGCGGGTTGTGGCCGAGCATGGCGGCATCGACGTCCTGGTGAGCAACGCGGGCGTGTTCGACGGCTGCGCGAGCATCCGGGACACCTCGGCGGAGCTGTGGGACAAGGTCATCGGGATCAACCTCACCGGGACGTTCAACGTCGTCAAGGCGGTCAGCGAACAGATGATCGCCCAGCGGTCGGGCCGTGTGATCAGTATCGGCTCGATCGCCGCCCAGCGGGCGATGCCCGACGGCCTGGCGTACTGCGCCTCGAAGGCGGCGCTCGAAGGACTCGTCCGCCGCCTCGCCTACGACCTCGGCGGCTACGGGGTCACTGCCAACCTCGTGGCGCCGGGGGTCGTCCGCACCGGAATTCGTGCGACCTCCGAGGAGATCCTCGGGAGTCTCGTTCCCGACACCAACGTCGGCGTCGGCACGAGCACGGACCTCATGGACCTGCTCATCCCCGCCCGGCGCGGCGGAGAGCCGAGCGAGATCGCGGCCACCGTCTTCTTCCTGGCGAGCGCGGGGGCCGCCTACATCAACGGCGAGGTCATCCACGTCGACGGCGGCTGGATCGCCAGCTGACGCCGCCGGCGGTACCGCTGACCGGACCGTACCGAACGACGATGGGACGTGCTCATGCCACTTCGGATGCCTGAGGGCAAGCGACTCGCGATCTCGCTGGGCCCGGACTTCGACGCGCACAGCGTCTGGATGGGTACGTTCCGCGCCACCTCCCAGAGCCTGCTGTCACGCGGCGAGTTCGGTGCGGAGGTCGGCGTCCCCCGGCTGCTGGAGACCTTCGAGCGGTACGGGATCACCACCACCTGGTCCGTTCCGACGCACACGATCCAGACCTTCCGTACGGCCGTCGACACGATCATGGCCGCGGGCCACGAGATCGCCGCCCACGGTGTGTACCACGAGTTCGTCCCCAAACTCGATCCGGCCGAGGAACGGCGCCTCATCGAGCTGCAGCTGCAGCTGCACGAGCGCCTCCTCGGCGTCAGGCCGTGCGGGTACCGCTCACCGGCCCTGGACGTCACCGATGTGACACTGGCCCTGCTCGCGGAGTACGGCTTCGACTGGGACTCCTCGCTGATGGGCCGCGACTTCACGCCGTACCACCCGCGCATGGTCACCCACCTGGACCTCGAACAGGGCAACGCATTCGGGCCCGAGAGCCGGGTGCTGGAGTTTCCCGTGCACTGGTCCCTCGACGACTTCCCCGAGCTCGAATCGTTCAAGGGCAGCCCGCTCATGCAGTCGAACCAGGCGGTCCTCGAACGCTGGAAAGACAGCTTCGACTTCGCCTACCAGCGCTGTCCCGGCGGAATGATGACCTTCGCCCTGCACCCGCAGACCATCGGGCGGGCGCACAACATGGTCATGCTCGAACGCTTCCTGGACCACGTCGTCGGCCACGACGGCATCTGGTTCCCGACCCTGTCCGAGGCGTTCGACGCCTGGTCCGACGCCGATTCGGCCGGACCGGACAGCTCCCCGAACCCCACCAACCTGGAAAGCACCCGGCATGTCTGAACAGCCCGCTGTCCTCGGCCTCACCGAGGACCACCACGCCCTGCGCGACGTCGTCCGGCAGTTCGTCGACGAGCGCGTCATCCCCACGGTCATGGAACGCGAGGAGAAGGACGAGTATCCCGCGGACCTGATCCCGGAGATGGCCGCCCTCGGCATCATGGGCATGTCCGTCCCCGAGGAGTACGGCGGCTCCGATGTCGACTACGTCAGCTACGGCCTGGTCTTCGAGGAACTCGCCCGCGGCTGGATGGGACTGGCCAGCGTAGTCGGAAGCTCCGCGAGCGGCGCGTTCCTGATCGCCCGCTACGGCACCGAGGAGCAGAAGCGGACGTACCTCCCCGGACTCGCCGCGGGTACCCGTACGAGCGGCATCGCGATGACCGAGCCCTCTGTGGGCAGCGATCTGAAGAACATCAGGCTCACGGCGCAGCGGGACAAGGACAGGTACGTCCTCAACGGCACCAAGACGATGATCACCCAGGCCCGGCACGCGGCCCCCCTCGTCGTCATGGTCCGCACCGACCCGACGGCACAGCCGCCGCACCGGGGCGGCATGAGCCTGATACTGGTCGAGCCGGACACCCCCGGCTACACGATCGGCCGCGACATCAAAAAGCTTGGCCACAAGGGTCTCGAACTGTGTGAGCTCACGTTCGAGAACGCGGTGATTCCCGCGAGCCAGCTGCTCGGTGACACCGAGGGCCAGGGCTTCTACCAGATGATGTCCGCCCTCGACCGCGGCCGTATCTACATGGCCGGCGCCTCCATCGGCATCGCCCGCGCGAGCCTGGAGGCCGCCGCCCGCTATGCGAAGCAGCGCGAGGCGTTCGGCAACCCGATCGCCGACTATCAGGCGGTCAAGCTGAAGCTCGCCGACATGGCCCTGCGGATCGACGCCGCCCGCTTGCTCACCGTCAACGCGGCCGTGAAGACCCAGGCCGAGGGCCGGGCCAGCGTCGAGTCGGCGATGGCCAAGGTCTTCGCCTCCGAGACCTGCATCCAGGCCTCGCTCGAAGCCATGCGCATCCATGGCGGCTACGGCTACACCACCGAGTTCCCGGTCGAGCGCTTCTACCGCGACGCGCCGCTGATGGCCATCGGCGAAGGCATGAACGACATCCTGATGCTCTCGATCGCCGACAGCGTCCTCGCCCGCATCCGCTGACCCCGGCGGGTCGACACAGCAGGGGAACAACCATGAGCCAGACGATGAAAGCCCTGGTCCTCCGCGGCGGGAAGGCTGTGATCGAGAGCCGTCCGCTGCCGCAGGCCGGCCCCGGCGAGGTGGTCGTGCGCACCACGGCGGCGTCGCTCTGTTCAGCCGACGCGGCGTGCATCGACGGAGAGTTCCCGACTCCGGACGGCACTGTGCTGGGGCACGAGGCCGTCGGAGTCGTGCACGAGATCGGCCCGTCCGTCAGCGGGTTCTCGGTCGGCCAGCGGGTCACCGTCGCCTCGACGACCCCGTGTGGGCAGTGCGCCGACTGTCAGCGAGGCTTCAGTGGCCACTGCCAAGGGGCCGCGTGGGGCGGCTACACATTCGGAGTCAGCCGCGACGGAAGCCTCGCCGAGTACTTCACCGTGCCGTTCGCGGCACACAATCTGGTAGCGATCCCGGACGGCGTCACCGACGCGGCCGCGCTGTGCGTGACGGACACCATCGCATCAGGGAGCACGGGTCCGGAAGCCGCGCGGCTCCCGCTCGGTGGCACCGTGGTCGTCTTCGGACAGGGACACGTCGGTCTCGCCGCGACCATGACCGCTCGCGCACTGGGAGCCGGTCTGGTCGTGACGGTGAAGGCCCGTCCGGGAGGAGAGGCCCTGGCGCGGGCCGTCGGCGCCGACCACACGCTCAATCTCGCGGAGCACGACATCGAGGCGGAGATCCGGCGGCTCACGGCCGGCGCGGGAGCCGACTGCGCCGTCGAGGCATCAGGAGCGGTCGCGTCCTTCCCGCGAGCGGTGGCCGTCACCCGCCTGGGCGGCGTGATCGCCGTTCTCAGCTCCTACAGCGGACCCGACAACGCCTCGCTCCCGATTCCGCTCGCTCAGTGGGGCTGGGGTATCGGCGACAAGACGATCCTCAGTACGTTCCAGCGCTCCGGCAGCGAGCGGCTGGGACGACTCCTGCGGCTCATCGAGACCGGACGGCTCGATCCTGCGCCTCTGCTGACACGAACGTATGTCTTCGACGACAGCGAGCGTGCGCTCGCCGACCTGGCCACGCGCGAGCCCGGTCACATCAAACCGCTCATCACGTTCTGAGCCCGCCACCCCGTCCTCTCTCACGACGCACCTCTAAGGAAGCAACATGGAAAAGCCGTACGACGCGGTGGTCGTAGGAGCGGGCTTCGCCGGGATCACGGCAGCCCGCGATCTGGCCGACCGCGGATACTCCGTCGTGATCCTCGAAGCGGCGTCCAGGATCGGAGGACGCACCTACGCACGGCCCTTCGCCGGGCGGGAGGACCTGCGGGCCGAGCTCGGCGGAAGCTGGGTCAACCGGGACCTCCAACCCGGGGTCCGACGCGAGATCGCGCGGTACGGCATCGCGCTGACTGAGGACCCGGAACCGGGCGGCGCCGTTTTCCTCACCGACGGCACCCTGCGCTCGTTCCCGGTACCGGCGCGGGAACTGCCCGATCTCGAACGGCTCATCTGCCATCTGCGGGACGCATCGAAGCGCATCGCGCCCTCCCAGAGACTGAGCAGCCAGCCGATCCGTGACCTGGACGTCTCCGCCGACGAGTTCATCGCACCGCTCGAACTCGGACCGGCGACACGCGATCTGCTCTACGCGACGATCGGCTGGTACTCCGGCGCCGACCCGCGCGAGGTCTCCATGCTCGGGTTCATCGCCCAGACCGCCGGCTTCGGCCACAGCCCGTACGGGTTCTTCGGCGCGCTGACGGAACGCTTCGTCGGCGGCGCCGGTACCCTGCTCGACCGCATGGTGGAGCAGTCCCGCCTGGAGGTCCGCCTCGGCCATCACGTCGCCCGGATCGAGCGGAGCGAGGACGCCGTGACAGTCCGTACCCGCGACGGGCAGTCCGTCGAGGCACGGTCCTGCGTTGTCGCGGTTCCCACCAACGTCCTTCGGCACATCGACTTCAACCCGGCCCTCTCCGCCGACAAGCAGAAGCTCCTCGCCGTCAACCACCAGGGCCGCGCCTACAAGCCGTCCATCGTGGCGCGGAACGTGCCGCCCCGGTCCTTCGCGCTCGGCACGGGCTCCCTGCAGTCGATCTGCCACGGCTACGAGCTCGCCGACGGGTCCGTCCTGCTCATGGGCTTCGGGGGAGAGGGCGCCGCCCGGCTCGACCCGACCGACCGGGACCAGGTCGAGGCCGCGGTGCGCGAGTACTACCCCGAAGCAGAGGTGCTCGCCGTTGACGCCCACGACTGGAACGCCGACCCCCTCTTCGACGGGACGTACCGCATCGACCGCCCCGGACAGGCGTACGACTTCCTGCGTGCGATGAACGAGCCCGAGGACCGGGTCGTCTTCGCCGGTACCGACCTCGACGACTCGGTCTGGCGCATCTGGATCGAGGGGGCGGTCAACAGCGGCCACCAGGCGGCGGACGGGGTGAGCGTCGTCCTCGGTCGAGGCTGAGCCCCGCGCGCCACGTCGTCTCTGGCCTTCCAGGTGTCCCGCACGCCTGGGAGGCCAGAGTCGTTTCGCACATACGGCCCGAGTCGTTTCGGGCATACGAACGGCCCGGCCTGTCGAGGCCGGGCCGGAAGGACCGCGGGTGGCGGTACGCCGGTCAGACGCGGCGCTGGAACATCACGAACCACTGGCCGTCGTGGCAGACCTCGCCGTGCTGGTTCTTGACCTGGACGTCGAAGGTCACGATCCCGCGGTCCGGCTTCGACTTGGACGGCCGCACCTCGGCGACCTGCTGCTCCACCCGGATAGTGTCGCCGATGCGCACGGCACCCTTGAGGTTCCAGGTCATGCCGAGGAAGGCGATCGCGGTGCCTTCCTTGATGCCGAGACGGGACTCCAGCCCGGTCGCGATGGCGAACACCCCGGGCCCGTGGAAGATCCGGCCGCCGAACTGCGTCCGCTTGGCGAACTCCTCGTCCGTGTGCAGGGGGTTGAAGTCGCCGGAGATGCCGGCGAAGTTCACCAGGTCGGCATCGGTGATGGTGCGGGCGGGCGTGACCCACGACTGGCCGATGGTGAACTCGTCGAAGTAGAGGCCGCGTTCCACGGGCGCCTGGACGGCTGCTGCCTGGCTCACCAGGGGCTCCTATCGTTTTCGATGAATCTGACATCTGAATTCTGGTCGCGCGGGCCGTCATGGGTGACCGTGGGAATCCCGAAATCCGGCGGCCCTAATCGTCGCTTCTCCAATTCGCCGGGAGCACTTACCGCTCGGGGCCGAATACGACCCCGAGGTCGCCACGCCCGTCGCCCCCGAAACCCGTGGCGCCCCGCGCGGCGTCGACCTCGCCGATCGGGAGTTCGTCCTTGGCCCGGCCGGCCCGAGGTTTGAGGGCCCCTGGCTGCCGGGTGAGGTCGATGGCCGTGAGCGCGAGAAACACCGAGGAGACCGCGGCGGGCTGCTTCAGATTGATCGTCAGCAACTCCTCCACCTTGGTCAGGCGGTACCGCAGCGAGTTGTGGTGGATGTTGAGCGCCTCCGCCGCCACGTTGATGTTCTGGTCGTGCTCGAAATAGGCGCGCAGACCGGCCAGCAGGTTCTCCCGGTCCGCGAGGGGCCTCAGGAAGTCCTCCGCCCAGGCCACCATCCGGTCCAGACCGACATCGGCGAACAGCCGGGTCGCGAAGTCGAAGTCCTCGTAGGCCATGATCCGCTGTTCCCGGGCGACACGCCGGAGAGTGCGGACGGCGAGCTGGGCGTCGTTGTAAGAGTCGACCACCGCGCCGACGGCGGTGACGGGCCGGCCGATGCCTATCTGCAGCGCGGGCAGTTCGGCCTCGCGGACTCGCAGCAGCCGTTGCAGTGTGGCGACGCCGCACTGGACGAGCAGCGTGACGCCGTTCCCGCGCGCTGTGATCAACGAGGGGTGACCGTCCGCGGACAGCATCTGGCCCAGCGTGTCCATCAGCGAGTCGGACGCCTGCTGGCGCTGGTCGCCACGGGGCGAGCGGGCGAAGGCCGCGACGACGACCCGGACCTCACCGCCGAAGGTGATACCCAGCCCGGCGACCCGTGCGGCCAGTTCCGCGTCATGGCGTTCCCTGCGCAGAGCCAGCGCCTGTTCGAGCACCGCGGCCCGCACGGCCCGCTCCTGCTTGCGGACCAGGAGTCCCATGCGCTGGTCGGCCTCGACCAGACTGGCCGCCACATGCACGGCGGAGGTGGCGTAGACGTCCGGGAACTCCGGACGGCGACTGGTCACGACCAGCCAGCCGGTGTGTTCCTCGGGCGAGGAGGGGTCGGCGATACGGGCGGCGAGACCGTGCCAGCCGTCGATGTCCAGCGTCTGCGTGTCGGCCTTCGTCGACGAGATCTCCTCGAACAGGAGCGCGCGGGGAACGGGGCCGGTCGCGTGTACGACCTCGCCGTGCCGGTCGATGAGCGCGGTCGTCGCGTTGCACACCCGTTTGAGCCGAGCGAGCAGGGCCGGGATCGGGGACGGTTCGGCGAGGGCCAGACCCAGCGACCGCTGAAGCGAGCCGAGACGCCGGGAGACCGCCTCTTCCACGCTCTGACTCGACCGGGCCACGGAGGCGACCACCTCACCGGCCCCGGCGTCGACCACGCCCACGACATTGTCCGCGATTTTCGTCGCGATCTTCGTGGCATCGAGGCTCCCGGCGCCGACGGGCAGGCCGCAGAGCATCACGACGCGGGAGCCGTCCGCCTCCAGCAGCGGGTAGGCGTCTTCGACGCCCACCCGCAGTCCGGTACAGACGACGATCACGGCGGGATCGCGGGGGACGGGATCGCCCGGCACCCAGACGGCCGCACCGTGCACCGCGCGGGTCGGGTCGACCGGGCCGCCAGGAAGCAGCCGTACGCTCGACCCGAGCTCGGCCAGGACGGTGCCCAGCTCGACGGAGTGCTGCGAGGCGGGCATGGCGACCTTTTCGCTGGGCGACAGACCGCGGACCATGGCGGCGACGTGACGACGACGATCCGAGGGGCGACTATTCCGAAGACTAGTTCAGCCGCCTGAGGACCGGCTTGGTCAATCTCCAGCGATTGCGGCCCATCATTGGAAAACATCCGATTGGCCATCGGGCGGCCCCCTCCTAGATTGCGGTTCATCCGCACCAAGCGAAGGAGAGCGCCGCGTGACGACGAAGGCAGAGACGAGCGAAGGCCGTTATTGGCATTCCGCGGTCAGCGAGATCACACCCGACACGGTCTTCGTCCGGGGTTACAAGCTGGACGACCTCATCGGTCTCTCCTTCACCACGTCCACGTTCCTGCTGATCAAGGGCCGGCTTCCCACCCCGCAGGAGGCGCGGGTCCTCGACGCCGTCCTCACCGGGGTCCTGGACTACGGCCTGGAGAAAGCGGGGACGGCCGCCGCCCGGTACGTCGTGTCGGCCAACCCGAGCATGCAGGCCGGCCTCGCCACCGCGGTCCTGGCCGCCGGCGACCACGGTCTGGCGACCGAGAACAGCGCGCGGTTCATCACCGACACGTACGCCGCCTACGAAGCCGCGGGCAAGCCGGACATGGGCGCCTACGCCGAGAAGGTCGTCGCCGAGTCCCGCGCCGCGCGGTTGCGCATCCCCGGCTTCGGGCACCCGGTCTTCAAGGGCACCGATCCCCGGGCCCAGATCCTGCGGCAGATCGCGGTCGACGCCGGCCTGTGGGGCGAGGCCGCACAGCTGTACGAGGCGGTGCACCAGGCGTTCACCCGCCTCCCTGGCCGTGAGGAGTTCCCGATCAACGATGTCGGCATGCTCGCCGCGATCTCCGTAGCGCTCGGCTTCACCCCCCAGGAATCCACCGCGCTGGCCGTCATGGGCACGTTGCCCGGCGTCGTCGCCCACATCTCGGAGGAGTACGCCTCCGGTAGGGTCGGACGGGTCGTTCCGGTCGAGGATGTCTCCTACACCGTTCCCCGTCGCGATCTCACCGCCGACCTCAGGGCGGCAGGATGGACAGCGACGCAGTAACGCAGTGACGCAGTGCCGCCTCGACCGTTACAGAAGGGACCCGGTCCATCGTGAGCCCGGACGTTCTTGCAACCTCAGACATCGTGGTGGTCGGCGCGGGGCTCGCCGGTCTGTGCACGGCCTTCGAACTGCGCCGGCGGGGCTTCGACGTCGCCGTGGTCGAGCAGCGCTTCCCGGCCTTCGGCGCCTCGGGCCGCAACCCCGGATGCCTGTGGGTACAGACCCGCCGCAGCGGTGTCGAACTCGCGATCGCCCGCGCGGCCCGGGCCAAGTACACCGAGTACGTCGACGAACTCGGAGACGTCTTCGAGTACCGCGGGCTCGGCGGCCTGTTCTTCTTCGAGACCGAGGAGCAGGGCCGGATCCTGGAGGACTACGTCCGCAGCCGCCGCGCCGACGGCGTCCAGATCGAGCTGCTGTCGCGGAGCCAGGCCACCAAGCACGCCCCCATGCTGCCCGCGACCGCGATCGGAGCCGTCTACTGCGCCGAGGACGCGCAGATCGACACCCAGCAGTTCGTCGGCGCCCTGAGCGCGGCGATCGTCCGGTCGGGTGTGCGCCTCTACGAGAACACCGCCGTCCTCTCGGTCATCCGGCAGGGCAACCACGTCGACGGGGTCCGGACGGTCCGCGGCGACATCAGGGCCTCGGGAGTCGTATGGGCGACCGGCGCCTGGACGCTCAACCTCACGGCCGAAGGCATCGTGCTGCCGGTCACCACCGCCCGCATGGGGCAGGTCGTCACCCAGCCTGTCGACCAGCGGCCGAGCGCTATCCTGCACGGCCCGCGCGGGGTCGCGCACTGCGGCGCCCTGACCGATCTGCCGTCGTACGAGGCGAGCGTCTTCGCCCACCCCCACGCCCGCCCCGTCCCGGGGGCCGACCGCCTGGACTACGACGACTCCCTGGCGCAGAACCGCAGCGGATCCCTGGTGATCGGCGCCGGTATCGACGCCTACGGATCGCTCAACCCGCACATCAGCATCGCCTCCACCGAGGCCATGGTCTCCACCACCCTGGAGCGCTACCCGAACCAGACCCACCTCGGCGTCACCGGGCTGTGGGCCGGCCTGATGAGCGACACCCCCGACCATCTGCCGATCGTCGGCAGGATCGACGCGGCCCACGTGAACGCGGGCCACAGCTGGGGAGTGGGCAGTGCCCCGGTCGCGGGCCAGGTCCTCGCCGAGCTGATCGCAGGCGAGCAGAGCGAGTTCGCCGCAGCCCTGAAGGCCGACCGTCCCTCGCTCGAAGCCGCGCGCTGAGCCGCCCGCCAGGACCGCCACCCATTCCTCCGCGGGACCCCACCCGCCCACCGTTTCGGAACACGGCTCGCCCCTCCTGACGGCGTGTCGTGCGTTTCGCGATCAATCATGGAGAAGGTCATGCCCTCAGACGCAGGTACAGGCGGTGACTACCTCGCCGAGCTGCGCCGTGTCGCCGCCTCGCAGCCGACGGCGACGGCGGTCATCGGTGATGGCCGCCACCTCACCTACCGCGAGCTGATCGAGGAGGTCGACCGGCGCGCCGACCGCCTGGCGCAGGCCGGGCTGCGACCCGGTGACCGGGTCGCCCTCGTTGCCGAGAACTCCCCGGAATTCCTCGTCTCGGCCCACGCCGTGTGGACCGCGGGCGGAGTCCTGGCCACCATCTACCCCTCCACGGGGCGCGCGGACCTGCGCTACACGCTCCGCAACGCGGATCCCGCGCTCGTGCTCGTCGACGGCGGTACGGCGGCCCCGGTCTCCGCCGCCGAGGCCGAACTGCCGACCGCACGCATCGACACCCCGGACTTCGCGCCGTCCGCCGTCCGCACCGGCACGATGCCGAACCCGCAGGGCCTGCGCGAGCCCGTCGCCCTCATCTGCTACTCGTCGGGGACGACGAGCCGCCCCAAGGCGATCATGCTCTCGCAGACCGCCCTGTACAACGGCGCCCGCACCTACGCCGACGTCTGGCGTCTGACGGCCGCCGACCGGACCGTCGTATGCCTGCCGATGGCCTGGCTCTACGGCCTCGACAGCACGTCCATGGCAACCCTGCTGGTCGGCGGGACGGTCGTCGCACTGCGCCGGGCACGCCCCGAACTCCTCGTCGAGGCCATCGAGAAGGAGGGCGCCACCTTCCTGCCCGGCGTGACGACGATCTTCACCAAGCTGGTGGACTTCCTGGAGCGGTCCTCCGGCCGCCCGGACCTCTCCTCGCTCCGGCTGGCGGTCTCCGGCGGCGAACCCCGTAACGAGGCCGCCTTCCAGCGGTTCGCCGACCTCACCGGCCGCCCGGTGCACGACACGTTCTGCGCCTCGGAGTGCTTCCCGCTCATCACCTACGACCCCGTGGTCGACCCGTACCCCGTGCCCGGCTCCGCGGGCAGGCTCGTCCCGCGCTCCGACCTGCGGATCCTCGACCCCGAGGGCAAGGAGGTGCCGACCGGCGAGGTCGGGGAGGCCTTCTCGCGAGGGCCCGGTCTGATGCTGGGCTACTGGCGGGACGAGGAGGAGACCGCGAAGGTCCTCACACCGGACGGCTGGTACCGCACGAAGGACCTGGTCCGCATGGACGAGGACGGGTTCGTGTACGTCGTGGGCCGGCTCTCCGACATGATCATCCGCGGTGGCAGCAACGTTTCGCCGGCCGAGGTCGAGCGAGCTCTGCGCCTGCACCCCGGCATCCGCGACGCCACCGTGGTCGGGCTGCCCGACCCCGTCTACGGGCAGGCCGTCGCCGCGGCCGTCGTGGTCGCCGACGGCGTGGACTTCGACCCCGACGGCATCGTCCGCGGCCTGGCGGAGCATCTGGCCGCGTACAAGGTGCCGACGCGGCTGGTACGCGTCGACCGTCTGCCGAACAACGCCACCACCGGCAAGGTGGACCGCCGCGCGGTGGCCGCCCTCCTGGCCGAGGAAGGGACCGCAGCCCGATGAACACCCTGAAGATCGCCATCACCCAGTTCGAACTGCGCGCGGAGCCCTCGACGGCGGCCTTCCTCGCCCACGTGGAATCGCTGGTCTCCGAAGCGGCCGCCGCCGGCGCGGCCGTCGTGGTCCTGCCCGAACTGGCCAGCACCGGCCTCCTCGCGAGCCTCGACCGCACCGTCACGGCCGCCACGGTCGCCGACGACTACCGGAACGGTCTGACCCGCAGCACCGACGCCATCGTGGACGGCCTCGTGCGCATGGCACGCGAGCACGACATCGTCGTGGTGGGCGGCAGCCACAACCGCACGGCGGACGACGGATCACTGCGGAACACCGCGTACATCGTGTTCCCCGACGGCCGCGTCCAGCAGCAGGACAAGATCCACCTCACCCCGCCGGAACACGCGATGGGCACCCAGGGCGGCGGCGACCTGCTGGTGACGACCATCGGCCCGTTCACGGTGGGCCTGCTCATCTGCGCCGACATCCAGTTCCCCGAACTCTCCCGCTCCCTCGTCGAGCGCGGGGTCGAGCTGATCATCTGCCCCTCGCTCACCTGGAACCGGCGCGGCGTCCACCGGGTCCGCCTCGGCTGCCAGGCCCGCGCCATGGAGAACCAGGCCTACGTCGTCATGTCGCCGCTCGTCGGACACAGCGGACTGCCTGCCGACAGCCCCCTGTACGCAATCGGACGGGCCTTCGCCGCCTGCCCCGTGGACAGGACGTTCGGCCGCAACAACGGGATCCTCGCCGAAGCGACCGGCGACAAGGAAGAGATCGTCCACGTCGAACTCGACCGGGAGCTGCTGCTGGCCTCGCGCGCTAAGCCGGAGACCCCGGGCCTGAAACTGCGCCGCACCGACCTCTACCCGAAGCTCCTCGCCGACTCCGGCAACTGAGCTGGACGAGTTGAGCACATGACTGCCTACCAGCACCGCGTGCGCTACCACGAGGCCGACGCCCAGGGCTTCCTCTTCAACGCCCGCTACCTGGAACTCGCCGACGTGGCGATGACCGAGTTCTTCCGCGTCCTCGGCTGGCCCTACGAGGACCTCGTCGCGGGCGGCACCGACCCCTCGGTGGTGTCGGCGACGCTCACCTTCAGCAGACCGGCGCGCTTCGACGACCTGCTGGACGTCACCGCCCGCTGCACCCGCGTCGGCACCTCCAGCTTCGGCCTCGACGTGCACGTGACCCGCGGGGCGGACCTCCTCGCCACCATCCAGCTCGTCTACGTCAACGTCGACGCCGCCACGGCCACCTCACGGCCGCTGCCCGACGAACTCGCCGAGGCCCTGCGCATCGCCGCCGCTGCCGCGCAGTAGGCGGCGACCGGGGTTCCGCCCGCTTCTGGTGGTTTCACAAGTGGCCGCGCCGGTCCTTGTACAGATCACAGTTCCAGGACTGGTACCTCGGGACAAAACTGGCCAGTCAAGAGGCCGTACCTCGGTACTCAACCCGAGGCCGCGGCCCGCACCTCACCGTTTTTCCAGGAGGTCGACGTCCGAATGCTCACCGCCCCGCTCGCAGGTCCGCTCTTCGACCACTGGCGCGCAGATCCCGAGGACGGCACCGCCTCCGTCGCCCATGACCCCGCGACCGGTGAGGTGCTCGCCGCCTTCCGGAACGCGACGCCCGGCGAGGTCGGCGCCGCCGTCGAGAGGGCCACCGAGGCGTTCCGGATGTGGGGCCGCACCACACCTGCCGAGCGGGCCGCACTGCTGCTCACCCTCGCGGACCGGCTGGAAGCCGTCGGCGAGGACTTCGCCAGGGCCGAGAGCGTCAACGTCGGCAAGCCGCTCTCCCTGGCCCGTGAGGAGATCGCCTACGACGCGGACGTGCTCCGCTTCATGGCGGGTGCCACCCGGACCTCCCACGCCGGCGCGGCGGGCGAGTACGTGGCCGGAAGCACCTCCATGACTCGGCGCGACCCCCTCGGCGTTGTCGGGCTGATCACTCCGTGGAACTATCCGCTGATGGAGGCGATGTGGAAGCTCGCCCCGGCGCTGGCGGCGGGCAACACCGTCGTCCTCAAGCCCTCCGAGCTGACCCCGCTGTCGACGCTCCTGTTCGCCCAGCTGGCCCGGGAGGTGCTCCCCGACGGCGTCCTGAACCTCGTCCTCGGTGACGGTGCCACCGGCGCGGCCCTCGTGGCGCACCCCGCCGTGCGCCTGGTGTCCCTGACTGGAGACGTCGCCACCGGCAAGAAGGTCGCCTCCGCCGCCTCCGCCACGCTCAAGCGCGTCCACCTGGAGCTCGGCGGCAAGGCCCCGGCTCTGGTCTTCGCCGACGCGCCCCTGGAGACCGCCGCCGCCGAACTGGCCGCGACCGGCTTCCTCAACGCAGGGCAGGACTGCACCGCGCCCTGCCGCGTCATCGTCGAGGACACCGCCTACGACGCCTTTACCGAGGCATACGGCAAGGCTGTGGCCGGTCTGCGGTGCGGTGGCCCCGAGGACGAGCTGTCCCACTTCGGCCCGGTTATCTCTGAGCGGCAGCTGGAACGCGTCGAGGGATTCGTCCGGCGTGCCCGCTCCGCAGGTGCTTCCGTCCTGGTCGGTGGCGGCCGGGTCGACCGTCCGGGCTGGTTCCACGAGGCCACCGTGATCACCGACGTGCGGCAGGACGACGAGATCGTCCAGAGCGAGGTGTTCGGCCCGGTGGTCACGATCCAGCGGGCGTCCTCGGACGATGAGATGCTCGCGATGGCGAACGGGGTCGACTACGGCCTGGCCGCCAGCGTCTGGACGACGGACGTCGCCCGGAGCCTGCGCTTCACACGGGAGCTCGCCTTCGGGACGGTGTGGCTCAACCAGCATCTCGTCCTGGCCAACGAGATGCCCTTCGGGGGCTTCGGCCAGTCCGGCTACGGCAAGGAACTCTCGGCCCACGCCATCGACGAATACTCCCAGGTTAAGCACATCATGCTGAAGGCTGCAGCGTGATGCGCCGCCTCGCCGCACCCCGGACCGCCCTCCCCATGTTCACCCCTCTCGGAAAGGGACGCCGATGAGCGCCGATCGCTACGACATCCTCTTCGAACCGGTCGTGATCGGCCCCAAGACGGCACCGAACCGCTTCTGGCAGACCCCGCACGCCAATGGTTTCGGCACGGAGTATCCCGACATGCAGGCCGCCTACCGGGGGATGAAGGCCCAGGGCGGCTGGGGTGTGGTGTTCACCGAGGCCACCTCGGTCGCCCCGGAGACGGACAAGGGCCCCTACGTCCTCGGACGCCTGTGGGATGAGGGCGACGTGCGCAACTCGCGCCGGATCGTCGAGCGGATCCATGCTGGCGGCGCCCTGGCCGGCGTCGAACTCGAATACCACGCGTCGATGTCGGTCGCGGCCGAGGGCCGGGTGCCCGCCTACGCCGTGGACCCGGTCGCCGGAGAGGGCACCCTCCCGGTCGCCCACGCCGGTACGGCCGCCACCATCCACCTCTCGGACATCGCCCGCATCCAGGACCTCCACGTCGAGGCGGCGCTGCGTGCCGTCGACGCGGGCTACGACCTGATCACCCTGCACTGCGGCCACGCCGCGTCGCTGATCTCGCACTTCCTGATCCCGTACTACAACACCCGCACCGACGCCTACGGCGGGTCCTTCGAGAACCGCGCCCGTTTCGCCCGGGAGACCCTGACCAAGGTGCGGGCCGCCGTCGGTGACCGCGCGGCCGTCGGCCTGCGGTTCGGCGTCGACACCCTCGACGGGCCGCTCGGGCTCGGTGACCGCGGAATGCGGCATGACGGCGAGGCCCCCCGGGTGCTCCAGTACCTGGACGACGTCGTGGACTACTGGGACCTCATCATCGGCGGGGTCGACTGGGGACAGGACGCCCAGTCCTCCCGCACCGCCAGGGAGAACCACGAGGCGCGGTTCACCGGCGGCATGAAGCAGTACACCACCAAGCCCGTCGTCAACGTCGGCCGCCTGAACAGCCCCGACACCATGGTCAAGGTGATCAGGTCCGGACAGGCCGACTTCATCGGCGCCGCCCGCGCCGGCATCTCCGACCCCTTCCTGCCCGTCAAGATCCGTGACGGTGCCATCGAGGACATCCGGGAGTGCATCGGCTGCAACATGTGCGTCTCCCGGGCCAACCTGGCGAACGGGCGCATCGTGTGCACCCAGAACCCCACCATCGGTGAGGAGTTCCGCCGCGCCTGGCACCCGGAGTCCTTCGAGATCGCGGGCAACCGCGACCGGTCCGTGCTGGTCGTCGGCGCCGGTCCGGCCGGACTCGAATGCGCCATGGTCCTCGGCAAGCGCGGTTTCGACATGGTGCACCTGGTCGACGCGGCCGAGGAGATCGGCGGCTGCCTCAACTGGATCACCAGGCTGCCCGGACGCCAGGAATGGCGGCACCTCGTCGAGTACCGCCAGCACCAGCTCTCCAAGCTGAAGAACGTCACCACGATCCTGGGCACCCGCCTCAGCGCCGACGACATCCTCGACTACGGCGCGGAGATCGTCGTCATCGCCACCGGATCGCACTTCGACGCCGACGCCGTGTCCCCGTACGACCGCCGCCCGCTGCCCCTCGCGGAGACCTTCCGCGGCAACGTCCTCACGCCCGAGGAGGTGATGTCCGGCGAGGCCACGGTCGGCGAGCGGGTCCTGGTCTGGGACACCGACGGCTACTTCGTCGGCCCCGGCGTCACCGAGCACCTCGCGGGCCTCGGGCACAAGGTGACCGCCGTGACACCGGCGTCGGCCTTCGGCGCGTACCTGCACCAGACGATGGAGGACGCCCGCATGACCGAGGACCTGCGCGCCCTGGGCGTACGCGTCTACCCCAGCAGCGCCCTGACTCCGGCCGGCGCCGACACCCTCACCATCGAGACCCTGGCCGGACCGGTCGACGCGGGCGTCGACACCGTGGTCGTCGTCGGCCAGCGCGTCGCCGACTCCGCTCTCCACCGCGAACTCCACGACCGCAGTGCGGAGTGGGGCGAGGCCGGGCTCCGGAGCGTCTACCGCGTCGGCGACGCGCTACGCCCCAGCTTCATCGCCGACGCGGTCTTCTCCGGCCACCGGCTGGCCCGCGAGATCGACAGCCCCGATCCGGACCAGCCGCTGCCCTACATCAGGGAACGGCGCCTGCTGAACGCCACCGAGTCGGACTTCACCCTCACCGGCCCCGCCCAGTCCCGAGCCGTCTGACCCACCACCGCCGCTGCCGTGCCCCCGGAGGAGCCCTCATGACGACACCGCCGAAGGTGACCGTCCTTCCCTACGACGAAAGCAGCGGCAAGCCTTTCGGCCCCGCCACCATCGAGCACCGCACCGCACAGGCCGGCTTCAGCCGCCTCGGCACGTACTTCATGAACTTCCCCGACGGCGGTCACGCCGATCCGTGGCGCCTGGAGTACGAGGAGTCGATCTACGTCATCAGCGGCGAGGCCTCGATGCTCGTCGTCGGCGACGGGGGCGAGACCGAGCTGCGGGCCGGCGCGGGCGAGCTGATCGCGCTCCCCAAGGGCAGCACCGTGCGCTACGGCGGCGAGCCGGGCACCCGGCTGCTGCTGTCCATCGCGCCCGTCGACTGGGCGACGCGCGACTCCGCGGCCGAGGAGCCCGGCGCCGCGCCGCGCGTCCTGTTCCTGACCCCGTTCCACTTCGAGAAGCCCGAGCACGACGACGAGTTCGACGCCGTCCTCACCTCACTGCTGACCGGACACGGGAACCAGATCGTCTTCGCCCAGCACGTGGAGCCGTTCGAGTCCGAGGACGCCGACTACGACGAGGCGCAGACCCGGGCCATCCTCAAGGCGGTCGAGCAGGCCAACGCCGAGCAGTACGACGCGGTCGTCATCGCCTGCCACTACGACCCCGCGCTGGACGAGGCACGCGCCGTCTCCCGGATCCCGGTCGTCGGACCGCTGCAGTTCAGCGCCTCCGTCGCCCTGCAGTTCGGCCCGAGGTTCGCCGTGATCACCGACATCCCGGAGGCCGTGCCGGTCATCCGGGGCCTCGTGGACGACTACGGCCACGAAGCCGCCTGCGTCGGCGTGTCCGCCATCGGCTGGGAGGGCGACGCCATCCTGGAGGACCCGCTCGGCGCGGCGGAAGCGGTGGACCGCTTCGTGGCCGAGGTGGCGGCGGCGGGCGAGGCGCAGTCCGTCGTCATCGGCTGCACCATCGTCTCCTCCGCCTACGAGCGGCACCGGCACCGCTTCGCGGACCGCGGAGTCGTCGTGCTCAACAGCAATCTCGTCACCCTGAAGGGTGCCGCGGCCCTGGCCGCCAACTGACCGAAGGATCTCTCTGCTCATGAACATTGTCGTCCTGGTGAAGTACGTGCCCGACGCCACCGGTGACCGCCGCTTCGAGGCGGACAGCACGGTCGACCGGGAGGGTGTCGACGGTCTGCTGTCCGAGCTCGACGAGTACGCGGTCGAACAGGCGCTGAGGATCAAGGAGGCACATGACGACGAGGAGATCGTGGTCACGGCCCTGACGGTGGGCCCCGAGGACGCCGAGGACGCCCTGCGCAAGGCGCTGCAGATGGGCGCCGACAACGCCGTGCACGTCTGCGACGACGCCATCGCCGGCTCCGACGCGGTCGCCACTTCGATGGTGCTCGCCGAGGCCGTGAAGAAGGCGGGCGACGGCGTGGTCCCGGACCTGGTCATCACCGGGATGGCCTCGACCGACGGCGGCATGGGCGTCGTCCCCGCCATGCTGGCCGAACGCCTGGCCGTTCCGCAGGTCACCCTGGCGTCGGCGGTGGAGACCCAGGGCGACCAGGTCCGCATCCGGCGCGACTCGGACGCCGCCACCGAGTCGATCAGCGCCACCATGCCGCTGCTGCTGTCGGTGACGGACCAGACGGGGGAGGCCCGCTACCCGTCCTTCAAGGGGATCATGGCGGCCAAGAAGAAGCCCCTGCGGACCTGGGACCTCTCCGACCTCGGCGTCGACGAGGCCCTGGTCGGCCTGGGCGCGTCCAGGACCACGGTCGCCGCCACCGCCGCCCGTCCGCCGCGCACTGCCGGCGAGATCGTCAAGGACGAGGACGGCTCGGGCGCCGCAGCGCTCGCCGGCTTCCTCGTCGGCAGCAAGTTCATCTGAGTTCATCCGAGAAGGAACGACATATGTCTGAGGTTCTGGTCCTCGTCGACCATCTGGCGGGCGCGGTCAAGAAGCCGACGTACGAGCTGCTCACGATCGCCCGGCGGCTCGGCGAGCCGTCGGCCGTCTTCATCGGCGCCGCGGACGCCGGCCCGTCCGTCGCCGCCGCGGTCGCGGCCTACGGCGCCGCCAAGGTCTACGTCATCGACGACACCGACATCCGGGACCACCTGGTGGCCCCCAAGGCGGAGGCGCTCCAGCAGCTGGCCGCCGACACCGACCCGGCCGCGATCCTGCTGCCCTCCTCGGCCGAGAACAAGGAGGTCGCGGCCCGGCTCGCCATCAAGCTCGGGTCGGGCCTGATCACCGACGCCGTCGATGTCGAGACCGACGGCACGGCCACGCAGTCGGTCTTCGCCGGTGGCCACACCGTCACCGGCAAGGTCACCACCGGCACCCCGATCATCACGGTCAAGCCCAACTCGGCGGCCCCGCAGGAGTCACTCGCCGCCGGTACCGTCACGCCCTTTGCGGTGACCGTCTCCGAGGCCGCGAAGGGTGCCCGTATCGACGACAGCCGGCCGCGAGCGGCCAGTGGACGCCCCGAGCTGACCGAGGCGGCCGTCGTCGTCTCCGGCGGCCGCGGCACCGGCGGCGACTTCGGACCGGTCGAAGCCCTGGCCGACGCCCTCGGTGCAGCCGTCGGCGCCTCCCGTGCCGCCGTCGACTCGGGCTGGATGCCGCATGCCTACCAGGTGGGCCAGACCGGCAAGACCGTCGCCCCGCAGCTCTACGTCGCGGCCGGCATCTCCGGCGCGATCCAGCACCGCGCTGGCATGCAGACGTCGAAGACGATCGTGGCCGTCAACAAGGACGAGGAGGCGCCGATCTTCGAACTCGTCGACTTCGGCGTCGTCGGCGACCTCCACGCGGTCCTCCCGGGGCTGACCACCGAGATCGACAAGCGCAGGGCCTGAGCCCGAGCCCGGACCGGCTCGCGCGGCCGACGCACCAACGACGCTCCCAGCACCCCCGCTGGGAGCGTCGTTCTGTCCGCACGGCCGTCCCGGCGCGGAAGCATGACGTCGAGCCGTCGTAGATATGGTGGAGGCGACTCCCGGTTTTCGGACATCTTCCAATAGAGGTGACCGAAAGGAATACCTACGGTTCTGGCATCCCAAACGACGCGTGGTGCACGCCACAGACAGACCCGGGCAGCGGGCGGCGTCGCATCCGTGAATCAAAAGTGATGGAGGGTGCCGTATGAGCGCAGCGAGTGAGGCTGCTGGTACCGAAGTGGCTGCTAATGACATGAGCGCCGCGAGTCTCCGCGGCAACATGGGACCGCTCGAACTGATCTTCACGGTCGTCGCCTACAACGGCCCGGTCGTGGTGTTCCTGGGTTTCATCCCGGTCTCCGTTCTGCTCGGCAACGGAGTCGGAACGCCGGCGGCCTTCCTGTTCTGCGGAGTCATCGTCACGATGCTGGCGGTGGGGCTCCTCACCATGTCGGCACGCCTGCGGAAGCCGGGTGGCTTCTACGCCCTCATCACCGCCGGCCTCGGCCGGGTGGCCGGCCTGGGCTCCGGCTTCGCCGCTCTCACCTGCTACTTCGTGGCCCTTCTCAGCGCCTACGCGCTCGGCGGGATCGCCCTCAACGCCGCCATCGTGGAGCTCTTCCACGGACCTCAGGCCCCCTGGTGGCTGTGGGCGGGCCTGATGCTCGTCGTGACCACCGTGCTCGGTCACTTCAACATCAGTTTCTCGAGCCGCGTGCTCACGGTGTTCCTGGCCTGCGAGCTCCTCCTCATGATCGCGTACGACATCTCGGTCCTCGCCAAGGGCGGCGCGCACGGGATCGGCTTCGACTCCTTCGCACCGCACCAGGTCTTCTCGGGGTCGATCTCGATCGCCTTCCTCTTCGGAATGGGACTCTTCGGCGGCTTCGAGGCGACCGTGATCTTCCGCGACGAGGTGCGGAACCCGGAACGCACCATCCCGTTCGCCACCTACGGCGTGGTGGCGCTGCTCGCCGTCACCTACGCGGTGACCGCGTGGTGCTTCATCAACTCCTACGGTGCCGCCGCCGTCATGGACGTGGTCAGCAAGAACCTGGTGAGCGCCTCGACCGACAGCATCCAGCAGTACACCGGCCAGTTCGCGTACGACGCCGCGACGATCATGCTCTTCACGAGCTCGTTCGCCCTGGTGCTGGCGGCCCACAACATCACCGCGCGCTACGTCTTCAACCTCGGCGCCGACGGCATCCTGCCCCGGAGCCTCGGCCGGCCCCACGAACGGCACGTGTCCCCGCACCGGGCCTCCTTCGCCCTCAGCGTGACCACTCTGCTCGTGCTCGGCGTCTTCGTGATCGGGAACGTCTCCGAGGACGCGCTCTACGCACGGCTGGCCGGTCTCTACAGCTACGCCTTCGTCATCCTGCTGGTCCTCGTCTCCCTGGCGATCGGCGTCTACCTGCTGCGTGACCGCGTGCACGGGAAAGCGGTCGGACCCGCCGTGGCCTCCCTCGTCGCCTTCGCCGTCCTGTGCGTGACGCTGGTCCTGGGAACTGTGAACTTCACCCTGCTCAGCGGGGCGACGGGCACCCTCAAGAACGTCCTGATCGGAGCGATGTGGGGGGTGACCCTGGCTGGCGCGGGCTGGGCCTTCCACCTCAAGCGAAACCGCCCTGACGTGTACAGCAGCATCGGCCGCCAATAGGCGCGCCGTAGGTGCGGGTGGCCGACCGGACAACCTCCGGTCGGCCACCTCTGTGTTCCGGACAGCTGGAACACCGCACTTCCCTGTCAAGTTCTGCTTGTTGAACTCAGAGGGAGAACGTCGGCAGGGCGACACTCAGGCCGGACTCAACTCAACGCTTGGGGAGCAGAGAGTTGAGCCGTATGAACAGCTGGTCGGCGCGCGTGATCGTGGCCGCGTCGATTCTCGGGGCGAGTGCGGCTTGCTCGCGGAGGAGCACCGCGGCCGGCCTGTAGTGGTTGAACCGCGTAGTGATCTTCCGCTTCTTGAACACCGCCTCGATCTGCCGGAGGACGCGGGGGTCCTTGGCGTTGAGCTCGGAGGCTGTGATCGGCTTGGTGAGCTCGGAGGCGTAAGCGCGGTTGACGAGTTCGAGGTAGAAGTCCCGGTCGAAGAGGTCCTCGATATCCGCGTCCGCAGTGCTGGTGAACTCGCTGATCTCGACGAGCCCGTTCTTGGCGAGCTGGTCGTTGTCCCGCAGGCGCTGGACGGCCCCGACGTCCTTGGTACTGGAGTCGACGAGGACGGCGACACTCAGCTTGTTCGCGCCCAACAGGGTCACGAAGGTGGACAGCTTGCCGGAGCCACCGATGGGCGTCTCGACCCAGCGCGGGTCGAGTCCGGTGGACCCGTTCGCCTCGGCGACGTCCGTGAGGACATCGAGGTAGATCAGGTCGCTTGGGCCTTCGAGGAGCAGGGTGTGCTCGCCCACGAACAGCGTCTGGGTCATCTCGACGCCCATCGCTGCCAACAACGGGAAGGCGGTGTCCTCGTCGGCCTTGAAGATCTCCGAGGAGACCTTCGCACCGCCGCGCTCCATATCGATGACTGTCCGAACCCTCTCGAGGTGATCGGGGTCGACCATGAACGGGGAGTGAGTGGTGTAGATGACCTGGTGGTTGGGGGCCAGCCGCTCGTCGATCAGCCGGAGCAGGTCTTCCTGTGCCCGGCCGTGAAGAGACAGCCCCGGCTCGTCCAAGAGGAGGATCAGGTCGTTGGTGCCCGCCGCCTCCAACTCGTTGAAGTAGGCGAGGAAGGAGAAGAACCAGACGAAGCCGCGGGAGCGGTCGTCGAAGGGTACCGATGCGCGGTGGCGGCGATTGAAGACGCGGACCTGAAGGATCGGTCCCTCGTGGAAGGGCGGCTGGGCCCCGGTCTCGGGGGCAGGACCTTCAGCTGGACTTTTAGCTCGGTGTTCTGCGACCAGTACTCGAAGACCTCGTCCGAGATGACGTTGCCGGAGTTCTCCAGCTCGCGCAGAAGTCGTTCGTGCTGGTCAGAGTCCTTGAAGTCCTCTGGTGAGACCCCTGCCATGTCCAGGAGGCTCAGCAGTGCGCGCTCACCGCGCGTGAGCTGTCCCGACTCTCGTCGCTGGATCAGATCGGGTAGCGCGACCTTGCCGGGCATCGAGTCGTACTCGGCGAAGTAGACGAACTTCGGCATGAGCGGGCTGGCGTACTCGTCGATCAGGTGCAGCACGAGGCTGCTGTCGCGCCATCCTCGGATGTGGTCGGCCAGCGCGATCGCGTCGGACGGGGACTCGTCCAGTTCGCCGAGAACGTGGAGGAGGTCCGCGATGGTCTTCGCGTCGCCGATGGCCTTGGCGGCCGCCGCCGGGAGGTCCAGGGTGGAGCGCAGGTGGTCGACGACCGCGGCCTCGTTGTAGGGCAGCGTGAAGTTCTTGATGCTCTTCCGATAGCCGATGACCACGTCGAACTCGGCGTTCCTCAGGACCTTCGGGCCGAGCTCCTCCTGGATCGCCTTCATCTCGGCGTCGTCGAAGCGGAAGGTCGCCCGGACCACGGGGATCTTCTGGCCGGCCGGGAGCTTTTTGCGCTCGCTGGTCTTGCGGGCGGGGAAGTCGACCACCTCGTCGAAGGCGGCGGGCTCCACGGGGTTGAGTCGGAAGAGCGCCTGGAGGAGGGTCGTCTTGCCCGACTCGTTCTTCCCGACGAGACAGGTGACGTCCTCCTCGACATCGAATATGTCGGAGTCCTCGACGGACCTGTAGTCGGTGATGCGGGCTCTGATCAGTTGCACTTCGCCTGGAGCCCTTCCTCGGTTTTCCGCGAGGAGGCCCGGCGTGCCGTGTCGAGAGGCGATGATCACAACAGCATGACACTGCGTGCCTTCGGTGTTGTGTTCGAGGTATGTTCCAGACGCCAATCAGGAGAGACCCCGGTGCCCGTCGACCTCGACGCCGCCGGGGTCCTCTTTTGAGCCACCTGTGAGGATAACCCTCGGTGCTGACAGCCCCTCACGAATATTCGAAGGGGCCGCGCGGTGCGGGCGGTGCGCCCCGGACGGGGGCGGCAGGCCGTCCGTAACCACGATCAGCTTGCGGTGTCCTCCCCGGCATCCTCGATCACGTCGTGCGCGGCCTCCGAGATGCCGTCGATCAGGTCGTCAGGCCCTTCGATCGCTTCGTGCGCCAGGAGGCCGATTCCGATCTTGCGTGACTTCACCGGTTCCGGCTCCGGTGCGCTTTCCTGTTCCGCCTCGCCCGCCGGGTCGACCGGGGTCTTGACGGAGTCGAGGAGGAGCTGGGCCACGTCGACGACCTGGATGGACTCCTTGGCCTTGCCGCCCGCGGCGGAGCCGCTTTCGGCTGCAGCCTTCTTGCCGTTGACGGAGTCGGTGAGCATGACGAGGCA
>NZ_JBEZLQ010000036.1:0-106564 GCF_040652235.1 Streptomyces sp. NPDC048277
GGATCATGGCGGCGAAGAAGAAGCCGGTTCAGTCCTGGGACCTGTCCGACCTCGACATCGAGGCGGAGGAGGTCGGCCTGGAGGGCGCCTGGACCAAGGTCGAGGACGCCACCGCGCGTCCGGCCCGTACCGCGGGCACGATCGTCAAGGACGAGGGCGAGGGCGGCAAGCAGCTCGGTGCCTTTCTCGCAGGCCAGAAGTTCATCTGACGCAAAAGGAGTTGCTGTCCCATGGCTGAAGTCCTCGTCTACGTCGACCACGCAGACGGTGCCGTCCGCAAGCCCACCCTGGAGCTGCTGACCCTGGCCCGCCGGATCGGCGAGCCCGTCGCCGTCGCCCTCGGTGCCGGCGCCGCCGACACCGCCGCCGCGCTCGCCGAGCACGGCGCGACCCGCGTGCTGACCCACGATGCCGCCGAGTACGCCGACTACCTGGTCGTCCCGAAGGTCGACGCCCTCCAGGCCGCCGTCGCCGCCGTCTCCCCGGCCGCCGTCCTGGTCCCCTCCTCCGCGGAGGGCAAGGAGATCGCCGCCCGCCTCGCGCTGCGCATCGGCTCCGGCATCATCACCGACGCGGTCGACCTCGAAGCCGGCGACGAAGGCCCCATCGCCACCCAGTCGGTGTTCGCCGCCTCCTTCACCACCAAGTCCCGTGTCTCCAAGGGCACCCCCGTCATCACGGTCAAGCCCAACAGCGCCGCCGTCCAGGCCGCCCCGGCCGCCGGCACGGTCGAAGCCCTCAACGTCACCTTCTGCGCCGCGGCGACCGGCACCAAGGTCACCGCCCGCACCCCGCGTGAGTCGACGGGGCGTCCGGAGCTGACCGAGGCCGCGATCGTGGTCTCCGGCGGCCGCGGCGTCAACGGCGCCGAGAACTTCGCGGTCATCGAGGCCCTCGCCGACTCCCTCGGCGCGGCCGTCGGCGCCTCCCGCGCCGCGGTCGACGCCGGCTGGTACCCGCACACCAACCAGGTCGGCCAGACCGGCAAGTCCGTGTCCCCGCAGCTGTACATCGCCAACGGCATCTCCGGCGCCATCCAGCACCGCGCCGGCATGCAGACCTCCAAGACCATCGTCGCGGTCAACAAGGACGCCGAGGCCCCGATCTTCGAACTCGCCGACTACGGCGTCGTCGGCGACCTCTTCGACGTCGTCCCCCAGCTCACCGACGAGATCAACGCCCGCAAGGCCTGAGCAGGCAGTCCTCCGGGGTGATGGGGTAGCTGGCTACACCATCCAATGACGGTGCTGCTCCACCGCGCCCGCCGTTCGCGTCGCCTAGCGTTGGTCCCATGTGGAAAGCGATGTGCCAGGCCGCGCGGGCGACGGGACAGCTGGCCCGTTCCGTGGCCTTGACCTTCGCCCTGTATCTCTTCGTCACGGTGCTGCTGATCACCGTCGTCGCCACCCTCTCGGTGGTCGGGGCATGGATGCTGCCCGAGACCGTCCTGCTGATCCGCCGGATCGCCGGGGCGAAGCGGCGGATGGTCGGCTCATGGACCGGCCGGGAGATCCCGGAGGCGTACCTGCCGCTGACCGGCACCGTGCGCGAGCGCGTCCGTGCCGCGGTGGGCGACCCCGGTACCGCTGCCGACCTGCGCTGGCTCGGTGCGCAGTACCTGTACGGGCCGCTGGGGCTGCTCGCCGTAGCGCTGTGGCCGCTCGGGCTGGTCGTCGACGGCCTGTGGTGCGGCGTGCTGCGGAGACCGGCCGTGGTGCTTCCGCTGATCGGGCGCCTCGCCGACCTGGACGCCCTGTGGTCCGAGTCGCTGCTCAAGCCGTCGCCGAAGGCCCGGCTCACCGTCCGGGTGGCGGAGCTGACGCAGACCCGGGCGGGCGCGATCACGGCGCACGGCGCCGAGCTGCGCCGGATCGAGCGGGACCTCCACGACGGCACCCAGGCCCGTCTGGTCTCCCTCTCCATGCGCATCGGTCTGGCCAAGCGGGCCTACGACCACGATCCCGAGGCCGCGCGCCGGATGCTCGACCAGGCGCAGGAACTGGCCGAGGAGGCCCTGACCGAGTTGCGGCACGTCGTCCGCGGCATCCACCCGCCGATCCTGACCGACCGCGGACTGGTCGGCGCGGTCCGGGCACTGGCCGCCGGCAGCGGGCTCGACGTGACCGTCGATGTGACGGGGCTGGATGATCCGGGGGTGCGCGCCCCGGCCGCGGTGGAGGCCGCCGCGTACTACGCGGTCGCCGAGGCGCTGACGAACGCGGCGAAGCACAGCGGGTCGCCCCGGGCCTATGTCGGCCTGGAGCGTGTCGGCGGCGGTCTGCGGGCGACCGTCCGCGACGACGGGCACGGCGGCGCCGACGAGGCGGGCGGCACCGGGCTGCTCGGCATACGGCGTCGGGTGGCCGCGCTGGACGGCGAGGTGACCGTGTCCAGCCCTGTGGGAGGACCGACCGAGATCTCCGTGGAGTTGCCCTGCGTGTGGTGATCGCCGAGGACGCCGCGAGGCTCCCCGCGTCCACCGCGTCGTGGCCCGGCAAAGGTGTCCATGCCGGCCGTCCGGCCGGCATGGACACCGCTGACTACCAGGCGACGGGCAGCTCGTAGATGCCGTAGGCCTGCGAGTCCTCCTTGAACTTCAGCTCGGAGAGGTCGGCCGCCATCCGCAGCGTCGGGATGCGCTTGAACAACGTGCTGAAGACCACGTGGAGTTCGACCCGGGCCAGCTGCTGCCCGACGCACTGGTGCGGTCCCCAGCTGAACGACATGTGGTGCGAGGCCTTGCGGGTGAGGTCGAGCTTCTCCGGCTCGGGGAACGCCTCCGGGTCCCAGTTGGCGGCCGGCAGGGCGGCGATGACGCCCTCGCCGGCCCGGATGACCTCGCCGTCGATCTCGATGTCGTCGACGACCGCGCGCCGGGCCAGCAGGTGCGGGATGGTCAGGTAACGGAGCAGTTCCTCGACCGCGTTGGTGACGAACTTCGGGTCGTCGCTGTTCTCGCGCAGCAGCGCGAGCTGGTCCGGGTTCTCCAGGAGGACCGCGGTACCCAGGGTGATCATGTTGGCGCTGGTGTCATGACCGGCGACCAGCAGGATGTGCCCGAGCGGGGCCGCCTCCGACATGGCGAGATCGCCCGCCTTGACGCGCTCGGCGAGGTCGGAGAGGACGTCCTCGCCGGGGTTGTCCATCTTGGCCTCGATCAGCCCGGAGATGTACTCGCGCAGTATGCGGGTCGTCTCCGCCGCCTCCTCCGCGGTCTTGAACCGCGCGTTGGTGACCCCGGCGTGCTCCTGGAAGAACTCGTGGTCCCCGTACGGCACCCCGAGCATGGCGCAGATCATCAGCGACGGCAGCGGCAGCGACAGCGCCTCGTTCAGCTCGGTGGGGTTCGGGCCCGCCAGCATCCGGTCGATCAGGTCGTCGGTGATCTGCTGGATCTCCGGGCGCAGTTTCTCCATCCGGTGCCGGGTGAAGGAGCTCGTCAGCATCCGGCGCCAGCGCTGGTGCTCGGTGCCGTCGGTGTTGTTGATCGACGGCTGCATCTCGGCCGCGTGCGCCTTCATGGACGCGGTGGTGTGCGGGTAGCCGGGCGCCCCGATGTTGGCGCTGAGCCGGGGATCGGCCAGCAGCTGACGCTGCGCGGCGTGGGTCGTCGCCACCCAGGGAGTGCTGCCGTCCCAGGTCTCGACCCTGCGCACCGACTTCCCCGAGTCGTGCAGCGCGAGCAGGGCCGGCGGCGGGGCGAAGGGGCACTCCGCCGCCCGTGGCGACGGGTACTTCGGCATCTCCTCGGTCACGCCGGCGCCGGTCGTGTTCTCAGCCATGTCCGCACTCCTCTTTCTTGACTTCGTCATCAGACGGCGACGGTCCACGCGCGTTCGTCATGACGTCGGCGGAACTGCCCGCCTCGCCCTGCCGCGGTAGACGGCGGCTGCCCCAGGACGGCCTTCGAAAGTCATGCGCGGCTCCTGGCCCACGGCACGGCGATGTGCACGGCGGCAATCTTACGTCGACCGATCGGTACAATCAATGGCGGCGCTTCTTTCCCGCCAGGCCCGGGCACCCCGAGAACGACTGCGCAGAGGAGAGCACGGGCCGGAGGCCGCGCCCCCCGTGGAGTCGCGGCCTCCGGCCTTCCGTTGCGCCGGACGATCAGGCCGGCCCCTGCCCGACGAGGTCGAGCACGGCACGGTAGGAGAACGCCAGGCTGCTGCCGATCGGTGTGCCGGCACCCGGATACGCCCGGCCCGACATGGCGGCGGCGGTGTTCCCGGCCGCGTAGAGCCCCGGGATCGCTTCGCCGTCCGGCCTCAGGACGCGCGCGTTCTCGTCGGTCCTGAGCCCGCCTTTGGTGCCGATGTCGGAGAGGACGACCGTCGCGACGTAGAAGGGCCCGGTCTCGATCGGCTGGAGCAGCGGGTTGGCGACGCCGGGCCACGGCTTCGCCGGGTAGTTCATGACGGGTCCGGCGGGGAAGCCCACGATGTGGAAGTTCATCTGGTCCCAGGGGCTCTCGCCCCGGTGGAACCGTTCGTCCACACCGTCGGCGGCGTAGCCGTTGAACTCGTCCACGGTCTTGCGCAGCGCCTCGTACGGCACCCCGATCAGCCCCGCCAGCTCTTCCAGGGTGTCGGCCTTCTTCAGCGCGCCCGACTCCAGCCACGCGGGGTTCGGCGGCTGCTCGGGGTCGCCGCCGAAGCCGTCGCGGTCGATCAGTCCCTGGTCGAGGATCCAGTGGCAGGGGATGTGGGAGACGCCGGTGGTGGAGTGCAGCCGCACCATCTCGTGGCCGGCCTGGTCGTAGGGGCGGGTCTCGTTCATGAAGCGCTCGCCGGCTCCGTTGACCCAGATTCCGCCGCGGGTTCCCGAATGGAACACCGGCAGCCCGTCCGGCTGGACGAGGCCCGGCGCGTACCAGGCCTCGTCGAGCAGGTCGGTGGCCGCGCCCACCGCCACGCCCGCCTGGAGCGCGTCCCCGGTGTTGCCCGGGCAGCCGTTCGACCAGGTGCCGTCGAGCGGCACCGGGTGGTACTTCGCCCGGAGTTCCGCGTTGCGTTCGAAGCCGCCCGCGGCGAGGAGCACACCGCGCCCGGCGCGGAAGGTGACGTGCTCGCCCTCGCTCGTCGCGGTGACGCCGACGACGCGGTCGTTCTCCACCACCAGGCTCTCCAGCCGGGTGTTGAGCCGGAGCGTCCCGTTCCCGGTCTCCAGGAAGGCCGCCAGGGCCCGGCCGATGAGGGCGCGGCCGCCGGTGAGCACCGTGCCGCGCTCCACGCCCCAGCGTTCCCTCGGGATGCTGCCGCGGACCGTCTCGGCCCGGTCCCCGAGGTCCGCGACGGGGAGATCGGGCGGGAAGATGGTCCGTCCCGCGAGCGTCGCGCCCGGGGCCGACGCGAAGTAGTCGGGTACGGGGCCGTGGACGAACGACTGGAACCAGGGGTTCTGCTCCAGTTCGTCGATCAGCCGGCGCCCCGCCTCCAGATAGGCGTCCTGGAGGTGCTGCCTGGTGTCGTCCGCCACCACGCTGCGCAGATAGGCACGGGCGTCCTCCGGCCCCTCCTCGATGCCCGCCCGCTTCAGCGGCGCCGACCCCGGGTACCAGATGCCCGCGCCGGAGTAGGCGGTCGTACCGCCGACGCGGTCCGTCTTCTCGATCACGAGGGTGCGCAGGCCCCGCGACGCCGCGACATACGCGCCGACGAGCCCGCCTCCCCCCGATCCCACGACGACGACGTCGTAGCTCTCCCCACTGGCCATCACAGTCCTCCTCGTGTGCAGCTCTCAGGGTTGCGCTCCGGGCACCCGTCCCAGGGCACCCGGAGCGCCGGTGACCGTCCCTTGTCACCTCGCCCGGCGGAACTCCCCCGGGAGAATGACGTCAGTGTGAAGGGGGCCTTCTCCGCCAGGGTGGCCGGATTCCGGTCACCGGAACGGAAACTGCGGGGCCCACGCGGTGTCAGCGGTTGGTGCGGCCCAGGTCCACCGGAAGCTGGACTCCGGTGATGTGACGTGCCTCGTCCGAGGCGATCCAGGCCACGGCCGCCGCGATGTCCTCGGCCTGGCTGACGCCGTCGGGCAGCACGCCCTGGAAGAAGGCGCTCAGTTCCGGGTCGTTCTCCAGGACGGGGCGGATCCCCGGCACGAGTTTGGTGTCGACGCCGTGCGGGTGGACGGTGTTGACCCTGATCCGGTGCGAACCCAGCTCGTTGGCAAGGGTTTTGGCCAGTCCGGTGACACCGTGTTTGGCGGCCACGTAGTCCGCCAGCAACGGCAGTCCGCGCAGTCCGGCGACCGAGCTGGTGAAGACGATCGCGCCGCCGGTCGCCTGCTCGATCATCAGCGGCACGGCGGCCTTCACGGTGTGGAAGGCGCCGGTCAGGTTGATGTCGAGGGTGGCGTTCCAGTGGTCGAGCTCGATCTCCCAGGTGCGGGCGAACGTGGTCATGCCCGCGTTGGCCACCACCACGTCCAGCCGCCCGAGTTCGCGGACGCTGTCCGTCAGGGCCGACCGTACGGCGGGGAAGTCGCGGATGTCGGCCTTGTGGGTCAGGATGCGCCGGCCGAGCTTCTCGACGAGGCGGGCCGTCTCCGCGAGGTCCTCGACGGTCGCTCCCGGGTACTCCGTGGTGGGCAGGTCCTCGCAGATGTCCAGCGCGATGATGTCGGCGCCCTCCGCGGCGAAGCGCACCGCCTCGGCGCGGCCCTGCCCGCGTGCCGCTCCGGTGATAAAGACGACCTTCCCCTGGAAACGGCGGGCGATGGGCTCGCCCGGAACGGGTGCCTCGGGAACGGCGGCGGTCATCGGGTGCCTCCTTCGTCGGCGGCCTGCTGTGTGGTCGAGGCCGGTTTCGGTGCGGGTGTGAGGCTCAGCCCGGTGAGTTCACCGCTGTGCCGCCATTGCTCCAGCATGCTGAAGTAGGCGGTGGAGGTGCCCGGGTAGTTGACGTTCTTGGGGGGCCGGGCCGTGGGGTCGCCCTCGTTGTTCCAGCGGCCCGGTGTGCAGTCCTGGAGGAAGGTGCCGCCGCCCAGGAGGGCGAGGCCGGAACCTTCCACCACATGCCGGACGTAGGCTTCCTCGTCCTGCCGGGTGGCGTCCGCGATCACCCCGCGGCGCTCGAACTCCCCGACGCAGGCGGCGACATGCTGCGCGGTCTCGTCGAGGGTGTGGCAGAAGTTGATCGCGGCGGTGCCCTGGGTGTAGTTGGGCGGCAGGATGAAGAAGTTGGGGAAGCCGCTCGTCATGACACCGTGGAAGGTCTCCGGCCCGCCCTGCCACTTCCGCGAGAGGCTGACACCGGCGCGGCCGGTCACGTCGAAGCCCACCCGGTCGACGTAGGCGGAGTCCTGGTCGAAGCCGGTGGCCAGGATCAGGCAGTCGACCGGGTACTCGGTCCCGTCGACCTCGACCCCCCGCGGGGTGATCCGCCGTACGCCCTGCCCCTGGGTGTCGACCAGCCGGACGTTGGGCCGGTTGAAGGACGGCAGGTACTCGTCGTGGAAGCAGGGGCGCTTGCACTGGTAGCGGTAGTACGGCTTCAGGGCCTCGGCCGTCGCCGGGTCCCGCACGGTCTCGTCGATCCGGGCCCGGATGTTCTCCATGTGCCTGAGGTCGGTCAGCTCCCGCTTCTCCGCGGCCTCCTCGGGGCTGAGGTCGCCGTAGGAGTCGCTGCTGAGCAGCGCGTGGTAGAAGACGGTCCAGCCGTCCCCCACCTGGTCCTCGGTGATCTGCTCGCCGTTGGTGACGAGGGTGAAGTTCTCCCGCCGCCGCTTCGTCCAGCCGGGTTTCTGGCTGCGCGCCCACTCCAGGTCGGTCTCCCTGTTGTCGCGGACGCCGACCGTGGACGGGGTCCGCTGGAAGACGAGGAGTTCGCGGGCCGAGGCGGCGAGCGGCGCCACGACCTGGACGGCGGTGGCGCCGGTGCCGATGACGCCCACCGTCTTGTCGCCGAGCTTGGTGAGCGGGCTGCCGGCGTCGCCGCCGGTGTAGTCGTAGTCCCAGCGCGAGGTGTGGAAGAGCCTGCCCCGGAAGGTGTCGATGCCCTCGATGGCCGGCAGCTTCAGCGAGGTGAAGGAGCCGTGCGCCACCACCACGTACCGGGCCTGGAACGCGTCACCGCGGTCCGTGCGCACGGTCCACCTGGCCGTGTCCTCCTGCCAGTCGAGCCCGGTCACCGAGGTGTGGAAGAGCGCCTGGTCGTAGAGGTCGAAGTGGCGGGCCAGGCGCCGGGCGTGGGCGAGGATCTCGGGGCCGTAGGAGTAGCGGTGCCGGGGGATGTAGCCCAGTTCCTCCAGCATCGGGAGGTAGATGTAGGACTCGACGTCGCACATCGCGCCGGGATAGCGGTTCCAGTACCAGACACCGCCGACGTCCCCGGCCTTCTCGACGATGCGGATACGGTCGAGGCCCGCCTTGCGCAGGTGCGCGGCGGCGAGCAGGCCGCCGAATCCTCCTCCCACCACCATCACGTCGACGGTGTCGTGCAGCGGCTCACGCGGCACGACGTCCGTGAACGGGTCCTCGACCAGTTCCTCGTGCTGGGTGAGGTCGAGGATCTCGCGGCGCGAGGGATCGAGGCGCTTGTCCCGCTCGGCCCGGTACTTGGCACGCGCCCGATCGAGTTCCGCGGGTGCGGCCGAGGTCTGCGTCATCCCTGTTTCTCCGTCCTGGGGAGAGCGACGTTACAAGAACAGCTAAATCATGTGAAGGTATCGAACACCTTCAATTAGCTAACTCAATGCTATGATTGCGAGGTTCATTCGTGAAGCACACGGACGTCCGGGAGGATCGGACCCCATGACCGAGTTCGGGATGCCCTGGCCGGGGGCCGAGGTCGGCGCGACGGCCGAGGGCGCGGGCGTCACGGCCTTCTGCACCGGCGAGTTCGCCGACCACGACGCCTATGTGACGGTCGCCCAGATGGCGGCCGCGACCCGCAGCGCGCTGGTCGGATCGGCCATCGCCTACGGGTTCTCGCGCACCCCGTTCGCCCACGCCACGGCGATCCGCACCCTGTGGAACCAGGCTCCCGGACGCGTCTTCGCCGGGCTGGGTTCGGGCGCGTTCGCCATCAACCGCGACTGGTGCGGTGTGCCGGCCGACCGCCCCGTGGAGCGGATGTCCGAGCTGGTGACGGCCGTTCGGGCCTGGCTGCACGCCGAGAACGGCCAACGCGTGCGCTTCGAGGGCGAGTTCTACCAGGTCGACGCCAGGGTCAAGGCACCGGTGCTCGGCCGGATCGAGGTGCCGGTGCTGCTGGCCGGGTTCCAGCGGCGGATGGCGGCCGCGGCCGGCCGTACCGCCGACGGCATCATCGGCCACGGGCTCTTCACCGACCGGTGGTGGGACGACATGGTCCGGCCGGCCGTCGAGGCGGGCTTCCACGAGAGCGGACGGGAGCGGCGGCCGCTGGAGCACGGCTGGCTGCTGACGGCGATCGACGACGCCGATCCCGAGCGGGCCGTCACCGACATGCGCCGGATGATCGCCTTCTACCTGACCGTACGCACCTACGACGCGTTCGCCGCGCACCACGGCTGGACCTCCCAGGTCGAGAAGATCAGGGAGGCGTTCGCCGAAGGCCGGACGGACGACATGGCACGGGCCGTCACGGACGACATGGTCGACGCCGTGGCACTGTGCGGGAGCACGTCCGACGCCGTCGCCGCCCTGCGCCGGCGACGCGGTTCCCTCGCCCGTGACGTCGCCCACTTCGCGCCGCCGTCCTTCCTGGTGAGCGAGCGTCGCCGGCAGGCCTACGCCCGTGCCTCCCTGGCCCTGCTCCCCGCGCTGAAGTCCGACGCGGCACCCTGAGGAAGCCCCGACCCTCACCCCGCACACCGACGTCAGAGGAGACCTGTCATGCCGCAAGCCCGGGAAGTCGTCCAGGAAGTACTCGCGCTGCTGGAGCCGATGGTCGCACCGGACGGCGGGTCCATCCGGCTCGCGGAGTTCGCACCCGAACAGTCCCGGCTGACCGTGGACTACTCCCGCGGCCACAACGACGCCTGCTCCACCTGCGTGCTCGACGGCGATTCGCTCAAGGCGTTCATCGAGGAGGGGCTGCAGACCCGGGGCATCGAGCTCTCGGAGGTGACGGTACGGGAGCCGAGCTGAGCACCCCCGACCACGGGCGGGGCACGGTGAGTTCACCGTGCCCCGCCCTTTTCGCGCACCTGCCCCGGCGGCTACCAGCCGACGAGCCGGTCCAGCAGGACCGAGGTGCTGGAGAAGTAGTCGCCGTAGCCGCCGCGGAAGAACAGCAACGGGGTCTTGGCCGACTCGGCGCGCAGCGCGCGGACGCGGCCCACGGCCAGGTGGTGGTCGCCGATCTCCACGACGTCCGCGAGCTCACAGTCGACCCAGGCCACGACGCCGTCGAGGACCGGGTTGCCCAGCGGCGACCGACGCCAGGTGATGCCGTCGAACCGGTCGGCCCCCCGCGTCGCCATCGACCGGCACAGCACCTCCTGGTCGGAGGCGAGGGCGTTGACGCAGTAGCGGCCGGCGGCGCGGATCCTCGGGAAGGTCCGCGAGGAGCGGTCCGCCAGGAACGCCACCAGGGGCGGTTCGAGGGAGACCGAGGTGAAGGACCCGACGATCATCGCCTCGGGCCGGCCGTCCGGCATCATCGCGGTGACGGCCACCACGCTCGTGGGGAAGTTCCCCAGCACCTGACGGAAGTGGGTCCTGTCCTCGGGAGCGTCCGGGGAACCGGCGGAAGAGGCACTCGGTGCGCCCTCGGCGTGCATGTATGTCCTCCCGTGAACGGCGGTTCAGAGCATCACGCGCAGCTGCGGGGGCAGGTCGATCCCCATCTGCGCCAGCGAGTTGGCGTGGTAGGCCACACCGGGAACATGGATCATGTGGGCCAGGCCCACGTGCGCGTCCCGCCAGTAGCGCTGCAGCGGGTTGTTCCGCCGGATCACGTTCCCGCCGGACCTCGCGAAGATCTCGTCGAGCGCCGACACCGCCCGCCAGGCGCAGCGCACCTGGTTGCGCCTGATGTCGGAACGCTCCTCGATCGTGACCGTCTCCCCCGCGGCCACGCGGTCGTGGGCCCGGCTGATGCCGTCGATGAGCTGCACGCGCGAGGCGGCGATCTCCGCGGCGGCCTCCCCGGCCGTGTAGAGCACATAGGGGTCGTCGCGGACCTGGACGCCGGTCACCGCCACGCGCTCGCGCTGCTGGGCCAGATGGATGCCGAGGGCGCCCTCGCAGATGCCGATGACGGCGGAGGTGATGCCGAGCGGGAACATCGAGGTGAAGGGCAGCCGGTAGAGGGCCTCACCGACACCGTTGCTGACCGCCGCCTCCCCCGCCGAGACCTCGTCCTGGTCGACGGTCCGGTAGGCCGGGACGAAGGCGCCGTCGACCACGACGTCCTTGCTGCCGGTGCCGGACAGTCCGATCACGTCCCAGGAGTCGTCGATGATCTCGTACGACGACCTGGGCAGCAGCACGTGCAGGACGTGCGGCGGGGACGCCGGCCGGCCCTTGCCGTCCCCGACGAGTGCGCCGAGGAAGACCCAGTCGGCGTGGTCGGTGCCCGACGAGAAGGGCCAGCGCCCGGACAGGACGTACCCTCCGTCGACGGGTTCGGCGATCCCGTTCGGCATGTAGGGGGAGGCGATCCAGGTGTCGGGGTTCTCGCCCCAGATCTCCTGTGCCACCCTCGGGTCCATCTGCGCGGCCTCCCAGGGGTGGACGCCGACGACTCCGCACACCCAGCCGGCGGCTCCGTCGTGGCGGGCCACGGCCATGACGGCCTCGGCGAAGTCGCGCGGATGGGCCGCGTAGCCGCCGAACTTGGTGGGCTGCAGCAGCCGGAGCACCCCGGCGGAGCGCAGCAGAGCGACCGTCTCGTCGCTCAGCTTGCCCAACTTCTCGTTCTCGGCGGCCAGTTCCGCCAGCCTCGGACCGTACTGCTCGACTCGTTCGACGACGTCATGCGGCATGCCTGGTACCGTCCACTTCCTCGTATGCCGCCTCCCGAGGACGGCGTGGAATATCCCTCATTGTCATTTCTTGCGGTGTCTGCGGGGCGCCGGGTCCCGTTGGGCGGGACACCGTGGCCGCGAAGGGGAGGCGAGCGGTCGCCGCCGGGCCGTGCGGTCGCCGCGGTCGCCCCGGGCGCGGCGCTCGGCGTCGCGTCCGCCTGCCGCTCAGCGTCCCGCGTCCGCCACGCCGACGGACGTCATCTGCCCGCTGAGCGGAACGGACGTGATCAGCGGGCGCGGCCGCGGCCTGGACGTCACCGTCAGCCGGCGGGAGATCTCGGCGGCGATCCACTTCACCCGGAACTTCAACTCCTCGGCGCGGATGTGTTCCTTGGGGCCGCACACCGAGATGCCGGCGATCGCCCGGTCCATCACGAGGACCGGTGCGGCCACGCACGCCACCGTGGACACGGCCTCGCCGGTCTCCGTGGCGTATCCGGTGCCGCGGATCCGGGCGAGGGCGGACTCCAGGGCCTGGGCCGTGGCGATGCTCGCGTCCGTACGACGGCACAGACCGCTCCAGAGGTATTCGTCCACCACCTCCTCGGGGGAGTACGCGAGGATCGCCTTGCCCACCGCCGTGCAGTGGGCCGGAAGGCGGCCGCCGATCCGGGACGGCAGGGTGCTGGCGAACGCTCCGCCGACCCGTTCCAGGTAGACCACGTCCTGCTGGTCGAGCACCGCCAGGTGCACCACATGGCCCGTGGCCGCGCACAGTTCCTGCAGCAGCGGCCGGGCGGCCTCGTTCATCCGGGTCCGGTGCACGACCAGGCTGCCGATCTCGAACATGCGCAGCCCGAGCCGGTACTCGTTGTCGTACCTGCTCAACAGGCGGGCGCTGACCAGCTGCTGGAGGATGCGGTGCACGGAGGAGCGCGGCAGACCGCTGCGCGCGCTGATCTGACCCAGGTTGAGCGGTCCGGCGGACCGTTCGAAGACACCCAGGATCACGACGACCCTGTCGACCATGCTGGACGGTGATTCGGACACTGCGACCTCCTGAGCATCCCTGGACGGCCGACCGCTCGGCACGGTCGTGGCGGCGGCACGTCCAACGGGTCCCTGACGGGAAGGACTTCATCGGCTCTGTCTCGTCGGATCGGTCGGGTCGGTGGTTCAGACGGGCAACTCCCGGTAGGGACCGGCGAGATGGCCGCCGTCGGCGGTGAACTGGGCCCCGGTGCAGTAGGAGGACTCGTCCGAGGCGAGGAACAGGGCCATGGCCGCGATCTCCTCCGGCCGGCCCATCCGGGTCAGTGGCTGCCGCCCCACGGTGCGGGCCAGCCGCGCGGAGCGCGCCTCGCCGATGGAGCGGACGAGCGGTGTGTCGATGATCCCCGGGTGCAGTGAGTTGACCCGGATGCCCAGAGGACCGAGGTCGATGGCCAGGGACCGGGTGAGGCCGGTCAATGCGTGCTTGGAGGCGACATAGCTCGCCATCGAGCCCACGCCGGTCAGTCCGTCGATGGAGGACACGTTGACGACCGAGGCTCCGTGTCCCTCGCGCAGGAGGGGAAGCATGGCGCGGATGCCGTAGAACGCCCCGTGCACATTGACGTCGAACAGCCGGAGGTGGTCCTCGATGTCGAGCTCGTCGATCCGGCCGAGCCGCGCGGGCGCGATCCCGGCGTTGTTGACCAGGACGTCCAGGCGTCCGAACCGCTCCCGCACGGTGGCGGCGACGGCGTCCCAGTCCGCGGTGGAGGTGACGTCGAGCCGGAGGTAGCGTCCGCCCGCCGAGCGCGCGGTCGCCTCGCCGAGGTCGTCCAGGACGTCGCTGACGATCACCTCCGCGCCCTCCCGCGCGAACAGGGCGGCCTCGCAGGCGCCCTGACCGCGCGCGGCCCCGGTGATCAGCGCCACCTTGCCCTGCAGTCTTCCTGTCATGCACGCCTCTCAGGCCATCGAAGCTCCGCCGTTGACGCGGATCACGTGTCCGGTGACGAAGCGGCTCGCCCCGGACGCCAGATAGAGGACCGCGTAGGCCGAGTCGAGCGCCTCGGCGACCGTGCCCAGCGGTGAGGCGGTGGCCATCCTGCCCGCGAGTTCGTCGAACCGGTCCTGCTGGAAGCCGCCGGAGTCGTCGACGTGCCGCTGCCGGGTGATGCCGGTGTCCGTCCAGCCGGGTGCGACCCCGTTGACCCGGATGCCCCGGGGTCCCAGTTCGACGGCGAAGGTACGGGTCAGCGCCTCGCCGCCCTTCTTCGCCGCGGCGTAGGAACCGGTGCCGGCGGTGGCGAAGTCGATGATGGTGGAGAGCGTGTTGACGATGCTCGACCCCGGTCGCATGACGCGCGCGGCGGCCTGAGCGCCGTAGAGCACGCTCTTCAGGTTGACCGAGAGGACCCGGTCGAACTCCTCGGGCGGCACCTCGGTGAGCGGGCGGCGGATCATGATGCCCGCGTTGTTGACGAGAACGTCGAGCTGTCCGAGCCCGGAGACGGTCTCGTCGACCAGGGCGGTGACGGCGTCCGGATCGGCCACGTCCACGCGGCGGGCCACGGCTTCCCCGCCGTTCTCCTTGATGCCGGTCACAGTCGCCTCGGCGCTCTCCGGGTCGAGGTCGGCGACGACGACCCGGGCGCCGGCCGCGGCGAGCACGTCCGCGCTCGCCCGGCCGATGCCGCTGCCGCCCCCGGTGACCACGGCCACCTTGCCGTCCAGCCGGAATGCGGTCGACGGATCCATCTCGCTCCTCCCCCGCCGTGTCACGGCGGTGTTGGTTCGTACGGTCTGGGACCGTCGGGGTTCCGACGGCCCGTCATGCCGTCCCCGCCCCCACTCGCCCGGCCTCCCGTCCGAGCCCGGCGGCGACCTGCGCCGTCACCCCCTCGGCGAGGGCCCGGTGGCCCTCGTCGCCCGGGTGGATGCCGTCCACGAGCAGTTCGGCCGGCACCAGGTCCCGTCCCGGGACGAGCGTCACGCGGTCGTCCCCGGTCGTCACGGCGAACCGGCGCACCGACTCCTCCAGCGCCTCGCGGAGATCGGCGAGCGTGGCGCCGAAGCGGTTGGGGACGGCTTCCGCGTCCGGCCGGACGACGGGGCTCACCACGACGACCGGGGCCTCGGGCAGCCCTTCGCGTACGACGGTGAGGTAGAGCCTCATCGTCTCGGCGATGCGGGCCGCGCTGGTCGGCAGCGACGTGTACGCGTTGGTGCCCCACGCCAGCGCCACGGCGTCGGCCCCGGAGGCGGCCACGGCGTCGGCGGTGGGGAGTTCGCCCCGGGCCGCCCCGGCGAAGCCGAGGTTGACCAGGTCGAGGCCCAGGGTGCCGGCGACCCGCGAGGGCCAGGCGAGACCGGGTTCCGTGACCGACCAGCCCTGGGTGATCGAGTCGCCGTACACCACCCACAGGGGACCCCTGGGCGCCGGTTCCAGGAGCCCGTCCCCCGCCAGACCGACTACCGCGACCTCGACGGACTCGGGCAGATACACGCGTACGACCTGGTCCGGATCCCGCTCCGGCAGCGGCACGCGCACCACTGCCCCGTCGGCCGGCAGGGGCACCCTCCGCGACGGCCTGTTCGCCACCCGGACCACGAAGGCCTCGGGGAGCGTGGGCGCGGGCACGGAGGTCCGCTCCCCCACGGTCACCGTCAACTCGACGGTCGTCACCGCGCCGGTGAAGGCGAGGTGCACTCCCGCGGGCACCCGGGCGGCCCGTACGGTGTCGGCGGTCAGCTTCGCGCAGACACCGGCCGGCAGCCGCGAGCGTCCGTCGGCCCAGGGCACCGTGGGCAGGACACCACGGAGAAAGCGCTCCGGCTGAACCCGGATCATGGGGAATCACCTCTCGATCGGACTTCGGCCCGGGGCGTTGAACACTCCTCCGTGAATCATCTAACTTACTTAACGGATATCGCTATATTAACGAGGTGGCTCCATCCGGCGTCAAGGAACGTGTCAGCACCTTCCGGAGCGCTTCTGCGGACGGCCCCTCGGCAGCCAGGGAGGCACGATGGGCATCACGGAACTCACCCCCGACTACCGCGACTTGATCGACCTGACCGGCAGACACGTCCTGGTTCTCGGCGGCGGTCTGGGCATCGGACGGCAGACCTGCCTCGCCGCCGCCGGCGTCGGCGCCCACGTGTCCGTGGTCGACATGGACCACACCCGCGCCAAGGCGGTCGCCGAGGAGGTCGGCGGCCTGGCACTCACGGGTGACGCGACGGACCGCGCGGAGGTCGAGCGGTTCGTCGGCGAGGCCGTGGCACGGTTCGGCCCGGTGCACGGGCTGGCCGACATCATCGGCCTGTCCGACAACGGTCCGCTCAGCGAGGTGACCGACGAACTCTGGACGCGGGGGCTCGATCTGAACCTCCGTCATGTCTTCCTCGCCCTGCAGATCGGCGCGCGTGCCATGACCGAGGGCGGCTCGATGGTGTTCGTCGGGTCCGTATCGGGGCTGCGCTCCGCGCCCGGCCACGCCGTGTACGGGGCCGCGAAGGCCGGACTCGCCAACCTGGTCAGCACGGCCGCTCTCGAACTCGGCCCCGGCATCCGCGTGAACGTCGTCGCCCCCGGCCAGACGGCGACCCCCCGGGTGGCCGAGCGGCACCCGGAGCCCGGCTACTACGACCGGGCCGCGGAGCAGGTGCCGCTGGGCAGGGTGGGCCGGACGAGTGACATCGCCTCGGCCATCCTGTTCTTCCTCACCGACCTCTCGGCATGGGTCACGGGGCAGACCCTGGTGGTCGACGGCGGCGCGGGACGGAAGTTCGCCTACCGGCTCTGACACGAGGCACGGACGGGGTGGCGCGGACCGGGAGACCCCGGTCCGCGCCACCCCGTCGTCGCACCTCACAGATGGTCGGCGATGGCCTTCTCGATCACCGTGCGCGGCTTGGCGCCGACCAGGGTCGTCACGAGTTCCCCGCCGGAGAACAGCAGGAGAGCGGGGATCGAGGAGACCCCGAACCTCCGCGCCGTCTCCGGGTTCTGGTCCAGATCGACCTTCACGATGTCCAGGGTCCCCTGGTGCGCCTCGGCCATCGTGTCCAGGATCGGGCCCATCATCCGGCACGGGCCGCACCACGGCGCCCAGAAGTCCACGAGCACCGGCCGGCCGGCCCCCCGGACGACCTCGTCGAAGTCGTCGTCGGTGACCGCGCGCACGACTGCGGACATGGTCACCCCTCCTTCCTCCGCCTGGCCGCGGACTATCCGATCGCGATGATCTTCTCGGTGATCGGTGTGGTCATGGTGCCGAAGACGAACTCCTTGGGCGTGCCGTGTCCGGCGACGGCGATGTTGATCGCGGCCGGGTCGTTGAACGCCTGGACGGACTGGCTGCGCTGCTCCTCGGGCGTGAGCTGGAACATCCAGTCCCACTCGGGCCGCACCAGCCCGCGCTCCCGGAAGTCGATGAAGGGCGCGATGACATCGGCGATCCGCGGCCGCATGTTGTGCAGCAGGAACCGCTTCACCGCGTCCTTGCTCAGCCCGGCGTCCGCGAACTTCCTCGCCGTCTCCGGCGGCAGCAGGTAGAAGAGCCCGTCCTCGTTGCCCTGGAGGCCGGCCAGCGTGCTGGTCATGAACCCGACCTGGGTGAGGGTGGGGGTGCGCGCCGCGATGGAGCGGATACGGCGGTCGGCCGGCCCGTGGTTGGAGCCGAGGTCCCACTCGCCCACCGTGTGCACCACCGTCACCGTGCTGTCGTCGGGGCGCAGTCCCTGGCCCACCTGGTAGGGCTCCCAGGGGCTTTCGTCCTCGTTCTCCCCCAGCACCTGGATGTTCTTGCGCACCGTGCCGATGGTGTCGAGGTCCATGCGCCCGGGGATCCAGGCGCCGAGGTTGCGCAGGGTCAGGGCGACCGCCCGGCCGATGCGGATGTTGACCCGGTTGTTCAGGCCGGGGCCGAGCGGGCTGCGGCCGCTGTTGATGCCGAGCTTCTTCACCAGGGGGCCGTTGACGAGGATCACGGGGGCGAACGCCCCGGTGGACATCAGGACCGAGAGGTTCATCGGGGGCGGGCAGGCGGCGATCGCCTTGAGCGCGGCGATCACGACGGGCAGTTCCTCCGGGCGGCACCCGGCCATCGCGGCGTTCACCGCGATCCGCTCCAGGGTCCCGTTGCCGTGCAGCGGGGGGACGGTGAGGATCAGCTCGTCACGGGGCCGCCCCTGGGCCTCGACGATGGCCTCCACCTTCGCCCGGGTCGGCGGATGCAGCGGCAGGCCGTCGCCGAAGTCCCGTTCCAGGTAGTACGTGTTGAAGGCGTCGACGGCCGCCACCGCGTCGGCCCCGTGGAAGGTGTACGACTCCTGCCAGTCCTCGGCCTCCTCCTGCGGCTCACCGGCGGCGTCTTCGCCGTGCCCGGCGTCCTCGGTGAGGGCGCGGATGACGTCGTCCGCCAGCGGCACGGTCTGCTCGGCAGCCTGTTCCGCCGTGAGCGCGGTGAAGACCCGGGGCACGACCACGTACCGCAGGCCGGGCACCCCGAACACCTTGGCGCTGGTGTCCGTGTCCCGCTCGAAGCCCCGGGCCACGATGGTGACCTGCGGAACGCCGGCCTTCTCCGCCTGGGCGCCGTCGTGGATCAGCCAGGAGGTGCAGGCGCCGCAGTCCGCCGTGGCACCGATCAGCGCGTCGCTCTCCTCGATGGCCCGCCGCAGCAGCTCGGGCTCGAAGCGGATGGATCCGGGGTAGAGGCGGATCTTGAGATCCGGGTACCTCTCCTTGATCTTCTCCGCCACCGCACGCAGCGCGACCTCGGCGTTGGGCTTGCTGTTGGAGAGCAGCCCCAGCACCTTCCCGTTCAGCGTGTCCAGTCGCGGGGCGATGGGCGACCCCGCGGATTCCTGCTTGTCCGCGGTCGGATTGACCACCTCGACGGTGATCTGCTCTGCGCCGGCTTGGATCGTCACGACCCTCTCCTCAACCGTTCGGTTGTCTGTATCAGTTGGATGGTTCATTCACGGATGTACGACGACCTTGAAGGTCCCCGGTGGTCTGGCGGCGGCGATCTCGAAGGCGCGTGCGGCGTCCTCGATGCCGAACCGGTGGCTGATCAGGGTCCGGGCGATCTCGGGCCGGTCGGCCAGCAGCCGGGCGGAGCGGGTGAACTCCCTCGCGCCCGTGGCGTCCTGCGCGTACCCCATCGACGGCACGAGGCGGACCTCCTTGAGGAAGGCGGCCATGTACGGCCAGCCCATGTCGGGGGGATAGACGCCGACCGTGCTCACCGTGCCGAGCGGCCGGGCCAGTTCGATGGCACGGGACAGCCCGCTCTCGCTGCCGCTCGCCTCGACGACGACGTCGTACAGGCCCGACGGGCGGGTCATCCCCAGGCGCTCGCCCGCCTCGGCCTGGTACGGGTGTCTGGCCAGGAGGGACACCTCGGGTGCGCCCATCCGCTGGGCCGCGGCGGCTGCCAGCATGCCGATGGTGCCGGCCCCCACCACCGCGACCCGGGTGTCCGGGCCGACCTCGCCCTTGTGGCAGGCGTGCCAGGAGACGGCGCCCGGCTCGACGAGTGCCGCGTCCTCCAGGGGCAGCCCGGGCGGCAGCGGTACGAGTGCGGACGACGGCGCCCGGTAGCGCTCCGCCATCCCGCCCGGCGCTGTCATCCCCACGATGTCCCGGCCCGCCGCCCGGCACATGTTGTGCCGGCCCGCCGCGCACCACTCGCAGTCGCCGCACCGGGCGATGGCCTCGACGGCGACGGGTGTGCCGTCCGGGGCCGTACCGGCTATCTCGTGCCCGGCGATCTGGGTGCTTCCACGTCTCAGATATCTCAGGTCCGAGCCGCAGATCCCCACGGCCGCCACCCGGACCGACTCGCCCTCCCCGCCCGGCTCGTCGGTCTCCACGACCTCGACGCCCGGGGGCGCGCAGCGAACCGCTCTCACCGCAATCCACCCCTCACGCGAAGTCGTAGTCCTCGGGGCGGAACCGCGCCAGCAGCTCGTGGTACTCCTCAAGGCGCCAGGGCACGTTGACCTGTTGCCGGCCGAACTCGTTCACGTAGTAGTTGCGGTCCTTGGATCCCGGGTCGTACCAGATGAGGGAGAGCATCGCCTCGTCCAGCCGGCGGTTGTAGTCCGCGAAGACCTCCTCACGCACGGCCAGCTGGCGATGGCCGCCCTCGATCAGGGCGACCAGCCCCTCGGCGATGTAGCGCGCCCAGGTCTCCATCCATACGATCAACGACCCCGACCGGTTCTGCGAGTTGGGCCCGTACATGATGAACAGGTTCGGGAAGCGGGGCACCGTGATGCTGAGGTAGGCGCGGGGGCCGCCGCCCTCGGGGTCGTTCCAGCGGTCCTCCAGGGTCTCCCCGTCCAGCCCCTGGTAGCGGGTGGGCCACAGGTACTTCTGGGTGGCGAAGCCGGTGGCCGTGAAGACGAGGTCGTAGGAGCGTTCCTTGCCGTCGGCGGTGCGGATACCGGTCGGGGTGAACCGCTCGATGGTCTCCGTGACCAGCTCGACGTTGTCCTCGAGGAGCGAGGCGTACCAGTTGTTGTCGACGATGAGCCGACGGGCCATGGGCGCGTGCCGCGGGATGAGCTTCTCCCACAGGTCGGGGCGGTCGCCGAGCTTGGACTTCACGTACGTGGTCAGGCTCTCCCGGTAGCCGTCGTTCGCCTCGTTGACGAGACCGCCCGCGGCCTGCCACTCGGGGTCGGGTTCCTGGAGGACCTGGCCGCCCAGGCGGAGGGTCGCGATGGAGTAGCAGTACCAGTTCCAGTAGTACGGCATGGTGTCCAGCAGCCAGCGGGTCTCCGGAGTGATGGCCTCGCCGTAGCGGTCCCGGGGGCTGATCCACTGCGGGGTGCGCTGGAAGACGCCGACGTTCCGGGCCCGCTCGCGCACGGACGACATCATCTGCACGCCGGTCGAGCCGTTGCCGATGATGGCGACGTCGCGGCCGTCGAGCCGTTCCTGGCCGGTGCATTCGGCGGTGTGCACGATCTCGCCCCGGAACTCCTCGATGCCCGGGAGGTCGAGGCGCTTGGGCGTGGCGAACAGACCACTGGCGCTCACCACGGCATTGGCGTCGATCTTCTGCGCCCGGCCGTCGATCTCGACGTCGAGCGACCACCGGCCGGTCCCGGCGTCGAAGACGGCTTCCCTGACGTCGCTGTCGAAGCTGATGTGCTCGAAGACGCCGTACTTCTTGGCCACGTGCTGGAGGTACTCGCGGACCTCGCCGGCCCGCGCGAAGTACTCGGTCCACGGGTAGTTCTTCTCGAAGAAGAACTGGTAGAGGAAGTTGGTGGTGTCCACCCGGACGTCGGGGTAGGCGTTGATGCTCCAGGTGCCGCCCAGTTCCGGGCGCCGCTCGTAGACCGTGTACGGGATGCCGAGGTGCTCCAGCTGGACGGCCACGGCGATGCCGCCGAAGCCGGCGCCGATGACCGCCACATGGAAGCCCTCCGGGACGGCCGGATCGGCGGCCGTCCACCGGGCGAGCCGGGGGTGGTCGTCGAAGGCGGCGAGGTCGCGCCGGTAGGCCCAGTCCCGTTCGGTGAGTTCCTCGTTGCGGAACGCCTCGTACATGCGGCGCAGTTCGGTGTCGTCGGGCTTGACCTCGGTGAAACCGGACGGCTTGTGGAGGAGGAACTCCTTCGCCCTGGCCCGCAGTTCGGTTACGGCCTCCTCGGCCACGACCGTCTGGTTGAGCGCGCCGCCGTACATGGGGGTCGTCCTGAGCGGCATTTCGAGCAGGGACTCGTCCCGGGTGGCCTGGTACAGCGCCAGCCTCAGCGCGTTCAGATCGGCGTCGTCCAGCGCGCGGTCGACGAACGCCCCGTCCACCTGCGGTGGCGTTCCCGTCGCGAGCCTGCCGTTCTCCGTCATGCGGCTCCTTCCCTGAAGGCGCGCCCGCGGTGACGGGCAGCCATCCACGCATCAAGGTTATTCAGTTAACTTAATCGACTCATGGAGCCGGATTCAAGACGGAGGTCGGGCGCACTCCGCGCATGACATGACAGGGGCGGGCGGATGATCGTCGCGGAGATCCGGCACCGGGACGGGCGCCGCGGCCGTGGGAGCCTTCGGCGCCGGGCCGCCGTACGAGGAGAAGGGCCCCGGCGTCGCCAAGGCCTTGAGGCCGGGGAGCAGGCAGGCTCCACCCGGCGTCCGCGTCACGCGGCCGACATCACGTTCCGCTGAGCGGGACAGCCGCTGCGAAACCGACGCCCGTCTGCGGAAATGGGACGGCGTCGCGCTGTACCGCGGCGACCCGGGTCAGGAGAAGAGGTCCACCACGGGCTTGTTGTGCAGGTCGTCCTTGAGGAGGTAGGTGCCCGCGACCTTCATATGGTTGCGCCAGTGCCGCTCGGCACCCTCCGCGTCCCGCGCCTCGAGCAGTGTCACGAGCCGCCGGTACGCCTTGATCGCGCGCTGGAAACGCTCGGGCGACTCGGTCTTGTCGAAGTTGCGCGCGACCCGCAGTTCGAGATGGGTCGCCACGATCTCCTGGAGCACGGCACCCTGGACGGCGAGGGTCCGGTTGCCGCAGCGGTCCATGATCAGCTCATGGAACCGGTAGGTGAGCCTCGACCACAGGGCCGGGTCGGGCACGGCGTCGTCCTTGGCCTCCACCGCGGACTGCAGTTCCGCCACCACGGCTTCGAGGTCGGCGAGGTCCTGCTTCGTCCTGCGCTTGGCCAGCATGCGGGCGCACGCGGGCTCGGCGACCATCCGGGCCTCGTACACGTCGTCGACGGTGGTCCCCTGCATCTGCAGGAGCAGGCCGACGTGGCGGGCCGCCACGGAGAAGTCCGGGGCCATGACCTGGGCGCCGCCCCGGCTGCCGCGGCGGACCCTGATGAGCATCTCGGCCTCGAGGATGCGGAAGGCCTCGCGCAGGGTGGGCCGCGAGACGCCGAACTGCTCCATGAGCTGCATCTCGGGCGGCAGGGTCTCGCCGGGGTTCAGCTCGCCCTGGACGATCCTGCGGCGCAGCTGTGCGGCGATCAGCTCCGCCGTCTTGGGCGCACGGACCGTCTGACCGATTTGCGGACCCAATGTGGCACTCATGCGAATGAGTGTACTTGATGGGAGACTCTCATCACCTGCGTGACGACGAGGACATCCGGCCGCCGGCCCGCCTCCCCCAGCCCTCCCGATGACCGGGACGACCGAGCCCTCTCGATCCGTTAATCAGTTTACTGATTTACCCGATCACTGCTAAGGTCACGATGCGTGAAGGTCACGACGATGCCGGTGGACACGCGATGAGCCTCAGTCTCGACGAGGACCAGGAGGAACTGCGCCGGCTGGTGCGCGGGTTCCTCGACGACAAGGCCATGACGCACCGGCCACCGCCTGCCGACACCCGCCCGCAGGAGTACGACCCGGACGTCTGGCGGCAGCTCTCCGCCCAGCTCGGCCTCACCGGACTCACCGTGCCCGAACGGTACGGGGGCGACGGCCTGGGTCCGGCCGAACTGGGCGTCGTACTGGAGGAGATGGGCCGGGCCCTCTGCCCGAGCCCGTTCTTCGCCACGGTGGCGCTGGCCGGTCAGGCCCTCCTGCGGTGCGGTGACGTCCGGGCGCAGGAGCGCTGGCTGCCGGGCATCGCCTCGGGCGCCCTCACCGCGACGCTGGCGACGGCCGAACCGGACGGCGGCTGGGAGTCGGACGTCCGCACGGCCGCGACCGGCCTGCCCGACGGCGGCTGGTCGCTGAACGGGACGAAGAGCCACGTGGTCGACGGGCACACCGCCGATCTGCTGCTCGTGACCGCGCGGTGCCCCGACGGCGTCGGCGTCTTCGCCGTCCCGGGAACCGCGCCCGGCCTGACCCGCACGGTCCTCGACGCCCTGGACCCGACCCGGCCGCTGGCCCGGATCCGCCTCGACGCCACCCCGGCGACCAGGATCGGCACCGGCGACGCCTCGGCCTGGCTCGCCGCGGTGCGCGACCAGGTCCGCGCCGCCCTCGCGGCGGAGCAGGTCGGCGGTGCCGCGGCCTGCCTCGACATGGCCGTCGCCCACGCCAGGACACGTGAGCAGTTCGGGCGCCCGATCGGCTCCTTCCAGGCGGTCAAGCACAAGTGCGCACAACTCCTGGTCGAGGTGGAGTGCGCCCGGTCGGCGGCCAGGTTCGCCGGATCCGCGGTGGGCACACCGGGCACCGAGGCGGCGATCGCGGCCGGCGTGGCCCGCACCTACTGCTCGGAGGCCTTCACCCACGCGGCGAAGGAGAACATCCAGATCCACGGCGGGATCGGCTTCACCTGGGAGCACCGTGCGCACCTCTATCTGCGCCGGGCCAAGTCGTCCGAGCTGTTGTTCGGCACGCCGCGCGAGGAACGCGCCCGGCTCGCCCGGCTCACCATGGCGGGAGGAACCCACGCATGACGACCACCGCCCCGAGCCCGCGCGGCCAGGAGTCGCTCGACGGCTTCCGGACCCGGCTGCGGGACTTCCTGGCCGGCCACGGCCCCGGGCGGCGCCCGCGGGATCCCGAGGAGCGCTTCGCCTGGACCCGTGCCTGGCAGGCCGCTCTCTTCGACCACGGTTTCGCCGGGCCCGGCTGGCCGACGGAGTACGGCGGTATGGACCTGCCCTTCGCCCATCAGGTGGTGTACCAGGAGGAGTTGGCCCGCGCCCGGGTGCCCGGACCGGTCGGGACGGGGCTGGGGATCGCCGCGCCGACGATCATCAGGTTCGGCAGCGCCGAGCAGAAGCGCCGCTGGCTGCCCGCGATGCTGCGCGGCGACACGGTCTGGGCGCAGGGCTACTCCGAGCCCGAGGCCGGCTCCGACCTGCCGAGCCTGCGCACCACCGCACGCCGCGAAGGTGACGCGTACGTGGTGAACGGGCAGAAGGTGTGGACCAGTCACGCCGCCCGCGCGGACGTCTTCTTCACCCTCGTGCGCACCGGCACGCGTGAGTCCCGGCAGCGTGGGATCAGCTATCTGATCGTCGACGCCCACGCTCCGGGCGTGGAGGTACGCCCGCTGCGGGACCTGACGGGAGACCATCTGTTCGCGGAGGTGTTCTTCGACGACGTCCGCGTGCCCGTCGCCGACCGGGTCGGGGAGGAGAACGGGGGCTGGCCGCTGGTCCGCACGAGCCTGGGCCACGAGCGCGCCGCCGGGGCCATGAACCAGGCCGCGACCTACCGCCGCGTCCTCACCGAACTGCGGCAGCTCCTCGCCGAACGGGGGGCGTTGGACGACGCGGAGGTGCGGGACCGGATGGCCGACTTCGAGATCCGGGTGCGCATCATGGGCTACAACGGGCAGCGGACCATCTCCGACATCCTCGCCCATGGCGAGCCGGGCCCGGTCTCCTCGGTGTCCCGGCTGCACATCACCGCCTTCGAGCAGGACATCCACGAGTTCGCCGTCGACATGCTGGGCCCGGCGGGTCTGCTGGGCCGGGGGTCCGAGGAGGCGGTGCAGCGCGGCAGATGGCTCTACGGCTTCCTGCGCACCCGCGCGTCGACGATCGGCGCGGGCACGGCCGAGATCCAGCGGAACACCCTCGCCGAGCAGGTACTGGGTCTGCCCCGCGATCCCGGGATGCCCGCGGTCTGAGGTCCGGCGGGGCGGACGGCCCGGCGGTCTCAGGTACGGCGGGGCGGACGGGCCCGCCCGCGACGGGGACACCGTCCGACCAGGACACCGTCCCACCGAGCGCGGTCAGGACACCGTCCGACGGACCGTGACGAGGACCTCGGCCGACCGCGACCGGGGCACCACAGCCCGCTTCGACAGGAGAGACGATGAAGCTCGACACCGATGCCGGACTCGACGCCTTCCGCGCCGAGGTGCGGGCGTTCGTCCGCGCCCACGCGCCCGGCACCAGGACCCACGCGGGTGTACGGGCCCCGGCCGCCGCCCTCGTGCCCGAACTGCGGCGCTGGATCGCCCGGTTGCACGAGGCCGGCTATCTCGGCAGGTCGTGGCCGACGGAGTACGGCGGTCTCGCCGATCCACGTCCGGGGCCCGCGTTCGTCGTCGCCGAGGAGCTGGCGCGCGCCCGGGCCTGGGGGCAGATCGGTGCCGGTGCCCTGGCCTCGGGCGCACTGCTGGCCCACGGGTCGGACGCGCAGAAGCGGCACTTCCTGCCCCGGCTGCGGTCGGGCGCCGACCTGTGGTGCCAGTTGTTCAGCGAGCCCGAGGCGGGCAGCGACCTGGCGGGGCTGCGCACCCGGGCACGCCGGGAGGGCGGCCACTTCGTCGTCGACGGGCAGAAGGTGTGGACGACCAACGCCCAGTACGCCGACGTCGGATATCTGCTCGCGCGGACCGATCCCGCGGCCCGCAGGACCCGGGGCATCACCGCGTTCGCGCTGGACATGCGGACACCGGGGGTGGAGATCCGGCCGCTCCGGGAGATCACCGGCACCGCCGACTTCAACGAGGTGTTCCTGGACGGTGTGCGCATCCCCGTGGACCGGGTGATCGGCGAGGTGGGCGACGGGTGGCGGGTCGCCGGCGCCAGCCTGGCCCAGGAGCGGGGTTCGGTCGCCGCGCGGAGCGCCGAACTGCTCGACGACCTCGACGGCCTGCTCGATCTGGCGGCCCGGCCGGGTCCGGACGCGGCGCCCGCCCTGCGGGACGGCGCCACCCGCGCCCGGCTGGGGCGGCTGGCCACCCGGACGCTGGTCGCCGACCTGATGAGCAAGGCGGTGCAGTCCCGGATGGCGGCCGGCACCGACGAGCCCGCCGACCCCGCGATGGTGAAGATCTTCTACAGCGAGACCAATCTCGAAGCCGTCTCCCTCGGCGTCCAGCTGCAGGGAACCGACGGCCTCCTGGTCGAGGGCGACGAACGCGCCGTGGCCGGTGGCTACTGGCAGGACGCCCTTCTCTACTCCCGGGCCTACACCATCGCGGGCGGTGCCAACGAGGTGCTGCGCGACACGGTCGCCGAGCGGGCCCTCGGGCTGCCCCGGGAACCACGTTCCTGAACCACCAGAAGAGTCATGGCGCACGAGAGGCGGAATACCGTGCTGAGCGTTGCCGAGTTCGACACCTTGGCCGAGCGGGTCACCAACTGGAAGCGCTGGGGCGCGGACGACCAGCTCGGCACCCTCAACTTCATCACCCCGGAGGTGGTCAGGAAGGCGACGGCCTCGGTGGTCACGGGCGAGGCCTACTCCCTCGCCATGCCGCTCTCGCTGGACGGACCGCAGCAGTCCGGCACGAGCGTCCCGGGGCGCATCAACCCGGTGCGGACCATGCTCGCGATCAACGCGCCCATGTCGGCGTCCCCGGACTCGGTGGCGTACAGCGACGACATCGTCGTGACCCCCACCCAGGCCGGGACGCACTGGGACGCGCTGTCGCACTGCAGCCACCGGGGCCTCATGTACAACGGCGTTCCGGCGGACGCGGTGGACGCCTCGGGGGCGACCAGGCTCGGCATCGAGGCGGCCGGCACGATCGTGTCGCGCGGCATCCTGCTGGACGTCGCCCGCCACGAGGGCGTGGACCGGCTGCCCGGCCGGTTCGCGGTGACCCGTGCGGTCCTGGAGGCCGTGGAGGAGGCCCAGGGGATGCCGGTCGAGGAGGGCGACATCGTCCTGGTCCGGACGGGGCAGGTGTCGTACTTCCTGGCGGGCGACGTGCCGGGCTACCGCCGACCGGTCCCCGCGCTGGACTACGACGCTCCGCTCTTCCTCCACGAACGGCGTGCGGCCGCGGCCGCGATCGACAACATGCCCATGGAACTGCTGCCGTCGAACGTCGAGGAGGTGATGCTGCCCGTGCACATCCTCTCTCTGGTGATGATGGGCATGATCCAGGGGCAGAACTGGGTGCTCGAAGACCTCGCGGCCGCGTGCGCCCTCGACCGGCGCTACACGTTCCTGCTGCACGCGACGCCGGAGCGCTTCGTGCGGAGCACCGGCGGAATGGTGAACCCCGTGGCGATCCGCTGAGGGCGGGAGGGTGGTGCGGCGCGCACACGGTGCCCGTCGTCGCACCACCCCGGGTCCGTCACCGGACCACTCGTACGGTCCGTCACCGGACGGCTCGTACGTCTAACTCCCCGTCCACACGGGCTCTCTGCGCTCCACGAAGGCCCGTGCGCCTTCCTTCGCGTCGTCCGAGGCGAACACGGCGTCGGACAACGGCGCCTGCCGCAGCCATACTTCGTCCTGCGGCCAGTCGGACGCGGCGCCCGCCACCGCCTTGGCGCACCGGACCGCCAAAGGCGCGTTCCCGGCGACCCGTTCGGCGAGTTCCAGGGCCGCCTGCAGCGCCTTTCCCTCGGCCACCACGCGGTTGACCAGGCCCAGCCGTTCCGCGCGGCCGGCGTCGATGGGGTCGCCGGTGAGCAGCAGTTCCATCGCGACCGAGCGCGGCAGGCGCTGCGGCAGCCGGATCATGCCGCCGCCGCGGGCGACCAGTCCGCGCCGTACCTCGGGCAGTCCGAACCGCGCCCCCTCGGCGGCCACCACCATGTCGCAGGCCAGGGCCAGTTCGAAGCCGCCGCCGAGTGCCCAGCCCTCGACGGCGGCCACGATCGGCTTCTCCGGGGGTGCCTCGACGAGCCCGCCGAATCCACGGCCCGGCAGGGCGGGCCGCTCCCCCCGGGCGAACCGCTTGAGGTCCATGCCCGCGCAGAACGTCCCGCCCGCGCCGGTCAGTACGGCGACGGACAGCTCGGGTGAGGCGTCGAGGCGGTCGACGGCTTCGGCGACGATGTGCGCGGCCGCCAGGGTCATCGCGTTCTTCTGCGCGGGTCTGTTGAGGGTGATCACGAGGATCCGGTCGTGCCGGTCCACCAGCACCTCGGGGCCGGTGCTCATCGCGGGCCCATGCGCAACGCGCCGTCGAGGCGGATGGTCTCGCCGTTGACGTAGGGGTTGCGTACCAGGGTCAGGGCCAGGTCGGCGTAGTCCTCGGGGTTCCCCAGCCGCCTGGGGTGGGGGATGGTCTCGGCGATGCCGCGGCGGATGTCCTCACGGAGCCTGGCCAGCATCGGGGTGTCGAAGGTGCCGGGTGCGATGGTGTTGACCCGGATCGCCCAGCTGGCGAGGTCGCGGGCCGCCACCAGCGTCATCGCGTGCACCCCGCCCTTGGAGGCGGCGTACGAGGTCTGGCCGATCTGTCCTTCGAAGGCCGCCGCGGACGCGGTGAGCACGATCGCGCCGCGGTCGCCGTCCTCGACGGTGTTGCCCGCCATGGCGGCGGCGGCCAGCCGCAGGACGTTGTAGCTGCCGACCAGGTTGACCTCCAGGACCTGCCGGTAGCTGTCCAGCGTGGCGGGTGCTCCCGACTTGTCGAGGATGCGCAGCCGGTCGCCGCCGCGGCCCGCGCAGTGCACGACGGCCCGCAGGTTCCCGGCCTCCTGGGCGGCTTCGAGCGGGGCCCGCAGGCTCTCCTCGTCGGTGATGTCGGCGGGCACGAACCGTACTGCGCCGCCTATCGCGGCGGCGGTCTCGGCGCCGGGCGAGCCGGGCAGGTCGGTGATGACCACTTTCGCCCCGGCGTCGGCGAACGCCGCCGCGGTCGCGGCCCCGAGGCCGGAGGCACCGCCGGTGACAAGTGCGGTGATCGCGTCAAGTCGCATGGTTCTCCTGGAGTCGAGCCATCGGTACAATCAAGTAACTAATTTACCTCAAAGGCCCGCCTCCCCGTAGAAGGGTGCCATGACGAAACAGGCCCGCTCGCTGCCCGTAGGGCGCAGCTTGCCCCCGCTCTCGAACTGGCTCCGCCGCGTGCTGGACGTCGAGCCGACCGCGACGGCGCTGACCTTCGCGGAGTCGGACTTTCCGTGGTCGTACTTCGCGGGTGTCGCCCGCGACCTGGACGCGCTGCTGCGTGACCACCCCACCGCCCGGCGGATCGGTCTCGTCCTGCGCAACCGGCCGGGCCAACTGGCCGCGCTGGTCGCCACGATCGCCACCGGCCGGCAGGTCGTCACCCTCAGCCCGCACGTGGGCGACACGGGACTCGGCGAGGACATCCGCACGCTGCGTCCGGACGTCGTCATCGCCGACGACGAGGACTGGCGCCGCGCCTCCGTCCGCGCCGCCGCGGAGGAGGCTCGCGCCCTCCCCCTGGTCGTGTCGCCGGAGTCGGGCCTGCGGCCCCACCCGGTGTCCTGGCTGCCCGAGCCGCCGGGCCTCCCCATGGACGACGTGGCCGTGGTGATGATGACCAGCGGCACCACGGGCAAGCCCAAGCGCGTCTCCCTGAGCTATCCGCAGCTCACCGCCGCCTTCGGGGCCGCCGGCACGGTCCTCGACGACGGCACGGGGCCGCGTCTGCGCCAGGGGTACGTCATCCTGTGGTCGTCCCTCGCCCACATCAGCGGGCTCTACTTCGCGATCGCCCATGCCGTCGACGGACGGTCCGTCGCCCTCCTGGAGCGCTTCCAGGTGGAGGAGTGGGCCGAGTTGGTGCGCCGGCACCGGCCCCGGCAGCTGCGGCTGCCGCCCACCGCCATCCGGATGGTGCTGCACGCGGAGCTGCCGGCCGACACCTTCGCCGGCGTGCGGGCGATCGGCTCGGGCACCGCACCCCTGCCGCCGGACCTGGCCGAGGAGTTCGAGGCCCGCTACGGCGTGCCGATCCTGCCCACCTACGGCGCCACCGAGTTCGCCGGCGCCATCGCGGGCTGGTCGCTCGACGACCACCGCCGGTGGGCCACCGCCAAGCGCGGCAGTGTGGGCCGCGCGCACCCAGGCATCGAACTGCGGGTCGTCGACCGCGCGGCGGAGGCACAGGTGCAGGGGCCCGGCCGTATCGGTCTCCTGGAGGTCCGCGGCGCACAGCTGCCCACCACCAACGGTGACTGGCTGCGCACCAACGACCTGGCCTCGGTGGACGAGGACGGGTTCCTCTTCATCCACGGCCGGGCAGACGACGCGATCAACCGCGGCGGCTTCAAGATCCCGCCGAGTGTGATCGAGGACGCGCTGCACCAGCATCCGGCCGTCAGTGACGCGACCGCCGTGGCCCTCGCCGACGAGCGGCTGGGCGAAGTGCCCGTCGTGGCGGTCACGTTGTGCGGCCAGGCCAGTGAACGGGAACTCCTCGACCACCTCGCGGCGCGGCTGACGCGCTATCAGATGCCGGTGCAGCTAAGGATCCTGGACCAGTTGCCGCGCACCCCTTCGCTCAAGGTCGACCGCCCCCGCCTCCAGGAACTCTTCGGCACCGAGGGGACACCGGAGGGACAACCGCCCGTCTCACGTATCGAGGAGCGAAGTTGACCACGTTGACGGACCGGCCCGACTACGGCCTGCTCACCGACGAGGCCGTCGAGCGCTCGCGCCGCCGCATCGGCGTCCCGCAGCGCCGGCTGCCACCGCACAACCTGGAGGTGACGGCCGACGGCATACGGCACTTCGCGCTCGGCTATGGCGACGACAACCCCCTGTGGTGCGACCCCGCGCACGGTCCGGGCACCCGCTGGCAGGGCACGATCGCACCGCCCAACTTCCTGTACACCATGGGCGAGAACGCCGTGGAGCAGGACGACCGGGCCAAGGCGGTCCTCAAGGGCGATCCGTTCGCCGGGCTCGGCGCCTACCAGGCGGTCATGGAGTTCGAGTACTACCGCCCCCTGCGGCTCGGCGACCGCTGCTCCTGCCTGCGGACCCAGGTCGGCGTCCAGGTCAAGGCGAGTTCCTTCGGCGGCCGCGCCGCCCACGTGACCAACGACTTCCTGTTCGCTGACGGCGCGGGACAGGTGGTCGCGGTGCAGCGCGGCACCTGGATCCACACCGAGCGGCACACCGGCAGGGAGCGCGCGGACGAGAAGAAGGGCCCGGACTTCCCGCCCTACACCGAGGAACAACTGGCCGAGATCGACGCCGCGTACGACGCCGAGTCCCGCCGCGGGGCGCACACCCGCTACTTCGAGGACGTGAGCATCGGCGACGAACTCCAGCCACGGGTCAAGGGCCCGCTCACCGTGACCGACGTCGTCGTCTGGCACGTGGGCTGGGGCATGCAGCTGACTCCGCCGGGGGCCTTCGCGGTCGCCCGGCGGGTCCGCCGCAAGGCCCCCGGGCTCTACCCGCCCAACGCCAGGAACATCCCGGACACCGTGCAGCGGCTGCACTGGGAGCCCGAGCGCGCCCACGAGCTGGGCATCCCCATGAGCTACGACTACGGCGGCATGCGCGAGACCTGGCTGACGCACGCGCTCACGGACTGGATGGGCGACGACGGCTGGCTGTTCCGACTGCGGTGCGAGCACCGCAAGTTCAACTACGTCGGGGACACGACCTGGGTGCGCGGCACCGTGGTGGACAAGGCGGTGGTCGACGGCCGCAACGAGGTGCACATCGACATCTCGTGCCACAACCAGCGCGGTGAGGTCTCCACACCGGGGCGGGCGGTGGTGCTGCTGCCGACCCGGCAGTCGCCGGTGCGGCTGCCGGACCCTCCGGCGGACAGCCTCGGCGAGCTGCTCGACCTGGAGATCGCGCGGTTCGCGGACTGACCGGGCCGGCCGGAGCGACGCGGTGGAGTGCGGCCGCCCCGGCCGGCGTCAGCGCAGTGTCCACCTCGGTTTGACGAAGGTCTCGCGCGAGACCTGCGGCTTGCCGAGGGGGTTGCCGATCGTGGTGTAGTGCCAGCCGAGCGCCTGGGCCGTCTCCCGGTCCAGGCCGTGCGTCTCCCAGATCGCCCGCACGGTGCCCTGCACGGCCTCCGGAGGCTTGGCCGCGATGATGCGCGCCAGTTCGTCGGCCCGGCCCCACAACTCCGCGTAGGGCACCAGCTCGGACACCAGCCCGATCTCCCGCGCCCGGGCCGCGGACATCCGCTCGTCCAGGCCGAGCAGCGCCCACCGCAGCGCCTCGCCCAGGGGAATGCGGCGGGCCAGCCCGATCGGCTCCAGCGCGGAGGTCATGCCGTAACTGACATGAGGGTCGAAGAAGGTGGCGTCATCGGCGCCGATCACGATGTCGCAGTCGTTCAGCCAGTAGAACGCCCCGCCGGCGACCATGCCGTGCACCGCGGCGACGACGGGCTTCCAGACCTTGTTCTGCTTGGGGCTCAGGCCCCGTCCGGGGTCCTCCTGGCTCCATACGTTCTCGGCCAGGTGGATCCGGTCGGTCACGTCGGTGCCGGTGCAGAAGGCGCGCTCGCCCGCCGCCCGCAGCACCACCGCGTGGACGGTGTCGTCGGTGCGCACCCGCCCCCAGAGGTCTCGGAACTCGTCCACCATCGTCTGGTTGAACGCGTTGAGCCGGTCCGGACGGTTGAGCGTCACCGTCGCGACATGTCCCTCCACCTCGAACAGCACGGTCTCGTAGCCGTGTGCGGCACCAACGGGCTGCTGATCCGACATCGTCGTTCCTCTCCCCCACCGGCTTCCCGGCCCACGGGCTTCTCCGGAACCGGCATCCCAGATAGCTTAATCATTGCACTCAATCAGAGGCTAGTGATCGCAAGCCGCGCCCCAGGAAGGAACGGTCGATGGTCGACTTCGAACTCTCCGAGGAACAGGCCGCGTTGCGCGGGATATCGCGTGACCTGCTGACCTCGGACTGCCCGCCGCGGACCGTTCGGGCGGTCGTGGCGGCGGGGCTGGACGTCGACGACAAGCTGTGGGAGCGCGGGGCGCGGATGGGCTGGCCGGGCCTGGCCACGCCCGAGGACTCGGGGGGCGCCGGGCAGGGGCTGGCGGAGCTCTGCCTGGTCGCCGAGGAACTCGGGCGCGCGGCGGCTCCGGGCCCCTTCCTGGAGACGGCGCTGGCGTCCTGGGCCGCGGCGCGCGGCACGGCCCCGCTCACCCCGGAACTCGCCGAGGGACGGCTCAAGGCCGCCTTCGTGCACCAGGGTTCGCTCGCCGTACGCCGGACAGGGCGCTCGCTCGTCCTCTCGGGCCGGGCCACGACCGTGCACGCCGCCGGCTGCGCCGACCGGCTGCTGGTGGTCCTCACCGGGGACGAGCCGTACGTCCTGCTGGTGCCGACAGCGGCGGCCCGCACCGAGCGGCGCACCACCCTCGACCTGACCCGGTCCTGGTACGACGTCCTGTTCGACGACGTGGCCGTGGCGGACGACCAGGTGCTGGCGACGGACTCCGGCGAGGCGCGCCGCTGGGTGGACGCGATGGCGGTCCTGACGGCCGCGGACGCGCTGGGCGTCGGGGAGCGGCTGCTGGAGATGACGGTCGGGCATGTCACCGTACGCGAGCAGTTCGGGCGCCCGCTGGGCAGTTTCCAGGCGGTGAAGCACAAGGCCGCCGACATGCTGATCGCCCTGCGCGGGCTGCGGGCGGCCGCCTACTACGCGGCGCTGGCCTTCGACGCGGACCGCGAGGACGCGTCGGCGGCGGCCTCCGTGGCCAAGGCGTTCGCGAGCGAGTGCCTTCCCGCCGTCGCCGGGGAGGCCCTCCAGTCGCACGGCGGCATCGGCTTCACCTGGGAGCACGACCTGCATCTGTATCTGCGGCGGGCGACGGTCGACGCGCTGGTCCACGGCACCGCCGCCCACCATCACGAGCGGGTGCTCGCCCGCCTCGAACGCGCCCGTCTCACCCGGCGAGCCGCTTGAGCAGGGCCAGGTCGGCGACCCGCCGGTCGTGGGTGTCCGCGACCGGCGAGGCGTTCAGGCCCGTCACCCCGCTCTCGCGGTAGGCGGCCACCCGTTCCGCCACCAGGCCGGGCGGCCCCACCAGGGCGACCCGGTCGAGCAGTTCGCCGGGGACCGCGGCGGCCGCCTCGGCCTTCCGGCCCGTCCGGTACAGCTCCTCGATCCGGGCCGCCGGCTCCTCGAAGCCGTACCGGGCGACGAGGTCGTTGTAGAAGTTCCTGCCGCGGGCGCCCATGCCGCCGACGTAGAGGGCGAGGTACTCGCGCACCCGCTGCCGGCCGGCCGCGAGTTCCGCCACGTCCTCGCTGACCAGGACCTTCACATCGGCGATGATCCGGAGCGGCGGCAGTCCGTCCCGACGCCCGGCCCGGCCGGCCTCCAGGGAGGGTCCGAACACCTCCTTGGCGGCCTCGGGGAGATACAGGGTCGGCTGCCAGCCCTCGCAGAGTTCGGCCGCCAGTTCCACGCTCCTGGCTCCCAACGCGGCCAGGACGATCGGGATGTCGGGCCGTACCGGGTGGTTGATCAGCCGCAGCGGCTTGCCGGCCGGTCCGCTGCCGCCGCGCTCGGCGGTCAGCGGCAGCTGGAAGTGCCGGCCCTCGTGCCGCAGGGGTTCACGGCGCCAGACCGTCCGGCAGATCTCGACGACCTCCCGGACCCGGGCCAGCGGTGCGGTGTACGGCAGCCCGTGGAAGCCCTCCACCACCTGCGGCCCCGAGGCGCCCAGGCCGAGTTCGAACCGGCCGTCGGACACGAAGTCGAGGCCGGCCGCGGTCATGGCGAGCAGTGCCGGGGTGCGCGAGTAGGCGTTGAGGATGCCCGAGGCGATGCGCATACGGTCCGTCCGGGCGGCGAGATAGCCGAGCTGGCTCACCGAGTCGAAGGTGTAGGCCTCGGGCAGCACGACCGAGTCCACCCCGGCCGCCTCGAAGTCGCCCAGCCGCCGGGCGGCTTCGGCGAAGCCGCCCGAGTAGCTCATCAGCAGTCCCACGTCCATGGGGAGCCTTCTCTCTGTCGGCCGAGGTGGGGCCGGCCGCGGGTCACGGCCGGCTGCCTTCCGTGGTCCCGCCCGCCGCCCGCAGCCGCTCGCGCAGCTCGAACTTGCGGACCTTGCCCGACGGGGCGAGCGGCAGCTCGGGGACGACCTCGATGCGCTCCGGGGCCTTCTGCGGGGCGACCCGGTGGCGGGCGAACAGTTCGCGGACCTCCTCGACGTCCAGCGTGCCGCCGTCGAGGACCACGAACGCGGCCACCCGCTCCCCGTAGCGCGGGTCGGGTTCGGCGACCACCGCGGCGTGCCGGACCCGGGGGTGGGTGGCGAGGATGTCCTCGACCTCCTTGGAGGCGATGTTCTCGCCGCCCCGGATGATGATGTCCTTGATGCGGTCGGTGATGGTCAGATGCCCGTCCTCGTCGAGCCGTCCGACGTCACCCGTGCGGAACCAGCCGCCCGGCGCGAACGCCGAGGCGTCGTACGCCGGGTCGCGGTAGCCGACGAACTGGCTGGGCCCGCGGGTCAGCACCTCGCCCTGTGCCCCCAGCGGCACCGGCCGCAGGTTCTCGTCGACGATCCGCACCTCGTCGCCGAACCGCACGAGGCCGTCGGTGAGCGACCGCTGGCGTGCGGAGGCGTCCGGCGGGGAGGTCGCGCAGCGGGGGTGCTCGGTGCTGCCGTAGGCCCGCGCGACGACGATGCCCGCGGCGTCGGCCCTGGCGACCAGCGCGGGCGGCACGTTGGCCGCGCCGATCTGCACGAACCGCAGGCTGGAGATGTCCCGGCCGTCCTCCTCGGCGGCCTTGAGCAGTGCCTCCACGTGCAGCGGTGTGCCGCTGGTGATGGTGCAGCGGAACATCTCGACGAGTTCCACGGCGCGGTGCGCCTGCCAGCGGTCCATGTGCACGGTGCCGGTGCCGCCGACGATCCCGCTGCACGCGGCCAGCAGCCCCGCGACATGGCCCGAGGGCCAGGGGATGAGGCGGGTGTCGTCCGGGCCGGCCTCGTTCATCAGGTCGCCCTTGCGCAGTTCGTGCAGCAGCGTGTTGTGCGTGTGCTGCACGCCCTTGGGGACTCCGGTGGTGCCCGAGGTGTAGATCACCGCGCAGACGTCGTCGGCGTGCACGCCCTCGGGCGCCGGCGCCTCCCCGGTCCCGGCGACGAGCGTGCTCCAGGGGACGGCGTCCGGTGCCGTCCGCTCGCCGATCATGACGATGTGTTCGAGTTCCGGTCCCGCGTCGAGACCGGCCACCCGCTCGGTGAAGTCGATGGAGCGCCAGGCGTCGGGCAGGATCAGCACCTTCGCTCGGGCGTCCCGGAGGATGGCGCCGACCTCGGCCGCGCCGTAGATGTGGGTGATGGGCAGGACGACCGCGCCGGCCAGCCAGGCCCCGAAGTACGAGACCACCAGCTCCAGGCGGTTGGGGACCTGGACGGCGACCACGTCGCCGGGCCGCACCCCCAGTCGGCGCAGTCCGGCCGCCGCACGTCTGCCGAGTGCGAGCACGTCCGTCAGCGTCACCGTGCTCGTCTCCGTCTCCGTGGCGAACACGAAGCGGGTGCCGGGAACGCGCAGGCCGGCGTCCTCCAGGGCCTCGGCCATGGTCCGCGAGGAGTAGTGGCCCTCCCGGTACCAGCGGTCGCGCAACAGCGCGCGGTCGCGCCGCCGTTGCTCGGACGTCACACTCACCGCGGTCGGTGTGCCGCCCATGTCAGTCGGCCAGTTCGAAGACGGTGGCGTTGGCGGTGCCGCCGCCCTCGCACATGGTCTGCAGCCCGAACCGGATGCCCTCGCGGCGCATGTGGTGCAGCAGCCGGGTGGCGAGGACGGCACCGGAGGCGCCCAGCGGGTGTCCGACCGCGATGGCGCCGCCGAGGGGGTTGACCCGGTCGGGGTCGGCCTTCAGCTCGGTCTGCCAGGCCAGGGGTACGGGTGCGAAGGCCTCGTTGACCTCGAAGGCGCCGATGTCGTCGATCGTCAGGCCGGCCCGGTCGAGGACCTTGCGGGTGGCGGGGATGGGGGCGGTCAGCATCATCACCGGGTCGTCCCCGACGACGGCGCCCGCGCGGATGGTCGCCAGCGGCCGCAGTCCGTGCCGGCGGGCCAGCTCGTCGGTCGTGATGAGCAGCGCGGCGGCTCCGTCGGAGATCTGGGAGGCGTTGCCCGCGTGGATCACGCCGTCCTCCTGGAACGAGGGCTTCAGCCTGGCCAGGGTCTCGGGCGAGGTGCCGCGGCGCAGCCCCTCGTCGTGGGTGAGGTCCGGGGCGGCCGGCACGGCCGCCAACTGGTCGTCCAGGACTCCCTCGTCGATGGCCGCGGCGGCCAACTCGTGTGAGCGGGAGGCGTATTCGTCGAGCCGCTGCCGGCTCAGCCCCCATTTGCGGGCGATCATCTCGGCGCCGGTGCCCTGGTCCAGGCGGTCGGTGCCGTAGCGGTCCAGTACGGTCCGGCCGTAGGGGAGTCCGGTCGCGCGGGCGGCGCCGAGCGGGACCCTCGACATGGTCTCGACTCCGCCCGCGACCACCCAGTCGTAGGCGCCCGCGACGACGGCGTGCACCGCCGACTCGATGGCCTGCTGGCCGGATCCGCAGGCCCGGTTGAAGGTGACTCCCGGAATGCTCTCGGGCCAGCCGGCCGCGAGGGTGGTGAACCGGGCGATGTTGCTGGACTGGTCGCCCAGTTGCGTGACGCAGCCCCACATCACGTCCTCGACGTACTCCGGCGGGATCCCCGTCCGGTCGACCAGTGCGCGCAGGACCACCGCCGACAGGTCCACGGGATGGACCTCGCTCAGTGATCCGTTGCGCTTCCCGATCGGGGTGCGAACCGCGTCCACGATCACTGCCTGACGTGCCGTCATCTCTCCTCGCTCCCACTTCACAGGTTCCGTCGCCCGGCGGCCCTCGCACGGGCACTCGGGTCAGCTGTCCGTGCCGTTCTCCGCCGCGCCCCACCGGTGGAGCGCCTCCGCCACCGGCCGCACGGCCGCTCCCCCGGCCGGCCGGGCGGGCACCGGCGGTCCGCCGCCCAGGGTCGGCCGCCAGCCCGGCAGTCCGCCCGGCGCGGGCACCAGGGCGCCTCTCGCCCGCAGGTGCGGGTGACCGGCCGCCTCGGCCAGGTTCAGTACGGGGGTCAGGCAGGCGTCGGTGCCCGCGGCGGCGTCCGCCCATTCGTCCCGGGTGCGCCGCAGCAGGGCCGCGGCGATGTCCCGGCGCAGCTCGGGCCAGCGGGCGGGGTCCTCGCGGACGCCGGTCCAGGCGGGGTCGAGTCCGAGCAGTTCGGCCAGCGCGGCGAAGAACGGTGCCTCCAGGGCGCCGATCGCGACATGACCGCCGTCGGCGCAGGGGTAGACGTCGTAGTAGGGCGCCCCGGTGTCCAGCCGGTTGGTGCCGGCGGTGTCCGACCAGGTGCCCCGGGTCCGGTACTCGTGCAGCATCGTCGTGAGGTAGGTCGTGCCGTCCACGATGGCCACGTCGAGCACCCGGCCCGCTCCGGTCCGGGCGCGCTCGTAGAGTGCGGCCAGGACGGACGTCACCAGGTACATGCCGCCGGCGCCGAAGTCCCCGAGCAGGTTGGCGGTCGGCGCGGGTACCTCTCCCCGCCGGCCGGCGTGGTGCAACGCCCCGGTGACCGCTATGTAGTTGATGTCGTGCCCGGCGGCGGGCGCGAGCGGGCCGTGCTGTCCCCAGCCGGTCATCCGGGCGTAGACCAGCCGCGGATTGCGGTCGCGGACGTCGTCCGGGCCCAGTCCCAGCCGTTCCATGACGCCGGGGCGGAAGCCCTCGATCAGGACGTCGCAGTTCGCGGCGAGCCGCAGCGCCTGCTCGCGGCCCTCGGCCGACTTGACGTCGAGTTCGACGACGGGACGGTTCTCCACCAGCGCGGGCCGGGTGGCGAACGGCCGGGCCACGGCGAGGACATCGGCCCCCAGATCGGCCAGCAGCATGCCGGCGAACGGCCCCGGACCGAGGCCGAGGAACTCCAGGACCCGCAACCCGCCGAGGGGTGGAACCGGTGACATCGGTCCTCCTATGATGACTCGACGCCATAGGGTATATCAGTTAACGGATTTAGATAATGACCCGGGAGCAGCCGATGCCGTACGCCTTCTACGAGGACGACCACGCAGCCTTCCGCCGGACCGTGCGCAGCCTGGTGGAACGCTCGGTGGTGCCGTATCTGGAGGAGTGGGAGGAGGCACGTCTCGTCGACCGCTCGGTATGGAAGGCCGCGGCGTCGGCGGGCGCGCTGGGGCTGCGCGTCCCCGAGCGGTTCGGGGGCGCGGGCTCCGCCGACTACCGCTTCCGCTGTGTGATCCAGGAGGAGCTGGCCGAGGTGGGGGCGGCGGCGCTGGCCTCCGGTTTCGCCATCAACGAGGACATCGTCGCCTCGTACCTGGTGCGGTTCGGGACCGAGGAGCAGCAGGCGGAGTGGCTGCCGGGGATGGCCGCGGGCGAGGTGGTCACCTCGATCGCCATGACCGAGCCGGGCGGCGGGAGCGATCTGCGGGGCATCCGCACCGAGGCCCGGCGGGACGGTGCCGACTGGGTCCTGAACGGCGCCAAGACCTTCATCACCAGCGGCTCCAGCTCGGACCTGGTGATCGTGGCCGCCCGCACCGGGGAGGCGTCCGGCCGGGCCCGGCTCTCCCTGTTCCTCGTGCCGTCGACCGCGCCGGGTTTCCAACGGGGGCCGAAACTCAAGAAGTTGGGCCTGCACGCCCAGGACACCGCGGAACTGTACTTCGACGACCTGCGGCTGCCCGCCGGGGCACTGCTGGGCGAGGAGGGGGCAGGGTTCGGGCAGCTCACCGCCCAGCTCCCGCTGGAGCGGCTGTCCATCGCCTGGCGTGCGGTGGCGGCGGCCGAGGCGGCGGTGCGCTGGACGGTGGAGTACACGCGGGAGCGGCAGGTGTTCGGGCGGCGGCTCGTCGACTTCCAGAACACCCGGTTCCGGCTCGCCGAGCTGACGACGGAGGTCGAGGTGACACGCGGCTACCTGGAGCGCTGCATCCTCGACCTCAACGAGGGCACGTTCGACGCGGTCACCGGGGCCAAGGCCAAGTGGTGGGCCACCGAACTCCAGAACCGGGTGGTCGCCGCCTGCCTCCAACTGCACGGCGGTTACGGCTACATGGACGAGTACCGGATCTCCCGGGCCTACGCGGACGCGCGGGTGCAGACCATCGTCGGGGGAACCACCGAGATCATGAAGGAGATCATCGGCCGGGACCTGGCGGGGCCGAGGCCGGACCGGCAGGCATGAGTGAGAGGGGGCGCCCGCGCCACCCAGCGGGGTGCCCCCTCTCGGTCCGAAATCCGAGGTCCGAGGTCCGAGCGCCGGCGAGGGCGCGCGGCTGCGGGCTACGAGGCCTCGGTGCCCTCGGTGCCGGGCTTCTCGGCGAACTGGTGCCCGAGGAACGCGCCCGTCCAGGCCATCAGGTCGGACGGCACGTAGTAGCCCTTCTCGTCGTTGATGGCGTCCCAGTTCCCGGCGACGTCCTCGACGGAGGCGAGCCCGCCCTCGTGCACATAGCCCGGCGTGGAACCGATGAAGAAGCGGGAGAACCGGCCCGCGCCCGCCGCGTAGATCTCGCCGTTGACCGGGCAGTCCTCGTGCGCGAGGTAGGCGACCATCGGGGACACCGCCTCCGAGGTCATACCGGCCTGCTGGGCGGCCGCGTCGGCGGCGGCCTCGTCCTCGATGCCGCCCATCCGGGTCAGCGCGGCCGGGGCGATCACGTTCACCTTGATGCCGTGGGCCTCGCCGGCGAGGCGCGCGCTGCGGGCCAGGCCGATCACCCCGCCCTTGGCCGCGGCGTAGGAGAGGTTGTTGTCGAGCCCGAAGACGCCGGCGGAGGTCGTCAGCACGACCCGCCCGTAGCCCTGCTCGACGAAGTGCGGCCAGGCGGCCTTCATGGTGTTGAAGGAACCCAGCAGGTGGACGGCGAGATGGCGTTCGAGGTTGTCCAGGTCCACCTCGGGCAGTCCGGCCCACCGGATGATGCCCGCGTTGTTCACGACGATGTCGATCCGGCCGAAGGCCTCCAGGGCGGCGTCGACGATGGCCTTGCCGCCCGCCTCCGTGGAGACGTCATGGGTGTCGGCGACGGCCTCGCCGCCGGCCGCGACGATCGCGTCGACCACCTTCTGCGCCGGGCCGGCGTCCGTGCCCTCGCCCGCCATCGATCCGCCGAGGTCGTTGACGACGACCTTGGCCCCCCGCTCTGCCAGCAGCCGGGCGTGGGCGCGGCCGATCCCCCGGCCCGCCCCCGTGACGACGGCCACCCGTCCTTCGAAGCTCAACTGGTCCATCGACGACTCCTGTCGTACTGCGCTTGTCCCGTGAAGCGCCGGTGGAGGAGCACCGGCCCCGGCTCTGGCGAACTGTCATATGTGGTGCGCCCGCCGCCGGTCGGCGGCGGGAGTAGCGGTGGCACGGGCTGCGTGCCAGGTGTGTGTGGGGGGGGCTGCCGGGGCCCCGGACCCCGGCAGTCGGCGCCTTCCGTGCGAAGGCGGGCGGTCACTCCTCGACGCGGATCGCGAGTGCGGGGCACACGGCGGCCGCGTTGCGGACGTCGTCCGCCAGCTCCGGACCCGGGGTCTCGTTCAGCAGGACGACGATGCCGTCCTCGTCACGCTGGTCGAAGACGTCCGGGGCGGCGGCGACACACTGTCCGGCGGCGCAGCACTTCTCTTCGTCGATGACAACCTTCATGGCGCTTCTCCTGGTTGGGGTTCAGGGGGTGGAGACCGGGGTGTGGAGGCCGTCGACGACCTCCTGGCGGCGCAGCCGCGTCTGCTTGGGCATGTTCCAGCCGAGGACGCCGGTCACGACGCCGTCGCTGGTGTACCGGGCGACGAACCGCCGGGCGGCCACCTCGCCCTCGACGATCTCCACCTCGGCGTCGGCCGGGAGCATGCCGTGCACCTGGAGCTTCGCGTCGAACTGGTCGGTCCAGAAGTACGGCACCGGCGCGTACGGGCGGTCCTCGCCGAGGATCACCGCGGCGACGGCCGCCGCCTGCTCGGTGGCGTTCGTACGGTTCTCCAGCCGGACCAGCCGGCCGTAGCCCTCGTGGTGGAACCGGGCCACGTCGCCGACCGCGTAGATCCCGTCGGCCGCTCGGCACCGGGAGTCGCACACCACGCCGTTGTCGAGGGCGAGTCCGCTGTCCGCCAGCCACTGCGTGGCCGGGGCGGCGCCGATCGCGACGACCACGACATCGGCGGGCAGGGTCTCCCCGGTGGTCAGCTCGACTCCGGTGACCCGGCCGTCCCGGCCGGTCAGCCCCGCGCAGCCCGCGCCGAGCCGCAGCCGTACGCCGCGCTCGCGGTGCAGGTCGGCCAGCAGCCCGGAGACCATCGGGCCCACCTGCAGGGCCATCGGCGCGTCCAGCGGCCCGGTGAGGGTGACGTCCAGCCCGAGCGCGCACGCGGTGGCCGCGATCTCGGATCCCAGCACCCCCTCGCCGACCACGACCAGCCGGGCCCCGGGCCGCAGGTCCGTCTTGAGGGCCAGGGCGTCGTCGAGACTGCGCAGTACGTGCACGCCGGCCAGGCCGTCCTGCCCGGGCAGGGCACGGGCCCGGACACCGGTGGCGATCACGACCGCGTCCGCGGACAGCTCGCGCCCGGCCGCCGTCCGCACGGTGCGGGTCGGCACGTCGAGGGCGACCGCCTCCTCACCGAGCACGAAGTCGGCGTCGAGACCCGAGAGGACCTCGTCCGTCCGCAGCGTCGCCCGTTCCGCCTCCCATGCGCCGGAGAGGACCTGCTTCGACAGGGGCGGCCGGTCGTAGGGCGCGTGCGGCTCGTCGCCGATCACGACGACCTCACCGGAGTACCCCTTGCGCCTGACGGCCTCCACGGTGGTGAGCCCGGACGCCGAGGCGCCCACCACCAGGAGCCGTGCGGGGGCGGTCATGCGCCCACCCCGGCGGCCGTCGGCCGGGCGGGCGGCCGGTGGCCGCCGTCCGGGAAACCGTGCTCGATCCTCATACCGTCACTCCGATGCAGCTTCGCGCAGCCGTGCCACGTAACTTATACTTACCGGTCGAAACAATGAATAGGGGTGGAGAGATCCATGGGGTCACCCGCCCCTGAGGAGGCCGGCCCGGTCCCCCGTGCCGGGCCGGCGTCGCCGCGCTGCGGCCGGACCCGCCGGCGTCACCGCGCGACCCCGGACCCGCCCGCGTCAGACGAGGTAGCGCCCGCCGTTGGTGCTGAGGGTCTGGCCGGTCACATAGGCGGCCTCCTCCGAGGCGAGGTAGGCCACCGCGTAGGCGACGTCCTCCGGCCGGCCGGCCCGCTTCATCGGCATGTGCGCCGCGGCGGCGTCGATGTCGACGGGACCCTGCCGGGCGAGCGGGGTGTCGATGAAGCCGGGCGGGACGTGGTTGACGGTGATGCCCTTGTCGGCGTACTCGATCGCCAGCGCCCGGGTCAGCCCGATGACCCCGCCCTTGGAGGCCGCGTAGTGGGCCATCGCGGGAGCCCCGGTCTGCGCGGACGACGACGAGATGTTCACGATCCGCCCCCAGCCCGCCGCCAGCATGTCCGGCACCAGCTCCTTCGTCACCAGGAACGGGCCCTTCAGATTGACCCCGATCATCCGGTCCCAGGCGTCCTCCGCGATGCTCGTGAAGGGCTGGTAGGCGGTGATCCCCGCGTTGTTGACGAGAATCGCGACGGGCCCCAGCTCCTGCCGGGTCCGGACGGCCGCCTCGGCGACGGCGCCGGCGTCGGCCGCGTCGCCGCCCACGGCGATCGCCGTACCGCCCGCCTCCTGGATCTCGGCGACGGTCTTCTCCGCGCCTTCGAGGTTCAGGTCCCAGACGGCGACCGACGCGCCCCGGGCGGCCAGCACGGTCGCGACGGCCTGCCCGATTCCGCGGGCACCGCCGGTGACGACGGCGACTCTTCCTTGCAGTGACATGCGTGCTCCTCATCTTGCGTGACGCCTCGCGACCGTCCCTGACCGGGCCGCGCTCGCGTGGCTGGTGGTTCGTCCCCGTGGGTTCGTGCGACGCCGCGCGGGGCGTCGCGCGCCGTCAGTCGGGGAGTGCCTCCCGGGCGGCGGTGCGTGCCGCCGTCGCGGCCGGGAAGCCCGCGTAACCACTGGCGTGGTAGATGACCTCGGCGATCTCCTCGCGGGTGAGGCCGTTGGTGAGGCCGACGCGGAAGTGGGTCCGCAACTCGGTCTCGGCCCCCAGCGCGATGAGCAGGCCCAGGGTGACCAGGCTGCGGTCGCGCGGGCTGAGCCCGTCACGAGCCCACAGCGCGCCCCACACGCTGGTCAGGCCGATCTCGACGAGTTCTTCTCCGAGACGTCCGTCCCGCAGGTCGATGTCCCCTTCGGGGAACACGCCCGGCAGCGCGTCTCGCATGGCCTTGAGTCCCGCTTCGCGCAGGTCGGTCGGCTCTTCTGCATTCGTGGCCGTCATGTGCGACTCCTGTTGGCACAACGCTGTGTCCGCCCCCGGAGGGAAAGTTAGACCAATCGGTCGGTATAATCAACGTCCACGACAGCATTCGCCTGTCGAGCGGGGCGCCGCGCGGCCGGGACGGGCACACGGCGCGAGATCGACACCATTCGAAGGCCGCCTCCCTGCTGCGCGGCCATTGATCGAGCCAGGACCCTGCTCTACTCTCGCCTCAATATTCGATCGATCGGTCGAATTAACAAACTCGGGCTCACGCGGGCGGAGCAGCCCACCTGTGCACTGTGGAGGGCAGATGAGCAACACGACGAACACGACGACAGCGGCACCCGGAGGCCAGGCCGATCCGGCCGGCCTGCTGGATGTCGTGGTCATTGGCGCGGGCGTCACCGGCATCTACCAGCTGTACCTGGCCCGCGAGGCGGGCCTCTCGGCGAAGCTGCTGGAAGCCGGCAGCGGCGTCGGCGGCGTCTGGTACTGGAACCGCTACCCCGAGGCGCGCTTCGACTCCGAGAGCTACACCTACGGCTACCTCTTCTCCAAGGAGCTGTGGGAGGAGTGGGAGTGGACCGAGCAGTACGCCGGACAGCCGGAGATCGAGCGCTACTTCAACTACGTGGTCGACCGCTTCGACCTGCGCCGTGACATCGTCTTCAACGCGAAGGTGGCCTCGGCCGTCTTCGACGAGGGGACCGGCACCTGGACCGTGACGGCCGAGAACGGGACGACGGTCAGGAGCCGGTTCGTCGTCGCCGCCACCGGAAACCTGTCGGTGCCGTTCATCCCCGCCATCAAGGGCCGCGAGGACTTCAGGGGCGAGCAGTACCACACCAGCCGCTGGCCCAAGCAGCCCATCGACTTCACCGGCAAGCGCGTGGCGCTCGTCGGGACGGGCTCCAGCGGCGTCCAGGTCGTGCCGGCCATCGCGGACGACGTGGCCTGCCTCACCGTCTACCAGATGAAGGCGGACTGGGTCACGCCGCTCAACAACCGGCCGATCACCGACGAGGAACAGGCCTCCCTGAAGGCGGACTTCGAACGGATCCGGGACACCCTCAACACCTCCCCCAGCGGCTTCCTGCACGCCATGAACCCGGTGAGCGGTTCCGAGGTCGGCGCCGAGGACCGCCAGGAGTTCTACGAGAAGATCTGGAACAGCCCGGGCTTCACCAAGCTGACCGAGCACTACCGCGACATGACGTACAACCCGGAGATCAACGCCGAGTGGTGCGACTTCATGGCGGGGAAGATCCGCAGCATCGTCAAGGACCCCGTGACGGCGGAGAACCTGGTCCCCAAGGACGGCGGCTACGGCGCCCGGCGCCCTCCGTTCGGCACCGGCTACTTCGAGGCGTACAACAAGCCGTCCGTCTCCCTCGTCTCCCTCCCGGAGGAGCCCATCGTCCGGTTCACCGAGACGGGCATCGAGACCTCCGAGGGACTGCGCGAGTACGACATCGTCATCTGGGGCACCGGCTACGACTTCGGCACCGGGGCGCTCAACCGGCTGGGGGTGCGCGGACGGCAGGGCCTGGCGCTGGAGGAGTACTGGGCGAACGGCCCGCGCACCTACCTCGGTGTCGCGACGGCGGGTTTCCCCAACTTCTTCTTCCCCGGCGGCCCGCACGGCGCGCTCGGCAACAACCCCCGGTACGCGGGCGACCAGGCGGACTTCACGCACGACGCCATCGTCCACGCACGCGACTACGGCTACGACGTGATCGAGGTCAAGGCGTCCGCGGAGAAGGAGTGGACCGACCTCATGAACAGCCCCGAGAGCTTCTCGATCTTCCAGAAGGCCAGCTACTTCTACGGGGCCAACATCCCGGGCAAGGCGGTCAGCCAGCTGCTGAACCCCACCGGCCGCTGGAAGCTCCAGGAGCTGATCGGCGAGGTCAAGGAGAACGACTTCAACACCTTCGATCTCTCCAGGACGGGCACCGCGGCCGACGCCTGATCCGGTCACGACGATGCCGGGCCGGCCCGGAGGCCGGCCCGGCATCGACCCGCTCAGACCTGGTAGCTGGTGGTCCGGCGCAGGAAGAGCCACTTCCCGTCGGCCCGGCGCAGTGTGTCGACGTAACGGCCGGTGATCTGCACCGCCCAGCCCGACTCGCCGCGCTGGAGGAAGACGACATCGCTCACCGCGGTCGCCTCGTCCTCGCCGGCCGGGGTCACCAGCGTGTTGCTCACCATGTGGAGCTGGGGCAGCGTGGGCTCCCACCCCTTGAACGCCTGGCGGATCGCCTCGCGTCCCTCCAGGGGGTCGACGCCCGGCACCTCCAGGACGGCGTCGGGCGTGTACAGGGCCACGATCTCGTCGGTGCGGCCGGCGTCCTGCGCCTGGGTGTGCGCGCCGATGGTGGCACGCACACCGGCCACGATCTCGGCGTAAGAGGTCTCGCTCATGGATGGCTCCCAGTCCTGACGGTTGCTTGCAGAGCATGGTGTACCTCATTTCGACCGGGCAGTCTATTGCCGTGCAGGGAAAAGGTGATCGAGTAGCCGGAAAGCAATGACGGATTTCATTGACCGAGTGGTACAAACTCAATAGCATGACGGCAACAGTCGACAGGGACGTCGACAGAGGAGGCGTTTATCGTGACGAAGCGTTGGAAGCAGCGGCCGCCGGGCTCGACCTGGGGCGACTGGGGCGAGGACGACGAGCTGGGCCGGATCAACCTGCTCACCCCCGAGAAGGTCCTCCAGGGTGTGCGCGAGGTCGAGCACGGCATCACCTTCAGCCTGAGCCTGCCGCTCGACTATCCCGGTGGAACCGCCCTCAACCAGCGCCGTTACCCGCCGATTCTCCGCCCCACGGAGGACCTCGCCCACAACCAGGACGTCTTCTACAACGTCGTCGCCCGCGAGCAGATCGACCCCTCGCTGATCGACGTGTGGTCCGACGACGTGGTGACCCTGTGGCTGCAGTACTCCACCCAGTGGGACTCCCTCGCCCACCAGGGCGCCGAGTTCGACGCCGACGCCGACGGCACCGACGAGCCGGTGTACTACAACGGCTACCGGCCCGGCTCCGACCTCGTCGGCCCGCAGGACGACGCCAAGGGCGACGACAGCGGCAGCAAGAGCTTCGCCCGCCACCTGGGTCTTGAGCACATGGCCGAGCACGGCGTCCAGGGCCGCGGTGTCCTCATCGACATCGCCCACCACCTCGGCACCGGCTACCAGGCCGTCAGCTTCAAGCAGCTGCAGGACATCATGGCCGCGGACAACGTGACCGTGGAACCGGGCGACATGCTGCTGCTCCACACGGGCTTCGCCACCCAGGTCCTCGCCTGGAACAAGAACCCCGACCCGGTCGCCATCCACCAGACCGCCGCCTACCTCGACGCCGACGACCCCGATCTGCTGCAGTGGATCGCCGACAGCCAGATCTCGGCGCTGATCTCCGACAACTACGCCGTCGAGGGCGTCGGTGTCACCCAGGCCCAGGGCCGTCACACCCTGCTGCCCATCCACCACCTCTGCCTGTTCAAACTCGGTGTCCCGCTCGGCGAGCTGTGGTACCTGAACGACCTCGCCGCCTGGCTGCGCGAACACAACCGCAGCCGTTTCCTCCTCACCGCGCCCCCGCTCAACCTTCCCGGCACCCAGGGAAGTCCGCTCACCCCGGTCGCCACCGTCTGACGCCGCGGGCGGCCTCCCGCCCATGACGCCGCGATGCCCCAGAACTCCGTTCTGGGGCATCGGCGTGCCAGGCCTCAGGCGGCCCGGCCGGCCTCCGAGAAGATGAAGGCGCCCAACCGGTCGCCGGCGGTCGCCGCGGATTCCCGCGGTCTGCCGTCGCCCAGGAGGGACGACACCAGCGTGCTGCGCACCAGGTCCGTCCATTCCTCCTCGGCCGCGAGTCCCACCTCCACGACCTCACGCCCGCTGTCGCGCGCGTGCAGGAGCGCTCCGGTGACGAAGTCCACCTGGTCGCCCGGGTGCCGGGGATCGTCGGGCACGCCGTGCGGTCCGCCGGGGAAGAAGAAGTTCGGGAAGCCCGCGGTCATCACCCCGAGGTAGCTGCGCGGGCCGTCGGCCCAGTAGCCCGAGAGCCTGAGTCCGTCCCGTCCGCGCACCCCGAGGCCCCTGAGCGCACCGCCGAGCGCGCGGTCGCCGACGGTGAGGAGGCCGCCCGCGCACACACCGATGTCGCTGAACGCCCCGGCGCCGCCGCTGTCCCGCCCCGCGCCGCCGGTCTCCGGCAACGGCACCGGCAGGGCCCCGGTGGCGGCCACCACATAGCGCGCCCGGTACGCGGCGCCACCGCCCGTCAGCACCGACCACGTCCCCGTCGGGTCGTCGTACACCGCGGAGCGGACCCTGGCCCCCAGCCGGATGTCACCGCGCAGCCCGTGGCGGTCGACGAGGTGGTTCAGGTAGTGCTCGATCTCCGGCTGTCCGGCGTCCTCGGGCAGCCGCTCGCGCCCCGCTCCCAGCTCGGCCGAGAACAGGTGCCCGCGCATGCCGCTGTCGGTCTCGAAGCGGGCCTCGAAGGAATTGTTCCAGTACCAGATGCCGCCGACGCCGAGACCGGCTTCCAGCAGCAGTGCGGAGAAGCCCTCGGCCCGGGCGCGGTAGAGCTGGTACAGGCCCGTCGTCCCGGCTCCGATCACCAGCATGTCGACCTCGGGCGGCTGGCGCGTCAGTCCAGTCATGGATCCTCCACATGCAGAGCAGTCGTCCACTGCCCAGCGGGGATTAGACCGATCGGTCGGCGAATTAAAACGCGGTCACACTACCCGGCCCGAGCAGTGCGGGGCAATGCCCGGAACGCAGGCAATCAGCCGCGTTTCGCCGCCCGGCGGCGCGGGGACGGCGCGGGGCCGTCCGCCTGCGTGTGACGGATGGGCTCGGGGGTGGCGGTCTCCCTCTTGGCGAGGAACTCGCTCATCCGCTCCTCGAGGTCTTCGCACGCGTAGCCGGGGCCGGCGAAGCCGCGGAAGAGGGTGGCGCAGTACTCGCGCGAGAGGTGGCCGGCGTCCCACTCGCCCGCGGGGTTGATCCACTGGTACGTGTGGTTGTGCATGTTCAGGAACTGCAGGGTGGCGAGCCGCGGATCGAGCTTGCGGAACGACCCGTCCTCCATGGCCGCCACCAGCAGCTGCTGGACGACGTCCTCGAACTCCCGGCGCTGGTCCAGCAGCCGGGAGCGGTTGGCCCCGCGCAGGTTCCGGTAGTCGTGCTCGTAGACCCAGACATGGTCGAGGCGGGCGAGGATGTTCTCCAGGAGGGTCTGGGACAGCATCCGCAGCCGGAGCACCGGGTCCTCGTCCAGGGCGGCGATCCGGTGCACGTTGGCGAGCATCGGGCGCATCACCCGGTCCTGGATCTCGACGAGGAGATGCTCCTTGGAGCCGATGTAGTAGTACAGCGCGCCCCGCGCGAGCCCGGCGACATCGCCGACTTCCGCGATACCGGTGGCGGCGTACCCCTTCTTGGCGAACAGTGCGGCCGCCTTGTCGATAATCTCCTGCCGCTTGATCTCGTAGCCCGGTCCGTGCCCTGGTGGTCTTGCCATGACTCCGCAGTCTAGGGGTTTGAGCGCGATGATCGAAGTGCCGTTCCGGATCTTGGATTGCAGTCCGGGGTCCACGGGTCGCGCACGCACGCTCGTCACAGTTTTAGACCTTCCGGTCTAATGATTGACCGACGCTTTCCGCGTCACTAGAATTCCCTTAGTCCACTCGGGTGAGGTCATACATCACCGCCGGTCCGACCGTGGGGTCCTGCCGATTCTACCGGGCCGGTTTCGGACTTCAGTAGCAGAGATGCCTCCGGGAGATTTCCCGGAGGCATCTCTGTCGTGCGTCCCCGTCCCGCTCCGCCGTGTTCAGACCGCGGCGATACGACGCAGTGTCTCGGCGATCGTGTCACGCGAGGGCAGCCAGGCGCGCTCCAGGGACGGCGCGTACGGGGCCGGCATCGCGGGCGGGGCCACCCGGGTGACGGGGGCGTCCAGGTGCCAGAACCCCTCGTCGACGGCGAGGGCGGACAGTTCGGCGCCGACGCCGAAGTCCCGTACCGCTTCGTGGGCGATGACGAGGCGGTTGGTCTTGGCCAGGGAGGCGAGGACGGTCTCGCGGTCCAGCGGGGCGATCGTGCGCAGGTCGACGACCTCCACGCTGATCCCCTCGGCGGCCAGCAGCTCCGCGGCCGCGAGGCAGTCCTGGACCATCCGGGACCAGGAGACGAGCGTGATGTCGGTGCCCTCGCGGACGACCTTCGCCTTGCCCAGCGGGATCAGGTGGTCGGCCGCGGGGCGCGGGCCCTTGAAGCCGTACTGGAGGCGGTTCTCGACGAACACGACCGGGTTCGGGTCCTGGATGGCGGCCCGGAGCAATCCGTAGGTGTCGGCGGGGGTCGAGGGCATGACCACGGTCAGCCCGGGGATGTGCGCCAGGATCGCTTCCAGGCTCTGGGAGTGCTGGCTGCCCGAGGAGCGGCCCGCGCCGAACTGGGTGCGTACGACGAGGGGCATCGAGGCGCGTCCGCCGGTCATGAAGCGGAGCTTGGCGGCCTGGTTGAGCAGCATGTCGAGGCAGACGCCGATGAAATCCATGTACATGATCTCGACGACCGGCTTCATGCCGGCCATGGCCGCGCCCACCGCCGTACCGAGGATGGCGCTCTCGCTGATCGGGGTGTCCCTGACCCGGCCGGGGAACGCCTGCGCGAGCCCGCGGGTGAGCCCGAAGACGTTGCCGCCCGCGCCGACGTCGATCCCGGCCACGAACACCGAGGGATCCGCGGTGAGTTCGTGCTCCAGGGCGAGGCGTACGGCGTCCATCGAGCGGAAGATCTCGGCGTCGGCCGGGAGCGGGGCGGGCTCGGGTATGTAGGCACGCGGTGCGGAGACGAAGTCGGTGAGGGTCTCGGGGGCGGGCTCGGGCAGGCTCCTCGCCCACTCCACGGCCGCCGTGATCTCCTTGTCGATCTCCTCGTCCACCGCGTCGGCCCGGGCCTCGCTCACCCCGGCGGCCGCCAGATGCCGGCGGGCCACCAGCAGCGGGTCGCGCTCCTTGGCCTCGGCGACCTCGTCGGCCGTGCGGTAGCGCTGCGGGTCGCCCTCGTAGTGGCCGTGCCAGCGGTAGGTCTCCGCCTCCACCAGGACCGGACCGCCGCCCTGCCGGATCCGCTCCACCACGTCGGTCATCATCCCGGCCACGGCCAGCACGTCGTTGCCGTCGATGTGGGCGTATCCGATGCCGTAGCCGGCGGCCCGGGCGGAGAGCGGGGCCCGGTGCTGCTCGGAGGCCGGGGAGAACTCGGAGTAGTGGTTGTTCTCGCAGAGGAAGACGACGGGCAGGTCCCATACGGCGGCCAGGTTGACGGCCTCGTGGAACATGCCCTGGGCGACCGCCCCGTCCCCGAAGAACGCCACCACGACATCGCCGGCGGCACGCAGTTTGGCGGCGGTGGCCGCGCCCGCGGCGATCGGCAGGCCCGCGCCGACGATGCCGTTGGCGCCGAAGATGCCCAGTCCGGGGTCGGCGATGTGCATGGAACCGCCGCGGCCGTGGCAGGTCCCGGCGTCCTTGCCCATCAGCTCCGCCATCATCGGGGCCACGTCCAGGCCCTTGGCCAGCACATGCCCGTGGCCGCGGTGGGTGGAGGTGATCCCGTCACTGGCACGGAGCGGCCAGCAGGCGCCGACGGCGGAGGCCTCCTGACCGATCGACAAATGCAGGAAGCCCGGAATCTCGGTGGCCTTGTAGAGCTCCGAGGCCCGCTGCTCGAACCGGCGGATACGGCTCATCCGCCGGTACATTTCCAGGAGTTCATTCGCATGCGTGGATTCCACGCCGGTGATCTGCGGTGCCACAGTCATGTGCGTCCTCGCTACACTCACGCAGGCGATGCGCCAAAGGCACCGCCTCGGCCATCATTTAATGTACTGGTCGGTCCAGCGAACCGGGGATCCTGTCGGCGCGCTGCCGCACGAGAAGGGGAGATGCGGATGCCACGACCGCCAGGACACGGTCCCGACTTCGAGGTCAGACGCCAGAGGATCGTCGACACGGCCGCCGAGCTGTTCGCCCGCCAGGGGTACGCCGCGACCTCCGTCAACGACCTGGGCCGGGCGGTCGGGCTCGCCAAGGGCGCGCTCTACTACTACATCGGCTCCAAGGAAAACCTGCTGATCGAGATCCAGTCGCGGGTGCTCGAGCCGCTGCTGAACCGCGCGCGAGAGGTCGCCGGGCTCGACGAGTCCCCGCTGACGCGGCTGCGGCTGCTGTCCGAGTCGCTGCTGACGATCATCTTCCGCCGCCTCGACCACATCTGGGTCTACGAGCACGACTACCGCAGCCTCAGCGGGGACGAACTGGCCACCGTGCTGCGCCAGCGGACCGAGTTCGAGCAGCTCGTCGCCGGGGTGCTCGCCGAGGCCGCCGAGCAGGACATGATCCGTGCGGTCCAGCCCCGGCTGGCGACCCTGCAATTCCTCAATCTGCACAATCACACCTACCAATGGGTGCGGACCGACGGCTCCTGGGATCCGGCCTTCCTCGCCCGCGAGTACTGCGCGACCCTGTTCCGCGGGTTCGGGGCGGCCGACCACGTGCTGGAGGCCGTCGAGGAACGGGCCGAGGCGTTCAAGCGCGAGCGGCCCGGACTTCCGCTCGACCCGGAGACCGGCTGGGCGCCGGTCGCGGTGGGGGGATGATCCGGTCCGGCGGTGGGTGACGTACCACCCACCGCCGGGGGAAGCAGCCCCGGGCCTCACGCCCGGCGGACCAGGTCCCTGGCGATCACGTTGCGCTGGATCTCGTTCGTTCCCTCGCCGATCTCCAGGATCTTCGCGTCGGCGTAGAAGCGGGAGATCTCCGACTCGCGCATGTACCCGTAGCCGCCGTGGATCTGTACCGCCTGGGAGGCGGCGCGGTTGGCGACCTCGGAGGCGTACAGCTTCGCCATCGCCGACTCCGTGGCGTGCGGGCGGCCCTGGTCGGCGAGCCAGGCGGCGCGGTAGACCATCCACCGGGCGGCCTCGAACTCCGTGCCGATGTCGGCGATCTTGTGCGCCACGGCCTGGAAGGCGGCGAGGGGGCGCCCGAACTGCTCACGTTCCTTGGCGTGCTGGATCGCGAGCGCGAGCGCCGCCTTCGCCAGCGACATGCTGAGCGCGGCCACGCTGATCCGGCCCTTGTCCAGTACGGAGAGGAACTGGCGCAGTCCGCCGCCCTCCTCGCCGATCAGGTGGTCGTCCGGCACGAAGCAGTCGGTGAAGACGAGTTCGCGGGTGTCCATCGCGTGCCAGCCGAGCTTCTTCAGCTTGCGGCCCACGGTGTAACCGGGCGTGTCCGTCGGCACGTAGAACGTCGCGAACTGCTTGCGGCCCTCGTCGTCCCGTCCGGTCACCGCCAGCAGGGTCACACCCTGGCTGATGTCGGTACCGGCGTTGGTGATGAACATCTTGGTGCCGTTGATCACCCAGCCCCCGTCCGCCCGGCGGGCGGTGGTGGCGATGCCGGCCGCGTCGGAGCCGGCGCCGGGCTCGGTCAGGCCGAAGGCGCCGAGGGCCTCGCCCCGTGCGAGCGGCGCCAGCCAGCGGTGCTTCTGCTCCTCGGTGCCGTAGGCGAGCAGCGGCAGGGTGGCGATCGTGGAGTGCGCGTTCCAGGTGGAGGCGACGGACTGGTCGGCCGCGCCCAGTTCCTCCATCACCGCCACGTAGGACACCATGTCGGAGCCGGCGCCGCCGTACTCCTCGGGCACGAGCATGCCCATCAGGCCGAGTTCGCCGAGCTTGGTGAAGATGTGGGTGGGGAACTGTTCGTTCTCCGACCACCCGGCCGCGTGCGGCGTGATCTCGCGAGCGGCGAACTCGCGGACCATCTGCTGCAGCGCCTGCGTCTCTTCAGGCAGGTCGAAATCCATGTCACAGTCCCTTCGGAGTCAGCAGAACCTTGAGATGAGAGGCCCGGTCCCCGGCCAGGTCCGCGAAGACCCCGGCGCCCTCGTCCAGCGCATACCGCCCGGTCAGCAGCGCCGAGGCGTCCAGGCGCCCGGTGCTCATCAGGTCGATGACCCGGGGGATGTCGAAGTTGTAGCCGAGGGTGCCGAGCACGGACCGCTCGTAGAACACGAGTTGCCCCATGTCGATCTCGACGCTGCCGTGGCCGACGCCGGCGAGGACGACCCGGCCGCCGCGCCGGACGGTGGCGACCGCCTGGGCCGCGAGCGAGGCCACCCCGGTCGCGTCGATCACCACGTCGGGGCCGATGCGTCCGGTGCGCAGGAACACCTCGCGCCGTACGTCCGTCTCGCGCGGGTCGAAGGCCTCGGTCACACCGAGGTCCAGGAGCTTCTCCCTGCGCCCCTTCAGCGGTTCGCTCACATAGAGGCCCGCGGCTCCGGCGAGGCGGGCCGCGAGCACGACGGCGAAGCCGATCGGGCCGCCGCCGACCACCAGGACGTTGTCGCCGGGGCGGACGCCCGCCCGGGTCACCGCGTGCAGGCCGACCGCGAGGGGTTCCGCGAGTGCGGCCATCTCGTCGGTGACGTTGTCGGGCAGGCGGGTCAGCCCGGCCAGGGGCACGGTGACGCGGTCGGCGAACCCGCCCGGGGAGGCGAGTCCGACGGAGCCGCTCTTCGGGCAGATGTGGTACTCGCCGCGCACGCACCAGTAGCAGGTGCCGCAGCGCCAGACCGGGTCGGCGGTCACCCGGTCGCCGATCGCGATCCCGGGTACTTCGCCGCCCAGGGCGAGCACGGTTCCGCTGAACTCGTGGCCGAGGGCCAGCGGCGGCTCGGCTCCGGTCAGCGGATGCGGACCGGTGCGGATCATGTGCGGGCCTTCGAGGAACTCGTGCAGGTCGGTGCCGCACACTCCGCACCAGGAGACCTCGACGACCGCCTCGTGCGGCTTCGGCGGCGGCGGGTCGGAGACCTCCTCCAGCCGCAGGTCCCCCGCACCGTGCCAGCGCAGTGCCTTCATGCCTCCCCCTCCTCCTTCGTGTCGTCGTGGTGCGCGTCGCCACCGAACTTCGCCTTGCCCGGCCCGTGTTCGATGAAGGACCGGAGTCCGGTGGCCGCGTCCGCCGTGCCGAAGACGCCCGTGAACAGGGACCGCTCCAGCGCGAGGCCGGTGGACACCGCGGTGTCGGCGCCGTGGTCCACGGCCTCCTTGATCGCCTCCAGGGCGGCGGCCGGGCCCTCGGCGAGGGTGCGCGCATAGGCGAGCGCGGCCGCGAGCACCTGGTCGGCCGGGACGACCTCGTCCACGAGGCCGATCCGCAGCGCCTCCTCCGCCCTGACGTTGCGGCCGGTCATCAGCAGGTTCTTGCTCCGGGCGGGCCCGACCAGCCGGGTCAGCCGCTGGGTGCCGCCGGAGCCCGGGATGATGCCGAGCCGTACCTCGGGCTGTCCGAGGACCGCGTCCTCGGCCGCCACCCGGTAGTCGGCGCAGAGTGCCAGCTCCAGGCCGCCGCCGAGCGCGTATCCGGTGATCCCCGCCACCACCGGCATCGGCAGCCGGGCGACCTCGTCGAACGTCCGCTGCAGGGCGCGGTTCCAGCCGCGTATCTCCTCGGGCCCCATCGCGGCCAGGGCCTTGATGTCGGCGCCGGCCGCGAACAGCCGCTCCCCGCCGTGGAGCACCACGGCCCGTACGTCACGGGAGTCCGCCAGGTCACGCGCGGCGGACGCGAGCTCCTGGCGCTGCACGGAGTCGAAGGCGTTCAGCGGCGGATTGGCCAGCCGCAGCACCACGACCGGCCCATGGGTCTCCAGACGGATACGTGACACGGAAAACCCCCTTCTCGGCGGAAACCGCCCCGCACGACGGTTGTAGGTGGCAGCGGAGCGTCGTAAAGTGCCGCTACCTGTTTTATAGACCAATGGGTACACGAAAACTTTGCAGCGGGCAACCGACCGGTCGGAATATTGCTGGTCACCGAACAAGAGAGTCGCCGGTGGACAATTTCGCGAGCATCCTCGACTACCACTCGGCCCAACGGCCCGAGTCCCTGGCCGTCGTACAGGACGAGCGGCACCTGACGGTGCGCGAACTGCACAGAAGGGTCAATGAGCTGGCGGCAGGCCTGACCGCGCTCGGCGTGGGCCGGGGCGACATCGTCGGCCTGCTGCTCTACAACCGGCCGGAGTTCCTGGAGCTGGTGTACGCCGTCAACCGGATCGGCGCGGTCTTCCTGCCGCTGAACTACCGGCTGTCGGAGGACGAGTGGCAGTACATCCTGGACCACTCCCGGGCCAAGGTGATCGTCACCGAGCCGGAGTTCGTCCCGGCGGTGGACCGGATCGCCACCGTGCTGACCGGCCTGGACCACCGCGTCCAGGTCGAGGAGAGTCCCGCCGCCGCAGGCTGGACCGGCTACGAGGACCTGCTGGGCGCGCACCGGGGCGCCGTGGTGGCACCCGTGGACGTGGAGCCGGGCGACCTGCAGCGGCTGATGTACACCTCGGGCACCACCTCGCGCCCCAAGGGCGTGTGCATCACCTACGGGAACCTGCAGGCGAAGAACCTCGCGCACATCGTCCACTTCGGGCTGACCGCCGCGGACACCACGCTGGTGTGCGGCCCGCTCTACCACGTGGGCGGCCTGGACATGCCGGCGCTCGGTGTCCTGTACGCGGGCGGAAAGGTCGTCCTCCAGCGGAAGTTCGACGCCGAGGGTGTCCTCAGGGCGATCCAGGAGCAGCGCGTCACCAACCTGTGGCTCGCCCCCGCCATGGTCAACTCCGTACTGGAGGTGCCCGGCCGGGAGTCGTACGACACCGCCTCGGTCCGCTTCGTGCTGGGCGGCGGGGAGAAGACCCCGGAGCCCGTGCTCCGGCGGGTCATGACCGCGTTCCCCAACGCCTGGTTCGCCGACGCCTACGGGCTCACCGAGACCGTCTCCGGCGACACCTTCCTCGACCGCGAGCACTGTCTGTCGAAACTGGGCTCGGTCGGCCGTCCGGTGCCGCACACCAGGGTCCGGATCGTCGACGACAACGGCCACGAGGCGCCCGCCGGCGAGCTCGGCGAGATCACCCTGCGCGGTCCGAAGGTCTTCGCGGGATACTGGCGTGACGAGAAGGCCACCGCGGCGGCACTGAGGGACGGCTGGTTCCACACGGGCGACATCGGCCATGTCGACGAGGACGGCTTCCTCTACATCGACGACCGCAAGAAGGACATGATCGTCTCCGGCGGCGAGAACATCGCCACGCCCGAGGTGGAACGCGTGCTGTACGAGCATCCGGCCGTGCTGGAGGCCGCCGTGGTCGGCCTCGCCCACCCCCGCTGGGGGGAGGTGCCGCGCGCCTTCGTCGTCTTCCGTCCCGGTACGAAGGCGGAGGCGGAGGAGCTGAGGGAGTTCTGCCAGGCACGGCTGGCCAAGTTCAAGGTGCCCGCCCGCTTCGACGTCGTCGGCGAGCTCCCGCGCACCCCCTCCGGGAAGGTGCTCAAGCGCAACCTGCGCGACCTGCCGACGGAGGGCCAGGCATGAGCGACGTGACGAACGACCTGCGTCTCGACGGAAAGACGGTCTGGGTGACCGGCGCCGGAAAGGGGCTCGGCCGGGCCATGGCCGTGGCCCTCTCCCAGGCCGGAGCCACCCTGGCCGTGACGGCACGCACGGCCGACGACCTGGAACGGCTGGCCGCCGAACTCGCCGGCCACGGGGGCAAGGTACTGGTGCTGCCCGGCTCCGTGGCCGACTCGGACGCCGTACGGGCCGCGGTCGGCCGGATCACCGAGTGGACGGGCCGCCTGGACGCGGTGGTCAACTGCGCCGGTGTCAGCCCGCACTTCACCCGGAGCGAGCGGGTCACGGACGAGGCCTGGCAGCAGGTCCTCGACATCAATCTGGCGGGCACCTTCTACTGCTGCCGCGAGGCCGGCAAGGTCATGCTGGAGCAGGGCTCGGGCTCGATCGTCAACGTCTCGTCCGTGCACGCCGGAGCGGGCTTCGAGCGGATCGCCGCGTACGCCGCCAGCAAGGGCGGGGTCGAGGCGCTCACCAAGTCCCTTGCGGTCGAGTGGGCGGACCGCGGGGTCCGGGTCAACGCCCTCGCGCCCGGCTACTTCCGCACCGACCTCAGCTCGGGCCTGCTGGACAGCCGCTGGGGTGAGCGCATCGTGGGCGGCACCCCGATGGGCCGGGTCGGCGAGGCCGAGGAACTGGGCGGCGCGGCGGTGTTCCTCGCCTCCGACGCCTCCCGGTACATGACCGGGACCACGGTCACCGTGGACGGCGGCTGGACGGCCTGGTAGCGGACGAGGAGCCCGCGGAACAACCGCATACGCATGGCTGAGGGGCGGTCGGTGAACCGTCCCTCAGCCATGCCCGCGCAAAGAAGTCACTGGTCACCGGGACGGGCAGGGCTCCTACCCGGGTTTCCCGCCGGTTGGGACGCTTTTTCCCGGCCAGCCGATTTTTCTTGACCAACCGATTGATTGTACCGACCGTTGGGTCTACTTTACCGGCAGCCCCCTCGCACCGGGCCACCCGCGCAACCGTTCCCGCGTCCCAGCGCTCCGACGACATCCCGCCCGGCCGGCTCATCGGCCGGCCCGGGCGTCGAAGCCCCGCCGACACGAGCCGCAGTACGACGTCGGCCCCTCCCCCGGCAGGACTCCGTGCAAGCCCGCCGGTCCGCCTGATCCACGAAACGCCAGGCCGTGCCCCCGCCGTGCCCTTTCCGGGCCCGCGGCCACGCGCAACGACCTCCGCTCACCCTCGGAAGGCCTCCCATGTCCCAGACACAGACCACGCCACCCCAGACCCCGGAGAGATCCCGCTCCGCCACCCGGAACGGGCTCATCGTGGCCGCCCTGCTGTGGGCCGTTCAGCTGGTGTCGCTCGTCGCCGCCCTGTCCGGCACCACCCAGGCGGCGATCGCGATCCACTTCCAGACCACCCAGATCGCCTGGTTCACGCTGATGTCCCTGCTGACGGGCACGTTCTTCCTGCCCTTCGTGGTCAAGGGGGCGGCCCTGTTCGGCAAGCGGCGCGCACTGCTCGTCGCCACCGGACTGGGCTTCGTCGGGGACCTGGTGGCCGCCATGGCCACCGACTACCGCACCCTGCTCATCGGGCGCGGCATCGCCGGCATCTACATCGCGGCGACCCCGCTCGGCTACGCCATCACGCGTGACGTCTTCCCGCGCCGGTGGGTCGGGCTCGCCAACGGCATCATGGCGGGCGGTGTGGGTCTGGTCGCCTTCGGCGGGCCGTTCCTGTCCGGCTGGCTGCTCGACAACCACGGCTTCCGCGGTGTCCTGTGGTTCATGGCCATCAGCACGGCCGTGAGCTTCGTCCTGGTGGCCCTCCTCGTCCCGGAGAGCCCGGTCCGCGAACGCGGCGGCCGGATGGACTGGGCCGGCGGCATCCTCCTCGGCGGCGGGGTCACCCTCCTCATCTACGGCGTGGGCGAGGGCTCGGACTGGGGCTGGGGCAGCGGCAGGTTCATCGGCTTCATGGTCGGTGCCGTGGTCGTGCTCGCCGCGTTCCTGCTCGTCGAACGCCGGGTCGCCGAGCCGCTGTTCCCGCTGGCCATGACGCGGCGCCGGCCGGTGTGGACCGCCCTGCTGGCCACCGCGATCGCGGCCGGTGCGCTCAACGCGGTCGGCGTGGTGATCCAGTTGCTGGTGCTGATGCCGAAGATCCCCCATGTCTCCGACGGGCTGGGCTGGTCCGGTACCCACAACGCCATCGTCACCAGCCCGATCAGCGCCATGATCATCGTGGGTGCGGTCGGTACCGGCTCCCTGGCGCGCCGCATGGACAGCCGGATCCTGCTGGCCCTCGGTGTCGCCCTGGCCGTCATCGGCTACGGCATCGGCACGCAGTACCACTCGACCGCCGGCCAGATCATCTCCTGGGGTGTGGTCGCGGGGCTCGGGACCGGTGTGGTCGTCGCGGTCGTGCCCATCATGGTCATCGAGGTGGTCAGCCCCGAGGAGCAGGCGCTGGCCAACGGCGCCCAGAACCTGGTGCTGGGCGTGGCCCAGATCATCGTCTCCCAGCTGGCCTACGTGGTGATGGCCCAGCACGGCATGGTCCTCAAGGGAACCCAGTTCTACCTCGACAAGGGCTTCACCAACGGCATCTGGCTGGTCATCGGATGCTGCACGCTGGGCGGTCTGCTCGTCGCCCTCGTCCCGAAGGCCGAACGCCTCGACGACGCGGAGATCGGTCAGACGGCCTGACCCCCGAACCGCGCTCCCGTACCGTGCGCGGCGGTACGGGAGCGCGGTCGTGCATGCCGACCGAGCGACGGCGATACGGACAGCGGCCGCGGACCGGAACCCGCTGACGGCGATGCGGGAGCCCGTCGCAGATCCCGTCCCGCTCAGTGGGCGGTCGGTGTCCGGTGGGTCGTGGTGGCGATCACACTTCTTGCCCGTAGGCAGGGGTGCCGGAATCGGTTCGGCTCCCCTGTGCGGGAGGACGCCGCCGTGGCGTCGGAATCGGGAGGCGGGACAGCGATGGCCGGGTCACTTGCCGACAGGGTCGCGTTCATCACCGGTGCCGCCCGCGGTCAGGGCCGGGCGCACGCCGTGCGGCTGGCACGCGAGGGTGTCGACGTCATCGGGATCGACATCTGCCGGGACATCTCCACCATGGACTATCCCAACGCCTCCCCCGGTGACCTCGCCGAGACCGTCCGGCTGGTCGAGCGGCAGGGCCGCAGAATGGTCGGCCTGCCCGCGGACGTACGCGACTACAAGAGCGTGAAGTCGGCCTTCGACGAGGGCTTCGCCGAGTTCGGGCGGCTGGACTTCATCCTCGCCAACGCGGGCATCGTGCGTTTCACCGCCGAGGAGGACGACGAGTTCGTGCAGATCTGGCAGGACATCGTGGCCACGAACCTGACGGGGGTCTTCCACACGGTCCGGGCCGGCCTCCAGGCCATGATCGACGGTAGCCGCGGGGGCTCGATCGTGATCACGAGTTCCAGCGCCGGGATCAAGGGCACCGGCTCCCCCAACGCGGGCGCCCAGGCCTACACCGCGGCCAAACGCGGCCTCGTCGGCTACATGCAGACCCTCGCGAACGACCTGGCACCGCACATGATCAGGGTGAACACGATCCACCCGACGGGCGTCGTCAGCGGGATGACCCAGAACGAGGCGATCGCGCGCAAGGCCGCGCAGGCCGGCAGCGAGATCGCCCAGATGCAGAACGCCCTGCCCATCGAGATCCTGCAGCCCGAGGACATCGCCAACGCGGTCGCCTGGCTGCTGAGCGACCAGGCGTCCTACGTCACCGGCATCCAGCTTCCTCTGGACGCGGGGTTCTGTGTGCGTTAGGCCTCGGGCGAGGAGGGCAGGGGCTGCCGGCTCAGTAGGCGATCGCGACGTGCAGGGCGCGTTCGCGGTCCCCGGCCGTTTCGATCGCCTCCACGATCCGGTCGAGCGCGAAGGTGTGCGTGATGATCGACGCGAGATCGAAGGTACCGTCGGCCATGATCTTCATGACGTCGAGGACGTCCTCGGGGCGGTAACCACCCGGGCCGATGAGCTCCTGCTCCCCGTAGGCGAGCCGGACCAGGTTCACCGCGACCGGCTTCGGGTGCACCGCCACGGCACCGATCCGGGAACCCGGTTTCGCCATGTTCTGGATGGTGGCCAGCAGTTCGTCGGCGCCGGCCGCTTCGATGTAGATGTCGGCGTCGGGGAAGGTGCCCAGCAGCGTCGTGACCTCACCGAAGACCTCGGCCGCCCGCTTCTGGACGTCGTGGTGCAGGGAGTTGCAGGTCTCGAATCCGAGCCCGGCCGCCTTCCGCAGGCGCAGGTCGGCGAGATCCACCACCAGGACCTGCTCGACGCCGAAGCTCTTCAGGGCCACCGCGGCGCCGATCCCGATCGTGCCGGCACCGAACACGACGGCCTTCTCCCCTCGTCGGGGCCGGCAGCGCCGTACGGCGCGATGAGCCACCGTGAAGGGTTCGATGAGCCCTGCGACGGGTGTCGGGATGCGCCGGTCGACGGTGAAGACCTGTTCTCCCAGCCGACAGTCGGGCACGAGGATGTACTCCGAGAAACCGCCGATGCACCCCGCCTTGCCCGGGTCCCCCTTCGCCAGCAGGGGATACGGGTACACCCGGTCGCCGACGGCCAGTTCGGTCACCTCCGGCCCCACCTCGGCGACCTCGGAGACGACCTCGTGTCCGAACTCCTCCCCCACCAGGATCTGATGCGCTCCCGGACCGTGCCGGTAGACCGCCACGTCGGACCCGCAGATACCGGCGTGCAGATTGCGCAGGAGAACGTCCTTGGGGCCGCAGCTGGGTGTGTCGCGCTCGGTGACGACGACGTCGAAAGCCCCGTTGTAAATGGCGGACTTCATCTCTCGGGTCCCTTTCTCCGGTTCTCTGAGCGCTGGGCCGCCGAGGGGCGGTCCCTAGGACGCCCAGCGCTGCCGGCGGTGGCGCCGCGCCCGTGAAAGCTACTGCCGGTCCCCGGCCGGCCAGCCGTCGTATCCCGCTGTGCGGACGGCTTTCTCGATCGTCCGACATCGGCCTGCTCGCCGCCGAACCCGCCCGGTGCCGACCTGTTCTAGGGGCGGACACCGGCCAGGAGCCGGCGGCTGCCCTCCAGGATCCGGCGGGCGCGGTCCTCCGGTGAGACTCCCAGCCGCTCCAGGCGGCGCAGCGGGACTTCCGCGCTGACGGTCACCTCCGGTGGGAGGAGCGAGAGGATCTCGGTCAGGGGGAACTCTCCGTCCCCGGGAACGGCCCGGTCGTGATTGGCCTCGTCCACGTAGGCCAGGACACCGGCGGACGCGAGAGCGCCGTCGCTCAACTGGCAGTATCCGACCAGACGTCGGTCCATGGCGCCCAGGTCGGCGGGGCCTTCTCCGGCCCGTACGAGATGGAGGGTGTCGACGAGGATCCTGAGGTTCGGCTGGTCGAGTTGCCGGAGCAGGTCCACGGCCGCCGCCAGCGACGGCACATGCGAGAGCGGTGTGAACTCCAGCAGCACGTCGACCTGCGCGGTCCGGGCGATCCCGCAGAACTCCCCCAGCAGGTCGGCCGTCGCACCCGGATCGCGCGGGGCGTTCGGATCGGGCTCGTATGCGCAGGTGTTGGCCAAGGGGGCACGCATGTCCAGGAGGATGTCGAGCCGCCGTCTGAGGATGTCCAGCCCGCCCTCGGTGCCGAGCAGGAACCCGTCTCCCATGGCGACCGGGATGCCGAGGTCGTCCAGCCGTGACACGGTCTCCCGCAGGACACGCCGGTCGTGGGTCTCGGGGTGCCTGACACTCAGGCAGACGCTCGTGGCGTCGCCCGCGGCAGCGGCGGCGACGAACACGGACAGCGGTTCCCGGCGAAGGCTCAGGTGTTCGAGGCCGACCCTCGGGCGGCTCCCGTCGCGCCGGTCGGTGTGGTTCATGATCACATCCCATGACGACGGTCTGCCGGACGGTGGATCATTCGGACGGCTCCGGGAAGGGCGCGGTTCGCCGGTGCTCGCCCTCAGGCGCCGAGCATCTGCAGGCCGCCGTTGACCGCGATCAGCTGGCCCGTCATGAACCGGGCCCCGGTACCGGCCAGGAAGACCATCACCGGCCCCAGATCCGCCTCGGGATCGCCGAGTTCGCCTCGCAGCGGCATGGCCGTCCGCAGGTTCTGCCGCAACGCGGCGGCGCCCTCCTCGCCCAGGTGCTCCCACAGCCGGTCGGCACCCGCGGTCTGCACGGCCGGTGCCAGGGCGTTCACCGTGATCCCGTACCTCCCCCACGCCGAGGCCACGGAACGGGTCCACGCGTGGACGCCGGCCTTCGCCATCGCGTAGTGCGGGGCGAGAGGGTTCCCCCGCACTCCCTCGCCGGACCCGAGATTGATGATCTGCCCACCGCTGTGCCGCATCCTCTCGAACGCGGCCTGGTTGGTGAGGACCGTGCTCCGCAGGTTGGCGTCGAGGACCGTGTCGAGTTCGCCGTCGGTCAGCGACTCCGGCGTGCCCGGCCGCCATGTCCCCGCGGCGTTGAGCAGCACGTCCAGACCGCCCAGGATCGCGGCGGCCCGGTCGAAGGCCGCGTCGACCGAACCACGGGAACGTGCGTCGCAGACGACCCAGTCGCAGCGCGCCTTGAGCTCGTCCGGCGGCGGCGTCGAGTGGAACAGCCCGACGACACGCGCCCCCGCGTCGAGGAACACGGACACCGCCGCCGCCCCGATCCCGCCGGCCGCGCCGGTCACCAGCACACGGCGTCCGGCGAGGGGCCGGTCCATGGAATCCGTCGCTTCGGTCACGCGCTCTCCTTCGCCGTGGCGTCGACGGTGCGCAGGCCGAACCGGCGGCCGCCTCCGCACCCGTGTGCACGAATACGTCAATTGAATGCACTCATTCAACCGAGTCATCGGCACTGCGACAGATTCCGTTCCGCTCAGCGGACACACCGGCCGGGGACGAGAGGGCGGCGATCACACTGCTGCACAGATCGGCGCGGCACCGCGCCGGGCGGCGCACGGGCCATCCGTACGTCGATCACCCCAAGGAGGGACCATGTCCGAGGACCTCGCGGGAAAGGTGGCCTTCATCACCGGGGTCGCCCGTGGTCAGGGGCGGGCCCACGCCGTGCGGCTGGCGCGCGAGGGGTGCGACGTCATCGGGGTGGACATCTGCGCGGACATCCCCACGATGACGTACCCGAACGCGTCCGAGGACGATCTCGCCGAAACCGTCCGTCTGGTCGAGCGGGAGAACCGCCGCATCGTCGCGCGCACCTGCGACGTGCGTGACTTCGCCGCCCTCCAGGGGGCGTTCGACGAGGGGTACGCGGAGTTCGGCCGGCTGGACATCATCATCGCGAACGCCGGGATCATCCGGATCGGTGACGAGTCCGACGACATCCTCGCGGACTGGAACGACGTCATCGACGTCAATCTCACCGGAGTCTTCCACACGGTGCGCGTCGCGCTCCCCGCGCTGCGGGCCGGCGGCCGCGGCGGATCGATCGTGATCACGAGTTCGTCGGCCGGTCTCAAGGGCACCCCGTCGCTGAACACCAGCGGCATGGCGTACACCGCCGCGAAGCGGGGGCTCGTCGGTCTGATGCAGAACCTCGCGGGCGCCCTCGCCCCGGAGTGGATCCGGGTCAACACGATCCATCCCACCGGGGTGCTCAGCGGCATGACCCAGAACGCGGCCATGGACAAGCTCATGGCCCAGGCCGCCGCCGGAGAGCACAACCTCGTCTCCGGCATGCAGAACGCCCTGCCCATCGAAATCCTGCAGCCCGAGGACGTGGCCGACGCGGTGGCCTACCTCGTCTCCGAGCAGGCGCGTTTCATCACCGGCGTCCAGTGGCCGCTGGACGCCGGTTTCAGCATCCGCTGAGACGACCTACGACCTTGAGGATTCCCGCATGGAGACCCCGGCCTACTTCTACGGCTTCCCGGACTTCGCCATCGAACGTACAGCGAGCGGTGTCCTGACGCTTCGGCTGCACAGCGGCGGCGAGCCGGCCGCGCTGAGCGTACGGCTGCACCGCGACTTCCCCCGTGTCCTCCGGGAGATCGCCGACGACCGGGACAACCGGGTCCTGGTGCTCACGGGCACCGGCGACCGCTTCATGACCGAGATGGACATGCGGGGCGATCGCCAGGCGTTCAAGCCGCTCCACTGGGACGAGATCTACTGGGAGGGCCGCCAGGTGCTGCGCGCCCTGGTCGATCTCCCGATGCCGGTCGTCGCGGCGATCAACGGTCCGGCCACCATCCATTCGGAGTGGGTCCTGCTCGGCGACATCACGATCGCCTCGGACACCGCGTACTTCCAGGACTTCCCCCACCTCGCGGGCGAGGTCGTACCGGGCGACGGCGTCCACGTCGTGTGGGAGGAACTCCTCGGCATCAACCGGGCGCGGTACGCGGCCCTCACCCAGCAGGTGTTCCAGGCCGACGAGGCGCTCCGGCTCGGCATGGTCAACGAGGTCGTCCCGTCCGCCGACGTGCTCCCCCGGGCCCTGGCGCTCGCCGAGCAGCTCGCGTCGAAGCCTCCGCTCCTGCTGCGTCTCACGCCTCTGGCGCTGCGCCAGCGACTCGCGCGGCGGCTGGACGAGGGCACGACGCTGGGCCTGGCCCTGGAGGGCCTGACCATGGCCGACAAGCCCTACCAGCCGCCCGTCTGAGCACCGGCGGACGGCCCACGGCCCGCACCGATGTGCCGGGTCCGGGTTCCGTCCCGCCGTCATGGCCGGCTTCGCCCCACGCCCATGGTGGAGCCGGCTACACCCCCGATCGGGGAGTGCGCGTCCTCGTTCCGGTGAGCCCGGCCCGGGATCGTTGAGATCAGCGGATCACAGCGGTCCACGTGCTCGTCCGGAAGGGAACCACCATGACATCGACGCTCGCGTCAGAGCCGGAGACGTCGCGTCGGAGCCGGCGGACGGGGACCGAGGCGGCGACGGCACACCGGTCTCCGGCCGCGCCCGGGCCGCTCGCCTCCTTCGTCCGGTTCGTGGTGTGCGGCGGAGGCGTCGGTCTCGCCTGCGGCCCGGCGGTCACGCTGCTCGCCCGGTCGATGCCCTGGACCCTGGCGAACCTGCTGATAACAGTCGCCTCCACCGTCCTGTGCACGGAACTGCACGCACGCTTCACCTTCGGGACCGGGCGTCGTGCCGGTCTGCGCCAGCACTGGCAGTCCGCCGGGTCGGCCACCGCCGCCTACGCGGTGACCTCCGCGGCCGTGCTCGTACTCCACACGGTGCAGCCGTCCGCCGGGGTGATGCGGGAGCAGGCCGTGTACCTCTCGGCCTCCGCGCTCGCCGGGATCGGACGGTTCCTCGTGCTGCGCCTGTTCGTCTTCGCCGGCCGGAAGCGCGCCGCCGGGGCCCTGCGGAAGCCTGCTCGGGCCGGCAAGTCCGGTACCGGGTTCCCGGTGTTCGCCCTTGGCGGCGCGGCCGGTTCGGGCGATCTTCCCTCGGGTTCGGCGGCACTCGGCGCGGCGTGAACCACGTGCGGTCATGCGAAGGGCCCGACGCACACCGGTGTGCGTCGGGCCCTTCGCACGCCGCCGTGCGCGGCGGCCGGGACGGCGGGCCGTCACTCGTCCCGCACGGCGGCCCACAGGCCGCCGTCGACGACGATGTCGGCGCCGCTGACGAAGCTCGCCCCGTCCGACAGCAGGAACGCGGCGACGGCGGCGGCCTCCTCGCACCGGCCGGTGCGGCCCAGCGGCGTGCGCTCGATGAGCTCTCGCACCGATGCGTGCCGCGCCGCCTCCATCCGCGTCTCGGGCGTGTCGAGGGCGCCGGGCGACAGGGAGCAGACGCGGGCGCCCACCGGCCCGAGCCGCACCGCCTCGGCGCGGACGAGGCGGTGCACACCGTACGTGGCCCAGGGATAGACCCAGGCGGGGTCCTCGACGGCCGGGCCGATCGCGTCCCGGATCCGGGTGAGGAAGTCGCCCTCCAGCGGGGTGTCCAGGACGGCCGCGACCTGCGGATCGGGGTCGAGGTGGGCGATCAGCGGGGACACCGAGGACAGGTACACGAAGGCGGTGCCGGCGGTGGCCAGGGGGCGCAGCGCGTCGGCGAGCAGCGCACCGGAGACGTAGTCGACCGCGAGGATCCGGCGCCAGTCGCCGTCCTCGGGCGGAACGTGCTCGGCGTGCACGACGGCCCGCAGGGTGCCGAGCGCCTCGACGCGCCCGGCGAGCCGCGCGAGGTCGCCCCGGTCGGTGACATCCGCCCCGAACGCCTCGACCACGGTGTCCGCGTGGCTCCCGGACAGGTCCTTCGCCACCGCGGCCGCGGCCGCTTCGCTGCGGTCGGTGAGCAGCAGTACGTCCACCATGTCCACCAGGCGTCTCGCGCATGCCTCGCCCGTCCCGCTCCCGGCACCGGTCGCGATCCCCACTGTGGTCATGCGCCACTCCTCACCAGAGACACTCGTCAAAGAATCCACAGGACCCACAGGACCCACAGGACCCACAGGACCCACAGGACGAGTGTCTCGCGAGTGGCCTCGGCGGACCGCCATCACGTCGCGCACGGGTTCGTCACGACGTGCAGACGTTCTTCAGCCCGTCGGCCGCCGCGTCGATCTCGCTGGAGTCCGGGTTGGTGTCGCCGTCGAGGATCGCGCGGTTGTAGTCCCTGATCGCCTTGTTGAGGCGGTCCACGGCCTTGTCGACCTTGCCGTCGTCCGACTTGTCGTTGATCTTGTCGAGGTTCTTCTCGATCGTGTCGATGGACTCCTGGGTCCGTGAGGGGTCCTTCGCCGCGTCCGCACCGGCCTTGTTGATGGCCGTGATGCTGTCGGCGATCGTGTCGGCGTTGGAGATGCAGTCGAACGAATCGGTGGGGTCGCAGCCGGTGGCAAGCCCGGCGGTCAGCGCGACGGCGGCGACGGCGGTGGCGACGGCGGTGCTGCGTCGACGGCGGTTGACGGCCATGGGACAGTCCCTTCCTGAGGTCTGGTCTCTGCCGACAACGATCCCGTCGCACCCCCTTCCGCCACGAGGGAGCGCGCTACCCGAGCCGGGGTGTAGCCCGCTACACCCCGGCACGCCCAACTGCCCCCGGGTGGAACGCGGAACGCCGGTCCCGCCCTGGTGGGCGGAACCGGCGGACGGTGCGGGTGGCGGGTGCCCGGTTACCAGGTGACCGGCAGCTCGGGGACTCCGAAGGCGAGCGCGTCGGCCGGGCGGAAGGCCAGTTGGTCGCGGTCGACCGCGAGGCGCAGCGTGGGGATACGGCGGTAGAGGGTGCCGTAGACCACCTGCAGTTCGATACGGGCGAGTTGCTGGCCGAGGCACTGGTGGATGCCCCAGCCGAAGGCGTGGTGGTGGCGGGAGTCGCGGGTGAGGTCGAGCTTCTCCGGCTCGGGGAACGCCTGCGGGTCCCAGTTGCCGGCGGGCAGCGGTACGACGATGCCGTCGCCGTCCTTGATCTGGACGCCCTCGAACTCGAAGTCCTCGGCGGCTATGCGCCGTTGGCCGAACATCGCGATGGTCAGGTAGCGCAGGATCTCCTCGACCGCGGGCGCGGCGTCCTTGGTGTCCTCGATCTCGCGCATCCGCGCCAGTTGTTCGGGATGCTCCAGCAGCAGGGCGGTGCCCAGCGTGATCATGCTGGCGCTGGTCTCGTGACCGGCGATCAGCAGGATCATGCACAGCAGGGTGGCTTCGGGGAGGGTGATGTCACCGTCCTTGATGCGCGCGGCGAAGTCCGAGAGGACGTCGTCGGCGGGTTCTTCCATCTTCTGCTGCAGCAGCCGGGCGAGGTAGCCGCCCAGCGCCTCGTTGGCCCGCCGGTCGTCCTCCCCGGTCTTGTCGCTCCGGGTGGCGACGGAGGCGTGCTCCTGGAAGAACTCGTGGTCCTCGTACGGCACTCCGAGCAGCGCGCAGATCATCAGCGAGGGCAGCGGCAGCGACAGGGCGGTGACCAGGTCGGCCGGCTTGGGGCCGGCCAGCATCTTGTCGATGAGGTCGTCGGTGAACCTCTGGATCTCCGGTCGCAGCGCCTCCATCCGGGGCCGGGTGAAGGGGCGCGTCATCATCCGGCGGATCCGGGTGTGGTCGGCGCCGTCGGCGTTGAAGATGGTCAGCGGATGGTGGTGGGCGTTCTCGGCCATGGCCCGGTTGGGGTACGGGAATCCCGCCCGCTTGTCGTCCGAACTCACCCGGGGGTCGGACAGGATGGCGCGCTGGGCGGCATGGCCGGTGACGAGCCAGGGGGTGCTGCCGTCCCAGATCCGGCCCCGGGAGACGGTAGCCGTCTCGTTCAGGGCACGCAGACCGGGCGGCGGGGCGAAGGGACACTTGGCGTCGCGGTCGTCCTGGTAGTAGTAGACCTGCTCGTCGGGGGCGAGCGGGGCCTCTGCCTCAGGCATGGGTTCTCCTACGGTGGTGGGGGGGGAGGGCTGGCTCGGGGCGCGCTATTCCTCGATGCGGATGGCGAGCGCGGGGCACACCGCGGCCGCGTTGCGGACCTCGTCCGCCAGTTCCGCGGGCGGGTTCTCGATCAGGAGGACGACGATGCCGTCGTCCTCCCGCTGGTCGAACACGTCCGCGGCGGCGGCCACGCACTGTCCGGCCGCGACACACTTCTCCTCGTCGACGACGACCTTCATGGGCTCTCTCCAGCTCGTTCAGCGGGTCGGGGCGGGGGCGCGAAGCCGCCGGTTTCTCTCGGCTCAGACGAGGTAGCGCCCGCCGTTGGTGCCGAGGGTCTGGCCGGTCACGTAACCGGCCTCCTCCGAGGCGAGGTAGGCCACCGCGTAGGCGACGTCCTCCGGCTGGCCGGCCCGCTTCATCGGCATGGTGACCGCGACGGCGTCGATGTCGACGGGGCCCTCGCGCACCAGCGGGGTGTCGATGAAGCCGGGCGGGACGTGGTTGACGGTGATGCCCTTGTCGGCGTACTCGATCGCCAGCGCCCGGGTCAGCCCGATGACCCCGCCTTTGGAGGCCGCGTAGTGGGCCATCGCGGGAGCCCCGGTCTGCGCGGACGACGACGAGATGTTCACGATCCGCCCCCAGCCCGCCGCCAGCATGTCCGGCACCAGCTCCTTCGTCACCAGGAACGGGCCCTTCAGATTGACCCCGATCATCCGGTCCCAGGCGTCCTCACCGAGGTCGGTGAACGGCACGTACCCGGTGATCCCGGCGTTGTTGACGAGAATCGCCACCGGGCCGAGTTCCTCGCGGGTGCGGGCCGCCGAGGCGGCGACGGCCGTGGCGTCGGCCGCGTCTCCGGCCACGGCGATCGCCGTGCCGCCCGCCTCCTGGATCTCGGCGACGGTCTTCTCGGCGCCTTCGGCATTCAGGTCCCAGACGGCGACAGCGGCTCCGCGGGCGGCGAGGACGGTCGCGACCGCCCGTCCGATTCCACGGGCACCGCCGGTGACGACCGCGACCTTTCCTTCCAGTGACATACGTGCTCCTAGTTCGCCTGGTGCGTTCGCCCGGTGCGGACGCCGCCCGGAATCACTGCTCGCCCAGTGCCTCGCGCGCCGCGGTCCGGGCTCCCACCGCGGCCGGGAAACCGGCGTAGCCCGCGGAGTGGTAGAGGACCTCGGCGATCTCGTCCCTGGTCAGACCGTTGGTGAGGGCGATCCGGACATGGGTCCGCAGCTCCGTCTCGGCCCGCAGTGCGATCAGCAGGCCCAGCGTGACCAGGCTGCGGTCCCTCGGGCTGAGCCCCTCGCGGCCCCACAGGGCGCCCCAGACGCTGGTGAGACCGATGTCCACGAGTTCCTCGCCGATACGGCCGTCGCGCAGGTCGACGTCCCCCTCCGGGAAGACCCCGGGCAACGCCGCGCGCATCGCCTTCCAGCCGGCGGCTCGGGGATCGTCGGGGGCCCCGGACACCGCTTCGACAGGCTCCTGGACGTCCTTGGGTGTCATTCGCGACTCCTCTGACACGGCTCTGTGTGGTTCGCCTGAGCGAAAGTTAATTCAAGCGGTCGGTACAATCAATGCTTTGACCGATCCGGTGGATCCCCGACTCGCGCCGGGGATCCGGGGTCCGGGCTACTTGAACGTCGTGACCCGCTTGCGGAACTTCCATACGTCGCCCTCGCGGACCAGCGTGTCCTCGTAGCTCCCGACGAGCTGTACGGCCCAGCCCTGCTCGCCGCGCGCGAAGAACACCAGGTTGCTGCTGGCGGTCACCTCGTCGCCGGGCGGCGAGGTGAGCAGGGTGTTGCCGACGAGGTGCAGCTGGGGGGCCTGCGGAGTGAACGCCCCGAAGGCCTTGCGGATGGCCTCCCGGCCCTCGAAGGTGCCCTGGCCGACGATCTCGGCGACACCGTCCTCGGTGAAGAGGTCGGGAATGGCCTCGGTGGCCCCCGCGTCGATGGCGTGGGCATAGGCGGCGATGGCGGCCTGCACACCGGCCAGGGCGGCTTCGGCGGAAATGGTCATCGGTCTTCTCTCCCAAGACAGTTCAGAGGACGGAGTGATCCGGGGCGGGCGGCTGCGCCCGGGCGCAGGCTCACACGCCGACGCCACGGCCGAGCCTTGCCGACCACGGCCCGGAATCCATATTTCGACCACTGAGTCTATTGATACACCAGACGCAAAGGGAGGGGGTATTCGCCATCACTGGCCTTGTTGACCGATCGGTACAAATCCCCTAGCATGCCGACGGCCTGCCATCGGTCCGTCCGCCGTCCCCGCCTGTTCGAACCCGGCGTTCCCCGGCTGCGCCCCCTCACCTGTTCGACGCGGGCCGCGCTGGCCTGTTTCAATCACCTTCAAACAACACATCGTCACGTCGAGCGGGGAGAGAGCCGATGCCACGACCGCCGGGCCACGGACCGGGCTTCGAGGTCAGACGCCAGAAGATCATCGACATCGCGGCGTCACTGTTCGCGCAGCAGGGGTACGCGGCGACCTCGATCAACGACCTGGGACGTGCGGTCGGGCTCGCCAAGGGCGCGCTGTACTACTACATCGGGTCCAAGGAGAACCTGCTGGTCGAGATCCAGTCCCGGGTGATGGGCCCGCTGCTCGCCCGCGCCCGCCAGATCGCGGAACTCGACGCCGGCCCCCTGCTCCGGCTGCGCCTGCTGTCGGAGTCGCTGCTGACGATCATCTTCCGCAGGCTCGACCACATCTGGGTCTACGAGCACGACTACCGCTCCCTGAGCGGCGAGGAGCTCGAGACCCTGCTGGGACAGCGCTCCGACTTCGAGGAGGTGGTCTCGGGACTGCTCTCGGAGGCCATGGAGCAGCATGTCTTCCGTACGATGTCACCGCGGCTGGCGACCCTGCAGTTCCTCAACCTGCACAACCACACGTACCAGTGGGTGAACCCGGAGGGGCAGTGGGACGCGGCGTTCCTCTCCCGGGAGTACTGCACGACCCTGTTCAGCGGATTCGGCGCGCCGGACCACGCGCTGCCGAAGATCGAGGAGCAGGCCGAGGCGTTCAAGCGGGACCACCCGGGCCTGTCGCTCGACCCCGAGACGGAGTGGGAGCAGGTCCCCACCGCGGGCTGACGCCGGGCGGGCCGGGACCTCACCCCACGAGACTCGGCAGGTCCCGGCGGTCCGGTCGCTGGGCCGGGAGGAGTTCCTCGGAGACGGCACGCACCGTGTTGACCACCAGCGGGGCCACGAGTTCCAGCGCGGAGCTGCCGTCCCCGACGACCGATATCGCGCCGAGGGGCCCCTCGGGCCCGCGCAGGGCCAGGCCGACGCAGCCGAGGTCGGGAAAGCACTCCCCCCGGTCGATGGCCAGCCCGTTGCGGCGGCGCACCAGGGCGAGTTCGCGGTGCAGTTGGTCGAGACGGCCGATGCTGTGCGGGGTACGGCGCTCCATCACCTGCGTGTACCGCGCGTCGATCTCCTCCGGGGACAGCCAGGCGAGCATGGCCTTGCCGAGCCCGGTGCAGTGCGCGACCGCCCGGCCGCCGACCTGGGACGGTATGTCCACCGCGGCCCGGCCGCCCACCTTGTCGAGGTAGTAGATCTCCGGTCCGTCGAGCACGGCGAGATGGACCACCATCCTGGTGCGCACGGCCAGATCGAGGAGATGCGGTGCGGCGGCGGCCCGCAGTGCGCTGTGACCGATCTCCCGGCCGCCCAGTCCGAGCGCCCGGGTGCCGAGCGTGTATCCGGCCGCCGTGTGGCGCAGCCAGTCCAGGCGGACCAGTTGGTCGAGTATCCGGTGCGTCGTCGAGCGGGGCAGCTGGGTCCGACGGGAGACCGCTTCGAGCGTCAGCCGGGTCTGCGGACGTTCGAAGAGATCCATGATCAGCGTCACGCGCTCCATCATCGACGGAGGCAGCGCATGACCGTCGGCCTCGGTTGCATGCGAGCCCAGGCGAAGGGCAGACGTCATCGTCGGTGCCTCTCTGCTCAAACTGAAATCAATTCTAGTTCGGCGCCGACGCCAAACTACCAACGCCTTCGGCCGCGAAGAAAGGGGCGTGCACCGAATTATTGGGGCGGTTGGTCTATTATTCTCGGAATGCAAAAAAGCGTACCGCTCACCGGGAAACCGGCCCCGGGAGCGGTACGCGAGGTGCTAGTCAGCCGCGGGTGAGGTCCAGCGCGATGTCCACGATCATGTCCTCCTGCCCGCCGACCAGCCCGCGCCGGCCGACCTCCTCCAGAATGGTGCGGGCGTCCAGGCCGTAGTGTTCGGCGGCCGCCTCGGCATGGCGCAGGAAACTGGAGTACGCACCGGCGTAGCCGAGGGTGAGGGTCTCGCGGTCGACGCGTACCGGCCGGTCCTGCAGGGGCCGTACGAGATCCTCGGCGGCGTCCTGGAGCGCGTGCAGATCGCAGTCGTGCTTCCAGCCCTGGAGGTTGGCGACGGCGACGAACGGTTCGATCGGGCAGTTGCCCGCGCCGGCGCCCTGCCCCGCGAGCGACGCGTCGACCCGGGTGACCCCCTCCTCCACCGCCACCACCGAGTTGGCGACCGAGAGGGAGAGGTTCTCGTGGGCGTGGATGCCGATCTGGGTCTCCGGGTCGAGTACGTCCCGGTAGGCGCGGATGCGGTCGCGGACACCGTCCATGGTGAGGCGGCCGCCGGAGTCGGTGACGTAGACGCAGTGCGCGCCGTAGGACTCCATGAGCTTCGCCTGCCCGGCGAGGACCTCCGGGGACGCCATGTGGGCCATCATCAGGAAGCCGCTCACGTCCATGCCCAGCTCCCGTGCGGTGGCGATGTGCTGGGCCGCCACGTCCGCCTCCGTGCAGTGGGTGGCGATGCGCACCGAGCGGACGCCGAGGGCGTAGGCCCGCTTCAGCTCCACGATGGTGCCGATGCCGGGCAGCAGGAGGGAGGTGAGCACCGCGCGGTCGATGGCGTCGGCCGCCGCCTCGATCCACTCCCAGTCGGTGTTGCTGCCCGGGCCGTAGTTGAGGCTGCCGCCGGCCAGGCCGTCGCCGTGGGCGACCTCGATCGCGTCCACGCCCGCCCGGTCGAGGGCGGCGGAGATCTTCGACACGAACTCGGGGGTGATCCGGTGCCGGATGGCGTGCATGCCGTCCCGGAGGGTGACGTCCTGGACGTAGAGCCTGCGGGTCACTTGGTCACCTCACGAGTGCGCTGGGCGATGCGTTCGGCGACGCGCAGGGCGGCCGAGGTCATGATGTCCAGGTTGCCGGCGTAGGCGGGCAGGTAGTGGGCGGCGCCCTCGACCTCCAGGAAGACGGAGACCTTGGTGGCGGGCGTCTCGGAGACGTCGTCGGGCAGCAGGGTGTGCACCGGGTCACCGGCCGCGACCGGGGTGAACTGGACCTCCTGCTTGAGCCGGTAGCCGGGCACGTACTCGGCGACCGCGGCCACCATCTCCGCCACCGAGGCACGGATCGCGTCGTGGTCGGCGTCGCCGATCAGGCAGTACACCGTGTCCCGCATGATGAGCGGCGGCTCGGCCGGGTTGAGGACGATGACGGCCTTGCCCCGGCGGGCACCGCCCACCCGCTCGATGGCACCGGCGGTGGTCTCGGTGAACTCGTCGATGTTGGCCCGGGTGCCGGGTCCCGCCGACCGGGAGGCGATCGAGGCGACGATCTCGGCATAGGGCACCGGTGTGACGCGGCTGACCGCGTGCACGATCGGGATGGTCGCCTGGCCGCCGCAGGTGACCAGGTTCAGGTTGTCGACATCGTTGGCGAGGTGCTCGTCCAGGTTGACCGGCGGGACGACATACGGTCCGAGGGCCGCCGGGGTGAGGTCGACCAGGCGCTTGCCGTACGGGGCGAGCTTCTTGGCGTTCTCGATGTGGGCCTTGGCGGAGGTCGCGTCGAAGACGATGCCGATGTCGTCGAAGCCGTCCATCCGGATCAGGCCGTCCACGCCCTCGTGGGTGACGGGCACCTTCAGCCGGGCGGCGCGCGCCAGACCGTCCGACTCCGGGTCGATGCCCACCATCGCGGCCATCTCCAGGGTGTCGGACAGGCGCAGCACCTTGATCATCAGGTCGGTGCCGATGTTGCCGGAGCCGATTACGGCCACCTTGGTCTTCGTCATCCTTCTTGGTCCTTGGGTGAGAAGGTCGCGGTCACCGGGCCGAGGCCGCCGGTCATCTCGGCCCGTACGGTGATTCCTGGCGGGGTGGGCACGAGCGGACCCAGGGCGCCGGACAGGACGACCTGCCCGGCGCGCAGGGGGTCGCCGAACTCCCGGGCGGTGCGGGCGAGCCACAGCAGCGCGGCGAGCGGATCGCCCAGGCAGGCGGCGCCGTTGCCCGCGGAGGCGAGCTCGCCGTCGGCGTACAGCCGCATGGTCACGTCCCGGGGTGTGAACTCCCCGAGGCCCACCCGCTGTTCACCGAGTACGAACAGCCCGCTGGAGGCGTTGTCGGCGACCGTGTCCGTGATCGCGATGTCCCAGCCGGCCACCCGGCTGTCGACGATCTCCAGTGCGGCCACGGCGTATCCGACCGCCGAGCGGACCCGGTCGAGGTCCAGGTCGCCGGTGTCCAGGTCGGCGGCGAGCACGAACGCGATCTCCGCCTCGACCCGGGGCTGGAGCAGCCGCCCGCTCGGGACGGCCGGGTGGGCGGTGACGTCCATGTCGTCCAGCAGGACACCGAAGTCGGGCCGGTCGACGCCCACTTGGCGCTGCACCGACTCGGACGTCAGCCCGATCTTGCGCCCGACGACCCGTGCCCCGCCGGCGATCCGCTCGCCGACGACGCGTCGCTGGACGGCGTACGCGAGGCTGATGTCGGCCGGTCCCAGCAGGTCCCGTACGGGTGCGCAGGGTTGGTGGTCGCGGGCCGCCCGGGTGAGTCGCGCGGCCGCCTCCGCGACGGCGGTCTCCCGGTCCGCGACCGCCGTCGGTTCCCAAACGTCTGTCATCGCCATCCTCACCTCGTGCCGGCCTTCAGCGTGGGCCGCCGTCCGGGACGGCCGTTCCGGGTGTTCCGCTCACCGGGACTCGAAAGCCCCCCTCGGCCCGCTCACGGTGGGGCGATCAGCCGTGCGGCCAGGCGCAGGTCCGCGTTCCCCTGCTCGGTGGAGATCTCCTCGGTCAGCATGGCCACGAACACCCCCCACCAGCTGTAGACGAGCAGCCGCACCCTGCTGCGCGCGGTCACGGGATCCGACCGGCCCCCGAGCACCCGCAGCAGCCGCTGTCCCAGTGCGCTCTCCACGATGTCGATCCGGGCCGGGACGACGCTCGTGTACTCCGTGAACGACGACAGCGCCACCGCCGAGGCCAGCAGCCGGCTGCCGAGCAGCCGGCCGCTGAGCGCGACGAGCGTCTCGCCCACCTCGGTCGCGCGGTCGGCCCCGGGGGTGTCGTCGCAACCGTGGTCACAGCCGCCCAGGAACCGCTCGATGTGCCACTCCAGCACCGCCAGGAACAGGTACGGCTTGGACGGGAAGTAGCGGTACAGCGTGGCGATCGCGACCCCGGCCTCCTTGGCCACGTCGTGCATCTGCACGTTCGCCAGTCCCTCGCGGGTACCGAGGTCGGAGGCGGCGCGCAGGATGCGGACCCGGCGGGCGGCCTGGCCGTTCGACATCGGTGCGGCGGGCCGCCGTGCCGTCAGGGGTCTCGCCACGCGTTCTCCCCCTCCCGTGCCGGGAGCTGCCGCCGGCCGGTGCTCAGCCGGCCTCCGGGCGGGTCAGGAAGGCCAGTACCGCGCTCTCCCAGGCCTCCTTCTGCTCGATCATCGCCCAGTGCCCGCAGTCCGGCAGCACATGCAACTCGGCCCTGGGCATGGTGCGCAGCGGCAGCAGCGCGCTCTCCAGCGGGGTGACCCGGTCGTCCCGGCCCCAGGTCAGCAGGGTGGGCGCGGTCACCTTGTGGAGGGCGGCCCAGACGGGCTGGTCGGCGTGGGCCTGGGCGGCCTGCAGCGCGGCCATCGCCTGCCGGCCGTAGATCCGGCGGGAGGCTTCCAGGGTGGCCGGATCGGTGGCGCTCGCCCAGCGCTCCTCGAGCAGTTCGTCGGTGAGCAGTGCCGGGTCGTGCACCATCGACCTGAGCCAGCGGACGAGGTTGTCCCGGGTGGGGTCCTCGGCGAAGTCCACCAGCAGGTTCAGTCCTTCGCTGGGCGCCGGGGACAGGATGTTGCGCCCCACACCGCCGATGGTCACGATCCTGCGGAACAGGTCCTTGTGCGCGACCGCGAGTCCCACGGCGACGAAGCCGCCCATGGAGTTGCCGATGACGTCGACGCGGTCGAGACCGAGACCGTCCAGGAAGCGCAGCACCGCCTTGGGGGCGGCCACCATCGGGTTCTCGGCGGTCGGGTCGCTCACGCCGAAGCCGGGGAACTCCAGTGCCAGGCAGCGGAAGTGCCGGGCGAGCACGGGAAGGTTGCCGCGGTAGTTGCGCCAGCCCGTCACGCCCGGCCCCGACCCGTGCAGCAGGAGGAGCGGGGGCCCGTCGCCCACCTCGTGGTAGCGCAAGGTGCCTTCGTCGGTGCTCAGTTCACGCAGGGTGTCGTCGTAGCTCGGTGTCATGACGGCCACCGTCCCATCGCGGGCGGGGCGGTCGCCGTATCCCTCCCGATCAGTGGGACGGGCCCGGCGGTGGCTGTACCGGGCTGTCTACCGTCGCAGACGTACGTGACACCGGGGCCCCGACGGCCGCCCCGGATCTGACCAATGTGAGGGGAGGGCCTGATGGGCGTGCGCTCACTCGGGTACCTGCGTCTGGAGTCCAACGACCTCGACCGGTGGAAGGCGTTCGGCGCCGACTTCCTCGGTCTGATGCCCGTCGAGGGCGCTGATTCGGAGTCCCTGTCCTTCCGGATGGACGACTACCCGGCCCGCATCGTGGTCGCTCCGGGTGCCCAGAACGGGATGACGGCGCTGGGCTTCGAGGTGCTCGACGAGCGGGAGCTGGCGCGGCTGGTCGCGGACGTCGAGAAGGCGGGCATCAAGGTGACCGCCGGCACCGAGGCCGAGGCGGCGGAGCGGCGGGTGACGGGCTTCGTCAAGTTCAACGACCCGGGCGGGAACGCGGTCGAGCTGTTCTACGGCACCGTGCTCGACCATGTGCCCGTGCAGACGCCGCTGGTCTCCGAGTTCGTCACCGGTGACATGGGATTCGGGCATGCGATCGTCTCCGCCGAGGACGCCCGGACCACGTTCGAGTTCTATGTGAACGTCCTCGGCTTCGTCGAGCGGAACACGATGCGCTCGCCCGGTGGCACGACGTGGTTCATGGGGTGCAACCCGCGGCACCACACGCTCGGGGTGACGCCGATGCCCGGTCCCGGGCGGCTGCTGCACTTCATGGTCGAGGCGGCGACCCTGGACGACGTGGGGCGCGCCCTCGACCGGGCCGCCAAGTACGAGGTGCCGATGATGCACTCGCTCGGCAAGCACACCAACGACCACATGGTGTCGTTCTACGTCTGGTCGCCGGAGAACTACGCCGTCGAGTTCGGCTGGAACGGTCTGAAGGTGCCGGAGCCCGTCCCCGTGTACGAGATCACGGACGGGGCGTTCTGGGGCCACCACTTCACCCCGCCGCAGCCGGCCGGCTGAGCCGCCGGTGAACGGTGAGCCCCACGGCCGACGGGCCCTGGGGCTCACTCGTGTCCGGGGTTCAGCGGACGGTGACAGCCCGTTCCGGGCAGGCCGACTCGCCTTCGCGGGCGGCCGGTTCGAGTTCCTCCGGCACGTCCGTGTCGAAGGGCAGCGCGTAGCCGTCGTCGTCGAGCCGGAAGAGCTCGGGTGCAGCCGCCGCGCATCGGGCGTGTCCGGAGCACGCCGTCCTGTCAATGGTGATCTTCATATGACAGCTCCGATTCCAGAGGTGGTGGGCCGGGGCCGGAAGGCCGTGTCCGGCGTCCGGGTCCCGTCGAGTCTCCAGCACCAGCACATCGTGTGAACCGAACATGTCCCAGCAGCCGGGAGTCACCGGCTTTCCCGGCAGAAGGAGCCCCCATGGGTCGAGTACAGGGCAAGGCCGTGTTCATCACGGGAGCCGCGCGCGGTCAGGGCAGGGCCCAGGCGGTCCGGCTCGCCGCGGAGGGCGCCGACATCATCGCCGTGGACCTCTGTGCGGACATCGCCACCAACGGCTATCCGCTGGCCACCGAGGAGGACCTCCAGGAGACCGTGCGCAGGGTCGAGAAGCTCGGCCGGCGCATCGTCGCGCGCAAGGCCGATGTACGGGATCCGGCGGCGCTCAGGGCGGCCGTCGCCGAGGGGGTCGCCGAACTGGGGCGGCTCGACGCCGTCGTCGCCCAGGCCGGTATCTGCCCGCTGGGGCCCGACAGGACCGCGCAGGCGTTCATCGACGCCGTCACCGTCGACTTCAACGGCGTCGTCCACGCCGTCGACGCGGCGCTGTCCCATCTGCCGGACGGCGCCTCGATCGTCGCCACCGGATCCCTCGCGGGGCTCACCCCGGCCACCACCGACAACCCGGCCAACGGGCCCGGCGGGCTGGGCTATTCGCTGGCGAAGCGTCAAGTGGCGGCTTTCGTGCACGACTTGGCGACGGTTCTCGCCCCCCGGCGGATCCGGGTCAACGCGGTGCACCCCACCAACGTCAACACCGACATGCTCAACAGCGACCTCATGTACCGGACGTTCCGCCCCGACCTGGAGAACCCGAGCCGCGAGGACGCCCTGCCGTCCTTCCCCGCGACGACGGGCTTCGGCATTCCCTATGTCGAGCCGGAGGACATCGCCGAGACCGTGCTGTTCCTCGTCTCCGACGAGTCCCGTTACGTGTCCGGGATGCAGATGCGCGTGGACGCGGCCGGCTACGTCAAGAGGCGTCCGCAACTTCCCACGTTCTGAGCACCTTTGACGGTACATCGGGCTCGGGGTGCCGAGGTGGCGGCACATCCGGTGGCGGGCCGGCGCCGCGGCACCCTGTGCGATCGCGTCGAGGAGGCGCGGGGACGTGCCGGACCTCATCGGCGGCCGCGTCCCCGGGCAGCGGCCGGCCGTGGCCGCAGACGTGCCTGCGGAACAGCTCGGTGATGACGGCGAGGAAGGGCGACGGCCTTCGCCAGGCGCTCGGCGATGCCGGGTTCGACGGCGTTGCGGACCATGCGCAGGTCGTCGGCGGTGACACCCCGGTACTCCAGGAACAGCGCCACCGTGCCGATGCCGACCCGCGGTCCGGGCTCGGTGACGATCAGCCCGCCGCCGGGACCGCGCCGCGTCCGGGCGTCCTGGTGGTGCCCGACCAGCCGTACCGCCTCGCGCAGCAGGGCGCGGCTCATCCCGAGCCGCGCCCGCAACTGCCTCTCCGATCCCAGCGATTCACCTACCGGCGGGCTCGGGCCCGGGGTCCGCTCACCACTCCAGCCGGAGCTCCTTGATGCCGTACATGTTGCCGTGCTGCCACAGCTCCTGGCCAGGCGCGATCCGGTAGTCGGGGATGCGCCGGTGCCATTCCTCGACGGCCGCGTTGAGTTCGAGGCGGGCGAGGTGGGAGCCGAGGCAGCGGTGCGGGCCGGAGCCGAACGCGATGTGGTTGGTGGCCTTGCGGTGCAGGTCCACCTCGCGCGGGTTCTCGTAGCGGCCGGGGTCGCGGTTGGTGACCGCGAGCGGGAGCATCACCATCTCCCCGGCCTTGACCGGGCAGCCGCCGATCTCGACGTCCCGGGTGGCCTTGCGTGCCGGGACGACGAACGAGTAGACGCGCAGGGTCTCTTCGACCCCGGTGGGGATCAGGGAGGGGTCGGCGAGGATCTCGGCACGCTGTTCCGGGTGTGTGGCGAAGTGGTACAGGGCCCAGCCGATCGAGATCGGCACGGTGTCGAAGCCGGCCTGGAACATCAGGATGCAGAAGGCGTGCATGTCCCGGTCGTCGATCGGCTCGCCGTCGATGGTCCAGGTCATGGCGTGGGAGAGCAGGTCGTCGCGCGGTGTCCTGCGGCGCAGGGCGATCTGTTCCTCGAAGTAGGCGGACACCGCCCGCATGGCGGTCAGCTGGCGGGTGCCGTCCGGGTCCTCGCCGTGGGAGAGGTGCAGCAGCTCCCGGGTCCAGGCGAGGAAGGTGGGCAGGTCCTCCTCGGGCAGGCCCATCAGGCGCATGAAGACCAGGGTCGGGAAGCGGCGGGCGAAGTCGTCGAGGACGTCGGCGCCGTCGCGGTCCTTGAGCGCGTCGATCATCTCCGCCGCGATCCGGCGGACCTCCGGTTCCTTGGCGGCCACGGTGCCCGGGGAGAAGTAACGGCCCAGCAGGCGCCGCCACACGCTGTGGGTGGGCGGGTCCAGCATCTCGGGGATCCACAGGAACCTCGGGTCGGGGTCCAGTGCCGTCACCGACTTGTTGGAGAACGTCCGCCAGTCCTGCAGCGCCTGCTGCACGGCCGGGCCGTCCGTGACGACCCAGAACCCGCGGGCGACGGTGCTGCGGAACCCGGAGTGGGTGCCGGCCATCTCGTCCCAGCGCTCCTGGTGGCTGAGCACCGGGCCGCCGAGACGGTTGTCGAAGTCGTAGGCCGGCAGCCCGTCGTACGTACCCTCGGGCTCGTCGAGCGTCGTGCTCATCTGGGCTCCTCTCGCCCTGTGTCCGCCATCCAGTTCTAAATAAGTGTACTGATTTAGCGGATCGCGTCGAGGATGTGGCCACTGAGCGGGATTCGGCTCCTCAGGCACCCGTGTCGAGCGAACGTGTGCGGTGCGCACGACAGCGGCGCGGCGGACACCCTCGTCCACCGCGCCGCCCGGCCGTGCGCCCCCCCTGCCGGGGCCTCAGATCTCTTCGCCCACGGGAGCAAGCTTCCGGCTCGTGTCGAAGCCGACCACCTTGGCGAGGGTGCCGCCGAGGATGGCGGCGCGGTCCTCGTCGCCGACCCCCTCGAAGTTCTCGGCGACGCACTCGGCACTGCTGCGGAAGGTGCCCTCCGCGTGCGGGTAGTCGTTGCCCCACATCACCGTGGACAGACCGGTGATGTGACGTGCCTTCACGGCCGTCGGGTCGTCCGCGAACTGCACATGGATCTGGCGGCGGACGTACTCGGTGGGCTTGAGCGGGTACGGCCACCGGTCGTTGACGGCGAACAGCCGTCCCATCGCGGGCTGTTCCTTCGGTCCGCGGCTGTCGTCCCAGAACCCGAGCCACCAGTCGGGGTCCTGACCGGTGCCGGTCTTCCAGGCCTTGTCCATGTAGCCCATGAAGGAGACCAGCCAGCCGGCCGTGTACTCGATGAGGTTGAAGTGCAGATCGGGGTAGCGCTCGCACACCCCGCCGCCGACCAGGCCGGCGATGATGCCCTGCGGGCCGGCCACCGCCGAGCCGACCGCGGTGCCCATGGTGCGCCCGGCGACCATGTCGTCGGTCAGGTTGCCCCTGCCCATGTTCATCGCCGTCATCAGGCCCCGGACGGTCAGCGCCGTCTCGGACACCGCTTCCTTGACCCGCACCCCGCCGGTGGCGACATGGATGAACACCGGCAGCCCGTGCGCCTGGGCGGCGGCCCAGACGGGGTCGTACTCCCGCGCGTAGTAGGGCAGGGGCGGGATCTCCGGCAGGAGGATCGCGCCGATCCCGAGCCGCGCGACCCGCTCGATCTCCGCCACGGCCTCGGGGACGTCCGTGAGCGGGATGGCCGCCGTCGGGCGCAGCCGGTCCTTGTACGGCAGATACCGCTCGACGAGATAGTCGTTCCAGACGCGGGCGTGGGCCATGGAGAGCTTGTGGTCGTCGGTGAAGAGGACGAACAGCGAGAGGTTCGGGAACATCACCGAGGCGTCCACGCCGTCGAGGTTCATGTCCCGGATGATGTGCTCCGGATCGCCGTCCGGGGTCTCTCCGCCGATCTGGCGGTACTTGGAGATGGTCCAGCCGTCGAAACCGATGGTGTGCAGCTTCTTGAACTCGGTGTGCCCGCCGTCGACGATCGGCTCGTCGAGTGTGAACTCCTCTTCCCACAGGGCCCGTTCGCGCAGATCCCGGGGCAGCCGGGTCTTGAAGAGATCGACCGGCTCGATGATGTGCGAGTCGCCGGACACGACAAATTCCTTGAACACAGGCGGCACCTCTTTCGAACATCGTCGTTCGTGGGAGAACCCAATTCGCGGATGATGCGAAGTTAGCTGTACCGCACGGTCTAGTCAATGATTCGGCATATGGAATAAGGGAGATCCAAAACTCCTGGAAAACCTGACAGATTACTGACGAATCAAATAAGGGCACTCGATTGGGCACGGCTGTGGCCGGGTCCCGCGCCCGGCAGCGCGGGACCCGGCCGCAGGAGGCGACGCGGGCGCTAGACGGTCACCGGTTCCGTGGCCGCCGTCCCGGCCAGCTCCTGCTCCTCGGACTTGATCGCGCGCAGCAGCACGATCGGCGTGGCGATCTTCCAGACGAAGTACGTGAGCATCGGGATGGTGTTGGCCAGTACGCCGTTCCAGGCCAGCGGACCGGTCTTGAAGAGGTAGACGAAGGCCCCGGGGATGAGCAGGACCCCCAGCACCAGGCTGAGCCAGCCGTACCAGCGCGGGAAGACCGGACGCTCACGCCGGTCGACGAACGACGCGTATCCGATCGACCAGACCTGCAGCACGAAGATGCAGGCGTTGCCGACCAGCATCAGCCAGAATATGTCGCTCATCGCGGCCAGCACGTCCGGGGAATGGATCTCCGGCCGGTAGGCCGCCGCGGACAGGATCGCGAGCGGGAAGAAGAACCCCAGCGGAGCGACGACGCCCGTGGTGAGCTGGATCATGGACAGCAGGCCCCAGCCGCCCTCGACCCGGCGCATCTGAAGGCTCGTCACGATCACGTACGGGTACTCGAAGGGGACCGTGAGCACCATCAGCACGACACACCACAGGATCCCGGTCCGGTGGTCCTGGAGGAACGTGACGATGTCCGCGGGGCTTTTCGTCGGACTCATCGGGGTGAGGATGTCACCCGCGCTGAAGGCCGCGATGAATCCGACCAGCAGGACGAATCCGCACCACGCCGACACTCGTTCCAGTCTTAGGTAGAGGTCTTTCCGCATCTGCAACTCCTTTGTTGACCAACGGCGTTGTCCGACGGCGTCGCCCAACGCCCCCTTTCGTCCCATGCGCCGTCGCTCAGATCAGGACGCGCATCGCCTCGGGCAGTTCGAGCCCCATCCGGGCCAGGGCGTTGGCGTGGTACGCCGTGCCGGGCACATGGATCATGTGCTGGAGTCCGACGTGGGCGTCCCGCCAGTAGCGCTGGATCGGGTTGCCGCGCCGGATGGCGTTGCCTCCGGAGCGCGCGAAGATCTCGTCCAGGGCGGACACCGCGCGCCAGGCGCAACGGACCTGGTTGCGCCGTACGTCCGCCCGGTCCTCGATGGTCACCGGCCGGCCGGACTCGACCTGGTCGTACAGCCGGCTGATGCCGTCGATGAGCTGGACCCGGGAGGCGGCGATCTCGGCGGCGGCCTCCCCCGCCGCGTACAGCACGTACGGGTCGTCGCGCACCTGGACGCCGGTCACGGCCACCCGGTCGCGCTGCTGGGCGAGGTGGACGGCGAGCGCGCCCTCGCAGATGCCGATGACCGCGGCGGTGATGCCGAGCGGGAACATCGAGGCGAAGGGCAGCCGGTACAGCGGCTCGGTGAGTCCGACCGCCTCCGCCGCGGCTCCCTCCTGGACCGACTCCTGCCGGATGGCGCGGTGTTCGGGGATGAACGCCTTGTCCACCACGACGTCCTTGCTGCCGGTCCCGGAGAGCCCGATCACGTCCCAGGTGCCGTCGACGATCTCGTAGTCGGAGCGGGGCAGTACGACGTGCAGCACCGTGACGGGCCCGGCGGGCCTGCCCGTTCCGTCCCCGAGGAGCGCGCCGAGGAAGTCCCAGCGGCAGTGGTCGCTGCCCGAGGAGAACGGCCAGCGGCCGCTGAGGACATAGCCGCCGTCCACCGGCTCGGCGATGCCGTTGGGCATGTAGGGCGAGGCGATCCAGGTGTCCGGGTCGTCGCCCCACACCTCGTGGGCGAGCCGCGGGTCCATCTGGGCCAGCTCCCACGGGTGGACGCCGACGACTCCGCAGACCCAGCCCGCCGCACCGTCGTGCCGCGCGACCGCCATCACCGCCTCCGCGAAGTCCCGGGGATGGGCGGCGAATCCGCCGTACTCCTTGGGCTGCAGCAGCCGTATCACCCCTGCGGAACGCAGCAGTTGGACGGTACGGTCGCTCAACCTGCCGAGTGACTCGTTCTCGTCGGCCAGTGCGGCCAGTTCAGGACCCGACTCCTCGACACGGCCGACCACTTCATGCGTCACTCCGCACACCTCCCGGTGACTGGTCCCTCGCACGCGCCGCCGCGCGGCCCGCGGCGGGCTGGCCTCAGTGTCGGGGCACCGGACCGGCTTGCGAGGCGCGCTTTCCGCTGACCGGGACAGGTGTGCCGGCACGGGTGACACGGGGCCGCAGCGCGGCGGACGAGCGGCCCCGGAACGCGGAGAACCACACCCCGGCGCCGTAGGCGAGGTCGTCGAGGCGGCGGGCGACGGCGTAGCGGAGGGGATCGAGCGTGGCCTGATCAGGTCGGTACTCAAGTGCGATATCAGCCACGGCGGCGATCGCCGTGGCCCGTCGCACCCGGCCGGAGAGCGCACAGCCCACGGCCGTCAGCGGCCACCAGTGGCGGGTCAGCAGCGCCGAGGTCTGTGCCAGGGTGGCGAGGGCGCCGTTGGCGGTGAGCCGTACGGCCAGCCGGTACGGGTGCCGGGTGCCGTCGAGCTTGCGGGCGATACGGGCGGTCACGACACCGAGGACGGCCGCGCCGGCCGGGACGGACCAGCGCCGGCCGGCGAGCAGTACGGCCGCGAACGCCGTGCTCCACGGGGCGAACACGGCGGGTGCGACGAACCCGGGGTGCCGCTCCGCGAGGGGCTGGGCCCCGGTGCCGTAGACGGCCTTGCGCAGAAGCCAGTCCCTCGCGCGCACGCGATGCTCGTGGGCGGCCTGGACGGCCGGTTCGTAGCGCACCCGGCGGCCCGCCGCGACCAGCCGCCAGCACAGGTCGACGTCCTCTCCGACCCTCATGGCGTCGTCGAACCCCTCCCCCAGCGCGTCGACCCGCGCCACGACACAGGCGGAGGAGGCCCAGGAGACGGGGGTGCCGGGGCGTACCGGGGCCGGGTGGGCGCCGAGGTCGAGGGAGGAGCGGGAGTTCTCGTACCGGGCGATCCAGGTCGGGTCGGCGGCGGGCAGGCCGGTGATACGGGGTACGGCGGCCGCGACGCGGGGGTCGGCGAAGTGCCGGAGCAGGGTGGGGACGGTGTCGGGGTCCAGCACGATGTCGGAGTCGGCGAAGACCACGTACGGCGTGGTGACGAGCCGGAGTCCGGCGTTGCGCGCGCCCGCGGGACCGGTGTTGGCGGCCAGGGCGACGAGCCGGGCACCGTGCTCGGCGGCGACGGCGGCCACGCTCGCGGGGCGGTGCGAGGCGTCGTCGACCACGATCACCGGGTGGCCCGTGCCGATGCTGCGCAGCAGGCGGTCGAGTTGGCGGGGGCGGTCACGGACCGGTACGACGACCGTGTACCGGGCGTCGGCGGGCGCCGGGAGCGAGGCGGCGACGGGATGGGCCATGCCCGTCTCCAGCAGCCGGTCGGCGAGGAGTGCGCCCGCCGCGTCACGCACGGCCAGCCGCCGGCCGGCGAACAGCCGACGGGCCCTCGGGGTCAGCCGCAGCAGCCGGGACGGAAATCCACCGAGCAGCGCCGCACCGCCGTCGACGACCCGGGTGTGCCGGTCGAGCTCGACGACGAAGCCGAGGGGAAGCGTCATCGGCGGACTCCCTTTCGTCCAGGAGGAGTTGTCATCGACGTGCACCCGTCCGCCCGAGGGGGGCTGCCACCGGCATACACCCGTCCGCCCGAGAGAAGCCGCCACCGGCGTACATCCGTCCGCCCGCCCCCTCCGTCCGAGAGAAGGCGTGAGCGTCGTGCGCCCGTCCGTACGCGGCGATGGGTCATAGGCCTGCGCCCCGCCGTCCGGAGGGAGTTGTCACCGGTGCTCCGGCCCGGGCGGGATCGGTGAGCCGTCCCCGGCCGTCGACGGTCCACCTCGTGATCCGGCGGACCGTGACAGCCACCAGTGCCGACATCGCCCGGCGCCCCTCCTCGGCCGAGGCCCCCGCCGGATCGCCGAGGACGCCGGAGGGCGAGATCGCGCGGACGCCACGGGCCATCAGCTCGGGCAGGAGGACGGCCAGCGGACGCCGGTCACCGGCGACGGCGTCCTCGGCACGCACCCGCTCCGGCGCCAGGTGCAGGAGCACGGAGGTCTCCGCCCGGCCGGCGTGCGCGTCGCCGCCGGGCAGGTCGCAGCCGGTCCAGACGGCGTCGTGGCCCTCGGCGCGCAGCAGGGCGAGGGCCGTGTCGAGGGTGGCCGTGTTGCCGCCGTGGCCGTTGACGAACACCACGCGGCCCGCCCACAGGGACAGCGAGCGCGTCAGCTCCACGATCACCGTGCGCAACGCCTCGTGCCCGATGGACACGGTCCCGGGGAAGCCGGCGTGTTCGCCGCTCGCCCCGTACTCCAGGGCGGGCGCCACCAGCGGCGGGCCGTCCGGCCCGGCGGCGAGGGCGTCGGCCGTCCGCCGCGCGACGGCGCGGGCGACGACGGTGTCGGTGTCCAGCGGCAGATGCGGGCCGTGCTGCTCGGTGGACCCGACCGGCACCAGGACGAGCGCACCGGACGGTACGGCGGGCCAGACGGCGTCGGCCAGCACGCGCGGCATCCCGTCCCCCGGCACGGTCAGGCGGCCGGTGACGCGGGGGCGGCTGCCGGGACCGCCTGCGGAGCGGCGGGTACGTCCCCGCCCCCCAGGGTCAGCCGGAACCCGGGAGGTATCACCAGGTCCTCGGGGCGGAGGTCTCGCACGGAGGAGTGACCGAGGCCCAGGACCGCCGAGTCGAGCCCGCCGCGCAGGATGTCGAGGACGTTCTCGACACCGGCCTGCCCGTTCGCCGCGAGGCCCCACAGATAGGCGCGGCCGATCAGGACGGCGCGGGCGCCGAGGGCGAGGGCCTTGGCCACGTCGCCGCCACGGCGGACGCCGCCGTCCAGCAGGACTTCGACCTGGTCTCCGACCGCTTCCGCGATGGCCGGCAGAACGCGGATGGTGGCCGGTGTGGTGTCCAGGTTGTTGCCCCCGTGGTTGGAGACGGACAGGGCGGACACACCGGCGTCGACGGCACGCCTGGCGTCGTCCACCCGGGTGACCCCCTTGAGCAGGAAGGGCCCTCCCCACTCGGTGCGCAGCCAGGCGACGTCGTCCCAGGTGGGTGGTGTGGTCTGCATCCATTCGCCGTAGGCGCCGAAGAAGGTGGGGGCGTCGGCGCCGGGGGCGGCCAGGTTGGGCACGGCGAGGTCGGGGAGGCGGCCGGAGCGGACGTACCGCCACAACCAGTCGGCCCTGGGCAGCACTTGGGGGGCGAACCGCAGCATGGTCCTGAGGTCGAGCTTGTCCGGGATGGCCGGGCTGCCCCAGTCGCGGCCGTGCGAGAAGGACCAGTCGAGGGTGACGATGAGGGCCTTGGCGCCGGCGGCCCGCGCCCGGTCCATGCGCCGCAGCATGGCGTCGCGCGTGCCGCTCCAGTACAGCTGGAAGAACAGGTCCGGCTGGGCGTCGGCGACCTCCTCGACCGGCTTGCTCGCGAAGGAGCTGAGCCCCATGATGACGCCCCGGCCGGCGGCGGCCCGGGCGACGGCCACCTCTCCGTCGGGGTCGACGGCCTGCACGCCGGTGGGCGAGATGAGCACGGGCAGGGACGTGGGCACACCGAGCACGGTCGTGGACAGGTCGCGTTCCGCGTGATGGCCGACGACCCGTGGTGCGAAGCCCAGTTCGGCGAAGGCCGCCATGTTGTCGTCGATGGTACGGCCGCGCTCCGAGCCGGCGACGAGGGCGCCGTACACCGAACTCGGCAGCTGTCGCTTGGCCCGGCGCTGTGCCTCGGCGACCGTCTCGAACCAGCGGTTCCTAGGCATGCGCCCCGTCCCTTCCGTTCGATCCCTTCGGCCCCTTCGGCCCCTTCGGTGCCTTCGGTGTGATCCGCAGCCCGGCCAACGGGTCCTCGACGCAGTCGCGCACCGGTACGGCGGTCCGGTGGGAGTGGTCCCCGGACGGCTTGGGGAGTCCGGCCGCTCCGGCCGGGCGCAGGGCGAGGAGCTTCTCGCCGTGTCCCTGGACGCATTCGGGGTCGGGCCCGTCCAGCGGCAGCCCGGTGAAGAACTTCGCGGCCATGCAGCCGCCCTTGCAGGTGTCGTAGAACGGGCAGGAGGTGCAGGCGCCGCCGTGCTGCGGGGTGCGCAGGCGCCGGAAGAGCTCGGAGCCGCGCCAGACCTCGGCGAAGCCGCCCGGGGCGCGGACGTTGCCGGCCAGGAACTCCTCGTGGATGGCGAAGGGGCAGGCGTAGACGTCTCCGACCGGGTCGATCAGGCAGACGACGCGTCCGGCGCCGCAGAGGTTGAGGCCGGGCAGGGGCTCGCCGTAGCCGGCGAGGTGGAAGAAGGAGTCGCCGGTCAGCACGTTGTCGCCGTGCGCGAGCAGCCAGTCGTACAGCTCCCGTTGCTGTCCGGCCCTCGGATGCAGGTCGTCCCAGACGTCCGCGCCGCGGCCGGAGGGACGCAGCCGGGTCAGGCGGAGCTGGGCGCCGAAGCGGTCGGCGAGGGCCTTGAAGTCGTCCAGCTGCGGGATGTTGTGCCGGGTGCAGACCACGGAGATCTTGAAGTTGCGCATGCCGGCCGCGGCGAGGTTCTCCAGTGCCCGGATCGCGGTGGCGTACGAACCGGGGCCGCGCACGGCGTCGTTGATGTCGGCGGTGGCGCCGTCGAGGGAGATCTGGACGTCGACGTAGTCGTTGCGGGCGAGGCGTTCGGCGGCTTCGGGGGTGATGCGGACGCCGTTGGTGGAGAACTTCACGCCGACGTGGTGGGCGGTGGCGTAGTCGAGGAGTTCGAAGAAGTCGGGGCGGACGGTGGGCTCGCCGCCGCCGATGTTGACGTAGAAGACCTGCATGGCCTCCAGTTCGTCGATGACGGCTTTGGCCTCGGCGGTGGTCAGTTCACGCGGGTCGCGGCGGCCGGAGCTGGACAGGCAGTGGGTGCAGGCCAGGTTGCAGGCGTAGGTGAGTTCCCAGGTGAGGCAGATCGGTGCGTCGAGCCCGTACTCGAACAGGTCGACCAGCCGGGAGGGAGTGGGGGCGGCCGTTGTCATGGGGTCCTCCCGATGACCATCGAGGAGTGGGCGAGTGCGGCCAGCGCCCGGGCGTAGCGCGGCAGTTCGGCCTCGCCGATGCCGGCCGTGCGGCACGCGGCCCGGGCGGTGGGGGCGTCCTTGAGGGACTGGACGGCCGTCAGCAGACGGCGGTCCTTCAGGAACGACAGCTTGCGCGTGCCGAAGTGATACAGCAGAGCGCCGAACGGTTCCGGTCGCACCGAGACCTGCGGATGCAGGTCCCAGGCGCGGTCGAGGTCCATCGTCGTCATCCGGCGGCGGCCTAGTAGACGCCGCACATGCCGTCGATCGAGACCTCCTCCAAGAGGTCCTCCGCCTCGATCAGAGAGACGGTGAGCGCGGTGTCGTCGGCCTCGGGGCCGGTCTCCTCGGCCGGGGCGACGGGGCGGAGCTCGTTCATACGGGTCTCCTTTCTTCGGACTCGGCTGACGCGGCTTTCCTCGGTCTCGACCGACGCGATTTCCGCGGTCTCGGCCGACGCGTCGGACCCGGCTGACGCTAGGTGACGGCCGTGCCCGGTGCCGGGGCCCGTCCCGGCCACCGGGACTCGCCGTTGTACGGAGCGGCGGCCATGTCTTGAATCACCTGACCATGAGACCGACCGGAGACCACCGCGGCCGGGCGTCCCGCTTCGACGTCATCGTGGTGGGCGCCGGGGCGGCGGGGGCGGCCCTCGCGGCCCGGCTCGCCGAGGATCCCGACCGTACGGTGCTGGTGCTGGAGTCGGGTCCGGTGCCGGGCCTGCCGCCGTCGTTCGCACCGGAGTTGCTGGACGCCCGGCTGGTCCCCGGCGCACAGCCCGGGCACCCGGCCGTCCAGCCGTATCCCGCGCTCCTCGCCCCGGGCCGCCCGTACACGGTCGTCCGGGGCCGTGTCCTCGGCGGCTCGACCACCGTCAACGGCGGCTACTTCGTCCGGGCGCGGCGGGAGGACTTCGACCGGTGGGCCGCGGCGGGCGGCGGTCCGGTCTGGTCGTACGAGCGGATGCTGCCGTTCCTGCGGGCGCTGGAGACCGACCTCGATTACGGCGCCGGTCCGCTGCACGGTGACCGGGGGCCGGTGCGGGTCCGCCGTACCGACCTGGGCCACCCCGCCGCGGCCGCGTTCGGGGCGGCCGCCCGCCGGCTGGGATTTCCCGGGGAACCGGACAAGAACGCGCAGGACGAGCCGGGGTTCGGTCCGGTGCCCTCCAACGCCGTGGACGGAGTGCGGGTCAACACCGGCCTCGCCTACCTGTCACGGGTGTCCGGCCGGTCCAACCTCCTGGTGAGCGGGGACAGTACGGTCCTCGGGGTCGTCGTCGAGCGCGGGCGGGCGACCGGTGTGGTGGTCGAGCGGGACGGGCGGCGCAGGACCGTGCGCGGCGGTGAAGTCGTGCTCTGCGCGGGGGCGTTGCGCTCCCCGCAGCTGCTCCTGCTCTCGGGCGTCGGACCGCGCGCGGAGCTGGCGGCTCTCGGGATACCGGTCGTCGAGGACGTGCCCGCCGTGGGGGCCCGGTTCGGTGACCATCCTCAGGTGGTGCTGGAGTGGCTGCCCCGACGGCGGTCGCTGCCGGAACCGGTCGGCTCGTGGCTCGGCGGGGCCCTGCATCTCCCCTCGTCAGGCGGGGACCACCCGGGCGGTGATCTGGAGATACTGCAGTCCTTGGTCCCCATGGCCGGGCTGACCGGCGGGCGGGTGTCCGTGCCGGGGGCGCCGCTCGCGTTCCTGGTCTCCGTCCAGACACCGCGGTCCGGCGGGCGGCTGCGCCTGGACTCCGCCGATCCCGCGGCCCCGCCGAGCCTCGACCACGGCTACCTCGCCACGGCCGGGGACCGGCGGCGCCTGCGCGAAGTCGTCCGTGTCACCGCCGAGTTGGCGGCCACGCCCGACTTCGCGGAGGTCGGCGCCGGGCTCACGGACCCGGCGCCGCGGGTGCTGGCCGACGACCGGCTGCTCGACGAGTGGATCCTCGGGCATCTCGGCACCTGCCAGCACACCTGCGGCACGGTTCCGCTGGGTTCCGCCGTCGACGCCTACGGCCGGGTGCACGGCGTGGCGGGACTGCGGGTCGCGGACACGTCGATCCTGCCGACGCCGCCGCTGCGGGGCCCTGCGGCCACCGCCGTCCTCGTCGGCGAACTCGTCGCCGACGCCATGCGACGCGGCCTGACGTGATCCGCCCCGGAGCCCGGCGGTCCTGCCGTCACCTGTCGCGGACGGCCGCGTAGACACCGCCGTCGACGAGGATGTCGACGCCGTTCAGGAAGCTCGCGCCGCCCGAGAGCATGAACGCCACGACGTCGGCGACCTCCTCCGAGCGGCCGGTCCTGCCGAGCGGTGTCGCGTCGATCATCCGCTGCATCGACGTCTGCTTGGCCGCCTCCTGCCGGCCCTGCGGGGTGTCGATGATGCCCGGCGCCAGCGAGCACACACGCGCTCCGACCGGACCGAGCCGCACCGCCTCCTTCCGCGCGAACCGGGCCACACCGTGCTTGGCCCACGGGTAGGCCAGATTCGACTGCTCGATCTCCGGCCCGACCGCGTCGCGGATGCGGTCGAGGAAGTCCTCCCGCAGCGGCTCGTCCAGGATCGCGCCGATGGCCGGATCGGGGTTGTCGACCCGTGCGAGCAGCGGCGACATCGAGGAGAAGTACACATGCGCGGTGCCCTGGGTGGCCAGCGGGCGCAGCGCCTCGGCCAGCAGGGCGGTGCCGATGAGGTCCACCTCGAAGATGCGCCGCCAGTCGGCCATGGTGGGCGAGATGCCGGCCGCGTGGGCGACCGAGCGCAGCGTGCCGAGCTCGGCGACCCGGTCGGCGAGGCCGGCCAGGCCTGCGCGGTCGGTGATGTCGACGCCGAACGGCTCGGCGTGCGCCCGGCCGGCCGCGTCGTTGAGGTCCTTCGCCACCGTCTCCACGCCCGCCGCGTCCCGGTCGACGAGCAGCAGCACGTCCACGGTGTCGGCGAGCCGCCGGGCACAGGCCTCTCCCATACCGCGTCCGGCTCCGGTGACTATTCCTACGGTCGTCATGCCCTGCTCCTCGGTGACGTGGATTCCCGCGACCGCGACATCGGCCCCGGACGCGCCGTGCCTGCCGGGCCCGCCCCGGAAACCAGTCCCGCCCGGTTCCGGTGGCCACGGTCGTCGTACCGGCATGCAAACCCGCCGGGCTGACAGGCGCCGGACCACTTCCGGACAATTTCCGGACGTGACGCCGCTCACACGAACCAGTCGCAACGGCCCCCATTGACCAGTCACAACCGACTTGACCGGTCACAACCGACCCACCGGCCACCCACGACCGCCCCACCTGTCAGCCGCGACCGCCCCGCCGACCGCCCCCGGCCGCACGGCCCGCCGCTTCAGTCGCGTGGCCGCCCGAGCCGGTAGCCGAAGCCCCGGTGTGTATGGATCAGGGTGGGGTCCTCCCGGTCCACCTTCAGGCGCAGCCGGGAGACGAGCTTCTCGATCGCCTCGCTCGCCCGGAACTCGCCCCAGACGTGCCGGCTGATCTGTTCCTTGGACAGCACACGCTCGGCGTTGGCGAGCAGATGGCGCAGCAGCCGGTACTCGGCCGGAGACAGCCCCAGCGCCCTCGAACCGCGCCGGGCCTGGCAGCCGACGACGTCCAGCACCAGGTCGCCGTAGACGGCCTCCGCCGCCTCGCCCGCGATGTGCCGGCCCCGCAACAACATCTGCGCACGCGCCAGGACCTCGGCCGCCCGGACCGGCTTGGTGACGTAGTCCTCCCGGCCTCGGCCGAGCACGGGCAGGAGGGTGTGGAGGTATTCGCAGGTGATCAGGTAGAGCAGCGGCGGCCGGTCCTCGGGCGGGATACGGCGGCCCCGGGCCACCTCCTTCAGATCCGGCAGCGTGGCGTCCCAGACCACCAGGTCGAACGGCCGCCGGGTGATCTGCTCGATCCCCTCGACACCGGTCGCCGCCGTGCCGGCGACGCGGTATCCGGCCAGTTCCAGCGTCGTGGTGAGCAGATCGGTCTCCGTGACGTCATGCCCGACGATCAGCACGTCCCGGCCGCCGGTGCGGGACGGCACCGTCTGGACCTCGGGGTTCCCTCGCATGGCTCACCCTTTCGTGGTGGTGGGACGGGCGACACATGGCTAATAATTGCCTAACTCAAGCAAACCCACTACCGTCCTCCCCATGAGAAGAACGGTGCGACGCGCGGCGTGGGCCACGGTCCACCTCTTCAGGGCCGCGGCGATGGCCTTCGGCGTGTGGACCTTCATCACCGTGCTGCTGATCACCGCGGGCGGCACGCTGGCCGTGGTCGGCGTCTGGCTGCTGCCGGAGACGGTCCTGCTGATCCGGCGGATCGCGGGGGTCAAGCGGAGCCTGACCGCCGCCTGGACCGGTGTGAAGATCCCCGAGGTGTACCAGCCCCTGACCGGGACCGTGCGCGAACGGGTCGTCGCGGCCGTACGCGATCCCGGCACCCGCGGCGACCTGCGCTGGATGGCCGCCTACTGGTTCTACGGCGCCCTGCTCGCCCTCGCCCTGCCGCTGTGGCCGGTGGGGCTGGCCGTCGACGGCGTGTGGTGCGGGCTGCTGCGCCGCGAGGCGGTCGTCCTGCCGTTGATCGTGCGGCTCGCGGACCTGGAGGCCGACTGGTCGACCGCCCTGCTCAAGCCGTCCCCGCAGGCGCTGCTCACGGCCCGGGTCGAGCGGCTGGCGCAGACGAGGGCCGACGCGATCAACGCCCACGGTGCCGAACTGCGCCGTATCGAACGCGATCTGCACGACGGGGCGCAGGCACAGCTCGTGGCGCTGTCCATGCGCATGGGGCTCGCCAAGCGCGCCTACGGCAGGGACCACGAGACCGCCCTGCGGCTGCTGGACGAGGCCCAGGCGCAGGCCGAGAAGGCGCTGACGGAGCTGCGGCACGTGGTGCGCGGCATCCATCCGCCGATCCTGACCGACCGCGGCCTCACCGGTGCGGTGCGGGCGCTGGCGGCGAGCAGCGGGCTGGAGGTCGTTCTGGACGACGGCGGCCTGGACCAGGGGGTGCGGGCGCCCGCGGCGGTGGAGGCGGCCGCGTACTTCGTGGTGGCCGAGGCGCTCACCAATGTCGCCAAGTACAGCGGGGTCACCCGTGCCGAGGTACACCTCGTCCGGGCCCGGCGAGGCCTGCGGATCAGCGTCCGGGACGAGGGGTGCGGCGGTGCCGACGAGGCCGGCGGCTCGGGGCTGCTCGGCATGCGGCGCCGGGTCGCCGCGCTCGACGGTACCGTCCGGTTGTCCAGCCCCGTCGGGGGCCCGACCTTGATCGAAGTGGAGCTGCCGTGCGTGTGGTGATCGCCGAGGACAACGCCCTCCTGCGGGAGGGCATGGTCCTGTTGCTGACCTCGGCCGGGCACGAGGTGGTGGCCGTCGCGGGCAGCGGGCCCGAGGTCGTGCCCGCGCTGCTGGCGCATCGGCCGGACGTGGCCGTGCTCGACGTCCGGATGCCGCCCTCCTTCCGCGACGAGGGGCTGCGGGCGGCGCTGGAGGCCCGCGAGCGGATCCCCGGGCTGCCGGTGCTGGTGCTCTCGCAGTACGTCGAGGAGTCGTACGCCGCCGAGTTGCTGGGCGGCGGCACCAGCGGGATCGGCTATCTCCTCAAGGACCGGGTGGGCCGGGTCGACGAGTTCCTCGACGCGCTGGAGCGGGTCGCGGCGGGCGGCACCGCGCTGGACCCCGAGGTCGTCACCGAACTCCTCACCCGCCGCAAGGACTCCCCGCTGGACTCGCTCACCCCGCGCGAGCGCGAGGTGCTGAAGCTGATGGCGGAGGGTCATGACAACTCGACCATCGCCAGGGCCCTGGTGGTCACCGAGCGCGCGGTCCACAAGCACATCGGCAACGTCTTCCTGAAGCTGGGCCTGCCGCCGAGCGACAGCGGCCACCGGCGGGTCCTGGCGGTACTGGCCTATCTGGCGCACGCACCGGAGGCGTGACCGCCGGACACCGAGACGGGCCGCCCCGGCACCCAGCTCCGGACCCAGCCCGGCGTCCGTCCCGCAGGACCGTCCGCCAAGCCCCGCAAGGCACCGCCGTCTAGCGGTCCGCCGCCGCCACGGTCAGCGTGAGCCGGGCGCCGTCGGGGCCGCCCAGCCGGATCCGCTGGGTCGTCCGCTCGACCTCCGTCGCCAGCCACGGGTTGTCGTCCGTGCCCGGGTGGAGGACGAACTCGGGGAAGTCGCTGCTGTGGAGGTGCAGCCGGAGCCGGTGGCCGGCGCGCAGCCGGTAGCCGACATGGCCGAGGCCGAGCGTCAGAGCCCTGACCGGGCTGTCGAGGTGGACACGGCCGTGGGCGACGAGTTCGGCCTCGCCGTCCGGGTGGACGTCCAGCAGCTTCGCGAAGAGGTCGGTGGAGGGTCCGGTGGTGGTGAGGGACAGCTCGACGGAGACCGGGCCCGCGAGGTCGACGGGTGCGGTGACGGGGGCGGCGTCGAAGACCAGGACGTCGCCGCGCTTGGACCAGTCGTGCAGACGGGGGTTGGTCTGGAGGTAGGCGAAGGCGTTGGGGGCGGCCGAGGGCACCGGGTCGGCGGGGTCGTGGACCCAGCTCGCCGTGGACCGGTCCGCGGGCGGGACGATGTCGAGCCGGCCGGGGGTGTCGCCGTCCGGGGCCCCGGCGTCCGGGGCCGGATGGAGGGTCATGACCGTACTGCCGGCCGGGGGCCAGACGGTGTCCGTGCGGAAGCCGTCCTCGTCGCCGTGGACCAGGCGCCAGCGGACGCGCGGCAGTTCGGCGGGGCTGCCCTGGCGCCTGAGGAAGACGTCGAAGAAGTCCAGGGCGGGGTCGAGGTAGCCGGGCAGGAGGGTGCGGAACGCCTCCTGGCTCCGGGCGTGGTCCCGGGACGCGTCGTCGTAGGGGGCGCCGGCCAGGTGGTAGTTCTCGTGGTCGATGGCGTCGATCAGCAGGTACTGCTGGTTGGCCCAGTCGGGGCGGCTGGTGAGTTCCTCGATGTCGCGCCAGTGCCAGGGTGCGCAGTTGTCGTACCAGCCGACGGTGTGCAGGACCGGGATGGCGCGGTGGTCGAAGGGATGCCCTTCCGGCCAGCGGCGCAGGCGTACGTCGCGCGGGAAGCTGATGTCGAAGGAGGGCGAGCGCCGGCCCAGGTTCCGGAAGAACTCCTCGAAGGGCGCTATCAGGGGGCGACGCTCGGGGTCGGGCTCCCATTCGTAGGTGTCGGGTCCCACGTAGTGGGTGGCCATGTAGCCGAGGTGGATGCCCATCTCGACGTCACGGGTGCCGTCGTGGTGGTCGACCACCTGACCGAGTTCGGTGCCGGTGACCCGGGGCGCGATGGCGCGCAGCGCGCGGTGTCCGCTCGCGACCGCGGCCCACTGGGTGTAGCCGTAGTACGAGTCGCCCCACATGCCGACGATCCCGTCGGACCACGCCTGGTGGGTGATCCATTCGAGGGTGTCGTGACCGTCGTGGACCTCGTTGACGAACAGCAGCGTCTCGCCCTCGGAGCGGAACTTGCCGCGGACGTCCTGGACGGCGACGCGGTAGCCGCGCCGCGTCATGTAGCGGGCGATGAGCGGGAGCGCGGCGTACGTGCCCGACTTGTCGTACGGCAGCCGGACGAGGACGGTCGGGCCGGGATCGTCGGCGGACGTGCCGTCGGGGAGGTAGACGTCGGTGGCCAGTCGGACACCGTCGCGCATCCGGACCCTGAAGGTCAGGGCGGAGGGGTCGACGGGCGCGGCCGTGACGGTCTCGTAGGGCGCGTTCACGTGGCAGCCTCACATGCGGTCGTGGGGTGGCGGCGCGGGCGGAGGAACCCGACGGGTGGGCACACAGTGGCAGTCCGGCCATAGATTTTCAAGACTGACAAACAAAGAGGCGCTTCCGGGGCCGCGATCGGCACGGTGTGCGATGCTTCGGCTCGTCCGGTGTCGGGATCACGTGGGAGGTACGTCGGCGATGGGGCGTCGGAGTCTGGCCGCCGAGCGACGGCAGCAGGTGATGGAGGCGGCGAGCCGGTGCATGGCCACGTACGGACTGGCCGGCACCACCCTGGAGAAGATCGCCGAGGAGTCCGGGCTGAGCCGCAGCCATGTCCGGCACTACGTCGGCAACCGCGACGACCTGCTGCTCGCGCTGGTGGAATGGGTCCAGGAACGCGACGACCGGGCGTTCGCCGCCGCCGTGGCGGAGGCGCCGCCGGCACAGCGGCTCGCGGTGGCCATGGACCACCTGTTCGGGTCCTGGTTCCTGGGGGCGGGCGACGAGGGCGCGGTGATCCTGGAGCTGGTCAAGGCGGGCCGGAGCGACGAGACACTGCGCGAGGCCATGATGTCGGGCTACCGGCTGATGCTCGGCGCGATCGAGTCCGCGCTGGCGGCCGAGTTCCCGGACAGCACACCGCCGGCCCGGCGCAGCACCGCGTACGGCCTGCTCTGCCTGGCGATCGGCAACGCCATGATGTCGGACCTGGACCGGCCGCTCGGCTCCGGCGGCCTGATCCGGGTGGCGGGCGAGGCCCTGGTCGCCCAGCTCGGCGCGGTCACCGCGGGCGGGGCGACGACGGCCCGGGACTGACACCGGCCGCCAAGAGAAGAGAACGGCGAGCAGGCCGGCACCACCCACCGGGGGACCGAGCGCCGGGCCGCCACCACCGACCAGGGAACCGCGCGCGGAAACCGGCACCACCCGCCAGGGAACGGAGAAACCTCGCCGTTACTTTGTCTTCATTGACAAGGTATTCGGCTCCTGGCACTGTCGGGGAACCGCGACGAGCGGGACGGGCCCTTCCGCGGCCCCCCCGGCACCGCGCCGCACCCCACCCTTCCCTGGGAGGCTTTCGTGTCCCCGAAGCACCGCCCACCCCGCTGGCCGCTCCTGGCCGCCGTCCCCCTGCTGGGGCTCACGGCCTGTACCGGGGGCCAGTCGGCCGCCTCCGGGGGCGCCTCTTCCGAAGCCTCGCCCACGGTGGAGGTCAGCACGCCCGCCGCCACGGGCGACATCGACACCCTCCACTGGGACCTGCCCTCGGGCGAGCCCGCCAGTCTCGACTACGCCCATGCCGGCGACTACAGCTCCAACGTGATGGTCGCCAACCTCTGCGACACCCTCGTCCGGATGAAGGCCGACCTGACCTACTCCCCCGGCCTCGCCACCTCGTGGAGCAACCCGGACCCGACCACCCTGGTCTACAAGATCCGCAAGGGCGTGAAGTTCTGGGACGGCTCGGCCCTCACCGCCGCCGACGTGGCCTACAGCCTGAACCGCAACCTGGACGAGAAGGTCGCGTCCAACAACTCCCCCAACTTCGTGAACGTCACATCCATCAGGGCCACCGGCCCGCTGGAGGTGACGGTCAGGTTCAAGGAGCCGGACGAGCTGTTCAACAAGGAGATGGCGGCCACCTCGGGGGTGATCGCCAAGGCCGACTTCATCAGGAAGAAGGGCTCGGCGTACGGCAAGGGCTCGAACGGCGTGATGTGCACCGGGCCGTTCGAACTCGCCGACTGGAAGGCCAACACGAGCATCCGCCTGGTGCGCAACGACGCCTACTGGGACAAGTCCTTCCGGGCCCGCGCCGCCACGGTCGACGTCTCCTTCGTCGCCGACACCACCAACCTGACGCTGGGCCTCAAGTCCGGCCAGCTGGACGGCGCCTTCGGCGTCCCCGCCGCCGCGCTCCCGGCCCTGACGAACACGACGAACGGCGCCGTGCACCAGGGCTCCGGACTCAGCTCGTACCAACTGGCCCCCAACGGCACCCCCGCGGGCAAGGACGCCCACATACGTCTGGCCCTGCTCAAGGTCATCGACCGCAAGGCCCTCGCCACCGCCGTCTTCCACAACAGCGCCTCCCCCCTCTACACCTTCATCCCGCCGTCGGGATGGGACACGGACGCGAAGGCGACCTTCCAGAGCGCGTACGACAAGCTCGACAAGCCCGGTCCGGACGGCGACGCCGCCGCCGCGAAGAAGGAACTCGCGCAGAGCCCGCTCAAGGACACCACCGTGACCATCGGCGTCCAGGCCGGTGACGCCACGGAGGTCACGACCGTCACCCTGATCCAGGAGCAGGCCCGCAGGATCGGACTCCGCGTCCGGATCGAGCAGTTGCAGCCGCTGCAGTTCAACACCGCGTTCTACGACCCCAAGGCGCGGGCGGGCATCGACTTCCTGCTCACCAAGGGCTTCCTCAGCGTCGCCGACCCGCTCGACTACCTCGCCCTCGGGCCGGTGCCGCAGGGCCAGTTCAACTGGATCGGGTGGAACGACACCAGGACCGCCGCCCTGATCGCCGAGGCCCGGCGGACCACGGACGCGACCAAGCGTGCCGACTACATCGTGCAGGCGCAGGCCCGGTACGAGGCGGTCGCCTGGTCCGTCCCGCTGCTGAGCATCAACGAGGTCACCTACCTCAACCAGCGCGTCACCGGTGCCCCGCTCACCACCGCCGCGATCTTCCAGCCCTCGCTCGCCGTCATCGGCTCGGCGAAGGCGAAGTAGGAGGCCGGGATGCGCACCACCCTACGGACCCTGCTGGGCTCGCTGGCGACCCTGTTCGCCTCCAGCCTGGCCATCTTCCTCGCGCTGGCGGCCTCACCGGGCGACGCCGCGGCCCGCCTCGCCGGCTCCCGGGCCACCGCCGCGCAGATCGCGGTGATCCGCCACGCCCACGGCCTCGACCAGCCGCTGCCCCTGCGCTATCTGCACTGGCTCCGGGGCTGTCTGCACGGTGACTTCGGTACGTCGCTCCAGTACCAGCAGAGCGTCTCCTCGCTCCTGGCGCCCCGCATCGGCCAGACCCTCGCCCTGGTCGGCCTGACCGCGCTGCTCATCGTGGCCGGCGGACTGGGCGCGGGCATCGTGGGGGCGCTGAGCCGCCCCGGCTCCGCCGCCCTGACCGTCCTGTCCGGGGTCGGGGTGGCGGTGCCGTCCTTCGTGGCCGCGGCCCTGCTCATCCAGTTCTTCGCGCTCTGGCTGGGCTGGCTGCCCGCGATCTCCACGGGAGTCGGCGGGGTGCGCGGGCTGATCCTGCCCGCTCTCGCGCTCGCCCTGTCCTGGGCGGCCTATCTGTCCCAGGTCGTGCGCGCGTCGCTGCGCGAGCAGCTCGGCCAGGAGCATGTGGCCGTCGCCCGCTCCCGGGGCCTCGGCCCGGCCGGGGTCTTCCGCAGGCACGTCCTGCGCAACGCGGCGCCGGAGATCACCACGGTGTCGGGGCTCGCGGTCGCCGGGCTCATCGCGGGCACGGTCGTGGTGGAGCAGGCGTTCGGCATCGGCGGCCTCGGCTCGTTCCTGGTCCAGTCCGTCGCCGACAAGGACAGCAACGTCGTCCTGGCGATCAGCCTGCTGATGGTGGCCGCGTTCATCGTGACCACCACCGTCACCGACCTCCTGCACCGCGCGCTCGACCCCCGCGTCCGCGCCACCCGTGAAAGGCAGCCCCGATGACGACGGCATCGCTCGCGCTCCCGGCGGCGGCGCGCCCCCGGCGCGGACCACGGGTGGATCCCCTCTCGTCCGCGCTCGGCGCGGTCCTGCTCCTGCTCGCCCTGGCCGCCGTACTGGCCCCGTTGATCGCTCCGTACGACCCGGCGGCGACCGACATCCTGGCCGCCGACTCCGGTCCCTCCCCGGCGCATTGGCTCGGCGCGGACGAACTCGGCCGCGATGTCCTGTCCCGGCTGCTGTACGGCGCCCGCCTCAGTCTGCTCGGCCCCACGCTGATCATCGCCGCGGCCACCGTGCTGGGCACCGCGCTCGGGGTCGCGTCCGCCTGGCTGGGCGGCTGGTTCGACACGGTGGCCAGCCGGGTCCTGGACTTCTTCTTCGCCTTCCCGGGCCTGCTGCTGTCGGTCCTGGCCGTGGCGATGATCGGCACCGGTTTTCTCGCGCCGGTCACCGCGCTCGCCCTCGCGTACACGCCGTACATCGCGCGCGTCACCCGCACCATCGCGGTGCGGGAGCGCAGCCTCGCGTATGTGGAGGCGCTGCGCAGCCATGGTCTCGGCGGCTGGGCGATCTGCCTGCGCCATCTGGTCCCGGCCGTGTGGCCGGTGATCCGCGCCCAGTCCGCGATCGCCTTCGGCTCGGCCCTGGTGGACCTGGCGGCGGTCTCGTATCTCGGGCTCGGCGTCCAACCGCCGTCCTCGGAGTGGGGGTTGATGGTCGCCCAGGGGCAGTCGTCCCTGCTCGGGGGCGCACCCTGGCAGTCGCTGTCCGCCGGTTTGCTGATCATCTTCGTCGTCCTCGCCGTCAACACCATCGGCGAACGGACCGGCGACACGGACACGGCAGGAGTACGGCCATGAACGCGCCGGCAGTCGAGCGGCCGCTGCTCGACATCAGCGGACTCCACGTCCGGCTCGCGGGCGGACGGACCGTCCTGCACGACGTCTCCTACGCAGTGCGGCCCGGTGAGTCCCTGGGTCTGGTGGGCGAGTCGGGCTCGGGCAAGTCGATGAGTCTCAAGGCCGTCCTGCGGATGCTGCCCGCCGGGGCCCGCGCGGAGGGCGGCATCGGCTTCGACGGACGGTCCGTGACCGCCATGACCTCGCGGGAGCTGCGTGCGTTCCGGGCCGGCGAGGTGGCGATGATCCCGCAGGATCCGCGCACCGCCGCCAATCCCGTGCGCACGGTGGGCGACTTCCTCACCGAGGTCCTGGTCCGCGGGCGGGGCGTCCCGCGCGGACAGGCCGTCGAGCAGGCGGTCCGGCAGCTCGCCGACGTCGGCATCCCCGACGGCGAACAGCGGCTGCGCCAGCACCCGCACCAGCTGTCGGGCGGCCTGCTCCAGCGGGTGATGATCGCCGCGGCCCTGGCCGTCGAACCGCGTCTGCTGCTGGCCGACGAACCGACCACCGCGCTGGACGTGACCACCCAGCAGGAGGTGATGGCCATTCTCGACGAGCAGCGCCGCCGGCATCGGCTCGCCATGGTCCTGGTCACCCATGACCTCGACCTGGCCGCGGCCGTCACCGACCGCATCGCCGTGATGTACGCCGGCACGATCGTCGAACTCGCCCCTTCCGAGGGGCTGCACCGCACCGCCCGGCACCCCTACACCGCGGGCCTGCTGCGCTCCCGCCCGGCGATCGGCACCCGGGCCCGCCCGGTCAGCCTCCCCGGACGGCCCGTGTCCGCCTTCGAGGCGGGGCCGGGATGCGTCTTCGCCGACCGCTGCGCCTTCGCCGAGGAGCGCTGCCGCACGGACCGTCCGCGCCTCGAAGCGCACGGCACCCACCTGGTCGCCTGCCACCGCGCGGCCGAACTCACCGCGGCCGCGAGCCCTCTGGAGGCGACGTCATGACCACACCCGTTCTGGAAGCCGTCGCCCTGCGCAAGGAGTTCTCCGGCGGCCGGGTCGCCGTCGACGACGTGTCCCTGGCCCTGCCGCCCGGCGGCTCGGTGGGCGTCGTCGGCGAGTCCGGCTCCGGCAAGACCACGGTCGCCCGGATGCTCGTGGGTCTGGAGACCCCCACGGCCGGGACCGTACGGATCGACGGCGAACCGCTGTTCACGGGCCGGGCCGCACCCCGCGGCCGTGCCGAGCGGGTGGGCCGCGCCCGCCGGATCCAGCTCGTCTTCCAGGATCCGTACGCCTCCCTGGACCCTCGTCAGACCGTCGGCGCCGGCATCGACGAGCTGCTGCGCCTGCACGAACCGGACCGCGACCGGCGCCGCGACCGTGCGGCCGAACTCCTGGACCAGGTCGGCCTGGACGCCCGCATGGCGGGTTCGACGCCGAGCGCCCTGTCGGGCGGGCAGCGGCAGCGGGTGGCCGTCGCCCGCGCCCTGGTCTCCCGCCCGAAGGTGCTCGTCCTGGACGAGGCGGTCTCCGCGCTCGACGTGTCCATCCAGGCCCAGGTGCTCAACCTGCTCTCCGACCTGCGCGCCGAACTCGGCATCGGCTATCTCTTCGTCACCCATGACCTGGCCGTGGTGCAGCAGGTGACCGACGACCTGATCGTGATGCACCGGGGCCGCGTCGTCGAGCGCGGCACGACCGACGAGGTGCTCACCGCGCCCGGACACGACTACACCCGGGGCCTGTTGGCGGCCGTACCCCGCGAGGGCTGGCGCCCGGCCCGCCGGTCGTGACGCGCAGGTCGGACGCATCGCATGGGTGGGTCCGCGGTCTCCGCACCCCTAGTTAGACAATCTGTCAAATTACCGAACCGTAACCTACGGGGTGCTATCACGAGTAACTTACTGGCGCGTAAGGTTCTGGCGAACCACCCCCCATCGGCATGAGCCGGCCCGGGACGGCCGCGCTCTCCCGCCGCATTCACCTGTGCACCTCACTGCCGGCCGCATCACAGGAGGTTCGCCATGCCCGCACGCAGACGGCTGCTCGCAGCAGCAGTCACCGCTGCCGCCTGCCTCGGCGCCCAGGCCCTCGCAAGCACCGCCGCCACGGCGGCTGACGAGGTGGTCTCCCGGGGCGTCACCATCCCCGCGTTCTACAACCCGCCCGCCGACCTGCCTTCGGCGAACGGCACCCTGATCCGCAGCGAGCCCCTTCCGCTCGCCCTCAGCCTGCCCGGCCTGGACGGGCCGCTCCCCGGCAGCGCGACCCGACTGATGTACAAGTCCACGGACTCGAACGGTCAGCCGGTCGCCGTCACCGGCGCCTACATCGAACCGACCGCCGCCTGGCAGGGCGACGGCCCCCGGCCGCTGGTGGCGCTGG
>NZ_JBEZLQ010000037.1:0-100041 GCF_040652235.1 Streptomyces sp. NPDC048277
GGCTGCCAGTTCCTCAACGCCGCCGCCGAATACCCCGACCCCGCCCACCCCGTACGCGCCGTCATCGACGACCAGCGCACCTGGCTCTTCGGCGTACTCCGCGACCTCTCCGCCGCCATCGGCCACCCCGACCCCGACCACGCCGCACGCGTCCTCGTCCTCCTCCACGACGGCGCGTTCCAGGCCGCCGAACTCGACGACGCCAAAGCCGTCCGCGAAACCCTGCGCAGAGCCGTCGACGAGGTGTTCCCCACTCAGGAGACCTGACCACCGCTGGGGAGCACCGGATCACCCGTGGTGAGCGGGGCGCCTGCGGATGGCTGACCGTGACGAAGTAGCCACGGGCAATTGGGATGCGCAGGTTCTCGGGGACCGCGGCGACCGAGGTCGGGTGGTCGCGGCCTTCACCGAGCGGAGTTCGCCCTCAGTCGTCCATGCCGCTGTTCCCAAGTCGTTGCGGGGCGGCTGCCGAAACCCGCTCCGCGATGCTGTGCGCCGCTTTCTGCAGGTCGTCCAGGTGCCGGCGCACCACTTCCTGAGCGGACATGACCGTCTTGCGCCAGGTGATGTTGACGCATCCCAGCACTTCCCCGTGCAGGCGGATCGGCACGGCGATCGAGTTGCGGCCGTCGACGTCGTACTCCGGTGCGCGCACGCTGTATCCGCGTGACCTCGTGGTCGACAGCAGACGCTGCAGCCACCTCGGGTCGTGGGCGTATGCGTTGCCGGGTGCGTCGTTTTCGCGGAGGCGGCGCAGCACCGCTTCCCGTTCCCGGTCGGGGCAGAAGACGAGGTAGGCCCTGCCCGAGGCGCCGAGCAGCATGTGTGAACGGAATCCGATCGGGGCGACGGGGACCACCTCGTCGAAATACGCCTTGGGGCTGTTGGTGTCGATCGTCTCCATGTAGTCCAGCCGCGGAACGGTCAGCACGGAGGGCCACATGACGCGCTCGCAGAGGTCTTCCAGGACGGTGGAGGCCAGCTCGCCGAGCCACTCGGCGTCGTTGTAGGGCGCCCTCTGCGGTCTGAAGCTCGCGACGAAGGCCCCGTCGGCGAGCCGCTGCCAGACCAGGCCCTGTTGATGGCAGGTGTGGAGAATGCGGATCAGGGTCGCTTTGGGAATGCCGGTGACCTGGTGCAGGTCGTGCAGGCTTGCCGCGCGCATCTCCTCCAGGGCCCTCAGCACCCGCAGGCCGCGTTCCAGAGAGTTGATCGTCTTCACCTGGTACTGCCGCATGAGACCACCCTCACCTGCGGAGACGGGGTGTGGATTTCACCACATGAAAAGCTCGCAGACAACTGTTGCCCGTGTCACGGCACGTCGGGGACCGTTCCCTCAGCGACGCGAGGAGGCGACATGGCCGTCGAGGCAGCAGGGGGCTCCCCTGCCACTGGTCCAAAGCCCGGGGAAACCGGCGGTTCCGGCGTGGTGGCCGAAGGCGAGCTGCTGTGGACGCCCGGCCGGCGACGGGTCGCCGAGGCGAACGTGACGCGGTTCGCGGACTGGCTGTCCCGGGAACGGGGGATGCGGTTCCACGACTACGACGCCCTGTGGCGCTGGTCCGTCACCGACCTGGAGGGTTTCTGGGGCACCCTGTGGGACTACTTCGGCATCCGCTCCACGGCAGCGCACTCCGCGGTGCTCGACAGCCGGGACATGCCCGGTGCCCGATGGTTTCCCGGGGCCCGGCTGAACTACGCCGAGCACGTCCTGCGCCACGAGCGCCCCGGGGCCGACGCCTTGGTGTTCTGCTCCGAGGGCGCCGCTCCGGCCGCGATGCCGTGGGAGGACTTCGCGGGCCAGGTACGCGTGCTGGCGACGCGGTTGCGCGTGCTCGGCGTGCGTCCCGGCGACCGGGTCTGCGGGTATCTGCCGAACGTGCCGCAAGCCGCGATCGCGATGCTCGCGACGACGGCCATCGGCGCGGTGTGGGCGAGCGCCTCCCCCGACTTCGGCTCGCGAGGCGTCGTCGACCGCTTCGGCCAGCTGCGGCCCAAGGTCCTGTTCTGCGTCGACGGCTACCGCTACGGGGGGAGGTTCTTCGACCGTCGGCAGGAAACGCGTGCCATCGCGGCAGCCCTGCCGGGGCTGGAGCACGTGATCCGCCTTCCGTGCCCGGCCGACGGGGACATCCCTCCGGCCTCGCAGGGCGAGTCGCTGTGGGACGAGATCCTCGACCACCCGCCGGTACCGGCAGAGGACTTCGCCTTCGCGCATGTCCCCTTCGACCATCCCCTGTGGGTGCTGTTCTCCTCGGGCACCACGGGGCTGCCCAAGGCGATCGTGCACGGGCACGGCGGCATCCTGCTGGAGCAGCTGAAACTGCAGACCTTCCACATGGACCTGCGCGCCGGTGACCGGCCGCAGTTCTTCACCACCACCGGCTGGATGATGTGGAACTTCCTGATCAGCTCCCTGCTGGTCGGGGCCTGCCCGGTGCTCTACGACGGCAGCCCCGCGCACCCGGAGCCGGACGTGCTGTGGCGGATCGCGCAGGACGCCCGCGCCACCTTCTTCGGCGCCAGCCCGGCCTATGTGGACCTCATGGCCAAGGCGGGCATCGTGCCCGGCGAACGGTACGACCTGTCCGCCCTGCGCACGGTCATGCCCGCCGGCTCGCCGGTGTCGCCCCAGTGCACCGCCTGGTTCTACGCCAACGTCAGGACGGACCTGTGGATCGCCACCGGCAGCGGCGGCACCGACTGCTGTACCGGCTTCGTCGGTGGGGTGCCCACCCTGCCCGTGCACGCCGGCGAGATGCAGGCACGGTCGCTGGGCGTTGCCGCCCACGCCTTCGACGAGAGCGGTCGAAGTGTCGTGGACCAGGTCGGTGAGTTGGTGATCACGGAGCCGATGCCGTCCATGCCGGTGACGTTCTGGGGCCCGGACGGGGACGAGCGGTACCGGCGCACCTACTTCGAGGACTTCCCGGGCGTCTGGCGGCACGGCGACTTCTTCAAGGTCAACGCCCGCGGCGGCTGCTTCGTGCTGGGCCGCTCCGACGCCACGCTCAACCGGCAGGGCGTGCGTATCGGCACTGCGGAGATCTACCGGGTCGTCGAAGCCCTGGACCAGGTCACCGGAGCCCTGGTGGTCAGCCTCGACCTGCCGGACGAGAACTTCTTCATGCCCCTGTTCGTGGCCCTGGACGAAGGCGTCACCCTCGACGCGGGCCTTGAGCGGACGATCCGGGACCGGCTCCGCCGGGAGTACAGCCCCCGCCACGTGCCGGATCGGATCATCCAGGTCCCGGCCGTCCCGACCACCCTGACCGGCAAGAAGCTGGAGGTGCCGGCGCGCCGGATCCTGCTCGGCACCCCCGTCGAGCAGGCGGCCGACCGCAGCGCGGTGGCCGACCCGCGCGCGCTCGACGCCCTCGCCCGGTACGCCCGTACCCAGCGTGACTACTCCTTGGCCACCGCCGCCGTCTGAGCCGCACCGCCCCTCGCATCCCCGCTCCCTACCGCCTGAGCCGCACACCCTGGAGAGCACCGTGAACGATGCCAGACCCGCCCCCCGCTTCCCACTGCCCTCGGAGCTGACCGAGGTGGCGGGCGCCGAAGACTGGGCGTCGATGTACCCGTACTACACCCGGTTCCAGCCCGAGGACGACCAGCGGTTCTGGTTCTACAACGCGATGCACTTCCCCGAGCCGATGCCCGCGTTCGACGCCGTCACTGCCGAGACGCCCTACACCGCGCTCGGCGCCAACACCGCGCGCATGTTCGCCTTCCCCACCACGCTCGGCATCGAGCACCGCATCGTCAACGGCCGGGTGTACATCACCGCCAACCCGGTCACCGACCCCGAGGAGATCCAGCGCAGGCTCGCGGTGTTCAGCGAGCGGGCGGGCCACTACTACGAGAACTGGGACGAGCTCTACCAGGGCTGGGTCGCCCGTATCACCGCGCTGATCGACGAGGTCCAGCGGATCGAGGTACCCCGGCTGCCGGAGTTCGAGGACCCTGACGTCGTGTTCCAGGCCAAGGGCGTGGCCCAGAACCACTACGTCCGCGAGAACTACCACCGGCTCATCGACCTGTACTCCAAAATGTGGCACCACCACTCGGAGTTCCTGATGCTGGGCTACGGCGCCTACGTGGTGTTCTTCGAGTTCTGCAAGGCGTCGTTCCCGGAGATCCCCGACCAGGACGTGGCCCGCATGGTCGCGGGGATCGACGTCATCCTCTACCGCCCGGACGATGAGCTGAAGAAGCTGGCGAAACTGGCGGTCGAGTACGGCGTCGACGACCTGTTCGTGGAGGGGTGCGACCCGGACAAGGTGCTGGCCGCACTCGCCGTCCGCGGCGACGGCGGCCGGAGCTGGCTGACCGCCCTGGACGATGCCCGCGAGCCGTGGTTCAACATGTCGACCGGCGCCGGTTTCTACCACCACCACCGCAGCTGGAACGACGACCTCACGGTCCCGTTCGCGGCGCTGCCCGGCTATGTGGACCAGGCCAGGCGAGGCGAACTGCTCGACCGCCCCACCGAGCAGCTCACGGTCGAGCGCGAGCGCATCGCCCAGGAGTACCGCTCCCTGCTGGCCGGCGAGGAGGAGCGGGCCGCCTTCGACCAGATGCTGGGCCTGGCCCGCCTGGTGTTCCCCTTCGTCGAGGACCACAACTTCTACTGCGAGCACCACTTCACCACGAAGTTCTTCGCCAAGGTCCGCGAGTTCGGCGAGCTGCTGTACGACCGGGGTGTCCTGGCCGACGCCGAGGACGTCTTCCAGCTGAACCACACCGAGGTCGGTCAGGCCCTGACCGACGTGATGCTCGCCTGGGCAGCCGGCAGCGGGCCGGTGGGCTCGGCCCACGTGCGTGAGACCGTCGCGGAGCGCAGGCGGATGCTGGACACGCTCGCGGGCTGGTCCCCGCCGCCCGCGCTGGGACCGGTCCCCGACGCGCTGAACGACCCGGCGGTCCGCATGCTGTGGGGCATCACCGCCGAGACCATCCAGGCCTGGTCCGCCCCGGTCACGGACGGGGATCACGAGGTGCGCGGCTTCGCCGCCTCGCCGGGCGTGGTCGAGGGCACGGCCCGGGTGCTGCTGAGCGCGAACGACATCGGACAGGTACGGGAGGGCGAGGTGCTGGTCTGTCCGGTGACCGCGCCCAGCTGGGGTCCTGTCTTCGGGAAGATCGCGGCGGCCGTCTCGGACATCGGCGGCACCATGTCGCACGCGGCGATCGTGGCCCGCGAGTACGGACTGCCCGCCGTCGTCGGCACCGGCCACGCCACCAAGCGGATCACCACCGGCCTGCGGCTGCGCGTGGACGGCGACCGCGGCATCGTCACCATCCTCGACTGAGCGTGCGGAGTACGACCATGACCACCTCACCCCATGTGCGCCGGTTCGACGAACTACGGCTGACGGACCGGCCCACGGTCGGCGGCAAGGGCGCCAGCCTCGGCGAACTCACCTTCGCGGGCGCGCCCGTACCGCCCGGCTATGTCGTGACCACCGCGGCCTTCGAGGCCTTCCTCACCGCCCTCGACCCGGGCGGTGGGATACGCACCGCCGTCGAGGCACTGGACGCCCAGGACACCGAGGCGATAACCCGCGCGGTCACACCCGTCAGGGAGCGCATCGAGGCGGCCGCACTGCCCGAGGAGGTGGCGGAGGCGATCCGCGGCCACTACCGGGACCTGGACAGCGAGTCCGACACCCCGGGCGAACCCGCACCTGTCGCCGTACGGTCCAGTGCCACCGGCGAGGACGCGGAGGACGCCAGCTTCGCCGGTCTGCAGGACACCTATCTGTGGGTGCGCGGCGAGGACGCCCTCGTCGAGCACGTCCGCCGCTGCTGGGCCAGCCTCTACAGCGTCGAGTCGGTCAGCTACCGGCGACGGCTCGGCCTGCCGGAGCACGACCTCGCCATGGCCGTCGTCGTCCAGCGCATGATCGACCCGCGCTGCGCCGGCGTCATGTTCACCCGCAGCCCGCTCACCGGGGACCGCTCGGTCGTCGCCCTGGAAGGCTCCTGGGGCCTGGGATCCGCGCTGGTCAGCGGCGACGTCACACCCGACAAGTACGTCATCGGCAAGGTCACCGGGGACATCTGCTCCCGCACGGTCTCGGCGAAGCTGCGCCAGCACCGGATGGACCCCAGCGGCTCCGGGGTGCTGGAGGAGGACGTACCCGAATACCTCCGCGGCGAGCCCTGTCTGTCCGACGAGGAGATCCACGCACTCGTACGACTCGGCCGGCAGGTCGAGTCCCACTACGGGGCCCCGCAGGACATCGAGTGGGCGATCTCCCGCAACCTCGTCCCCGGCCACGACATCTTCCTGCTCCAGAGCCGCCCCGAGACGGTCTGGGCGAGCCGCGAGCAGGCCCCCGCGGCCGTGCCCAAGGCCAGGGCGTTCGACCATGTGCTGTCGCTGCTCGGCGGCGCGGGCTCCGGCTCCGGCGGGGGCACGAAGTGAACCTGACCGGCGAGGACGTCCAGGACATCCTGCGGATCATCGACGGCATGGAGGTCGACAGCCTCCGGCTGCGCACCGGCCGGTTCGAGCTGTCGCTGCGCCGCGCCGACGACGGCGCCTGGACGCAGTCGACGCGTACGACCGCCGATCCGGTGCTCGTCGACGGCCGGGAAACGCAGGCGGTTCGGACCGCCGCTTCGAAGCCGCATGCGGCGCCCGCTCGCGAGGGTCTGACCGAGGTACGTACACCCCTGCCCGGAGCGTTCTACCGGTCGCCGAAGCCCGGAGCGGCCCCCTTCGTGGAGATCGGGGACCAGGTCACCGAGACCACGGTGGTCGGCATCGTCGAGACGATGAAGCTGATGAACTCCGTCTACGCGGGGGCGTCCGGCAGGGTGGCGGAGATCTGCCTGCGGGACGGCGAGTTCGCCGAGCAGGACGCCGTGCTGATGTTCGTCGACACGCGAGCCGGCGAGGCGGCGTCGTGATACTCCGACGTGTTCTGATCGCCAATCGGGGTGAGATCGCCCTGCGCATCCTGCGGACGTGTCAACGGCTCGGTATCGAGGCGGTCCTCGCGGCGTCCGACGCCGATCTCGATTCGGTACCGGCGAGGCTGGCCGACCGGGTGGTGCGCCTCGGCCCTCCCCCGTCCTCGGCCAGCTACCTGGACGTGGACGCGGTGCTCGCCGCGGCCGAGAAGGCCGGTGCCGACGCCGTCCACCCCGGGTACGGCTTCCTCTCCGAGAACCAGCGGCTGGCCCGGGCGTGCGCCGAGGCCGGCATCGTGTTCATCGGGCCCACCGTGGAGCAACTCGCGGCGGTGGGCGACAAGTTGGAGGCCCGTCGGCATGCCGTCGCGGCCGGGCTGCCGGTGGTGCCCGGCGGGGCTCTGGAGGACATCGCCGACGCGGAGCGGCTCGCCGCGGACATCGGCTTCCCGCTGCTGATCAAGGCGGTGGGCGGGGGCGGGGGCCGGGGCATGAAGCAGGTGCACGATCCGGCGGACCTCGCCGCCACCGTCGATCTGGCTGTGGCCGAGGCGGGCGCCGCCTTCGGCGACCCTCGCGTCTACCTCGAACGTTTCGTCGCCACCGGACGTCATGTGGAGGTGCAACTCCTCGCGGACGGCGAGAACGTCGTCCACCTCGGCACCCGCGACTGTTCCGTACAGCGTCGCTACCAGAAGCTGATCGAGGAGGCACCCGCGCCGGCGCTCGACCCGGCGCTGCGTGAGGAGATGCACCGCGCCGCCGTGGCCCTCGGCAAACACCTGGAGTACCGGGGCCTGGGCACGGTCGAGTTCCTCGTCGACGTGGACCGGGGCACCTTCTACTTCCTGGAGATGAACGCCCGTATCCAGGTCGAGCACCCGGTGACCGAGGCCGTCACCGGGTTGGATCTGGTCGCCGAGCAACTCGCCGTAGCCGAAGGGCGATCGCTCTCCTTCGGACAGGCGGACGTGTCCTTCACCGGACACGCCGTCGAGTGCCGGATCAACGCCGAGGACTGGGCACGCGACTTCCGGCCGAGCCCGGGCACCGTCACCGAGGCGGTCTGGCCACTCGGTGACGGCATCCGGATCGACACACACCTCCAGGCGGGCGCGAGCGTGCCGCCGTACTACGACTCGCTGCTCGCGAAGCTGATCGTCCATGGCCGCGACCGCGCGGACGCGCTGGCCCGGCTGCGCGGTGCCCTCGCCCGGTGCGCGGTCGGCGGGGTCAGCACCAACATCCGGCTGCACCAAGAAGTGCTGGCGGAGGCCGAGTTCGCCGGGGGCGGGGTGGACACCGCCTGGTTCACCCGCTTCCTGCGGGACCATCCGGCAGGAGGCAGCCGTGGCTGAGATCCAGCTCGTCGACGTGTCGCTGCGCGACGGCAACCAGAGCCTGTGGAGTGCCACCGGACTCGACACCGGCAAGATCCTGCAGATCGCGCCGGTGCTGGACCGGGTCGGCTTCCGCGCCCTCGACTACACCTCCAGCACCCATATGGGCATGGCGGTGCGCACCCACCGCGAGGACCCGTGGGAGCGCATACGGCTGACGCGTCGCGCCATGCCGAACACTCCGTTGCAGTTCATCGGCACCGGGCTGCGCTTCATCTCGTGGGAGGCCGCGCATCCCGAGTTCATGCAACTGGTCTACGACCGGCTGGTGGTGAACGGCGTCACCCGGTACGTCGTCCTCGACCCCATGCACGACATGGACGCCGTTCGCGCGTCCGCCCGCATGATCCGTGCGGCCGGCGCCACGGAGATCGTCGGGGCCCTGACCTTCACCGTCAGCGACGTCCACGACGACGGGCACTACGGTGCGCTCGCCACGGAGCTGGCCGCCTGCCCGGACATCGACCGCGTCTACGTCAAGGACCCGGGCGGACTGCTCACCCCGGAACGCGCCGCGACGCTGATCCCGGCCGTTCTGGGCAACCTCCGCGGAAAGCCGCTGGAGTTGCACTCCCACTGCACGATCGGCCTGCCCGGCCTGACCTACCTCAAGGCCGCCGAACTGGGTGTGGATGCGCTCCAGGTGGCCTGCGGGGCTCTGGCGGGCGGCACGTCACTGCCCAACGCCCAGCAGGTCGTGGCCAATCTGCGCGAGCTCGGACACTCCGTGAACGTCGACGACCGGCTGCTGGGCGTGGTCGCGGACTACTTCCACCGCATGGCGGCGGCCGAAGGGCTGCCCGTCGGCGGCCCCCGGGACTACGACGCCGCGTTCATGCGCCACCAGGTGGCCGGCGGTGTGATGACCACCCTGCGCCGCCAGCTCGACGAACTGGGCTTCAGCGACCGCTTCGACGCGGTCATCGAGGAGGTGACCCGGGTGCGCGCCGAACTCGGCCACCCCATCATGGTCACCCCCTTCCCGCAGATGGTGTGCACCCAGGCCCTCTACAACGTCATCGGCACCGAACGCTACGAGAACGTCTCCGACCAGGTCATCCGGTACGTGCTCGGCAGCTTCGGCCGCCCCACCGCCCCCGTCGACCCGGAGGTCGCCGACCGCATCCTGGGCAGGCCACGAGCCAGGGAACTGGCCCAGGAGGCACCTCCGCCGACCGTCGCCGAACTGCGCCGGCGCTTGCCTCGCGGCATCAGCGACGAGGAACTGCTCCTGCGGGCCACCATGCCAGCCGAGCAGGTGGACGCCATGGTGGCGGCCGGCCCGGCCCGGCGGCACTACAACCCCGACGTCAGACCGGTCCTCGACCTGCTCCACGGTCTGCGGACACGCCCGGCGACACCCGAACTGATCCTGGACCGGCCCGACTTCCGACTGGAGCTGCACCGTGACCGCCGAAACCGCTGATCCGGCCGCCGACTTGACCGACCGTCTGCGGGCCGTCCGCGGTGTCGTCTTCGACATGGACGGCACGCTCGTCCTGGGCGACCGGCACAACCACGGGCTCACACCTCTGCCCGGAGCCCTGGAACTCACCGCCGCCCTCACCGCCCGCGGCCTGCCCTGGGTCACCTTCACCAACGGCACCACCCGTACGCCCGAGGTCTATGCCGAGGCGCTGCGCCGCATCGGCTTCGACCTGCCCGACGACGCCATGCTCACCCCCGCCACCAGCGCCGTCGACCACTTCCTGGCCATGGGCCACCGCAGCGCGCTGGTGCTCGGCGGCGAAGGTCTGCAGGAGCCGCTCCGGCGGGCCGGCATCGAAGTCGTAGCGCCGAAGGGGAAACCGGAGGCCGACGCCGTACTGGCGGGCTGGTACCCCGAGTTCACCATGGCCGACCTGGAGGCGGCCTGCCACGCCGTCCTCGGCGGCGCCACCCTGTACAGCAGCTCGCAGTCGGTGTTCTTCGCGAGCGCCGACGGCCGGGCCCTGGGCACCTCCCGGGTCATCTGCGCCATGATCAGCAGCGTCACGGGCGTCGCCGAACAGGTCGTGGGCAAACCCTCGCTGACCGGCCTGCACTGCGCCGTGCGGCGGCTGGGCGTCGAGCCGCGGCGCCTCGCCGTCGTCGGGGACGACCCGGAGCTGGAGATGGCGATGGCCCGACGCGCCGGCGCCCTCGGCATCGCGGTGGCCACCGGCATCCACACCGCGGACCGCTCCGGCACACTGCCGCCCGAACAGCGCCCGCATCTCACGGTCGACGGCGTGGGCGCGCTGCTGGACCTCCTGCCGACGGCCACCTCCCGGCCCCACGTCTCCGAGAGCACACCTCCACCGGCATGACGATCACGATCGCCGACCCGCAGACCCTGACCGTCCCGCTGATCGCCACCACACTCGGCGCCCGCGACATCTACGCGACATCCATGCGACCGGAACGGATGGCGTCGCCGCTGGACGAGCCTGTCGGAGACGACGTGCATCCTGCCGCCCTCGGTCCCTGACGCGGACGGGTGGCGCGTCAGGCGACGTCTGCCCGGTCCCCGTCGTCTGGCGCGTGTGTGGCTGTGGTCAGTCGGTTCGTGATCTCTTCGGCGGTCAGCACGAGTGCGAATCCTTTGCGCAGGACGGCTAGTTCCGGTTCCTGCCGGGATTCGTCGTCGGTGGCCGTGACGTCGGAGCCGACGACGACCTTGTAGCCGCGTTCATATGCCTGCCGGGCGGTGGTGCCGCAGCAGTAGTTGGTGAGCGTTCCCGTGACGATGACCGTGTCGCGGGCGAGGTTCCGCAGCATCGTGTCGAGCGGGGTGTCGTAGAACGCGCCGTAGGAGGGCTTGCGGATCAGGGCCTCGTCCGGTCCGTGGCCCATCGGGGCCCAGACCTCGGCGGGGCCGGGTCGGCGCCAGTCGGTGTCGGCGTGCGGGAGGAACCGCAAGGCGTGCGGGCGGTCCAGTCCGAGATGCGTGTCGTCGAAAATGGTCCAGATCACCGCGACGGAGGCGGCCCGACATGCCTCGACCAACTGCCGCAGCCGGGGCGCCATCCGGGTCGCCGCGGGCACCCAGTAGGGGCTCCATCCAGGCCGGACGAATTCATCCTGCATGTCGATGACCAGCAGTGCCGTCCGCTCGGGTCGTACATCGAACGAGGCCTGGCCGTGCTCATAGGCGTCCCGTGCCCGCGCGGTCACCCATTCCTCGGTGTACGTCATCCCCGCCTCCTACATCGATTCGAGGTACCTCGTTTCGATGTGCGAGAGTAGCAGCATGCTCGAACTCGCGATCCTGGGATTCCTGGCCGAGGGACCACTGCACGGCTATCAACTGCGCCATCGCATAGCGCACTTGTCCGGCCACGCCCGGCCGGTCAGTGACGGCAGCCTCTACCCTGCGATCAACCGGCTGGTCAACGCCGGACTGCTGGAGCGACGGACCGAACCGGGCGTCTCGGCTGCCCAGCGGCACACCCTGAGCCTGACCGTCGCCGGCCGCAGCGATCTGCTGCGACGGCTCCGGGATGCCCACGGCCTGGACATCAGCGACAGCACCCGGTACTTCACGGTCCTGGCCTTCCTCTCCCAGCTTCCCGACACCGCTGACCAGCACGCGGTACTGCGCCGGCGGCTGCACTTCCTGGAACAGCCCGCGAGCTTCTTCCACGACGGCGACCGCCCACTGGGCGCCGAGGACACCGACGACCCCTACCGCCGCGGCATGCTCACCATCGCCCGCACCACCAGCCGCGCGGAACGGTCCTGGCTGCGGGAGGTCCTGGCCTGACACCACGCCGGCAGGCCCACCTCGCCTGGCGGCGAGCCCTGATGATCCTGCCCTCCGACGTGCCGACGACCGGTGGCGACGCACCGGCGTGACGCGCGACACCAGTCGGACACCCAGGCGTTGCAAAATATGCATGCCCTTGTTGCGCTCATCGCATCGTGGCTTGAGAGTGACCGCCCAGGACCTGCAGCACACGCTCGACAACTGCGCAGGAGTCCCCGCCGACAGCAACAGGAGAAGGCCCCGCCCCGAGCGGGCGGAGCCCTCGCCCTGGCCCGGTCCGACCAACACAAGGAATCATCGTGATCGAGAAGGAAACCACGTTCTACAGCGAGGGCAGCCGCCTCAAGGCCACCGTCTACTACCCCGACGATCTGCCGGAAGGCGGGCCGCACCCGGCGCTTGTGGTCAATTCCGGATACCAGGGGTTCAACGAGTTCTACCCGAAGATGTTCGCCCAGCGGATGACCGAGCGCGGGTTCGTCTGCCTGGGCTTCGACTACCGCGGCATGGCGGACAGCGAGGGAGAGAAGGGCCGGGTCCTGATCGAGGAGCAGGTCCAGGACGTACGCAACGCGGTGACGTTCATCCGCTCACGGGATGACGTCGATCCCCGCCGTGTCGGCCTCATCGGCTGGGGCATGGGTGCCGCGAACGTCGTCCTCGCGGCCGAGAAGAGCGGCGATGTGGCCGGCGTCGCCGCACTGAACGGGTTCTACGACGGGGAGCGCTGGCTCAAGTCCATCCACACCTACGACGAGTTCCTGAAGATCGTCGACGAGGTGGCGGAAGACCGGGTCAACCGAGTCCTGCGGGGCGAGTCCAAGCTTGCGGACACCTTCGCCCACTACCCGCTCGACCCGGCGACCGGCGACTATGTCGAGAAGGAGCTGTCGCAGGTCTACGGGTTCGGGCACCCGACCCGGCTGCAGTTCACCGAGTCCATCCTGGACCTGAAGGTGGAGAAGGTGGTGGCGGACCTCGCGCCGACACCTCTGTTCATCGGTCACGGTGAGCAGAACTCGCTGCACCCCTATGCCGAGGCCCTGTCCCTGTACGCGTCCGCGGACTCGCCCAAGGCTCTCTACACGATCCAGGGGCGGCACAACGACTTCATGTACGTTGACCACCCGGAGTTCCTGCTGCTGTGCGACCGGCTGAAGGACTTCTTCGACGAGGCGTTCAGTGTCTCGGCCGCGCCCGCCCGGAGCATCTCGGCCTGACGGTGGGCCCGGCTGCCGGCGGGGGTGACCGGCTGGTCCCTCCCCGACGCCAGAGACGGCCTGAAGGCGAGCGGTGCAGAAAATGCAACGCCGTGTTGCGGGCACCGTCGTCTCTCATCTAGCTATTCATACCGCTACCAAGGACTTCGGTATGGCTCCTGAGCAGAAACAGACTCCTGCAGCGCGGAGCGGGGCTTCGCGCGTGATGGCGATCCTGGACGCGCTCGCGTCGGCGGATCCGGCCGTGTTCCCGGACGGGCTGAGTGTGGCCGACGTCGCCAAGGTCCTGGATCGCGAGAAGTCCGTCGTGTCCCGGCAGCTCAAGAGTCTGCTCGAGACAGGCATGGTCTCCAGACGTGACTCGGGGCGGTACGAGCTGAGCTGGCGGCTCTTCGCCCTGGCCGTGCGGGCGGGCGACCAGCGGCTGACCAAACTCGCGGCTCCTTTGCTGCTCAGGCTGACCGAGACCGTCCGGGAACGCACCTATCTGAGCGTTCTCAGCGACGGTGAGGTGCTCACCGTTATGTCCGAAGGTTCCCGGCGGTCGATCGAAGCCGTGAACTGGGTGGGCCGCACGATCCCGGTGAATCGCAGTTCCAGCGGTATGGCTCTGCTGATGGACTACGAGGACGATCACATCCTCGACCTGGTCCGGCGCGGCGAGAACGGAGTTCCGGACCGTGAGGCACGTGCGTTCCTCGCCCAGGTACAGGAGTCCCGCCGGCGGGGATACACGATCGCGAACCGCGTCTTCGACCCGGAGCTCCTGGGCATCGGGGCGCCGGTCCGGGACTTCACCGGCCGGATCAAGGCCGCCGTGAACATCTCCGGTCCCGCGTTCAGGATCGAGCCGCATATCCAGGCTTTCGGCGGCCACCTGCTGTCGGCGGTGAAGGCCCTCCAGGCATCACTCTGCTCCGACGTGCGCGCCGGCACCGGTCCGAGCGAACTCTGACGGCCGCCCTCTACCGACAACCACCTGTTCGAGCCCCGGAGAACCGGAGAACGCCATGCGACATCCAGCCCGTCCCCTGCTCGGGTCCGGCCCCACCGGCGCGCAGCAGCCGGTCCTCCATGCGGTCGTGAGCCGTACGCGCGGAGGTTCGGCCACCCCATGAACCTCCTCTCCTACATGGCGGAAAACGCCGACTACCTGCTGTTCCTGGCCGAGCAGCACATCGAGCTCGTCCTGGTCAGCGTCGCGTTCTCCTCGGTCGTCGGGATCGGGCTCGCCCTGCTCACCCAGTCCGCCCCCGGCCTGCGTCGCGTCCTGCTGTCGCTCACGGGGTCCCTGCTGACCATCCCGTCGTTCGCTCTGTTCGCCCTGATGATCCCCGTCCTGGGCCTCGGTGTCACCCCGACGATCACCGCCCTGACCGTCTACGGAGTCTTCCCGATCCTGCGCAACACGGTCACCGGCATCGAGGAAGTGGACCCGGCCGTCGTCGAAGCGGCGCGCGGCCTCGGTATGGGCCCTGGGCAGCGGTTGCGCTCCGTCGTTCTGCCGCTGGCCTGGCCGGTGATCCTCAACGGGATCCGCACGGCGACGATCATGCTGGTCTCGACAGCGGCCATCGGAGCCGTCGTACGCGGCCCCGGTCTGGGGCAGCTGATCTTCCGTGGCCTGGAGCGCATCGGAGGAGCGAACGCGCTGGAGGAAGCCCTTTCAGGAGTGGTCGGAGTGGTGCTCGTCGCTCTGGTCCTCGACCTGCTGTTCATCGCGATTGCCAAGATCACCGCCCTGCGAGGACTGAATGTCTGACAAGCCCACCCCGAGTCCCGACGCCATGATCTTGCTGCACGAGGTCTCCAAACAGTACCCGGGCCAGGACACCGCGGCCGTCTCCGAGCTCTCGATCGAGATCAAGCGGGGCGAGTTCGTCGTCCTAGTCGGCCCGTCCGGCTGCGGGAAGACCACCACGCTGCGGATGATCAACCGCCTCGTCGAGCCGACCCACGGGCGCATCTTCATCGACGGCAAGGACGTCACCCACGCCGACGTGGACGACCTCCGGCGGGGCATCGGCTACGTCATCCAGCAGATCGGCCTGCTGCCCCACCTGACGATCGCGGACAACATCGCCCTCGTGCCCAAGATGCTCGGACGGAAGAAGCCGGAGCGCCGTCGGCGGGCGGCGGAGCTGCTGGAGATGGTCGGGCTCGATCCGGACGTCTACGCCGGCAGATACCCCAGGCAGCTCTCCGGCGGCCAGCAGCAGCGGGTCGGTGTGGCACGCGCCCTCGCCGCCGATCCGCCGGTGATGCTGATGGACGAGCCGTTCGGCGCCGTGGACCCCATCGCGCGGGAGAAGCTCCAGACGGAGTTCCTGCGGCTCCAGGAACGGATCCGCAAGACGATCGTGATGGTCACCCACGACATAGACGAGGCGCTGCGGCTGGGCGACCGGATCGCCATCTTCGGCCCCGGTTCCCGTCTGGCCCAGTTCGACACTCCCCTGGAGATCCTCAGCAACCCCGCCGACGGGTTCGTCCGCGACTTCGTCGGATCGGGCGCCCCGGTCCGGCGGCTGGCACTCCTGAAAGTCGCGGATGTCATCGCCGCCGTTCCGACCGACCTCCCCAGCGGTACGAACGCCGTTCCGGTCGACGCCGGCGAAAGCGTCCACCGGGCGCTCGAACTGGCCCTGGCGTCCAGAGCGGAGGGCATCACGGTCAGTGTCCCTGGAGAGGGCAGCCGCTACCTCGGCCTCCAGACTCTGCTCACCGCCGCCGCACAGCCTGCGAAGGTCCTCTCATGAGCACCGCGGCCGTGCAGGCGGTCAGCACGCGATCCGGAGCACGTAGGTCCAGGACATGGGTCCTGCCCCTGGTCGTCCTCGTCCTGCTGGGAGCCCTCTGGGTCTACGTCGGCTCCCTCGACCTGGACTCCATCGAGACCCGCAGCCTGGCCTCCGACGTCGTCCTGACCGCGCTCTGGGAGCACGTCCAGCTCGTCGTCGTCTCGACGCTGCTGACCATCGCCATCGGTGTCCCCCTCGGCGTGCTGTTGACCAGGCCCGGCATCAGCAGGGTGGGCGTGATCGTGCTCGCGGTGGCCAACGCCAGCCAGGCGGTCCCCTCCATCGGGGTACTGGTGATCCTGGCCATGGTCTTCGGCGTCGGCTTCTGGATGGCCGTCGTGGCACTGGTGCTGTACGCGCTCCTCCCGGTTCTGCGCAACACCATGGTCGGTATCCGCCAGGTCGACCCCGCGCTGATCGACGCCGGGCGCGGGATCGGGATGAGCCCCCGAGAGGTGCTCCTCACCATCGAACTGCCCCTGGCAGTACCGGTGATGCTGGCCGGCATCCGAGTGGCCCTGATCCTGAACGTCGGCGTGGCAACCCTCGCCGCGTTCACCAACGCCGGGGGCCTCGGCACCATCATCTCCTCCGGCATCTCCCTCGACAGAACGCCGGTGCTCGTCGTCGGCAGCGCCCTCACCATGGCCCTGGCCCTGACCGTCGACTGGCTGGCCGGCCTGGCCGAGCGGGTCCTCCGCCCACGCGGCATCTGAGACCGCTCCCCTCCGCTATCTCACGCACCGTCAAGCACTACGAAAGGCTTCAGCATGCGCAGAACCATGTTGGCCGCGGCCGGTCTGCTCAGCCTCGCGCTCACCAGTGGATGTGCCCTCGGCAGCAGCGGCGCCGAGCAGGGCAGCGGCACCGCCAAGAGCGGCCCCCTCAAGGGCGCCACCGTCAACGTCGCCTCCAAGAACTTCACCGAGCAGTTGCTGCTGTGCGAGATCACCGCCGAGCGGCTCGAGTCGCAGGGCGCGAAGGTCGAGCGCACCTGCGGCATGAGCGGGACCAACGCCGTCCGTGCCGCGCTGACCAGCGGCTCCGTGGACATGTACTGGGAGTACACGGGCACCGGCTGGCTGGCCCTCCAGCAGTCGGGGACCGAGACCGACCCGCAGGCCGTGTACGAAAAGGTCAGCACCCTGGACAAGGCCAAGAACGATGTGGTGTGGCTTCCGCCTGCGGCGGCGAACAACACCTACGCCGTCGCGGTGAAGACACAGACGGCGAAGAAGCTGGGTGTCTCCACGCTCTCCGAGTACGCCGCGCTCGCCAAGCGGGATGCGGGAAGCGCCGGCTTCTGCGGTGCCTCGGAGTTCTTCGGCCGCGACGACGGCTGGCCCGGGCTGCAGAAGGCGTACGGCTTCAGCCTCCCGAAGAGCGATGTGGCGGAGCTGGCCGAAGGCCCGATCTACAACGCCGTCGCCAAGGGCAACCCGTGCCACTTCGGCGAGGTGTTCGCCACGGACGGACGGATCTCCGCCCTCGGCCTGACCGTCCTGAAGGACGACAAGAAGTTCTTCCCGCCCTACAACCTGTCCCTGAACGTCCGGGGGGCCGTCCTGAAGAAGTACCCGAAGATCGAGACGGTGATGGATCCGGTGAGCAAGCTGCTGACCACCGCCGAACTGCAGAAGCTGAACGCGCAGATCGACGTGGACGGCAAGAGGCCCGAGGAGGTCGCGAGCCAGTGGCTCAGCGCCAACAAGCTGAAGTGACAGCGAGCCCGGAGGAGCCCCGCACCCTGCGTGTGGGACTCCTCCAGACCGCCCCCGTCTTCGGTGCCGTGGAGGAGAACCTCACCCGGATCGCCGAACTGCACAACGGGCTCGGACCGGTCGACCTCGCCCTCACCCCGGAGCTCTCGGCCAACGGCTACGGATTCACCCCGTACCAGCGGACCGACGAACTCTTCTCCGAGGACGATCCCCGGCTCGCCGCCCTCGTGTCCGCGGGTATCGGGGTGGGCTTCGCCGAGAGGAGCGGCTCCGGGCTGCCCTGGAACTCCTACCTGCTGTCCGATCCGCTGACCGGGACCCGTCACCTTCAGCGCAAGCTCCAGCCCGTTTCCTATGCGCCGTGGAACGAGCACCTGTCGTTCCAGGCCGGTGCGGAACTGCGGACCGCCGACATCCGCGCGGCCAGGATCGCCACGGCCATCTGCAACGACATGTGGCACCCCGTCATCCCGTGGCTGGCGGCCCAGGGCGGTGCCGAAGTCCTGGTGGTTCCCGTGGCCAGCATGGAAGGGACCGACCCGGCGAGGATCCGGCGTACGTGGGAGGTGATCCTGGAGCACACGGCTGTACTGCTGCAGTGCTACGTCGTCTTCGTCAACCGCTGCGGTACGGACGAGGGGGCCCGGTTCTGGGGCGGCTCACGCGTTCTGGGCCCGGACGGCGGCGTCCTCGCGCGCCTCGGGGACGGGCCGGGCGCCGCCGTCGCCGAGCTCGACCTGACAGCCCTGCGCCGCCTTCGCGCGGAGGTCCCCCTGCTCGCGGAGGCCCGCACCGAGTTCCTCAGCGGAGCGTTGTCGACGGGCCCTGGCCCGGCAAGGGAGCTGCGTCATGTTTGACGTTCATGTTCATGCCGCCCCCGACGTGCTGGAACGGATCGGGTACGACGACCAGATCGGCGCCGGTTATGCCGCTGCTGGCTACAGCGGCTTCGTCCTGAAGGCCCACCACGAATCCACCGTGGGCCGGGCCAGCGCCCTCAGCCGGTCGTCCGGGCTGGAGGTCGTGGGAGGAATCACCCTCAACCGTGCCGTCGGCGGAATCAACCCGGCGGCCGTCCTCTCGGCTCTCTCCGCCGGTGGCCGGCTCGTCTGGTTTCCCACGGCGGACGCCCACACTCAGGAAAGTGCCGGGCTGCCCCGCCTGGGAGACCTGGACCATCGTCTGGACCGCTCCGTCCTGTCCGTCCCGCCGGTCCTGTCGGCAGACGACCCGGCCACCAAGGACATCGCCTTCGTCCTGGATCTGATCGCTGAGCACGACGCGGTGTTGTGCACGGGACATCTCAGCCGCGAGGAGTGCGGGTGGCTGCTGGACCAGGCCCTCGCCCGGGGCATCAACAGGTTCCTGCTCACACATCCCTCCTACACCGTCCCCGGTATGGAGGTGCGGGAGATCGCCGAGTTCGCCGAGCGGGGCGCGCATGTCGAGATCACCGCCTACCAGCTCTTCCACCAGCCCGGAATGACGGCTGCCCGACTGGCCGCCGTCGCTCGGGCAGCAGGGTCACGTCTGGTCCTCGCCTCCGACGCGGGGCAGCCCGACAGCCCGGAGCCCCCTGCGGCAATCGAACAGCTCATCGCCGCCCTCACCGCCGAAGGACTGGACTCCCGTCAGCTTCGGGACGCCGCCGACGAGACCCCGCGGAAGCTTGTCCTCCGCTGACGGCCGTCGGAGAAAGCGGCTGAGGCGCGAGAAGCCGATCGCTCACCACGGTCCGCAGAGCACGCTCCCCGGACGCGGCTCCACCGTGAACGGATCCAGGTCACCCCAACACCACCGACAGCCCCTCAGGAGCAGCACAGTATGGACGCGGCCATGACAGATGGTCCAACGACCCCCGCCACGTCGTTCCTCGAAGCGCTGCGCGGTCGGCTCGGCGGCGTCGTCGACGGGTCGCCCCGGACCAGGGCGCTGTATTCGACCGACGCCTCGAACTATCGGATCGTCCCTCAGGCCGTGCTCACGCCCAGGTCGACGGACGACGTGGTCGCCGCGGTCGGCATCGCCCGCGCCCACCGGGTTCCGGTCACCGTCAGGGGCGGAGGCACCTCCTGCGCCGGCAACGCCGTGGGCCCCGGCCTCGTGATCGACTTCTCCCGCTTCCTGAACCGCGTCCTGTCGGTGGACCCGGATTCCTCCACGGCCGTGGTCGAACCCGGGGCGGTCCTGAGCACACTCCAGGACGCGGCCCTGCCGTACGGACTGCGCTTCGGTCCCGATCCCTCCACCGCCACCCGCTGCACGATCGGCGGGATGATCGGCAACAACGCATGCGGCCCGCACGGCCTCGCCTACGGGCGTACGGCGGACAACGTGGTGTCCATGACCTGGCTGACCGGTCGCGGCGACGTCATCACGGTCGGCTCCGGGGAGGACGCGCTCACAGCGGTACCCGGTCTCGACGCCTTCGTCTCGGCGAACCTGGCCGTGCTGCGCACCGAGTTCGGGCGCTTCGGACGCCAGATCTCCGGCTACTCCCTGGAGCACCTGCTCCCGGAGAACGGGCGCAACCTCGCGGCCGCCCTGACGGGCACCGAAGGCAGCTGTGGCATCCTCCTCGAAGCCACCGTCAGGCTCGTGCCGCGGGCATCCGCACCGGCCCTCGCCGTCCTCGGCTACGGCGACATGGCCACCGCCGCGGACGACGTGCCCAACCTGCTCCCCTTCCGCCCGCTCGCCCTGGAGGGCCTGGACGCACAACTCGTCGACGTCGTCCGCCGGGCGCACGGCAGTGCCGGTGTCCCCGACCTGCCCGCGGGCGGGGGATGGCTGATGGCGGAGGTCGGCGGCACCGACTCGGACGAGGCCGTCGCGGCGGCACGGAAGCTCATCGCCGCCTCCACCTGCGCCGACGCCGTCGTCCTGCCCGCGGGCCCGGAGGCGACCAGGCTCTGGCAGATCCGTGCCGACGGTGCCGGCCTCGCCGGACGCACCGCCGACGGCAAGCAGGCCTGGCCCGGCTGGGAGGACTCCGCCGTCCCCCCGGAAAGGCTCGGGGACTACCTGCGGGGGCTCGAAGCGCTCATGGCCGAGGAGCACCTGTCCGGGCTGGCATACGGCCACTTCGGCGACGGCTGCATCCACGTCCGCATCGACTTCCCGCTCGACGCCGGGGGCGCGCTCATGCGCGGATTCCTCGAACGCGCCGCCGCTCTGGCCGCCGAGCACGGCGGCTCCCTCTCCGGCGAACACGGTGACGGGCGCGCCCGCTCCGAGCTGCTGCCCGCCATGTACAGCCCCGGGGCCCTGCGCGCGATGGAGACCTTCAAGGCCCTCCTGGACCCTGACGATCTCATGAACCCCGGGGTCGTCGTCCGCCCGGCGCCGCTGGACGCCGACCTCCGCCGCCCCCAGGCCCGCACGCTCCGCGCCACCGACGGATTCGCCTTCGCGCACGACGCCGGAGACATCACCGACGCCGTCCACCGCTGCGTCGGCGTGGGCAAATGCCGCGCCGACCTCCGCGGACAGGGCGGATTCATGTGCCCTTCGTACACCGCCACCCGGAACGAGAAGGACTCCACCCGCGGCCGGGCGCGCATCCTCCAGGAAATGCTCAACGGCGGTGTCGTCACACGCGGTTGGGGCTCCCCCGAGGTCCACGACGCCCTCGACCTGTGCCTGAGCTGCAAGGCGTGCGCGAGTGACTGCCCCACCGGCATCGACATGGCCACGTTCAAGTCCGAGAGCCTCCACCAGACCTACCAGGGCCGCCTGCGCCCGTTGAGTCACTACACGCTCGGCCGCCTACCGCAGTGGCTCAGGCTCGCCGCGCCGTTCGCGCCCCTCGTCAACCTCGCGGGCCGCGTCCCGCTGCTCCGCAGGGCGATGACGACACTGATGGGAGCCGACCACCGCCGCTCGCTGCCGAGGCTGCCACGGGCTCCGTTCCGCTGGAGCCGCCCGAGCAAGCCGCGCCGGACCGTGGGCCGGCCGGCAGACCGGCAGGCAGGCGGACCCAAGGTCCTGCTCTGGGTCGACTCCTTCTCCGACGCCCTCGCCCCGGACATCCCCCGTGACGCCGTCGAGGTTCTCACCGCCGCCGGCTGCGACGTCGAGATCGCCGCCCCCGGCGCCTGCTGCGGCCTGACCCTCGTCTCCACCGGCCAGCTCACCGCCGCCAAGGCCAAGCTGCGCAGAACGCTCGACCTCCTGTTCCCGCACGTCATGGACGGCCGGACCGTCGTGGGCATCGAGCCCAGCTGCACCGCCACCCTCCGCTCGGACCTCGTGGAGCTCCTCCCTGAGGACCCCCGCGCCGGCGAACTCGCCCGCTCGGTCAAAACCGTCGCCGAGTTCATCACCTCCATCGGCTGGACACCACCGCGAGCGGCCGAGAAACTCCTCGTCCAGCCCCACTGCCACCACTACGCGATCATGGGCTACGACACCGACAAGGCGCTCCTGGAATCCATGGGCTGCGACGTCGAGATCTCCGCGGGATGCTGCGGTCTCGCCGGCAACTTCGGCATGGAGAAGGGCCACTACGACGTCTCCGCGAAGATCGCCCAGGACGGCATCCTGGCCAAGGCATCGGCAAACCCTGACAGCCGGATCCTCGCCGACGGGTTCTCGTGCCGTACTCAAGTACGCGACCTCGCCGGCCTCGACAGCCGCCACCTCGTGCAGATCATCGCCGAAGCCCTCCGGCGCTGAACGGCCGCGCACGGCTGGTGGGGAAATTCCGGGCGGCCGGGTCCCCCGGACAGAGTGGCCGCGGACCCGAGCCGATCGGCGCGCGTCAAGCGCTGAAACGTCATCAGAACGTGGAGCCCCGCCCGCTACCCGCGTTCGGCCAGGAACTTCAGCTGTTCGCCGCGCTGGTGGATGCCACCGCCTTCGTGGCCGTTCCATGGCCACACGGTGATCCGCTTCTCCCCCTGCCAGCGGTTGTAGGCCGCGAACACGGTCGAGGGCGGGCAGTCCGCGTCCATCAGGCCCACCGAGTAGAGGGCGGGGACCGTGGCGCGAGCTGCGAAGTGCACTCCGTCGAAGTAGTCGAGGGTCTGAAAGACCCGGTCCTCGCGCAGTCGCTGGCCCGCGAGGAACTCGACGAACTCCCCGTACACGGGTGCGTCGGTGATGGTCACGGCTCGACGGATGTGCGACAGGAACGGCACGTCGACCATGGCGCCCGCAAGGTCCTCGCGCAGGCCTGCGACGGCCTGGGTCATCGCGCCGCCCTGGCTGCCGCCGGCGATGACGATGCGATCGGGGTCGATTCCCTCGATGCCTTTCACGACGTCCACCGCCCGGTAGGCGTCGGTGAAGACCCGTCGGTAGTAGTAATGCTCAGGGGCCTCCAGGCCCTGGGTCACCCAGCCCTTGGCGGTGGGGCCGTTCGTCCCGTACGGGTCGCCGGTGTCTCCCGGGTTCCAGTTGCCGTAGCCCTGGCCGCGGGTGTCCATGACGAAGTGCGCCCAGCCCGCGGCCGGGAAGGTGGTGTGCGCCCACGGATAGGAGCGCCCGCCGGTGTAGCCGATGTACTCGACCACGCACGGCAGCGGGCCCTCGACCCCGTTGGGCATGACGAGCCAGGCCTTGATCGGGTGGCCGCCGAACCCTGCGAAGACGACATCGAACGCGTCCACAGTCACCAGAGCGGTTTCATACGATGCGATCCGGACGTCGAGGTCATGGGTGGCGGCCTCCGTGAGGGTGGACTTCCAGAACTGGTCGAAGTCGGCGGGTTCCGGCACCTCAGGCCGGTAGTCGCGGAGCTGCTCCAGCGGGAGATCAAAATGAGCCATGAGGTCCAAACTCCAAGCCGTACAAGATCGTCACCATGGGGAACGGGCAACCGCGAAGCCCCGTGACAGGCGACTTGATCCGCGGGGTGCAACGCACAGCGATCACCATACGGTCACACTAGAGAAAGATCATTCATTCTTCCAGGTTGCCCGCCTTCGCTTCACGGCGCAGCCCTCGGCTGCCGTCCGGCACAGCGCATGCCGCACTCCGCCGCGCCGGCAGAGTCATCGCCCAAGGACCGGTGGCCGAGTCGCTCACCGACGACAGTGTCAGCGCCTGTTTCGGACCGACCGGCCTGAGGTGCACCGGCTTCCACACTTACATTTCTGTCAGTACTGGAATTAAATGTGCGTACTGGCACGCCGAGCAGGTACCTCCTAATCTCGAAGTCGTACGAACCGTTCGACCTGAAACAGGAGCCCTCTTGTCCGCGATGCTCTACGAGCCGATCACCATCCGTGGCACCGAATTCCGCAATCGCATCGCGATGTCTCCGATGTGCATGCACTCGGCCGACCAGCAGGGCCGCGTTTCCGACTTTCACCTGGTGCATTACGGTGCGCGAGCACTGGGTGGCGCGGGCCTGGTGATGCTGGAGACCAACTCGGTACTGCCCAACGGTCCGATCGGCCCCGGCGACCTGGGCATCTGGGGCGACGAGCACATCGAGGGACTGTCCCGGCTGGCCGGGACGATCCAGCGCTTCGGCGCCAAGGCCGGGGTGCAGATCGGCCACGACGGCCGACAGCTCGGCATCGACTCCGTCACGCCGGTGGCGCCTTCGGCCATCCCGTTCACCCCCGAATCGCGTGTGCCCGAAGCGCTGACGGTCGAAGGGATCAAGGACGTCATCGAGGCCTTCCGCAAGGCCACTGTGCGTGCGAAGACGGCCGGGTTCGACGTGATCGAGGTACACGCGGCCCATGGCTATCTTCTGCATGAATTCCTCTCGCCGCATTCCAACAAGCGCACCGACGAATACGGCGGCAACCACGAGAACCGTTATCGGATCGTGCGCGAAGTCATCGATATTGTGCGCGGGGAATGGGAGGGCCCCCTGTTCGTACGTATCTCCTCGACCGACTACGCAGAGGGCGGGAACACCCCCGAGGACTACGTCGTTTTCGGCCGCTGGATGAAGGAGCAGGGGGTGGACCTGATCGACGCCTCGTCGGGCGGCATCGCTCCGGTGAAGGTCTCCACCTTCCCCAACTACCAGGTTCCGGCCGCCGAGTTGATCCGGCGAGAGGTCGGCATCAGGACCGGCGCTGTCGGCCTGATCGAGAGTGGCCGGCAGGCGGAGGAGATTCTCCGGAACGGCCGTGCGGACATCGTCCTGATCGGCCGGGAGATGCTGAAGGACCCGTTCTGGGCTCGTACGGCCGCCGACGAACTTCGCACTCCGATCACCCCGCCCCAGCAGTACACGCGCTACGGCTCGGCTTGGCAGCGGTCGCAGCCGCCGCTGCCTGCCGCGCCGTTGACCGCGACCACGTCCTGACCCGGCCGGCCAGGGGGACGGCGTATTCTACGGAGCGCACCCACCCTGGCCTGGTAGGACAATGTCCCTGTGTGCTGGTGTGCTACGGATCGGATGTGCGGACCTCATGCCCAGAACACGACTCTCCGACGACCTGCCCGGTTGCGCGATGGAGGCGACCGTCACCATCATCGGCGGCAAGTGGAAGGGGGTCATCCTCTTCCACCTGCTCGACGGCACCATGCGGTTCAACGAGCTGCAACGCGTGATGCTGGGCGTTGCCCCCCGGGCGCTGACCAGGCAGCTTCGGGAACTCGAAGAGGACGGCCTGGTGACGCGCACCGTCTACCCGGTCGTGCCGCCCAAGGTCGAGTACTCCTTGACGGAAGAGGCACGGTCGTTGGAACCCCTGCTCATCGGCCTCAACGAATGGGGCAAGAAGTGGCTGTCGCGGCGCGACATCGCCTGCCGGGCAACGGAGCCGGCCGGCCACAGCACGCCATGACTCGGCCACGGGCTTGCGGGGATGACCTCATCAATGTTCATGACGGGGGCTTCGTCCCGCCCCTCGTCGAGCGGTGGGACACGTAGCGGCGTGGCCGTGACCCATCCGCGAGACCACGGTGGTCGAGGGGGCGGCGGCTTACGACATCGTCATCTCCGATGTCATCCCGGTCGACAAGGCCGGCGGTGAACACGCGGCCGACGCGCAGCGGGTCGCCCGCGAACTCTCGCCCCCTTTGCTTGCCTGCCACCCGTCGAGCCGGGCACCTGGCGGCCACCGCCGTCGCCTGCTCCGCCCTGACGGACACGGTCATCGACCAGGTCGGGAAGAAGACGGAGGCCCACCGTCACTGCTCGCGCGCTCGGTGCTTGTTCCCGCCGAGACCAGGTTCGTCGCCGGGGTCGCGCTGATCACTCAGCGCGACCCCCCATGGGACTCGGTCGCCCGGCGTTCACCGCCTGCGCCGGGCGCTGGGCACGGACACCGGTGGGACGCCCTCGGTGACGGTGTTGCTGATGGCGCCGATGCCTTCGACCGTCATGGTGACGGTGTCGCCGAGGACGAGCGGCGGCGGTTCGAAAACACCGTTGCGGCCCCAGAGTTCGGCGAGACAGCCTCCGTTGCCGCAGGTGCCCGAGCCCAGGACGTCACCCGGTCGGATCCAGGTGCCGCGGGAGGCGTAGGCCGCCATCTCCTCGAATGTCCACGCCATGTTGGACAGCCGGTCCTGCCCCACCATCTCGCTGTTGACGTACACGGTCAGAGCGAGGTCGAGGAAGCCCTCGGCGTCGCGGTGGGGTTCGAGTTCGTCGGCGGTGACCAGCCAGGGGCCGAGCGTGGTGGCGGTGTCCTTGCCCTTGGCAGGCCCGAGTTTGACCTTCATCTCGCGGCCTTGCAGGTCGCGGGCGGACCAGTCGTTGAGGATCGTGTAACCGATGATGTGTTCGCGTGCCTGCTCGGGGGTGAGGTCCCGGCCGGCTTTGCCGATGACGGCGGCCACTTCGAGTTCGAAGTCGAAGCGCCGGCAACCGGGCGGTACGGGGACGTCGTCGTGGGCACCGATCATCGCGTACGGGTTGGTGAAGTAGAACGCGGGCGCGGTGTACCACTCCTCGGGAACCGTGTCGCCGTATCCCCGCGCGACGCCCGCGACATGGCTCTCGAAGGTCATGTAGTCACGGACGGTGGTCGGTTCGAGCGGCGGCAGCAGCCGGACGTCGGCCAGGGCCACGGGCAGGGAGCCGGCCAGCGCACGTTCTCCCGCCTCGCGCAGCGACTCCTCCCCTTCCACGATCAGATCGAGCAGGTCGACGGGGTGGTCGAAGGCGTGGAACCGGCCGTCGGCGGCGACTCCGGACTGCCGTTTCCCGTCGTGGACGACGCTCGCGAACTTCACGCGGCGCTCTCCTTGCTCTCGACCGGCCCGGTTCCACCGGACCGGAAGCCGACGAAGACGGCGGCGATCAGGGCGGCGGCCACGCACGCGGCGGCGGTGAGCAGCAGGGCGTTGTTGTAGCCGTGGGCCAGGGCGTCCGAGGTGAACGGCCTGAGCTTGACGCTGAGCGGGCCGAGGTCGGCGGTGTGCAGGGCCAGCGGGCCGCCCGCGTCCAGGACGGCGTTGGCGATGCCGTGCTCCTTGGGAGTGAGTCCCGCGTCGGCGAGGCTCCCGGTGAGCCGGCTCGCGGCCATGCCGAGGGCGACGGCTCCTACGACGGCCGGGCCGAGGGTCTGGCCGAGGTCGCGGACCAGGCTGGTGGTGGCGCCGGCCATGCCGGTCAGGCCCGGCGGTACGACGTTGACGGCGGCGGCGGTGATGGCGGCGACGACCAGGCCGAAGCCCACGCCGTTGAGGACCAGCGGCCCCAGCAGGGGGACCAGGCCGGTCTCCTGGACCGGCACCGCCCGCAGCCACAGCTGGGCGGAGGCCAGCGAGACGAAGCCGGTGACGAGCATGGGGCCGGGCCCGACCCGGTGCAGCAGCCGGACCAGCAGGGGCCAGATGAACGGGGTGATGCCCTGGATGATCACGAAGGGGACCGCGGCCTGGAAGGGGCTCTGGTGCTGGATGACTCCCAGGCGGATGCTCAGGTCGTAGGCGCCGCCGAGGAAGCCGAACATGCCGATCACCGCCATCGCGGCCGAGGCGGCGAAGGCCCGGATGCGGAAGAGTTCCAGCCGGAGCATCGGAGCGGCGCTGCGGTTCTCCATCACGACGAACGCGGCGAGGAAGACGACGAAGCCGACGAAGGACAGCACGATCGGCGCCGAGCCCCAGCCGTCGGAAGGGCCCTGGATGATGCCGTACAACAGGGAGAGCATGGCCACGGCGATGGTGATCTGACCGGGCCAGTCCAGCGAGCGGCCCTGCGGAGCGGTGGACTCGGCCGCCAGCAGCCAGGCGGCGCCCGCGGTGACGACGGCGATCACGCCGGTGACGCCGAAGGCCCACTGGAAGGAGGCGTGTTCGACGATACCGCCGGACAGGAGCGGGGCGACGAGGGCGCCCAGCGACAGGGCCGTGGTCCAGGAGGCCAGCCCCTTGGCCCGCTCGGCCGGTGTGGTGGTGACGGCGGTGATCATCGTCAGGGAGGCGGGGAAGAGGGCGGCGGCTCCGATGCCGGAGATCGCCTGCCCGGTGATCAGCTGGGCCGCTGAGCCGGCGGTGGCGGAGACCAGATAACCGATCGCGGCCAGGAGCGACGCGCCCACCACCAGTTTCTTACGGCCGTACAGATCGCCCACGACACCGAAGGTCAGGGCGAGCACCGCGGCCGGCACCAGGAAGGCGTCGCTGATCCAGGTCAGTTCGGAGCCGGAGGCTTGGAGGGAACGCTGCATGACGCCGTTGATCGCGGCGGGCAGCACAAGCCCGATCTGCGCCAGGCAGACGGCCAGGCAGCCCGCGAGGATCGTGCCTGTGTGCCGTTCCGGAGTGGTGAGGGCGATGCCGGACGAGGCGGTCGGTGGATCGTAGGCAGGTGTGGCGACCATGACTTCTCCTTTGGAGATCGGCGGAAACACATACCGAGGACGGGGGATTTGGAAGAGTTGCGTGACCGTCAGAAGCCGGTGTGCAGCTCGGCCATGCAGCCGAACAGTCCGGGGCCGTCGAGCGGGGGCAGTTCCGGGTCGAGCTCCCGGTAGACGGTGTGGACGTTGACGGCCAGGCGTTCGCTCTCGGCCAGATCCGCGAAGCGGCCGAGCCGGATGTCGCGCGCGGCGTCCATGACGGGCATCCCGGCGGCGAAGCGGACAGCGGCCTGCTCGTGGACGTGTACGAGGTACTCGCGGATCTCGCGGACGGCCTGTTTGGTGGTGACCGGTCCGTGGCCGGGCACGATGGTGTCGGCGTCGAGAGCGAGCAGGAGGTCGCACGCGGCGAGCCAGCGGGCGAAGGGGCCGTGCCAGACGATCGGCGTGGCGCGGGCGAAGACGATGTCACCGGTGTAGACGACCCCGGCCCGTGGCACATGGACGATCGTGTCCCCGGCGCTGTGCGCGGGGCCGACGTCGATGAGGCGGACCTCCGTACCGCCGACGTCCAGGACCGCCTCGCCGTCGAAGACCCGGCTCGGCAGCACCGGTTCGATACCGGAGTAGTCGAAGCGGCCGAAGGCGCGGCGGGCGAAGTGTCCGGCGGCATTGTCCATCCCGGTCAGCGCCCGCATCTGGGCCGGGCCCACCTGCCGCATGTCCGCCACCGACCCACGGGCCGCGATGATCTCGGCGTGGGCCACGAGCTGGTTGCCGAACCAGTGATCGCCGTTGCCGTGCGTGTTGACCACGGTGGTGATCGGCGCGATGGCCGTGACCGGTGCCAGCGCGTCCAGCATGAGCCTGGTCAGCCGCAGGTCGTAGAGGGTGTCGACGAGCAGTGACGCGCCCCGGCCGGTGATCAGTCCCGCGTTGCTCATGCCCCAGCCTCCGGCGTCCGCCATCCAGGCGTGGCAGCCGTCGCCGAGCGTGATTCGGCCCGTGCGGGGGGTCACGGAAGCCATGGCATCTCCTTGTCGCGTGTCACAGCCAGCGTCGCGAAACTCCAGTCCATCTTTGGACTGGAGTCCATCAGTGGCGAGGAATCTAGAGAGATACCGGGGAGAGGTCAAGAGCCGTGCGGACCTGTGCTCTACTGGGGCCCATGAACATCAGGTCCCTGGCAGCCGGCGACGAGGCCGGTGCGGCGGTCGGACGTCAGGAGCGCAAGCGCCGCAAGCTGTACGACCAGCTGTACGACACGGCTGTCGGCCTCTTCGTCACCCACGGGTTCGAAGCGACCACCATGGACCAGATCGCCGAGGCCGCCGACGTGGCCCGTGCCACCGTCTTCAACCACTATTCGCAGAAGGTCGGCTTCCTGGAGGAGTGGGGCGCCCGCCGCCGCGCCCGGGTCGCCGAGATCCTGGGCGCGGAGCACGCGGAGAGCCTGCCGGTCGACGACCGCCTGCACCGCTACCTCAAGGAGATGGCCGACCTCAACACCGCGTCCCGCGCGGAGACCACCGTTCTGATGGACGCCTCAGCGCGCTACGGCCGCCTGCTCCAGGACCCGTCCCTGGAGGTGGAGCTCACCAGGATCGTCGAAGAGGGGCGCCGCCGGGGGGAGATCAGGACGGGCGTCGACAGCGACCAGGCCGGAGCGCTCCTGGCCGCCTGCTACTTCTCGACGGTCCTGCGCTGGATCCGTGAGGAACCGGCCCCCTTCGACCTCCACCAGCGTCTCCGCGGCGCACTCGACATCATCCTGCGCGGGCTCCTGGTCGGCCGTGCGGACTCCAGCGAGCCCTGACAGCGGCTGGGCAGCACGTGCCAACGCGCCGTACCACCACATGAAGGAGGCCATCGCGTGCCTGCTCCTGGTCGAACTGACAGCTCACCAGGGAGACTTGCGCGATGGCCTGATCTTGCTCAGGGGTCGACGCTCCGGAGAGGACACCTCGAACACCAGCAGTTCCACTCGGTTCTTCGCGTCTGTGTTCAGCCAACGAGGTCCAGTGCGGCGGTGACGATGCTGTCCGTGTCGATGCCGTGGTGCCGGTAGATGTCCTCGATCGCGCCGGACTGGCCGAAGCGGGTCACGCCGAGGGTGGTGACAGGCACGTTCTGGATCGTGCTCAGGAAGGCCAGGGTGTGCGGGTGGCCGTCGAGGACGGTGACGAGGGGTGTGGCCCGGTCGGCGGGGAAGACCTGGTCGAGGATCCAGGTGGGGTCCTGCGCGAGGCCGCGGCGGGCTTGGAGCGCGCGGAAGAGCAGGTCGGGACTGGTCACGCAGATCACGTCGGCGTCGTGGCCGAGGGCGGCGAGCCGGTCGGCGGCGGCCAAGGCCTCGGGGACGAGAGCGCCCATCGCGGCGAGGGTCACCACCGGCCGGACGTGCCTGCGCATCCGGTAGCCACCGGCGATCACCTGCCGGCGCCGACGTTCGCGCGCGGCCGGGTCGCTGGGCACGGCAGCCGTGGACTGGTCGACGGGACGGGTGGACAGCCTCAGATACGCCGAACTGCCGTCCGGGCGCCCGAGGTTGCCGAGCGCGGCGAGCAGGCACCATTCGGTGTCGATGGCGAACGCGGGCTCGTAGGTGACACAGCCGGGCTGTTCGATACCCAGCGAGGGTGTGGTGATCGACTGGTGGGCACCGCCTTCCGGGGCGAGGGTGACGCCCGACGGAGTGCCGACGAGGATCGACTGGCCTCCGGCGTAGATACCGAACGACCATGGTTCCAGCGCCCGGTTGACGAACGGGTCGTAGACCACGCCGATCGGGAACAGCGGCTGGCCCCAGCGGCTCCAGGTGGCGCCCAACTCGCCGAGTACACAAACCAGGTTGGTCTCCGCTATCCCCAGCTCCACATGCCGGCCGGTCGGTTGTTCCCGCCAGTGCAGGATCGTCTCGGCGTCGTCGGCGAACCAGTCGGGACGCTCGGCCGATGCCCACACGCCGACCTTGTTGAGCCAGCCGCCGAGGTTGGTGGACGAACTGACGTCCGGGCTGACGGTGACGATCCTGCTCGCCGCCTCCGGTGCCTTCCGGGTGAGGTCCAACAGGACACGGCCGAGGGCCTGTTGTGTGGTGGCGGTACCGGTCGGCGCCGGCCGGGCGAGGTCGCCGGGGACCGCGGGGGGCTGCCGCGACGGGCGGCCGGGCCGGCGCAGCCGCTCGGCGGCGGCCCGGCACCGGTGCGCTTCGGGCGAGTCGTCGGCGAACGCGGTCCAGGGGTGGTCGAGAGCGGTGCCCAGGCGGTCGGCCAGCTGCACCATCTGGTCGGCGGACAGCAGGGACGAGTGGTTCTGCGGGTGCCCCTCGGTGGGCAGTCCGTAGCCCTTGACGGTGTACGCGAAGACTATGGTCGGGCGGGAGTCGTCGATGGCGTCGAACGCGTCAGTCAGCGCGCCGATGTCATGGCCTCCCAGGTTGCGAAGAGTTGTCCGCAGCGACGCGTCGTCCAGCGGTGTGATGAGGTCGGCGATCGGCTGGGCCGTCGAACCGTTTCCGGGCAGGCGCTCGCGCAGTTCGGTGGCGGAGCAGCGCAGCAGACGCTGGTACTCGGGGTTGTTCATGGCGTCGATCCGGTCGCGCAGGGCCGCACCGCCCGGCCGGGCGAACAGTTCTCGCAGCCGGTGTCCGTACTTGAGGGTGATGACCTGCCAGCCGGCTGCGGCGAACATGCCTTGGAGCCTGTCCGCGGCGATGCCGGGGACGATCCGGTCCAGTGACTGACGGTTGAGGTCGACGACCCACACCACCTCGCCCAGGCTCGCGACCATCGGGTCCTGGACCGCCTCCCAGATGGCCCCCTCGTCGAGCTCGGCGTCGCCGAGCAGGGAGAACTGCCGTCCCTTGCCGGCTCCGCCGAAGTGGTCCTCCACGTAGCGGCGCGCGATCGTTCCCCACAACGGTGCGGTCGCCCCGATCCCCACCGAACCTGTGGAGTAGTCGACCGGGTCGGGGTCCTTGGACCGGCTGGGATAACTCTGCAGTCCTCCGAAGGCACGCAGGGTGGTCAGGTAGGACTCGTCCAATGTGCCCATCAGGTAGTTGATGGCATGCAGTACAGGGGAGGCGTGCGGTTTGACGGACACCCGGTCGTCGGCGTTCAGGGTGTGGAACCACAGCGCGGTCATGATCGAGGTCATCGAGGCGCTGGACGCCTGGTGTCCGCCGACCTTCATCCCTGAGGGATTGGGGCGTATCCGGTTGGCATGGTCGATGATCGCGGTGGACAGCCACAGCACCCGCCTCTCCACGCTCTCCAGAACGCCGAGTTCCTCCTCCCCCGGCGAGCCGGAGCCACTGCTGCCGGCTGCCCTCAACTCCGCATCCGCGACCATCACAGACCACCTGCGCAATCGGCATCGTGCCTTGTCGGGTTTCTGCTCAACGCATGAACTGATGTTGCTCCGCAAAGCGGGGATCGGCAGCCATGGTCCTGGCGAATGACCAGCCGTTGTGGCATGTGGAAGTCGCTCCGCGATGCTCGACGGAGTCGAACCGGAAGGCCTGAATTCGCGGGTGGCAGATGCCCGGCATCTGCTTCCCTCACGGCGAGCCGCACTCTCCGCTGTTCAGCCGAGCACAGGTTCCCAGGAGTGTCTTCGGGCGTGGCGCCGTGACCCTGAACGAGTAGCTGAGCAGCTCTCCGATTCTTCCCTCGACCAGCTGTCCGGGACGTAGATAGCCGGGGACGGCAAGCCCGTCCGGAGTGCGGCCGGTGCCGCCCAACTCGGGATCGGCTCCCCACCCGGTTCCTCCGGGTGTGCCGGTGGAGATCACCGAACCGGGCTGCAAGGTGAGCATCCTCGAGACGAAGGAGATGATCTCCGGGATCGAGGAGATCAGGTGACGGGTCGTGTTGCGTTGCCGGACCTCACCGTCCACTGTCGTGACGAGAAGGAGGTCCTCCGGGTCCCCGATCTCGTCTGCGGTCACGACCTGTCGGCCCATGCGGGTCGCACCGTCGAAGTTCTTCCCGGGGCCGAGCGCCATGCTGCGGCTGCCATCGGGATGCAGGACCACCTGCCGGTCGCGTGCGGTGAGGTCGTTGAGGGCCACATAGCCGTAGACGTGATCGAACGCCCGGTCCTCCGGGATCGCCCGGCCGGCCCGGCCGATGACAATGCCCAGCTCGGTCTCGTAGTCGAGTTTCGACGTCACCAGCGGGTCCAGCACCGCGGGCTCATCGGGTGCGGCGATGGTCTGGCCCGCCTTGAGGAAGAACTCCGGCTCGGGCCGGTAGATCTTCTCCTTCTCCGCCAGGTGGTCGGCGTAGTTCTGCCCGACGCAGAAGACGACCGGCGGTCGCAGCGGGGCATCGATCGTCACATCCGCCAGGGCGATCGTGGTGCACGGCCGGATCTTGCCGTCGCCCGCCAGGATCGCGTCCAGGCCTCCCGGCCGGCCGTCGATACTGACGCTGTCCCCCTCGACCACTCCGGCATGGCGTGTTTCGTCGATCAGGACGCTGACTGCCTTCACTTGATCCTCCGCGCTGCTCGATGCCCCTCGTAGACGGCCTCGTAGGTCGAACGAGGCGCGACGGCGTCGCCGATCGTCTCCACGCTCACGCCCCTGTCGGCGAGTGCGGCATGCAGGTCGTTGACCGACGTGCGGGCGGTGACCATGACGATCCAGTCGGACTCGACGGTCTGCTCGGCGCCCTTGCGGTGCACGTTGTGCAGGACGGTCCGCCTGCCGTCGATCCGCTCCACGAAGTGGTCGACGACAACCCGTATCCCCGACTCGTAGACGCGGGGCATCAACCACTCGAAGTAGACGTCGTCGAGGCTCTCGATCCCCAGCATGGGCCAACGTGTGACGACGGTGGCACGGGCACCGCGTTCCTGGAGGAGGCAGGCGACCAGAGGCGCCACGAGGTCGCTCGTGTCGTCGACGACAACGACGTTGCCCTCGGGCCGGACCTGGCCGGTGACGACCTCGTCCCAGCCCACGCAGCGACCGGTCTCCCAGCCCGGCAGTGGTTCGCCGGTCCACCCCTGGAACCCGTCCGCCCGGACTCGGGAGCCGGTGGCGATCACCACGTGGTCGGGCGTGTGGGTGTCCAGCATGGCGGTGATGCCGTCCGGCAGCACGGGCGAGGACAACGCGATCTTCGCGCCGTTCTGCCGAGCCTGGTCGGCGAGCCAGGTGCCGATGCGGCGGTACTCCTCGCGGCCGGGCAGCAGGGACTGGAGGTGCGCGTGTCCGCCCACGTGGTCCTCGGCTTCCAGCACCGTTACGTCGTGCCCGCGGGCAGCGGCGATCCGCGCGTATTCGAGGCCGGCCGGACCCGCGCCGACGACGACGATCGACTTCGGGTCGGGGACAGGAGTCAGCGTTCCCGCGCCCCAGCGGCCCTCGCGTCCGATGGTGGGGTTGTAGACACACTGGACCCGCGCGCCCCTGGTCACGCTGCGCCAGCAGTGGTTCGCGGCCACGCACCGGCGGATGTCCTCGCCCTGGCCGGACGCCGCCTTGATCGCCCACTCCGGGTCGGCGAACATCTGGCGGGCCAGGAGGATCGCGTCCGCGTCACCGGTGTCCAGGGCCGCTTCGGCTTGTTCCGGCGTGGTGATCCGCCCGACCATCAGCACCGGCTTGGTGCTGACTTCCTTCACCGCCTTCACGTACTGGTGTTCCCAGCCGGCCTCGAAGTGCATGGGCGTATGGATGAACGCGTGGTGCACACCGGCCGAAACGCTCACGTAGTCGATGTCCAGCCGCGCTTCCAGGTCCGCGACGATACGGGTGACCTGCTCGGTTTCCAGGTCGTTGGGCCAGAACGACGTCGAGTTGATGCGGTAGCCGAGGAAGGGCTCGTCTCCGATGGCCGCGCGGATACGGCGCATCGCCTCCACGGGGAACCGCAGTCGGTTCTCGTACGAGCCGCCCCACCGGTCGGTGCGCTTGTTGTAGAGCGGGGAGAGGAACTGCCAGGCCAGGTAACCGTGGCTCAGGTGGAACTCGACTCCGTCGAGGCCTGCCGCCACAGCCCGAGCCGCGGCCGCGGCGTAGGCATCGAGGATCTCCTCGATCTCGGCATCGGACAGCTCCTTGGGCGTGACCCCGCCGGTGCCCTCGCCGAGCGGAACCTGGCTCGGGCCGACCGTGTGCCAGGTGGCATCCGGGTCGAAGCTCGGCTCCGTCTTCGGGAACGGGTTACCCCGTACCCCCGAGTGCCACAGCTGGATCCCGATCTTCGCACCGTGGGAGTGCACCGCCTCGGCGATGCGGCGGAGGGGCTCGATGTTGCGGTCGTCGAACAGCTGGCCGACCGCGAGCGGAGCGGCGAGGGAAGAGGCGTGCACATGGGTGGCACCCATCAGGATCAGGCCGACACCGCCCTTCGCGCGCTCGGCGTAGTAGTCCACCGCCATGTCGGTGAATACGCCGTTGAGCCCGTCGGTCACCCAGGTCGCGCAGGTCGGCGGGAAGACGACCCGGTTGCGGATCGGGGTATTGCGCAGCCGCCACGCACCGAAGAGTCGCGGGTAGCGCTCACGACCGCCTTCGAGGACCTGATCGAGCGCGTGGTCGGTGGCGGTCATTTCATTCGACATCGGGTACACCTCGTTGTGTCCGTCGAGAGTCGGCGGACCGCGGCACCGCACAGCCAACCGACCGAAAGCACGCTCATAGTCGTGGCGACCACGAGCCGCGCTCAGACCTCGACGGACGCGGGCCACCCCGTCTCTTCGGATGGATGGACAGAGAGCCCAGTGCGTGCTAGAGGTCCGCGCGGACGGCAATCGCGGAGTCCAGGAGGCCCAGCATCCGCGCTCGGTGGAGCGCTTCCGTACGTGAATGCACTCCGAGCTTCTCGAACAGGCTGCGCAAGTACCCCTTCACCGTCGCGTCGGAGATCCCGAGGGCACGAGCGGCGAGTCGAACGGAAAGGCCTCGGTCGAGGGCCACCAGAACGTCCTTCTCCCGCCGGGTCAGGTGAACCGCGGCCGCGGAGGCCGACGGGAGGACGGGATCCGCCGGCGGACGGCGGCCTGCGAGAAGGTCCCGCACCTGCGTTCTGACATCGTGCGGCCGCGCTCCGAGCAGGAAACCGCCCATGGCCGCCGCCTGAGCCCTGACCTCGTCATCGCGGTACTCGGAAAGCACAGCCAGCTGGACTGCCGGATACCTGCGGCGTACCTGCTGCATCAGATGGTCTGCGGGGCGCCCGGCGAAGTAGGGCTCGCTGATGACCAGCGACACGTCATCCTCTCCGGCGAGCAGCGCCGCGGTCTCGTCCCGTGACGTTGCCACCCGGGCACCGATACCGTCGGCCTCCAGCAGGCGGGCGACACCGTGCGCGAGCAGTGCCCGCTCACTGCACACCACCACCCAGCTCCTGTCCCGGCCGGGTGCCCGCCTGAGATGCGCTGCCAGCATCGCTGCGACACCTTCGAGCCGCGAAAGCCGGTCGGCCGCTGGAACACGGTCGTCGGCGCAGGAGACCGACAGCGCTCCGACAGGAGTGTCCCCCACCCACATGGGGACCGAACAGCCGGACCGGAATCCGCTGTTCACGACCAGCTGGTCCACCGGCCTGGTGAACTCGGGCTGCCGGTCGAAGTCGTCGGTCACATAGGCCCGTCCCGCGGCCGCGGTGGTGAAGTGCGTCGACGTCGCCAGAAGCAAGGTCGCGTCCCGTCCCAGGAGACCGCGACCGGCATGGGCGACGATGGTGAAGCGCTTCTCGCTGAACAGAGCGAGGGAGACTCGGTCGGCCTGTTCCGCCGACCGCACGGCTTCCGCCGTGGCCCACAACGCGTCCTCGTCGTCGCGGGCGATGATCTCCGCCAGCCTGGCAAGAAGCTGAACCGCCATCACGCCCTCCTCCTCGCCCGCTCGTCAACGAGGGCCGCGCCGCCGAGTCGGTCAATGATCCCACGCCGACGGCACTCGGGCCCCGGTCGAGTTGTGCCGCACCGAACGCCCTCGACGCAGGTCGGCGGGCGCCCGACGGCATTTGGAGAATCACCCAAGATTCCACGCACTCGTAACCCAGGGCTTCTGCAGGACCTACTCCTCGGCCATAGTTCCTACGCGGAAAAGATTTTCCGCATCGCAGAAACTGCATGGAGGTACCAGTGCCGTCGTCCGCACCGTCCCTGCCGCGACGCGTTCTACGCACGCTGCGTCTGTCCCTCTTCGCGCAGGTCGCCTGCGCGCTCGCGCTCGGCATCCTCGTGGGAACGCTCTGGCCCGAGGCCGGCACCGCGGCCCAGCCACTCGGTGACGGCTTCGTACGGCTCATCAGGGCCCTCATCTCTCCCCTGGTGTTCTGCGTGGTCGTCTTCGGCATCACCAAGGCCGGCGACCTCAAGGCATTCGGGAGGATCGGCGTCAAGGCACTGATCTGGTTCGAAGTGGCCACGACCTTCGCGCTCTTCCTCGGTCTGGTCGCCGGCAACCTGGTCGCTCCCGGCGCCGGAATGAACGTGGATCCGACACGGCTCGACGCCTCCGCCGTGGACGAGAAGACCGGCGGCGGATCACTCCCCTCGACCAGCGAGTTCATCCTGCACTCGCTGCCCGACAGCGCCGTCGGCGCGTTCGCCGAGAACTCCCTGCTCCAGGTCCTGGTCCTCGCCTGCCTGGTCGGCGCCGCCCTCCTGCACCTCGGGCTGTCGAGGGTCCCCGCCATCCTGCCCGCCATCGAGCAGGTCCAGGAGATCGTCTTCACGATCGTCGGCTTCATCATGAAGCTCGCCCCGCTCGCCGTCTTCGGCGCCACCGCCCACCTGGTCGGCCAGTACGGAGTCGGCGTGATGACGACCTACGGCAAGCTCATCGGCGTCTGCTACGCGGTCGCACTGCTCTTCCTGCTCCTCCTGGCCGCAGCCCTCAAGGCCGTGACCGGGCTGAGTCTGTGGAAGTTCCTGCGCTACACCCGCGAGGAGATGCTGCTCGCACTGGGCACCGCATCGAGCGAGACGGTCATGCCCCGCATGATGCAGAAGCTGCGGCATGCGGGCTGCCGGGACGACGCCGTGGGCCTGGTGCTGCCCACCGGATACTCCTTCAACCTCGACGGCGCCTCCATCTACCTGTCCGTAGCCACCCTGTTCATCGCACAGGCGGTGGGCGTGGACCTCACCCTGAGCCAGCAACTCACCGTGGTCCTGGTGCTGATGCTCACCAGCAAGGGCATGGCGGGCGTGCCCGGTTCCGCGTTCCTCGCCCTGTCGGCCACCGCGAGTTCCCTCGGTGTCATCCCCGCGGGCGCCGTGGCCCTGCTGCTCGGCGTGGACCGCATCATGGACTCGATGCGCGTCGCCACGAACCTGCTCGGCAACTGCGTCGCCGTTTTCGCGGTCTCCCGCTGGGAGGGCGCACTGGACACGGCGCGGGCCCGCAAGGTCCTGAACCAGGAAATCACCTTCGTGGCGGAGACCGACGCCGAGGAGACCGTACGGGGCGAAGCCGGAGTGGCCTGAGCCGACAGAGCGGGCGACCCCGTCCGGTCACGGTCACGAGTTGCCCGGCACGGATGGCCATGTCCCCGTCGACCGGTCACCTCCTTCACCACTCCCCCGCCGCGATCGCGGTGGGGGAGTCGGTGACGCGTGGAGTCAGCGGATGTCCTTGGCGGCTTCGGTGATCACGTCGGCCACGGCGTCCGGCTGAGAGACGGACACCGCATGGGACACGGCCACACGCACGACGGCCGAGCCGGCGCGCTCGACCATGAACTCCCGGGCCAGGGCGGGGATGGCGTTGCCCTCCGTGGCCACCACGGCCCATGAGGGCAGCGTGCGCCGGGCCGACCGACCGGACAGCTCGGCCGTCAGGGCCCGGACCCGCACCGAACGCGCTCGCCGCCGCGCTCGTCGTCGGCGGCGGGCTCGCCCTCGCCGCACCACGCCGAACGACGGCACGCCGGACGCACCCTTCTGCGCTCCGCATTCCTGCGGCAAGCCGCGCTCGGCCTCGTGCTCGGCGTGTTCTTCGGCGCAATGCAGGTGTCAATTGCCGCGTACGCCGTCGGAGGCGGCAGGGCGGTTGGGCCTACGGAGCATGGCGTCACGGCGGCTCACCCCGACGGCACCAGGCAACGGCCGCAGCCTGCCTCACCCTCACGAGCCTCCCGCTGACCTTTCTCAACGCACCCCTCGCAGTCGGCGCCGCCCTCGCCCTGACCGGACTCGCCGTACCCGTCCTCCTGATCCTCACCTCCCTCCTCACCCAGTCGTCCGTCCCGTGCGCGGTCCTCACCCAGGCGTTCATCTGGGGCAACTCCGCAAGCGCGGCAGGATCGGCGGGCGCCGCGGCGATCGCGGGGCGGGTGGTGGACACGGGCGGTGCGCACAGCGGGTTCGGCGTGGTGGCGGGGGCCGCGGTGGTGATGACGGTCCTGGCGTCCGGCGGTCAGCGGGACCCGTCACCGGACGGACCGAAGCCGTCCGCGCCCGCGGAAGCCACGGGGCGAACGGGTCTACCCCCAACCTGACCCGCACAACTCCCAACGCGAAGACCCCGTCGCTGCCCATCCGAGCAGCGCTGTCGGGGAAGACCTGACTGTCGGGCTCGTGACCGGGCCCGGAGCAGGCTGCGCGACCGGCCTCACGGCCGGGCTCACTCAAGGAACGGCCGGCGCTCCCGCCGGCGCAGTGACAGCCGGCATCCCGGCGCGCTCGCCTTCGGGTGGGCAGCTGGCCTTGCATACGGCTTGGCCGCCGGACTCACCACCGGCCCCGCTACGAGGCTCGGCACCGCAATGGCCTACCAGTTCCGTCACCGCGAACTCCAGGACCGGCTCACCGCTAGCCCTCTCCCATAGCATCGGCCAGTTGTCTTCCTCTCGTTGTCGGCATACCGAGGGAACGCGATGGACTGCACAGGCGTGGCCCGCGCCCTCTGGATTCCCCGTGCCGGGCCCGAGGCCCGGCGTGCCCATACGGTGGTTCAACTCCCTCTAGACAGGCTGACCGAGGGCTACTCCGGCGCAACCGGACCGAACCCGCGTGCGGCCAGGTGTGCGTCGATCTCGCGTGCGCTGCCGGACCAACGGTGGTGGTCGCGTGGGTCGCTCGGGTGTCTGGTGTACATCTCCCTCAGGACCCGGCCCAGATCACACATTGCAGTGTGATCGGGCAGGTGTCGCCATTCGGTGAAGGCGCGTTCCAGGCACAGCCGGGTCCGGGTGATGTCCGTCCGGGGCGGCTCGGCGTGGAAGCGGGCTGCACTCAGCCACAGCTGCACGGCGAGGGAGCCGTCGCCGCTGAGGTGCGCGACGTGGGCACGTACCTCGATCCAGCGTGTCGCTTCGGCGGACTTCGCGCCGTGCAACCGCACGGCGTGGTTCTCCAGCTGCCGGATGGTGTTCTCCGCCTCGGCCGGTCTGCCCAGCCGGGCGTCGCGCCAGATCCGTTCGTAGACGTCCTCACCCGGGGGCGGAGCCGTTGCGAGGATCGGGTGCTGGAGCAGTGTGTGGAGGCTGCTTCTGTCATGACCGGGCAGGTCCTGCACAGACGGTGCACGCCGGGCGTCGCCGATGACCACGACGGCCACCCCGAGCATGATCATCACGAGGCCGGGCCATGCGGAGGCCGCGGGCAGCTGCCCCAGCCAGAGCCAGGCCACCGACGCCGCCACGGGTGCCTCCAGCAGCAGAAGCACGCTGACCGCAGTGGCGGGTGCCCGGCCGAGAGCGAAGTTCAGCGAGAACAGACCGAGAAGCTGCGGCAGAAGAAGCAGGCCGAGCAGCGCCAGCCAGGCGTGTGCGGTGAAGCTCACCGGCGGGGTACCGGTCACCAGACAGAGCAGCAGCATCTCCACGGTGCACACCGAGAAGCACAGCACCGAGTACATCGGCGTACTGACGTCGGGCCGGGCCTCCTCGCTCAGCGCCGTGTACGCGGCCAACGCGATCGCGCCGGCGAGCGCGAGGCCGTCCCCGGCCACAGCGTTTGCGCCTTTACCGGTGTCGGCTCCGCTGGCGACCATGGCACCGGCGACCGATATCGCCAGTCCTGCCCAGGCCGTCCGGGACAGGCGTCTGCCCTGTGCGGTCGCGATGAGTGCCTGCCACACCGGCTGGGTGGCCACCAGCGCGGTCGCCATCGCCACGCTGGTCATCTGCGCACCGGTCATGAACGTGGCGAAGTGCACGGCCAGTGCCGTCCCCGCGGCCAGCCCGAACAAGACCGCCCGGCGTTGCTGCCTGCGGACCAGGCCGCGCTCCCCGCTGAACACCCGGCGCACCTCACGGCGCCGCACCAACAAGAACGCCGGCCCTAACGTCAACAGGCCGAGAGCATTACGGCCGAACGCCAGCGCAAACGCGGGGGCTGCGGCGTACGCGGTCAGCGGGGCGGTCGCGGAGAACGCGAGAACAGTGATCAGGACGGCGGCACCGGAGACGGCGTCCAGTTTCGTGCGCATGATGGCGGATGGACCCTATGTGTGGCGGCGGGAGCGGACGGCTGGATACGGCTGCCGCCCCGGCAGGGAGACAGGCAGCAGTGAACGGCGGGATGAGAGCAACGGGAAGTCGGTGACCGCGATCGCGGTCTAGCCCTCCCCGGCGGGGAGAGTCCGCTTACCGGCGGGACTCCGCCACGAGCACGGCCGTTGCCGCGTCGTACCCCGCAGCGTGGACGCCTCACCCACAGTGCCGGTACGGCGGGACGGGGTTGGGGGAACTTCCGTGTCCGCACACAGCGACCGGGCACCGTCGCCGGCCAGGAGATGGATGTTCACGAAAGTCCCTTCACGCGGGCTGGTGTTGCGGCAACAGCACACCAGCACCGCGTTCACGGATCACTGCCGTACGCGCCCCAACCCCAGGTACAGCAGGCTGTACCACCGCCACTCCACACGGCACTCCGAACCCCGGCACAGCGACGGCACCACGACCCGCACCTCAAGGCTCACGACATCAACATCCCGGCGACCATCACCCCGTCTGCTGCCCTGGCAGCCCTTCAGGCCGCAGGAGCAGCCCGAAGCGACACCCCTCCCAGCAAGATCAAGGCACCACGTTGTTGATCGGCAAGCCTTTGCCGCCATGATCACCGGCTTGGGGTCAATGATGCGGATTCCTGAGAACGGTCAGGGTCGCTCTTCGTTCCCCAGCCGGGTGGCGTCGGCAACGTGGCGTCCTTCTCGCGGTGTTCAGGTGCTGCGGGAAGACATACGCCGTGCGGTGGTGGCCTGTTCGCGGACGTAGGGGTCAGGGTCTGCCCGAAGCCGGTCAAGCACAGCCGCGATGTTGGGATCGCCGTGTTCCGCGGCGTGGAAGCGTCCCAGGGCTATGGCGACCCAGGCGCGGATGCGGGTGGTGCTGTCGTCCGCAAGGCGAAAGACATGCGGCAAGGTTCCAGGTTGGTGGAGGAAACCGAGGGAGCTCAGTGCGGAGACACGTACCTGAGTGGACGGATCAGCAAGCAGGCTCACCAGCAGGTCCACGGCCGCCGGGTTCTTACCGTGACTGCCGAGCGTGCCTACGACCGTGGACCGGAGCCGCTCGTCCGGGTCCCGGGCGGCCTGCGTCAGCAGCGGAAGATCCGCGGGCTCGGGTGGTACGTACCCGAACAGCCAGATCGCTGCTCGTCGCAGGTCCTTGTCGGACGTTTCGACCCACGGCACGAGGATGGAGCGCGCAGCAACGGGGTCCTCCTGCGCGAACACGACGAGCGTTGTCGTGAGATCGTCCTGGTCGTCGCCCAGGTCGCGGGAGAAGGCACGCAGCAGGGTGGCCAGACAGGAACGGCCGGCCGTGGTGGCGAGTATGCGGGCCAGCACGCAGCGGCCGTACCAGTTTCCCGCTTGTACCGCAGCCTCCAGGTGCGCCTCCAGGCGAGGAATCAGCGCTGCCTGTTGCGCGGCTACGAGCTGCTCCTCTACGTCGTGGAGAGCATCGACATCGCAATCCGGGTCCGCAAGGCCGACCGCGAGGTCGTCAAGGAGCGCGCTGAGATCATTGCCCGACCCCTGGTCCTCCACGCTGTCTCCCTCATGCTTGCCCCGGCGATGCCGAGCCCCACGGGGCAACGTCGTGGCTGCGCCGCGAGCACAGTCAGAGCCTGATGTGGGGAATCCCGGCGAGCATATCTGCCCCATCTCTGAGCAGCGGGTGGGGAGATTCAGGGCTCTGACCGCGTTTCCGTGAATGATCTTGGTGCTGCGGCGGGCTGCCGCCGAATCGGTCTCGTCTCTCAACCGCGCTGTCGAAGTGGCACGTCGTGTGCTCGGCCGTCGGCCCGATGTTTCACCCGTCACGGTGTGCGGCGCAGGCGGCTTGACGACTTGTGGTTGCGGAGCGGCAGCACGGGCGAGCGCCGGATTACCGATGAGGCGCTTGCCTTCGGCAGGATGGGCGCATGACCGAGATCCGCACACCTCGCCTCCTCCTCCGTAGCTGGCACGACGACGACCTCGCGCCGATGGGGGACATCAACGCGGACCCACGGGTCATGCGCTGGATCGACGACGGCTCGGTGCGGGACCTGGAGCACACGGCCGAGGACATCGAGCGATGGGAGGAGGAGTGGGACGATGAGGGCTTTGGACTCTTCGCCGTCGAACTGCTGGCCTCGGGCGAACTGATCGGCTTCACGGGACTGTCCGTGCCCGAGTTCCTGCCGGAGGTGATGCCCGCCGTGGCGATCAGCTGGCGGCTCGGCTCACAGTTCTGGGGCCAGGGATACGCGTCCGAAGCCGCGCACGCCACGCTGGAGTTCGCGCTCCAGGACCGCGGCCTGGACCACGTCATCAGCATCAACCGGGTGGGGGACAACGCCTCCGAGAACGTCATCCGCAAGCTCGGCATGGTGCCCGAGCGGGAGACGACACACCCGGTGTACGGCTACCCGCTGCGCGTTCACGCCATCGATCTCACCGAGTTCCAGGCGTGAACCGGCCGAGCCGTCGATCATCACAAGTCGGCCGACCACTGTCCCTAACGTCCCTGAGCGCGTTGATCGCCACGGTACGGACACCAAGGGACGGATGGTGTCTTCCTGTTGTCGACCTGCGCTTTCACGGACCGCGGCCAGCGCCTTGCATCTCCCCACCCAGTGCTCGGGTACTGGCCAGCCCCGCTTGCGTAGTTCCTCACGTCAGCGCCTCTGCTGTCGGGGACACCTGGCAGGCCTGCATCGAACTCGGCAGGCGTCCCGCCGCACGACTGTGCCGCCGGATGCGGCTGACCGCGGGACGGACCCGGCTGCTCAGGCTACTGACGGCGCCGACGGTTCAGGACCGTGCCCCGCGGGTGCTGGGGGTGGACAAGTTCGCCTTCCGCAAGGGCTGCACCTACGGCGCGGTGCTGGTCGACGTCGAGGCCGGCCGGGTCGTGGACGTGCTGCCCGATCGCACCTCCGGCACGTTCGCGGCCTGGCTGAAGGAGCATCCCGGCGCGGAGATCATCTGCCGGGACCGGGCCACCGCCTACACCAAGGCGGTCAGGGAAGCCGCCCCCGACGCCCTCGAAGTCGCTGATCGACGGCACCTGCTGCAGAACCTGTCCGCCGCGGTGGAGAAGACCTGCCTCCAGCGCCGCGACTGCCTGCGCAAACGCGCCGAGGAGGAGACGGCGACCGAGGTGGCCCCGAGGACATCCGCCGCCTGCCGGAGAAACGCTGGACGATCAGCGCGATCGCCCGACGCCTGAAACTCGACCGCAAGACGGTGCGCCGCTTCCGCGACACCAACGTCGATCAGTTGCTCGCCTCCGCCTGCGAACGCAGGCCCAACTGTGTGCTGGAGCCGTTCAAGGCATACCCGAACGCCCGCTTCACCGAGGCGCAAGGCCAGGTCAGCGGCACCCGGCTGCTCCTGGAAATCCAGGCCCGCGGCCACTGCGGCAGCCGCCAAGTCGTCCGCGAACACCTCGCCGCCCTACGCGCGGGCACCGCCGAACCGGTCCGGGCCGACATCCCCAGCCCCGCAAGATCACCTCCTGGATCATGCGGCCGCGCGAGACCCTCACCGACAGCCACGAGCACCTCCTCCAGGTCCGGCTCGCCTGCCCGCACATCACCCGGGCCCGCGACCTCGCCCGCGCCTTCGCCGACCTGATCCGCCACCAGCGCGGATGTCTCCTGCTGGAGTGGATCCGGCAAGCTGAACAGGAAACGGCTCACCGATCGTCACCGAGGAGAAGGATCCATGAGAGCGTTGCCGGCCGTCACCGGCCGTGATGAGTTCGACGTCCTGGTCGTCAGGACCGACTACCACGACGACCAGGCATGGCGGGACGTGACGGTGGCGCTGATGAAACCCTGGGGGGACAGGCCCTACGAGGCACAAGTCCACTTCATAGACGACCCAGCATGGGCAGGAGCGACGGTTGACGAGGCGCTGAATGCGGTCTGCGCCGACGAGAACCTGGCCGTTGTCTTCCTCGCCGACCGGACAACCATGCAGGCCGAGAGCCACGCGTTGCTGGCGATCACCACGCTGACGCGGGAGGACTGCGTGGACGACGAGGACTACGAGCAGCTGACCGAGTTCGGCCGTGAGTTCCGCACCGTCCCCGCAGGGGTCCACGACGTCCACGCCAACCTGAGCATCGGCAACCTGGGCTTCGAGGAGTACGCCGCATGGGCTCACGATGATCCCGAGGGGATCTACCGGTCCTTCTGAACAGGGCTCACGGAACTGCGGACAGAGCCAGATTCAGATGGCGCCATCGTCAGCCGCTGTACCGATGTGCAACCGCTTCGGTCGAGTCCTGGGCTGTGCTGAGCGGTCGCGGAGAGGCTCGTTCACGGCGGAAGCCGGCCCGGTAGTCGGTGGGGCGGACTCCGAAGTGCCGGGTGAAGAGCGCGGCGAATGTGCCGTGGTCGCGGTAACCGACTTCGAGATGGATCTGACGACTGGTGCGGTCCGTGCTCTCCAGCAGGTGTTGGGCTCTGCGCATCCGGGTCCGCTGCAGATGGACGAGTGGCGACTCGCCTGTCTCCTGTTTGTAGCGCCGCAGCAGGGTCCGCGTGCTGACGTGAAAGTGCTCGGCAAGTGTGGGCAGGCTGTATCGATCCTGCAGGTGCTGGTCGAGGAACCGTTGCACCTGGGCGGAGAAGCCGTCGCCGGGGTGGGCAGGAGTTCGCCGTCGACATAGGGGGCCTGGGACGTGCGCGCGTCGTCGATCAGTGCGATCCGAGCCGTACGGCGTGCTGCGGTACGCCCGCAATGACGCTGGATGAGGTTCAGCACGAAGTCGTACATCGCGCTGAAGGCTGCCGTCGTGGTGACGCCACCGTCGCTGACGACCAACTCCTGTGGCGCGATGTCGGCACCGGGATACCTCCGGGCGAGTCGGTCCGCGAACAGCCAGGCGGTCGTGGCCCGTCGCCCCGCGAGGAGACCGGCCTCGCCGAGCAGGAACGCACCGACGCATATCGACACCACGGTGATTCCGCGGCCGGCATGCGCACGGATCGCTTCGATTTCCGGCCTCAGGGCATCCAGCCCCAGGGCCGGGTCCTTCCCCGGGGCCGGCTCGAAACCCGGCACCACAAGGACGTCGACGTCGCGTAACGGGACCACCCCGAGCGCGACCCCGCCCGAGACGATGACACGCCGTCTGGGCGAGACCACGACGACCTCGAACGGCGTGGACGAGCCCCCGCCTGCCCAGGTGACGTGGCTGCCCATCGTCAGCAGATCGACGACCCCGAACACCTCCGACGCGAAGCAGCCCGGGTAGGCGAGCACACCTACCCGCAGCGGACCGGAGGCCCCCATGAGGCATCTCCTTTCGACGCCCGTGTGGCGGGATCACCCTGCAGTATGGCGATACCGCCCCTCGGCCCGGAAGAGCCCGCCCGGTCAGCATGACCCCGACACCCCGTCGGGAGGAGCCGGCCATGACCACACGCGAGGCGGATCGCGATGATCCGCTGACCGACTTCCACCGCCGCGCGATGGCGTTCAGCGGTGTGAGCAAGGCGGTCCATGTCGCCGGAGCCGGTCCTGCGGTGATCGTGATGCCGGAGATGCCGGGCATCAGTCCCGACGTGGCTCGCTTCGCTCGTTGGGTGCGCGACGCCGGTTTCACGGTCTACATGCCGTCGTTGTTCGGCACCGACGGTGCTTTTCCTACGGCGAGTTACGGCATGTCGGTGATGAAGCGAGCCTGTGTGAGTCAGGAGTTCCGCGTCTTCGCGGGCGGTGGCACCAGCCCTGTCGTGGACTGGCTCCGCGCCCTGGCGAGACAGGCACACGACGAGTGCGGTGGCCCGGGCGCCGGCGTGGTCGGGATGTGCTTCACCGGGAACTTCGCCCTCACGATGACACTCGAGCCCTCCGTGATCGCTCCGGTCGTCAACCATCCCTCGCTCCCCCTGGACGACCCGGCCGGGCTGGAACTCTCGCCTGCGGACGCGGCTGCGATCCAGGAGCGCTTCGAGCGTGACGACCTCAGGGCTCTCGGCTACCGGTTCGACAACGACCGCTGGTGCACCGGTCAACGTTTCGCCGCCTATGCCGCCCTGCTGGGCCGGCGCTTCGACGGCCGGGTCGTGAGCGGCGCCGCCGCGAACACCGCGCCACCGCCCTTCTTCAGGGACATCGTCGGTACACCGCACAGCGTGGTGACCGCCCACCTGGTCGACGAGGAGGGACACCCCACCATCCGCGCCCGCGACGAGATCATCACGTTTCTCCAGTCCCGCCTGGCGGTCGATGCGGACACGACCTGGCCGAACACCCTCTGAACTGTGGAGGAACCAACTGCAGTCACGAAGGCGGGAACGGGGGCTGCAACACCCTCAACGGCGTCACCGCCGGCGGCAGGCGAAGCACCGTCGTCTCCATGTCCGAGGCGCGCGGCGACGACACCTCAGAGCACATCCTGGCCCAGGAGAACGCGGCCCGTGCCCCGACCGACCGCGCACTGTGCGCCGTATCCCCGGTCGCGCCGCGCGCTGCGGGCGGGCTGTTCGGGCTACGCCGGCGGCGCCTGCTGAAGGTGCCGGGCGGCCTCGGCCGCGGTGTATGACGCGGCGAAGGTGAATGCGCGGGGGGACGGCCCGTGCGCCCGCAGGTCCGCCAGCCGCTCCAGGGCCTCGTCGACGGTCGGGAGGTGACCGGCGGGGATCCACCAGAGCACCAGGTGCGCCTCGACGTGCCGCTCGAACCATTCGCGGCGCCGCTGCATGGCCTCCAGGTGCCCGCTGCGGTAGGTGAAGTCCCACAGGGCCTCCTGGGCCTCCCACACCGACAGGGTGACGATGACGTTCTCGCCCGCCGGGCGCAGGCCGGTGGCGTCGGCTGCCCCCTCCTCAACGAGCCGCCACACAAAGCCGGGTGCGCCGTCGGCGGAGGCGTTGACCGGGTCGAGCATCTCGACGAACGGCGCTGTGCGTGGGTCGTCGAGGGGGTGACGGAGCGTGGCGACGTTGAGGTGGGCGAGGTGAGCGGCATGCGTGGATGCGGTCATGACGTCATCCCAACACGGCCCGCTTTTCTATGTCAATGACGATTGTTTTTAGAAGGCTCGACAACCACGCAGCACTCCCCCGGCCTGGCGTCCATACGGGCGCGGACGGGACCGTCCGTGCCGAGCAGCCCCTCCAGCAGTGCGAGATTCATGCCGCAGACCAACGGCGGGAAGCGTTCGGCGACGGCATGGAAGGGGCAGTTGCGCATACGGACGACACGTGCGGCCGCCCCGGACGCCCCTCTGGGTCCTTCGGCGCCTTCGGCCACTTCGACGTCTTCCAGGTGTGGTTCGTAGCCGCGGGCGGTCAGCATCTCCATGGCCTCTTCGAGGCCGCCGCAGGGCGCCGCCGGGCCGCGCAGCGACTCGCCCCGGCGGCGCGCGGCCTCCCGGAGCCCGGCGTCCAGCCCGGCCTGCTCGGCGGCCTCGGCGAGCAGCTCGGCGGCGGTTCGGTAATCGCGGGCGGGCAGCGACACCGCCCGCTCGGCCCGTGCCCGCGTGTACACCTTGGCAGGCCGGCCCGCCCCCGGCCCCGAGCGGCCCGTCAGGCGGCGGCTGCCGCTCTCCAGCAGCCCGGCCTCGGCCAGCCTGTCCAGATGGTGCGCGGCGAGCGTGCGCGCCACCCCGGCCGCCTCGGCGGCCTCGTTGCGGCCGACCTCGCGACCCTGCGCCACTACGTACTCGTACAGGCGGCGCCGCACCGGATCCTGCAACACCGCGATCGCTTCGATGTCCTTCACGTGGCCATTCTAGGAACAACGCAGATTGGAGATAGAAGGGCGGGGCGCAACCCGGCCGGGGCGCTCTGAAGCCCCCCAGTCCCGGGCGCCCGACACCGGCATCGACACCGGCTTTGGCTTTGGCTTTGGCTTTGGCTTTGGTGATCACGGTGCCGCGGATCCCGGCAGGCCGTGCCCATCAGGCCGGGCCAGACCCCAGGAGCCAGGAGCGGGCATCTGGCGCGAGGATGCTCATCAATGAACGGGGCCCCGAAGACCCATGCGCAGATACCGGCCGAGAGCTTACGGCGCCCGAAATGTCCCCGGGAAGGCATCCCACTGCCGTCAGGGGGATCCAGAATGCACCGGATGCCACAAGGCTCTCCGGCCGTCACGGGAAACAACCAACGAACCGGCCGCAGCTGCCACCCGCGCGCTCACTGCAGCGAGCGTTCCAACGCACCCCGGTGATCGCACACCCATCGATACGCCATCTGGACCTGCCTCACCACCCCCGTGTCGCGGAGCCGGGCCATGGCGGCATCACCCGCATCGGCCTGGGCCTCGATGCCCCGCCAGCACCGTTCCTGCCACCACAGGATCGTGGACACGAGAGGTCGTCGGTCCACCAACCCGTAACTGTCGACGACCAGCCTCATGCGCCGGACCGCCTCCCCGACGTCGGTGACCGCGGGGCCCAAGCCGAGGTACTGCCAACAGACATGAGCGATGTCGTGGATCCGTGCGCCCGGCGCGGCAAGGTCCCAGTCGATGAACGCCGCCGGCCGAAGCCCGCCACCGGACAGCAGATAGACGGTGTTCCTGGGCGCCAGGTCGTTGTGACACACGACCTCCTGGTCTCCGGCCAGCATGGTGCCCGCTGTCAGGTCGTGGAACTCACGCACAAGCCGGGCGACCCTCACCAGACTCTCGTCCGATGACACAGCAGCAGGCTGCCGCCGCTCCCAGGCCACATGACCCTCGAGATAACTGAGGACTTCACGGCCCTCATCATCGACACCGAGATACCGCGGAGCACCACTCCAGCCACCGGCCTCAAACAACCCCAGCAGATCACCAACGAACTTCGTACGCGCCGACGCCGGACGGCGCACCGTCTCCCCGACACGAACGACCGCATTGACGAAACCCCCGGGCAAGGACAACGACTCAGGCATACACACACCCTGCCCGATCACTGCCTCCAGATGCGGTGTCTCAGGACGCCGGCCCCACGAAGTTCCCGAAGGGCTTCCGGTGCGGGTGGCCGGACACCTCTCAGGCGGAGGCGGCGGCCACGAAAAACGGAACGGCGATCAGGAAGCGGCCTGCCTCGGCGCGCCGGCGCTGTTCGGCGAGCCACTCGTCCGCCCGGTCGCGACCGACAGCGCCGCTGGCACAGGCCGGCCCGGCGAGCCCCGCCACCAGCGACAGCATCGCGGGGTCGGTGAACACGCTGGTGTGCACCTCGACCGTGACATCATCGAAGCCGCCCGCCAGGAGCAGGCTGCGGTACTGGCGGCCGGCGCGGGGCGTGCCCAAGAGATCGGCGCGGGCGTGCACGATCGTGCGGGTGAGCGCCGCGTCATCCGAGTCGATCATGATGGCGTCCCAGTCCTGACCGACCAGAACGATCCTGCCGCCCGGGCACAGGACCCGTCGCGCCTCAGCAACCGCGCGCCCCGGCTCCTCAAGCACGTGGAAGACCTTGTCGGCACGGTAACCCGCCACGCTGCCGTCGGCGAACGGCAGATCCTCCGCCCCCGCCTCGCTGAACTCGGCCTGCGGCCACCGCTTTCGGGCCGCGGCCAGCATCCACGGGCTGGGATCCACGCCCACCGCGCGGACACCGCGTCCGGCCAGTTCGGCGACGGCACGTCCGGCGCCGCAACCGACGTCCACGACAGTCGAGCCCGCGACCTGAGACAGCAGTTCGTAGGAGCGGGCCCGCAGCCGAGCGGCGCTCGGCATCCGGTCCGCAGTGTCGAGGACGGCCAGCAGGGCTTCGGTGTCGCGGTGCTCTCCCACCGCTTCCTGATTCTTGGACACGGACGTCATGCTGCGACTTAATGTCGGCATGAAGTCAAGCGAAGACGGCGCCGTCAGCACGTTGGCCATCGGCGCCTTCGCGGAACGGTTCGGCCTGGCCCCGCACGTGCTGCGGCATTGGGAGGCGGTGGGTCTGCTGCACCCCGAACGGGACTCCGGCGGACGCCGATGCTACGGAGCGGACGACCTCACCCGCGTGGCGACGATCCTCATCCTCAAGGACGCCGGCCTCGGCCTGAACACCATCAAAAGCCTGACCACAACCGTCGACCGCGCCACCCGGCACAAGATCCTGCATCCCGCGGCCGAAGAACTCCGGTCGACAATCGCAGCGGCCCAGGCCTCACTGGGCCTCATCGAGGGCGGCCTGAACTGCGAACACGAGGACGTCACGCAGTGCCCGAACTACCAACGGCTCATCGCAGAACGGACCGGCCCCCGAAACCCGGCCCCAGAGCCGGCGACCGAGGCCATGGCAGCCGCGCCTGGCGCCTGACGGCTGGCTGATGCCTGCACGGCCGCGACCAGCCACACCATCGTCGCCCCCGACACACAGCCCGGCAAGCGACACTCACCTGTCTCGCCGCCGCACCGCCTGGCTGCGATGCCCCGGCCTCAGGTCAGCGCCGGTGGAGGTGGAACTTCTCGACCGTACTGTCCTGCACCAGAACCCCGGCCGGCGCACCCCACACGCTGCACCCGCCCACGGCCCCGCCGCCCGCGTCGCAGCGGCGCACTCTGGTCCTGGCCATACATACCACCGGTCACACCCCACGCAGCATCGACGGCAACGCCTGGGACGTGGTGTCCGTTGCCGCCCATCCAGTAACGGCACTCACAGAACAGGCGTTGTACACAGGGAAAGCACGGCCTCCCACGCGTAATATCCCCACACCGAGGCACACCGCGACCGGAGTCGCTTCCCCGACTTCGCCGCAGCCCGGCCACAAACCGAGGAGAAGACAATGCCCGAAAACACCACCCACGCCACCAAGCTGACATCGCAGTACATCAGCCAGGTGACCAGCGACCTCGAACACAACACCAAGGAACAGGAACGCATCACAGCCGAACTCGCCCAACTCCAGGACCAGTTGGCCACCCTGCAGCAGGACCACACCGTGCTGGTCACCATGCAACAAGCACTCGGCATCCCCGCCACAACCCCCGAGCCGCCCAACACCGAGGGCGCCACAGTGCCCTCCCCCCGGCAGAAGACGGCAACCGCATCCGGCACACGCCGACCGGCAAAGAAGGCACCAACACAAGAGCCCGAGAACAAGAAGACAGCAGGACCCACACTGGTCGACCTCATCCACCAGCACGTGCTCGAGCAGACCGAGCCCCGCTCCGCGGCGGAGATCGCCGAAGCGCTCAGGCAGACGCACACCGAACGCACCATCGACACCAAAGTCGTACGCACCACCCTCGAAAACCTCGTCGCCAAGAGCCGCATCCACCGCACCAAGCAAGGCAGCTCCGTCTTCTACACCACCACCGGCACACCGGAACACGAGGCAACGCCCGCGGACAAGGACCAGCCCGAAACCACCGCATGAGCCCGCAGCCGTCTTGGCCTGTGTGGTCATGACGGTCTCGAATTCGACGGGGGTCAGTCGGCCGAGCGAGGCTTGTCGGCGGCGTCGGTGGTAGGTCTTCTCGATCCAGGTCGCGAACGCGGTCCGCAGTTCCAGGCGGGTGGATCACAGCCGACGGTCGAGGACGTTCTTCTGCAGCAGGCTGAAGAAGGACTCCATGGCTGCGTTGTCGCCTGCCTCCCCGTCCCGGCCTGTCGAGCCGACCATCGGGTGGCCGCCGCGAGCGTGGTGGCATGCCGACGTTCGTGTTCGCCCCGCTCACGGGCCGCTGTCTGTCGTCTGAGGAACGCGAAGAGATCGCTTTGATGACGGCCCTGGGCACCGGGGTTCGTGAGATCACCCGTCGGCTCGGTCGCGATCCGGCGGCCATCTCGCGGGAGTTGCGACGCAACGCGGCCACTCGGGGCGGGAAGCTCGAGTATCGCGCTTCGGTAGCGCAGTGGAATGCGGAGCTCATGACGCGACGCCCCAAGCCCGCGAGGCCAGCCGTCAACGAACGACTCCGCGGGTGCGTCCAGGAACGGCTCTCCGGCCAGGTCCGCCGACCTGACGGAACGCCGGTGCCGGGACCTGAGGCCACACCCTGGAAGGGCCGTGACAAGCCGCGACGCGAAGACCGGGGGGCACCTGCCTGGCACCGGACGTGCGCTGCGCGTCCCGCGAGCATGTTCCCGACAACACGCGAACGGTCACGTGACGCCCGAGGCGATGATCAGCGAGCGGCCTGCCGAGGCCGAGGACCTCGCGGTGCTTGGCCACGCGGAGGGCGACCTCATCATGGGCACCGACCGGTCCACGATCGGCACCCTCGTCGAGCGCACGACCCGGTTCACCATGCTGCTGCACCTGCCACGGTGGGACGGCTACGGCGTCGAACCACGGGTCAAGAACGGCCCGGCCCTGGCCGGATACGGCGCCGAGGCCGTGCGAGACGCGATCACCACGCTGTCCGGGCACCTGCGCCGCTCGCTGAGACCGAGAACCCGGGGAAACTCAGGCAGTGGTCACGGCCAGCCTTCCAGGCGCTGTCACCTCCACTGATCCGTCCCCCCTCACGTCGAGGTCCAGCCGGTCCCCGTTGGCCTGGAGTCCGTTGACGGTCAGCGGGGCGTAGTTCCGGGCGAAGGTGGGGGCCACGGTGACCGTGCCGGCCGGGACGTCGGCTTCCAGGCCCAGGGCCGCCCGGAGCACGTGCACCGAGGCGGCGGCAGCCCATGCCTGGGGGCGGCAGGACGCCGGATAGGGGGCGGGGCCGGGTCCCGCCTCGGTGCCGTGGCCGGCGAAGAGTTCGGGCAGCCGGGCCTCGAATTCCGCCGACGCCGCGAGCAGGCCGTCCGCCAGGGACGCGGCAGCGTCCGGGAAGCCCGCCCTGACCAGGCCGTGGACGGCGATCGCGGTGTCGTGAGGCCAGATCGATCCGACGTGGTAGCCGAAGGGGTTGTAGCCCACCGCGTCGCTGCTCAGTGTGCGCAGGCCATGTCCCGCGTCGAGGTCCGGGCCGGTGAGGCGGGCAGCCAGCAACGCGCTCTCCTCCGCGTTGAGCAGGCCGGTGCCGAGGAGGTGTCCGAAGCCGGAGGTGACGGAGTCGACCGGCTTGCCGTCGCCGTCCAGCGCGACCGCCGGGAACGGGCCCTTCTCGTCCTGTACCCAGAAGTGTTCACGGAAGCGGGCGGCGAGTTCGTCCGCCCAGTTCTCCCAGGCGTCAGCGCCCGGCCGTCCGAACGCGCGCAGCAGGGCGGCTCCGGCCCGAGCGGCCTCATAGGCGTACGCCTGGACCTCGCACAGGGCGATCGGCGCGTGGGCCCGGCGGCCGTCGCTGTAGCGGATGGAGTCCTCGGAGTCCTTCCAGCCCTGGTTCGACAGGCCGTGGCCGGTCTGGTCGATGTACTTGAGGAAGCCGTCGGCGGATGCCGCCTCGCGCATCCAGACGAGGGCCGCCTCGGCGTGCGGCAGGAGTTCCTCGACCTCGGCCGGGGACATGCCCCAGCGCCAGGCGTCGTGGAGCAGCGTGATCCACAGCGGGGTGGCGTCGACCGTGCCGTAGTACACCGGCGGCAGGGAGAGACGGTCCGTGAACCGGTGAGTGGCACGGCGCACCTCGTGGAGGATCTTGCCGGGCTGTTCCTCCGTGGCAGGGTCGGTGACGGCGCCCTGACGGCGGGCGAGGGTGCGGAGGGTTCCGGCGGCGAGGTCGGTGCCGAGCGGGAGGAGCATGCGGGCGGCCCAGAGCGCGTCGCGGCCGAACAGGGTGAGGAACCAGGGGGCGCCGGCGGCCAGGAACTGGTCCGGACGGTCCGGGTCGGGCGACTGGCGGTCCGTCAGGCGCAGCCGGTCCAGGTCGGCGAGGGACTGTTCCAGCCACCGGTCGAGGCGGCGGTCCGTGCCGCGCGACGTGGGAAGGGACCAGGGCAGTCGGTCCGCGGGCGGAGCCGGGAACTGGTCGCCGTCCGTGTACACCGCCGTACAGGTCAGCGTCATGCTCCACGACGTACCCGGCTCCAGATCGATGTCGTACGACAGTTCCCCGGTCGGCACCTGAAGCGCGTCCGGCGCGGGCGCGGCCGACACGCGTACGGCGAAGTCGTCCGCGGACCAGGCGAGGCCGATGGCGTCCCCGTCCGCGGCGTGCGGCGGCACCTCCCCGGCCGCCTGCCCGGACTTGACCTGCTCCATGGTGGCGAGGTCCGTACCGGCATGCACCGTCAGCCGGAAGCGGACGTGCTCGACGCCCGCGTTGGTGACCTCGAAGACCTCCTCAAGGCGGCCGTCGCCCACGGTGCGGCGGCGGTGCAGGGCGACGGCCGGGTCCGGCGTCACCTCGCCGAGCCCGCGCAGAACCGCCCGGAAGTCGGCGCCGTCCGCGCCTCGCAGCCCGCCCCGCACCGGGGCGAGGGCGATGCCCTCGGCGGTGACGGTCAGTCGGGACAGCGCCCTGCGGTCGCCGTGGTAGAAGCCGTACGCGGCCCCGCTGAGCTGCCCGTTCTCCCGCGAGATCACGAGGCTGGGCGCATGCAGGGTGACCACCGCGTCATGCAGGAACGGCTGCAGGCCGCCGGTCGCCAAGGGGGTTGCCGTGACCGGGCCGTTGGTGTCCTGGGGCTTGACAGTGGTGTCCAAGGAAGTAGAACCTCTCAGCGTTGGATCGTTCAAATGACACTAAGCCAGTCTTCAGAGCGAACACAACGACTTTTGGAACGCTAAAATATTGTCTGCATTGCTTCGGCAAGTCGGAGAGCCGCATGTCCCGCTCCAGTAACAACTCCTCGACCAAGGGTGGCCCGGTGACCCTTGCGATGGTCGCCCGCCGGGCCGGGGTCTCCGCGCAGACCGTGTCGAACGCGATCAACTCGCCGGACCTGCTGCGGCCCGAGACGCTGGAGCGGGTCCGCCGTGTGATCGACGAGATGGGCTACCGCCCCAGCCGTGCGGCGCAGACGCTGCGCACTCGTTCCAGCAGGCTGATCGGCTACGCCATCCAGCCCGCCCCTGCCAGCTCGGCGGTCCTGGACCGGTTCCTGCACGCCTTGTCGCAGGCCGCCGACGAGGCCGGCTATCGGATCCTGCTGTTCGCCGCCCCGTCGGGCGGTCCGAGCCTGGAGGGGTACGAGGCGTTGCTCGACCAGCACGAGGTCGACGGCTTCGTCCTCAGCGGCACCGGGCACGGTGACCCGCGCCAGGCGTGGCTCGCCAAGCGCGGCGTGCCGTTCGTCGGCTTCGGGCGGATGTGGTCGGGGCGGCAGATCGGCGACTGGGTCGACGTCGACGGCGCCTCGGGCACGGACGCCGCGGTCGAGCACCTGGTCTCCCTCGGGCACCGTCAGATCGCCTTCCTGGGCTGGGAACGCGGCTCGTCCGCCACCGGCGACGACCGCGCCGAGGGCTGGCAGCGTGCCATGCGCCGGCACGGGCTGCCGGTGCGTGGGCGACGGGCGCAGAGCGTGAACGACATCGACGCGGCCCGCACCGCGGTGAAACCGCTCCTGGACGCGGGCGCGACCGCCGTGATCGCGGCCAGTGACATGCTGGCGCTCGGCTGCTACCAGACACTGCGTGAGCGCGGTGCCGCCCCCGGCCGGGACGTCGCCGTCGTCGGCTTCGACGACTCGCCGACCGCCGAGATCCTTTCCCCCGCCCTGGCCTCCGTCGCACAGCCGCTGGAAGAGGTCGGCCGGGAGTGCGTACGACTGCTGCTGGCGCGGATCGCCGCCCCCGGCGCGGAGCCGGAGCGCCTGCTGCTTGAGCCGTCACTGGTCGTGCGCGACAGCGTCTGCGGGCCGGGCGGCGGCGCTCCGGAGATCGCCTTAGTCAAGTAGCCGCGTCCCAGGCCGATTGCGGGCGCCTCGGTCCCGCCGGGGATGTCTCCGCCCGGGGTGCCGCCGCCGGGCAGCCGTCACCACAGCGGCCGAGCCGAACAGGGACCGGCGGGCTCTCCGCCTCTCTCCGCAGGGCCCTGCCTGCGAAGGGTCCCTCGAAAAGCCCCTCGAAAGAGCCCTTTCTCCCTTTCCTCTCCTTCTCCTCCTCCCCCGCCCCGGCCCGGCGTCCCCGCCGGGCCGGGTGGAGCCGCACGTCACACCCGTAACCCTCGGAGGATTTCCATGGTCAACCGAACGGCCGCCGCGGCCCTCGCCACCTGCGCGACGCTGATGGTCGCCACAGGCTGCTCGTCGGGCTTCGGCAGCAGCACGAAGACAGAGCAGGACTCCAGCTCCAAGCAGCACCTGACCGTGCTGATCGCCAGCTCGGGCGACGCGGAGACCAAGGCCGTCAAGGACGCGGCGGCGGCTTACGCGAAGGAGTCCGGCACCACGGTGACCGTGGACGTCGCCAAGGACATCAACCAACAGCTCGCCCAGTCCTTCGCCGGGCACAAGCCGCCGGACGCCTTCTACGTCAACTCCGACCAGTTCGCCAACTACGCCAAGGGCGGCTCCCTCTACGCCTACGGCGACCAGGTCGAGGACGCGAGCGACTTCTCCCAGCAGCTGCGCACCTCCTTCACCTACGACGGCAAGCTGATGTGCCTGCCGAAGGACACCTCCACCCTCGCCCTCGCGATCAACACGGACCTGTGGAAGAAGGCCGGGCTGACCGACAAGGACTACCCGACCACCTGGGCCCAGCTGAAGACGGTCGCCGCGAAGCTGACCGGGGGCAAGGTCACCGGGCTGGTCACCAACGGCGAATGGGCACGGCTCGGCGTCTTCATGAAGCAGGCCGGCGGCTGGATCACCGACGCCGGCCAGACGAAGATGACCGCCGACAGCACGCAGAACGCCGAAGCGCTCACGTACGTGCAGTCGCTGCTGAAGTCCGGCGTCATGAAGTACGCCAACCAGGTCGACGCCAACTGGGGCGGCGAGGCCCTCGGCACCGGCAAGGCCGCGATGACCATCGAGGGCAACTGGCTCACCGGCGGCATGAAGGCCGACTACCCGAGCGTGAAGTACACGGTGGTCCCACTGCCCGCGGGGCCGACCGGCAAGGGCACGCTCGCCTTCAGCCAGTGCTGGGGTGTGGCCGAGGAGAGCGCCCACCAGGCCGCCGCCGTGGACCTGGTCAAGTACCTGACCTCCAGCGCGCAGCAGGTGAAGAACGCCGCCGCCTTCGGCGTGATGCCCTCTCGTACCAGCGCGCAGGCCGAGTACGCGAAGCAGAATCCTTCCGCCAAGGCGTGGGTCGACGCCAGCGCCTATGCGCAGGGGCCGGTCACCATAGCCGGCTTCGACAAGGTCCTCACCCAGTTCAACACCGACCTCGCGGCACTGAACACCGCCGACCCGAAGAAGATCCTCGCCGACCTGCAGAGCAACGGCGAACAGGCCCTCACGAAGGGCGAATGAGCCGCCATGTCCCCCCGTGACACCACATCCGCGGTGGCAGACGGTAGCTCCCAGACGGCCGACTCGCCGGGCGCACCTGACGCGCCCGGCGGGCCCGGCCCGGCCGCGGCGCCCCACGCCAAGCCCGCCCCGCGCGTGGGGCGCCGCGCCGAAGGAGCCTGGGGCTGGCTGTTCGTCAGCCCCATGGTCGTCGTCCTCGGTCTCTTCCTGGTGCTGCCGACCCTGATGGCGCTGTGGGTGAGCCTGCTGCACTGGGACGGCCAGTCCAACCCCTTCAGCGGGCAGGCGAAGTTCGTCGGGCTCGACAACTACCGGGCCCTGCTCACCCAGGACGGCCTCGACCGCACCCTCTTCGCGACCTCGCTGCGCAACAACTTCTACTACGTGCTGCTGACCGTTCCGTTGCAGACCGTCCTCGCGCTGGCACTGGCGCTCATCGTCAACCAGCGGATGCTGCGCGGTCGCGGCGCCCTGCGCACCGCGTTCTTCTTCCCTTCCGTGACCAGCTCGATCGCGGTCTCCACCATCTTCCTCTTCCTGTTCCAGGGCAGCGGCGCCGTCAACACCCTGCTGTCCTGGCTGGGGGTGAAGGGCCCGAACTGGTTCAACGACCCGCGCGGGGTCCTCTCCCTCCTACTCGGCGGCCTGGGCATGGTCGACGCCGGCCACCCCTCGGGCGCCCTCGCCGACCACTCCTTCATGGGACTGTCCTGGTTCGAGTGGCTGTCCGGACCGTCCGTCGCCATGTGCACGATCATCATGCTCGCCGTGTGGACGACCTCCGGCACCTTCATGCTGATCTTCCTCGCCGCCCTTCAGGGCATCCCCCGGGAGCTGGAGGAATCGGCCGCCATCGAGGGCGTGAACCGCTTCCAGATGCTGCGCCACGTCACACTGCCCGCGCTGCGGCCCGTCCTCTTCCTCGTCCTCGCCCTGGGCACGATCAGCACCTGGCAGGTCTTCGACCAGGTCTACGTCATGAGTCAGGGTGCCCCCGGCAACACCACCCTCACCCCCGCCTTCCTGTCCTACTCGACCGCTTTCGGCGACGCCGACTTCGGGCAGGGCGCGGCCATCGCGTTCCTCCTGCTCGCGCTGATCCTCACCATGACCGGCCTGCAGCGGTACGCGCTGCGCGAGCGTGCCGTCCGCCCCGGGAGGAAACGATGACCTCAAAGTCCGCGACCGACAGGTCCGTGCCGTCTGTCCGGTCGCAAGGGGTTCCCGTGCTCGGCCGCTTCCCGGTGCCGCTGCGGGTCCTCGGATACACCGCGGTGGCCGCGATCGGGCTGCTGTACCTCATGCCGTTCGTGATCCAACTGGTGACCGGGTTCAAGACCGACCCCGACGCGGCCGCGCACCCCCTCGGCCTGATCCCCACCACCCCCACCACCGCGGCCTACCAGCGGCTGTTCGGCCTCAGCCGGGCCGGCGACGGCGTGCCTTTCCTGCGCTGGCTGGGCAACTCGGCGTTCATCACCGTCGTCGTCACCGTCGGACGCGTGCTGTTCGACTCGATGGCCGGTTATGCCCTCGCCCGCCTGCGCTTCCCCGGCCGCACCCTGCTGTTCGGCTTCGTCCTCGCCGTCATGGCGGTGCCCGGCGTCGCCCTGCTGATCCCGCGCTTCCTGGTACTCAACACCTTCGGGCTGTTCGACACCTACACCGGCATGATCCTGCCGCTGCTGGTGGACGCGGCGGGCATCTTCATCATGAAGCAGTTCTTCGAGTCGGTCCCCCGCGAGGTGGAGGAGGCGGCACGCGTCGACGGCGCGGGCGTCTTCCGCGTCTTCTGGTCGGTGGTCCTGCCGATGGCCCGACCCGCCCTGATCACCCTCACGATCCTCTCGTTCCAAGGCTCGTGGAACGAGTTCACCCACTTCCTCGTGGCCACCCAGTCCAGCCAGTACGAGACCCTCACCACCGGCCTCGCCCGGCTCGTCTCCGGCGGCCTCGGCGGCGGCAAGCAGTACCCCCTGAAACTGGCGGCTGCCCTGCTGTCCACCCTGCCCGTCGCAGCCCTCTTCTTCTGCTTCCAGCGCTACTTCGTACAGGACGCCAACGCCGGGGCCGTCAAGGAATAGCGGTAGGGGCAGGGGGCCGGGCAGGGTGCGGTTTCCCCCAGTCCCCTGGCGTACAACGGATCCGGATTGCGGGGTCAGCCCGCTGTGAACCCCATGACCTCGCTCTCGCTCGCCACCCACAGTCGGCTGCCGGACGTCACCGCGCTCCACGGCTGCGACAGCGTGTCCACGGTGTAGGGGAGCTTCCAGACCCGCTTGCCGTCGTCGAGTGCGTAGCCGTACACACCCGGAGCGGAACCGCCGTTGAGGCCGACGAGGACGAGTCCCGAGAACGTGCCCAGGACGGCGTACAGGGCCTTGCCGAGGTCGGCGGTCTGCCAGTGGCGGGTGCCGGAGGTGAGGTCGTAGGAGGTGAGCGGGCCGTGGGCGGCGGTGATGTCGGTGCCGGCCGGGGGCTCGGGAACGGTGAAGAGGGTCGAGCCCAGGGGGACGAGCTGCTGCCGGTCCTTGGGGCTCTGCCGCCATCGGGTGCTGCCGTCGGAGGTGTCGAGGGCGGCGAAGGAACCGCTCGCGAGGCTGTTCTGGAAGAGCGCGGTGCGACCGTCGGGGCCGAGCCGGGCGGTCGCGGTGAGAGAGACGTTCTGGATGGCCTCGCCCGGGTCCAGGCCCGTGGGGACCGTCCAGAGCGCCCGGCCGTCGGACACGCGCAGGCCGACCAGCCGGGCCGTGTCCGCGCGCAGGGTGAGCGCCAGGCGGGGGCCGGGGTTCACGCCGAGACCGTAGACGGCGGGGGTGTATTTCCACACCTGGTCACCGGTGCGGGCGTGCAGTGCGCGGACGGTGCGGGTGCTCTCCGTGCCTCCCGGCTCCCGTGCCACGCACAGCAGGACGTCGCCCAGCGGATGGACGACGGTGCGCGCCGCCGCGTGCTGCCAGCGGACCTTGCCGGAGGAGTCGAGGGCGTACAGGCGGCCGGTCTGCTCGGAGGTGACGTACACCCAGCCCCGCGTACCGGGGTAGGCGGTGAGATCGCCGGCGTCGGGCTGGGTGTCTCCGGGCGGGGCGAAGTGCCAGCGCTCCTTGCCGGTCGTCAACTCGCGTGCGTGCAGGGCCCCGTCGATCTCGATGACGTACACGGTGTCACCGGCCGTCGCGGTGCCCGCGTTCCCGTACGGCGCGCTCTGCCAGGCCGCCTTGCCGGTGTCCGGGGCGAGCACGGCCGCGCCGGCGCCGTCCTTGCCGGTGGCGAGGAGCCGGCCCCCGGCCGTCTTCCGCACCTGGGTGAAACCGTCGGGGAGCGCCTTGCTCCACAGCTGCCTGGGTGCCGCGGGGGTGTCGCCCGAGCCCTCGCGCGCCAGATACCAGCCCCCGGCCAGCGCCGCCGCCAGTGTGCCGCCTGCCGTGGTGAGCACGCGGCGCCGCCCCCACCGTGGGCCCGCACCATGGGTGGCCAGGTCCGTGCGCACTTTCTCCTCGCGGTACCGCACCTCCCGCTCCACGTCCTGCGGGAGCCAGCCCGCACCGGGCAGGTGCGGGGCGCCGAACAGCCGTGCCAGATCCGCCACTTGGGGTCGCTGCCGCGGGTCCTTCGCAAGGCAGGCGGCAAGCGCCGGGCGCAGCCCCGCGGGAACGGCGGACAGGTCGGGTTCCTCGTAGGCGGTCCGGTAGAGGAGGATGTGCAGCCCGCTCGCCCCGAAGGCTCCCCGGCCGCAGGCGGCGAAGACCAGGGTGGCGCCGAGGGAGAAGACGTCGCCCGCCGCCGTGGGGGTTCGCCCGGCGATCTGCTCGGGCGGCACATAGCCCGCGGTGCCCAGGACCTGACCGGTCTCGGTGAGCCGCTCGCCGTCCACCGCGCGGGCGATCCCGAAGTCGATGACCCTGGGGCCGTCCTCGGTCAGCAGGATGTTGGACGGCTTCAGATCGCGGTGCACCAGCCCGGCCGCGTGGATGGCGGCCAGTGCCTCCGCGAGTCCGGCGGCCAACCTGCGGACCGTCTCCTCCGGCATCGGCCCATGGGTGCTCACCGCCTCGGTCAGGGACGGCGCGGGCAGATAAGCGGTCGCCAGCCAGGGCTGGGGGCTGTCCGGGTCGGCGGCCAGCACCGGCGCGGTGAACGCGCCGCTGACCTTCAGCGCCGCCTCGGCCTCGACCCTGAACCGCTCGCGGAAGCGCGGATCCTGGACGTAGCTGTCCCGTACGACCTTGACGGCCACCGGCCGTCCGGCCCGGGTCGCCGCGAGGTACACCCGTCCCATGCCGCCCGAGCCGAGCAGCCGCAGCACCTTGAACGGGCCTACCGTGGACGGGAGTCCGGTGTCCGCCTCGGGCGGTGCGGTCACGCTCCGGCCGCCGCTCCGTAGACCCGGACCAGACCGCCGCCGGCGAGGAACACCATGTCCTCCCGCACCGCTACGGCCCAGATGTCGACCCCCTTGGCGATCGCGCTGCCGATACCGGACGACCCGGAGGACGAAGCGGAGGACGACGCGGACCCGGCCTTCTCCTGCAGCGCCCACAACTCCTTGCCGTCCGAGGTGCGCAGGACCAGCGCCCCGGCCGGACCGTCCGAGCCGGCGCCGCTCGTCGCGGTGTACGACAGGGGCGTGAACAGCACCGCGGTGACGTCCGCGGAGGCGGCCAGGGTGGGGCCGAACTCCAGCCCGGGTGACAGCGTCAGCGGACTGGTGATGCTCCAGCGCACTTTCCCGGTACGGAGTTCGACGGCGTGGACCTGGGTGAGATCGTTGGTGAGCACCAGGTCCCCGACGACGGAGGGCTGCGTGGCCGCGGTCATCGGAACCGACCAGCGCCGGGTCCCGGTCTTCGCGTCGTACGCCGCGAGCCCGCCCTTGACGTTCACCGTGAGCAGCAGGTCACCGGCCGCGGTGAGCGCGGAGGTGAGCTGTCCGCCGGCGGACTGCATGTACGCCGGGAGGTCGCTGTCCGGGTCGGCGGGCACCTTCACGGACCACCGGGACCTGCCGCTCGCCGCGTCCAGCGCGTGGATGGTCAGACCCGTGTCCGTGTCCTCGGTGTAGTAGAAGCCGTAGCCGTCGGCGGCGTAGCGCACGCCGTACAGGGAGGTGGTGGTGAGGGGCTGCCGCCACAGGATGCGTCCGGTCTTCACGTCCACGGCGATGACGTGCTGCGCGTAGTTGTAGTCCGGCGTCGCGCTCGGCGAGGCCAGGTCGAAGCCGCCCGACAGTGCCTGGGAGAGGCAGTACGCATTGCTCCCGTGTGTCGCGAGGATCGAGACCAGGTACTCGGAGGCGCCCAGGGCGGCCTTCGACTTCACCCGTGCGGTGGCCGGGCCGACGATCGAGACGTAGTACTTGCCGGCGGAGCCGAGGGCGGTGCTCATGGCGGAGACGAGGATGCCGCCCTCCACCGGGCCGAGGACCCATCCGCCCACCCCGATGGGATCGTTTCCCCGGGCGGTCCCGCCCTGTGACTGGAGCGAGCCGTGCTGCCAGCGGACGGCGCCGTCGGCGGCGGCGAACGCTGCGGCGGCGTAGCCGCCTTCGTACAGCAGCAGGGTCTGCCCGTAGCTGTACAGCCTGGGCGTGGTGATCGTGAGCGGCGGTGCTTGTGCCCACAGCGGCTTCGGCGGGTCGGTCAGCTTGACCGTGCGTACGTCGCTGCCCAGCGGTTTCCCGGCCCCCTTGGCCTTCGGGGTGCCGTCGGAGCGGCCCGCGAGGTACGCCGCCAGTCCCGAACCCGCTGCCACGACACCCAGCGCGGCGAGCGAACCGATGAGCAGCTTGCGGCGGCCGGGGTTCGCGACGGCCGTGTCGGCCGTGTCACCGGGCGGTCTCGCGGGCGGCGGTGGCGCCACCGCCAGGAGCTCGGCCTCCTGGGATCTGCGTGTCCACTCCTCGCGCAGCGCCGGGAGGTGCAGATGGCGGGGGTCGGCCGGCGCGAGCCCGGCCAGGACCTCCTCCAGACCCGGCCGCCGTGACGGCGACTTGTCCAGGCAGCGCGTCAGTAGTGCGTGCAACGTGCGCGGTACGCCGTGCAGATCGTGCTCGGCGGTCATGATCCGGTGCAGCGAGCTCTCGTCTCCCGGCCCGAACGGCCCCTCCCCGCAGGCCGCGTACACCAGCAGACCGGCCAGTGCGAAGACGTCCGCCTCCGGGCCCGCGTCATGCGAGGAGGCGATCTGCTCGGGCGCCATGAAGGCGGGGGAACCGATCGCGGTTCCGGTGCCGGTCAACCGGGTCTCGCCCGACTCCAGTGCCCTGCTGATGCCGAAGTCGATCACCAGGGGGCCGTCCGGGGAGACCAGTACGTTGCCCGGTTTGATGTCGCGGTGCACCACGCCGGCGGCATGGATGACCTGGAGCGCCTCGGCGAGCGCCGTGCCCAGGGCCCGTAACGCCTGCTCCTGAAAGCTTCCGCACAGCCGGACGGCCTGGTCGAGGGTGGGAGCCGGCACGTAGGAGGTCGCGATCCAGGGCCGCGGCCCCTCGGTGTCGGCGTCCACCACCGGCACCGTGTACACCCCGCTCACCCGCCGGGCCGCGGCCACCTCCCGCCGGAACCGGCTGCGGAAGGCCGGGTCGTCCGCGTACTCCTCGCGCACTCGCTTGACCGCCACCAGCCGGCCCGACGTCATCCGGCACAGCGACACCACCCCCATCCCGCCGCCGCCGAGTTCCCGCATCACGACGTACGGGCCGATGGTGGCCGGCAGGACGGCCGTCGGCTCCTCCCCGCCCGGCAGCTGGACGGTCGCGTACTCCGAACCCGGAACCCCGGCACCGCCACCCGGTTGCTGCACTGTCATCCCCGTTTCCCCCGTGGATCTCATTACCGCACTACGGACCCGGACGTCCAGCTTTCCACTCCCGGTTCCCGACAGGACGGTCTCCCCCGGACCGACCGGTCACAACCCTCCACAACCCGCGCCCCGCGCGGATCCGGTCGCGGTGCGGGTGCCGTACAGCCACCGCGCAGTGGTCGGCCGTGAACGCGCTTGTACGGTCCCGCTCAGAACCGCGAAGCTCGGTCGGCGGTCGTTCCGGAGCCCCGGCTCAAGTCCTGGCGAGCCGTCAGCGCGGCCCTCTAGTGGCGCAACAGCCAACGCCAGCGCGGCTGTTCGAGCACGACCGACGCCACGGCCAGCGCGGTAGCGGCGACCGCCGCCCACGTGGGCCACGCGAACCACGGCGCCACCGCTGCGGCGGCCACTTCGAGGAGCACGAGCAGGAGCATCGCCGCGCCGGGGATCGCCACCGGCGGGTCGAAGGGGCGGTCGCCGGGTGTTCCGACGACGGCCGGCAGTCCGATCAGCACGACGAGCGCGGCGGCCGCGACCGCCCAGTCGACCCGGTGCAGCGCCCACGCGGTGGCCGTCCAGCCGATCAGTTCGGTCAGGAACCGCAGCCCGGAGGCGGCGTTGACGCGGTTCGGGGAGCCGGCGGCCTGGGTCATGATTCCTCCCCGCCCTGGAGCGGCGCGGGGGCGGCGCCCCCGCCGATGGCGGCCTCGGCCCGCATGCCGTTGATGAGCGTGTCGACGACGAACCGGTAGCTGTCGGCGGGGTCGCGCCCCATCTGGAAGGCATCGTCGCTCTCGAGGCCGACGAAGCCGTGGATGACGGTGCGCAGGGCCCGGACCGCGTCGATGGCCCGCTCGTCGGTCAGCCCGAAGCCGGCAACCGCGTCGAACAGGATCTGCACCGCTTCGTGGGCCACGGCCTGGTATTCCTCGTCCTCGGCACGCGGGGCGCGAACACTGGCGGCGTACCGGCCCGGGTGGTCAAGGGCCCACTTCCGGTACGCCTCGGCGATCGCGCGGACCGCGTCCGGACCGGACCGGCCGACGGCGGCCCGGGTCAGGACGGCGCCGATGTCGCGGACGGCCTGGAGGCCGACGCCCCGCTGGAGGGCGTCCAGCGAATCGATGTGCTTATACAGCGACGGTGTCCGCACCCCGACCCGCTCGGCAAGCAGGCCCATGGTCAGGCCAGCGAAGCCGACCTCGTCGGCGAGTTCCGACGCGGCCGCGATGACCGTGGCCCGGTCGAGTCCGGCCCTAGGCACGGGCCGTCTCCAGGAACGAACGCACCAGGCCGACCACTGCCGACGGGAACTGGACCTGCGGGTAGTGCCCCGCCCCCGGGAGCATCTCGAGGCGGCCGACGCCCTGCGGCAGCGCGGCCACGATGGCCTCGCCCTCGGCCTTCGGGTCACCCCAGTCGGGATCGAGGGTGCCCATGACGACCAGAACCGGGCAGTGCACGTTGCCGAGTTGGGCACCGGCGTCGGCGGCGCTGTTCATCTGCTTCTGCAGGGCCTTCATGCGGCCCGGCTCGTGCAGCATCGCGTCGGTGCGCTCCAGGCTCGCGGCCCAGTCCGCCGGGCGCGGCTCCGGGGTCGCGATCTCCAGGTACCTGAGCCACTGCTTGTGGCTGCCGAGCACCGCGACGGCCGAGATCGCCGCCGCGCCCTTACGGTAGCGGGACACGCCCAGCGCACTCAGCGAGTACTCCACCTTGCGGGTGAACGGCGCCAGTTCGACGACGGCACTCACCAGAGCCGGCGCCTTGGCCGCGGCGATCGTCGCGGCACCGCCGGAGATGGAGTGGCCGACCAGCACCGCGGGACCGCCGAGGTGCTCGATCAGCGCGATCAGGTCGCCGGCGATGTCGGTACGGGTGTAGGACGGCCACGTCGCGGTCGATTCGCCGCTGCCTCGCAGGTCCACGGACACGACCCGGTAACCGGCGGCCACCAGCTCCGGGACCATGAACCGATAGGCGTCGCGGCTCTGGCCGATCCCGTGCGCCAGCACCATCAGCGGCCCGGAGCCGGTCACCTCGTAGGCGAGGGTGCCGCCTTCCACGTTCAGGAACTCAGTCATGCCGACCTCCGCAGCTAATTCCAATAGCCAAAAAGCTACTCTCATTAGCCAAGGGGGTCAAGGCCGGTCCGCGAGGATCCGTGATCCGTGGAAAGCCCGGCGCGACGGGAACGGCGGGGGCAGTGCGGGCGGGGCCCGCTGGAGGCACACGAACTGCGCCGTCTGCGCGGCGCAGACCTGGACGCGTACATCGAGCACATGCGGCCGCCGAACGGCAAGATGCCGCTGCCGTGACCGTCGTGGCTGTCGGCGCCGTTCGGACAGGTGAGCGACGCACCGGCCGACGATGCGCACCCGGCACGGCCGGCCGGACACCCGTAGGGCCGGCCACTGGACCCCGCCCGTGAATCCCCTACTCTCACCGGACCATTGATTAGTCCGATCGGTCGATCTATGATTCCAGGGATTGAGCCGCTTCAACCAGGCGCTGCCGCCGCTCGGCGCCCGGTACTGTCCGACGCCGGGCCGGCATGAGCAGTCCGGCGAGAGAACACAACCCCTTCCGGGTCACAGCCGGTTGTGAGAGCTGTGAGCCCCCAGGCAGGAGACATCTGTGTCTGAAGCCGAAAACAAGCCCGTGAATCCCTCGGCCGTCGGGACCGGATTCCGGGTGACGATGATGTATCACCCGAGCCACCACGTATCGGATCTCGGTGAGGCCGAACGCTGGTTCCAGCGGGTGTTCGGACGCCCCAGCACAAATCTGTCGGCCACGCTGGGCGGCGCCACACCGCCACCGGGGAGGCGCATGGACTACTCCACGTTCACCTCGATCAACGACGTGCTGTTCGACACCATCGACCCCAAGCTCTACATCGTCGACGGCGTGCAGCGCTATCCGACGGTCGACAGGCCGCACCTGAAGGGATTCGGGTGGTACGTCGACGAGGTCGCGGAACTCTACCGTGCGCTGAAGCACCACGGTTTCCGGCTGATCGGCCAGAACGACAAGGTCGCCGAGGGCGACGATCCGCCCACCGCCGGCGGGATGCCGTTGTTCTTCACCGTGCCCGAAGACGCCGGTCTGCGCTACGAGTTCCTGCCCCGGATTCCCTTTCCGCTGGATCCGCGGATCAAGCCGGACTGGGTGCTCCCGGCGGTGTCGGACCAGGACCCCCTCGGTATCGAACGGTGCTCCCACCACACCGTGCTCACCGACGCCCCGGAACGCCAACTCCGGCTGTTCGTGGACGTCCTAGGCGGCAAGGTCGTCCACCACGGACGCAACGAGACCATCGCGACGACGAGTACCTACGTGCATCTCGCGGATGCGGTCTACGAGTTCGCCGTGCCCGACACAGGCACCGCGGCGCACGACGACTGGTCGTCGAACGCTCCCAAGGACACCTACCACGCGATCACCTTCAAGGTCGCCGATCTCGGACGCGTCGAACGTCACCTCAAGGCCGAAGGCATCGGAATTCGAACCCGCACGGACCACGTCATCGTGACCGATCCGGCGACGAGCCTCGGCGTGCCCTGGGGCTTCGCCGACGCGCTGGTACCGGGGGATCCCAGAGGGGAGTAAGCCCCCGCTTCGGTTCGGGTCGTCAGGAATTTCCGAGAAACGAGAGCATCTGTGAACGGAACGCATATCAACGACCGCGCCCTCCTCAAGGGCAAGACCGCGCTGATCACTGCCGCCGCTTCGGGCATGGGCCGGGCCGGGGCCCGGCTGTTCGCGGCCGAGGGCGCGCACGTCATCCTCGTGGACCTGAACACGGCGGGTGCCGAGGAGGTCGCCGCCGAGATCGTGGCAGGAGGGGGCTCCGCCGAGGCACACGGGGTCGATCTGCGCGACCAGACGGAGCTGGACCGGTTCCTCGACACGGTCAGGTCGCAGCACGACGTCATCGACGTACTGCACAATCACGCCGGCATCACCGGCCCCCGCGAACTCGAATTCGACGCCGCGAGCTGGAACGAGTGCATGACGCTCAACGCCTGGGTGCCGGCTTATCTGACCCAGCAGTTCCTGCCCCTGCTGCGCAGGTCGGACGCCGCTTCGGTCATCTTCACCGCTTCCACGGCAGGAGTGCGGGGCGTCGCCGGGCTTCCGGTCTATGCGGCGACCAAGGGCGCCGTCATCCAGTTCATGAAGTCGCTCTCCCTCCTTCTCGCACCCGAGGGAATCCGCGCCAACGCGATCTGTCCCGGTGGCACGGACACGGCCGGAATGCGGGCGGCCTTCCAGGAGGGCGCCGTCGACGCCTCGTTGTCGGCCATCGCCACCACCATCCCGCTCGGCCGGGTGGGACAGCCGGAGGACATCGCGACCGTCGCCCTGTTTCTCGCCTCGGACGCGTCGAAGTACATGACAGGCACCGTGATCCCGGTGGACGGCGGGGCAACGGTCTAGGCACAGGAGAAGAAAAATGACCGACAGCAGGACATGGCCGCACCACGAACTCGGCAAGGAACTGAGCAACTGGGGGCGCTGGGGTGACGACGACGAGATCGGGACGCTGAACTTCGTCACGCCTGAGAAGCGCGTCGCCGCGGCTCAACTGGTCAGAACCGGCAAGAACTTCGACCTCGGGATGCCGTTCGACAAGGACGGCCCGTTCGGGCCCGGCGGGTTCCGCACCAACCCCCAGCACGTGATGACGTTGCTGCCCTCGGACACCGCCGCCTGCCCGGACGGCATGATCTCCGCCGACGACATGGTCGTACTCGGGCTGCAGGCAGCCACTCAGTGGGACAGCCTCGCCCACGTCGGATACGGCGGGCTCTTCTACAACAACGTGCCCGCCGCCGCGGTGAACAGCTTCGTGGGCGCCGCCAAGAACTCCTTCGCGAAGGCGGTGGAGCACCTGATCTCCCGCGGTGTGCTGCTCGACATCGCCGCGCTCAAGGGCGTCGACCGGCTCCCGGACTCGTACGAGATCACCGCGGCGGACCTCTCGGCGGCAGAGGAGCGCCAGGGCGTACGCGTGGAATCCGGTGACATCCTGTGCATCCGCACCGGATCGTACAAGTGGTTCCTGGAGGGCGACCGGGAGCACTTCATGGGGGACGAGCCCGGTCCCGGCCTCGACACCTGCCGGTGGCTGTACGAACGCGAGGTCGCCGCGCTCGCCCTGGACAACTGGGCCTGCGAGGTCTACCCGTGTCCCATCGAGGGCGCGATCATCCCGTTCCACCAGGTCACCATCCGCGACATGGGCCTGACCCTCGGCGAGATGTTCAACTTCGAGGGCCTCGCCGCGGACTGCGAGCAGGACGGCGTCTGGGAGTTCCTCTTCTGCGCCCCCGGGCTCAAAGTGACCGGCTCGGTCGGCTCCCCGATCACGCCCATGGCACTGAAGTAGGCTCTCCCCGAGAGGCTGCAGGGAAGGGGACCGCCGGCCCGCCCGATAGGGGATGCGGACGGGCCGGCGGCGTGCGGTGCGGTCAGGTCAGCTGACCGTGCGGTAGGCGTCGATCAGCGTCTGGGTGACGCGGTTGCCCCCGGTGTCGGTCGCGGTGGCCTTGAAGGAGACGGTGCCGGGTGTGGCCGGCTGCGTAAGGGTCACGGACCGCCTGCCGTCGGACGCTGTGTGGACTGCTGAGCCCTTCCAGGTGTGCCCGCCGTCGTACGACACCTGGACGGTGAGGGTGCGCAACGCGCCGGGGGCGGCGGCCGCGCCCCGGATCACCAGGGGAACGGTGATCCGGCTGCCCGCCCTGGCCGTGCTGTCCAGGCCGAGCCGGGGAGTGAACCGGACGACGGACAGGGGCATGGTGCCGGATCCGGGACTGGCGACGGGCCTGACGGCGAAGTCCCAGACGACGGAGACGCGGGTGCCGACGTGGTACACCGAGGCACTGCGGGAGGCGTCGACGGCCAGCCGGTAGCGGGCGGGACGGTCCGGGAACCCACTGCCGTTGAAGCAGTCCTCCTTGCGGTCCGCGACCACGGTGCCACCCGTGGAAAGCCGTGCGTGGACGGTGATCTCGGAAGCCTCGGGGTAACCGGCATGCCCGGCGCCGTCGTCGAACATCCCCAGGCAGATCCAGTACGCCTTGCCCTCGTAGGTGCCCGCGCCGTCGGCGCTGCCGAAGGACGGACCGAAGACGGCGGTGTTGAAGGTCTCCCGGTAGGTGTGGTCGGCCCGGTAGCGCCGGACCTGGGTCTGCCACGAGCCCAGGTCCCGGTGGGTCGCCGTGTCCAGGTAGTTGTCCAGCTCCCAGCGCAGGTCGGCCCCGGTGGACAGGTAGTGGATCCCGGAGACGGGCGCCTTCCGGGTGGCTCCTTCCACGGGACCGACGGCGAGGGCGAGCGCGTCCCAGCCGGGCACCTCCCAGCGGGTGTACGGCGTAGCCCGGGTGCCCGCGGCGACGGAGCCGACGGACATGACGACCTTGGCGAGTCCGTGTGCGGAAACCCTGCGGTCCAGGCCGGTGAACATGGTGCCCCTGCGGGTGACGACCAGGTCGTACTGCGGATCGGCGGCCCCGCGCTGCCAGATACCGCCGAACTGGACGATGAAGTCCTTCGGCGGGGCGCCGGGACCCGCCTGGGCCGCGAAGACATGCGTGTAGTCGTCCGTGAGGAGTGCGCCTGCGTAGTCGGTCGCGCCGCGGGCGGAGAAGGCCATCTGCGCTCCGCGCAACCGAGCCCCGGCGTCGGGGGCCCTGACGTGAACGGGCTTGGCGGTGCGGGCGTCCAGTGTCAGGGTGCGGTCACGGTCCATGACCAGCTTCGGGGTCACCAGCCAGGACACCGCGCCGCCCTGGGCGGACGGCAGGATCTGCGCGTCCAGTGTGTAGCGCCCCTTGGGCAGCCGGACCGTCACCACGCCGTCTTGGTCCTTGTCACCAGCGTCGTACGGGCGGTAGAGACGACCGCTGTCCAGGCCGCCGATGGTCAGGTCGGTGTCTGGGGCGGGCTTCCCGTCGCGGCCGGTGGCCCTGATCGTCAGGGTGTACGACTCCGCCTCGCGCACCACCCCGACCGGGGTGCGGACCGACTGGCCGTCGCCGGTCGCCGTGACGGCGGCGGACCAGGGCCCGTCAGCGAGCCCGTCCGCACGCGTGTCGGCGGTGACGGTGGCGTCGGCGGTGCCGTCGGCCGGGACGGTCAGCCGTGCGGGCGACAGGGTGAACACCCCCGTGGTGACGGCCCTGCCGCCCGGGGCGACCCGGTCGGTGAGAGCAAGGTCGAGGGTGACCGGACGGTCGCCGGTGTTGCGGTAGGTGACGGTACGACGGACTGGCTGGTCGTCGCCGTGCGGCCACAGCTGGACTCCAAGGTCGGCGGAGGCCGGCTCGGTGGTCACTGTCTGCCTGATCGCCCGGGCAAGATCGACGCGTCCCGCTCCCACCGCGTAGGCACCCTGGCCGGGCAGCGGTTTCGCGGAGGCCAGCAGAGCCGCCTTGATGCGCTGCCCGTTCCAATCAGGGTGTTCCTGGGCGACTATGGCGGCGGCACCCGCGGTCGCCGGGGTGGCCATCGAGGTGCCGGAGTAGGTGACGTAGCCCGGGGTCGCCTCGTCCTCGTCACTGCTGTGGGCGGCCTTGGCGGCGGTGATGTCGACGCCCGGCGCGGAGATGTCGGGCTTCAGGGCGGAGTCGGCCGTCGGCCCGCGGCTGGAGAAGTCGGCGAGCTTGTCATCGTGATCGACGGCGGCCACGGCCAGCGCCTGCTCCGCGGAGCCGGGTGAACCCATGGTCGCGTCGCCAGGGCCGTCGTTGCCCGCGGCGATGGTGAACAGGGCGCCCGAGGACTTCGACAGGTCGTTCACCGCCTGCTCGATGGGGTCCGCTCCGGCGAAGTCGGTGCTGCCCAGGCTCATGCTGACGATCTTCGCCCGCTGCTGTACCGCCCACTCCATGCCGGCCAGGACCCCCGGAGTCGCTGCCGCCTCCGTCATCGCCCAGCACCTTGCCCGCCAGCAGTCGCACGCCGGGAGCGACACCGACGTACTTCCCGTCGCTCCTGGCCCCGGATCCGGCCAGAGTGGAGGCGACGTGCGTGCCGTGCCCGTCCTTGTCGTCCGTGCTGCCGCTGCCGGAGAAGTCCTTCGTACCGGCGATGACGTGCTTCAGGTCAGGGTGGGTGGCGTCGATTCCGGTATCCAGGACCGCCACGTTGACGCCCTTGCCGTCGTAGCCCGCTTTCCATGCCTCGGGCGCCCCGATCTGGACGGGGCCGCCCTTCGGGTCCGGCGGCTGGACGGCCGTCGATGCCTTCGCCGTCGAATGCCGGACGGCTGCCAAGTGCAGGGCGGCCTGCGGCTTCCAGCGAGCGTCGAGCCAGATCCGCCCGATTCCGGGGGCGGTCGTCAGGCCCGGCGTCCCTCCGGTGAGCGGACCGGTCAGCGCCTCGAACACCCGCGCCGACCGCGCCTTGGACACGGTCATCGACTCCCCGCCGATGACGGGCAGTTGGCGTCGTATGTCGACGTCGGCAGCCCGCAGCGCCCGCTGCGCGCCGCGCCGCGCCTAATCCCGCGTGTACGACACGATCAGCGGCACATCGTGCCGGTGAGCGTCGTCGTAGCCGGCCGCCGCAAGGCCCGTCACATCAAACAACCGCCGGTCCAGACGGCCGTCCGCAAGCAGCCGGCCCACGTCGACCGGGACGACGTAGGTGTGCCCGGCGAAGCGCCGCACGGAGACCGGCACGCCAGCGCGTCCGGTGCCACGCTCGACCTTCGTCACCCGGCCCCGCGCGTCCAGGGCCACCCGATCGCCAGTGATCAGCGTGATCCGCTCGACGCTGCGGTCCGCGCCGATCCCCGCGTGCCACAAAGCCGATGGTGCCGCCGCGGTCGCCATCGGTGTCCATCCCCCGGTCAGGCTCACCAGAGCGACCGCCATGGCGCCCGCGAGCGCCGCCCTACTCCTCAAGCCGTTCCTGCGCGCTGTCCGCAATGTGGATTCCTTCCGAACGGGTCTGTGCCGTCACGACATCTGTCGATGCCACAACTGATGCTGAGGAGGCGGGAGTTGAATGGCAGCCCCGTTCATCAGGTCATTCAATCGAGCGGAGATCCGCAGGGTTGTCCGACGCGGTGGCTCATCACCTCTGTCATCAATGCCACATCTGTGTAGGAGAAGTGACGCCGGATCAGCGCGAGCCATACGTTGGCGAGGACCGGAACATTGACTTCAGCCATGAGGGGGTGATCGGATCCGTGGGGCGTCCGGAGAGACCGCTGGACCCGTCGGCCGGTCCCGTGCAGCGCCTCGCGCACGAGCTGCGGGAACTGCGCAAGGCCGCCGGCAGCCCGTCGTACCGGGCCATGGCCCAGGCGGTGGACTTCTCGGCCGCCACGTTGTCCCAGGCGGCGGGGGGAGAACGGCTGCCGTCGTCAGCCGTCGTCCAGGCGTATGCGCGGGCCTGCGGCGCGGATCCCGCGGAGTGGGAGCCACGGTGGAAGGCGGCGGAGGCCGAGACCGCGCTAGCCCGCGGAGCCGATGGTCTGGCACCGTACCGGGGGCTGGCGCCGTTCGGGCCGGACGACCACGAACTGTTCTTCGGCCGGGACCGGCTGATCGGAGAAGTACGAGAGCTGGTGCGCGGGCACCGCTTCGCCGTGGTGTTCGGCCCGTCCGGCAGCGGCAAGTCCTCCCTGCTGCGCGCCGGACTCGTCCCCCGTCTACGGGACGAGATCGAGAACCTGGATCACCCGGCGACGCTGCGGATCGTCACCCCTGGAGCCCAGCCGGCCACTACGCATGGACGGCTGCTGGCCCCGGCGGCTGGCGAGCCGGAGACCTGGTTGGTGGTGGACCAGTTCGAGGAGGTCTTCACCCTCTGCCGGGACCGTGCGGAGCGGGTCCGATTCATCGACCTGCTCCTCAGCGCGCGCGAGCCGGACTCCCGGCTGCGGGTGATCGTCGCGGTACGGGCGGACTTCTACGCCCGGTGCGCCGAGCACCGCGGACTGGCGGACGCACTACGCGGCTCGGGGCTGCTGGTCGGCGCGATGACGGCGGACGAACTCCGCGAGACGGTGGTCAAACCGGCGCAGGCCGCCGGACTCCTGGTGGAGCGGGAGCTGACCGCACGGATCGTGGCAGAGGTCCTGGACCGGCCCGGCGCCCTGCCGATGCTCTCCCACGCACTGCTGGAAACCTGGCGGCGGCGCTGGGGCCGACTGCTGACACAGGGCGCGTACGACTCGGCCGGCGGAGTGTCCGGAGCGATCGCGGCGAGCGCCGAGGAGGCCTACGGGCGGCTGTCCGCGGAACAAAAGTGCGCCGCCCGGCAGCTGTTGCTACGGCTCATCGCCCCCGGAGAGAACACATCCGACACCCGGCGCCCGCTCCTTGGGCCCGAGCTTCAGGACTGGACAGACCCTTCGGTGCCGTCCGTGGTCGAACGGCTGGCCGAGGCCAGGCTGTTGACCGTCGACGACGCGGGTGTGCAGCTCGCCCACGAGGCCCTGATCACCTGCTGGCCGCGGCTTCGGGACTGGCTGGAGGAGGACCGCGAGCGGCTGCGCCACCACCGGCGCCTGACCGGAGACACCCGCGCCTGGCTGGAGACCGGCCGTGACCCCGGGAGCCTGTACCGGGGCGCCAGGCTCGCCCGCGCACAGGAGATCTTCGCGGACGACGAGCGGGCCGACGGGCTGAACAGCGCACTGACCACCTCGGAGAAGGCATTCCTCACCGCCGCGGCCGAGGCCCGCTCAGCGGAACGCCGGACCGTCACCCGCACCACCCGCGGGGCTCGGCTGCTCGTCACCGCGCTCTGCGCAGTCGTGGCCGTGGCGCTGATCGTCGGCCAGAGCGCCTGGCACGATCGGCGGGACTCCGAGCGGCAGCGCACGGACACCACCGCCCGCGGCGTCGCCGCGACCGCCGACGGGATGCGCACCACCGACCCGCGAACCGCGATGCTGCTCGGCGTCGCCGCTTGGCGGATCTCCGCGCTGCCCGAGACCCGCCGCGCCCTGCTCGGCTCGCTCAGCCAGCCCGAACTGGACGTATTCACCGACCCCGCGCCCGGAGACCAGCCTCAGCGCGTCCTCACCGACTCCGGCCGCACCCTGTTCAGCGCGGACGGCCGCACCTGGCGGACCTGGGACATCGCCACGCACCGCCTCACCGCCTCGGGAAGGCAGCCGGACGGGGAAGTGACCGCCGTCGGTCCGGACGGACGGGTGCTCGCCGTCTCCACGGACGCCGGTGTCCGGTTGTGGGACACCCGTGAGAGACGGTGGACCGGCGCCCCGCGCCCGCTGCCGAGTTCCTCCCGTACGGCCTTCGGGGCCGACGGCCGTACGTACCTCACGAGCGACGCGACCGACGATCTGGTCCGGCTGCGCTCCGTCGCGGACGGCCGCGTGCTCTTCGAGACCAGGGCCACCGGTCCGTGGAACGCGACTCCCAGCGCGGACGGCCGGTTGCTGGCCGTCTGTGCCGCCGGACGGGCACCGCAGGTATGGCAGACGGACAGTCGCCGCGCCCTACCGGGTTCCTGGGCACAGGCCCATGGAGTCTGCCGTGGCTACGACGGGGGGCTCGTCCTCGGAGGCGGGACCGCCGGACGTACGGGCGGGGCACATGCCACGGTGCCGGAGACTCCCCCGGACGGGCGCCTCGCCGCCGTCACGGAGACCGGGATCCGGGTCTGGGACCTCCGGACCAATCGCCGGATCGCGGACATCGACGACCCCGGCACCCAGTACACCGCCTTCAGCCCGGACGGGGCCTTCCTGGCCACGCTCGGCCAGGAGATCAGGGTGTGGCGGCTGTCCGCCCCCGGCACCCCGGTGTTCCGGCACCCCCTGCCCAGCCAGCACCTCTCCGGCGACCTGGTCTGGGACCCCGCCCGCCCGGTCCTGCGCTACCGCGACGACAGCACCGTCCACTCCCTCGACCTCGAGGCCGCCGTCACCTCCCCATGGCGCGAACGCCCCCTGGACGGCACACTGCTGAGCCCGGACGGCCGTACCCTCGCCACCGCCGAACGTTCTGGAACCCGCTACCGCTTCCAGCTGCACGACACCCGCGACGGACACCTGTCACGGACCCTGCCGACCGTACCCCTGCCCGTCCTCCGGCACTCCGCACGCCCGCTCAAGCCGCAGGACACCGTGCCCCTGATGGCATTCAGCCCCGACGGCACCGCTCTCGCCTACGGCGTCTCCGCCCCCGACGGCAAGCCCGCCTCCCAGCGGTTCACGGTCTGGGACCTGGTCCGCGGCCGTACCCGGTCCGAACTGGACCTGGCGGCGCCCGAGTCCTTCGCGCCGGTCGTCCCCCTCGCCCTGGGCCCAGGCGGCCGGACCCTGTACACCGCCCGCGCCTCGGACAACACCCCCCTGGGCAACGAGGTCTGGGACACCCTGCGCCACCGCAGGACCAAGATCCTGGCCGCGCTGGCCAGCACCGACCTGGCCGTCCGCCCCGACGGCGGTCTCCTCGTCGGTGACGACCGTGCCGCCCGGCTGCCCGCCGGCGCCGTGACGGCCCACGCCCTGGGGCAGGGCGGCACGACCGGCGCCCTCGCCTTCAGTCCCGACGGCTCCCGCCTGGCGGTGGGCGACTGGACCGGACGCGTCGCCCTGTGGGACAGCGACCTCCGCCACTCACCAGGATTACTGCGGAACGTCTTTCCCTCCCCCTTCGTCGACGGCCCGGAAACCGTCAGCGCCCTCGCCTTCAGTCCCGACGGCCACACCCTGGCCGTCGGCGGCGACTCCGGCACCCTCCAGCTGTGGGACACCGCCACCCGGCAACCTCTCGGTGGCCCCCTGACCACACCGGGCGAGCCCGTCGACACCCTCGCCTTCAGCCCCGACAGCGGCACCCTTTACACAGGCAGCGCGCACGTCCCGCTCCAGCGGTACACCGTCGCCCCCTCCGACGCCGTAGCCCGGATCTGCGCCCGCGCCAACGCCGCCCTGAGCAGAGCGCAGTGGCGCACCCGGATACCCGACGAGCCCTACCGCGTCCTCTGCGCTCCGCCGCACACCGGCTGACCCGGGTACGGACACCGCGTCCAGGCGCTCGGACGAGCCAGGCGAGACAGCTGCAGGGGGTTCACCTGGCCGCAGCGCCCTGAGCGGACCGCACGAGTTCGTCGGCGATCCCCCTGAGTGACTCCAGTACGACGGAGACGCCGCTCCGGATCGCGTGTTCGGGACGCATGAGCACATCGATGTTCGGTACGGCCCGGACACCGCTGAGCGGGCGCAGGACCACCCCGGAGCCGACCGACGGCGCGGCCGTGTATCTCGGCAGCAGCGCGACCAGGTTCCCCTGAGCGACCATCGCCGCCGCGGTCGCGAAGTCGTTGATCCGGTGCACGACGCGCATCGGCCGACCGGCGGAGGCCGCGATCACCTCTAGGAGGTCGTCCGGGGAGAATCCGGGGTGCGTGGACACGAAGGGCTCGTCGACGAGGTCGTCCACCGGCACCCGTTCGCACCGGGCCAGCGGGTGGTCGGCGCGCACGGCCACATCCATGGGTTCGCGCAGTAGCGGCACGACCGACAGCCGGTCCGCCGACCAGGGTTGAGTGTGACTCATCCGGTGCGCGATGACCAGGTCGTACGACGCTGTCAGAACGGGGAAGGCGTCCCGTACCACGTCCTCGTCGACGCATTCGACCGGTGGGTGACCGACCTGGGACGACATGGCCACGAGAGCGGGGAAGAACGTAACTCCTGCACTGTGGAAGCCGGAGACCCTGACAACCGCCGACAGATCCCCGAGATAGTCGTCAACGCAGGCCTCGGCACACGGCAGGGCAGAGGCCTATTGGGCATCGACCCGTCAGCCCTTCGCCGTCTGGCCGACACGGGCGGGATTCCCGTGACCTGGGTCGGCCGCGAGCGCCGCTTCTCCCCGGCCGACGTCGCAGCGCTGACCGCCGGTTCGGCCTCACGGCACGGTGCTCCCACGACCGGTGATCAGGACCGTTTTCCCGCCCGTCCACTGCTGTGCCGTCCGCCGAACAGTGAACATGTCGACGTCGCCGGTGTCGCACACTTCTTCCAGCGCACCGCCGAGCACGCAGGCGGCCACTTCGCCGTCGAGGAGTTCGCCCTCGCGCCGGGCGTCACAGGTGCCACACCGCACGTGCACGAGGGGCACGACGAGTATCTCTACATTCTCGAGGGCCAGTTGACGCTCCACACCAGGGACGGGAGGCATCCGTCGGCCCCGGACATCTGCTGGCTGCGACCCGCGGTACCCCGCACGGCTTCCGCAACGCAGGGCCGGTCGTCGCACGCACCCTGTGCCTCTACACCCCGGCCGGCCACGAACATTACTTCCGTGATGTTCATGCTGCCGTGAGCCCTGGGGCCGTCTGACCGTGGGCAAGTCACGTCTCGACAAGCCTTGCCCCTCGCCGGGCGTGTCGCGGGCCGACCGTCACCTCACACCTCCGGCTCCAGCGGTGTCCGCCACAGGCTGACGATCGCGTCGATGAGCGCGGTGGAGGAGTCGTCCCAGGAAAGGCGGTAGGTAGGAGTGGCGTCCGCGAGGGCGCGTTCCCGCTCGACGCACATCTGCACCGTCAGATGACGTGCCATGACAGCGCGTTCGACGATCACCTCGGTGGGCAGGCCGGGCAGGCACCGGGCCAGTCCGTCCTCGTAGTACCGCAGCGAGGGGGCCATCGCGAGGGACTCTTCGACCACGATCGCGTAGAGGGTCGGGTCGGCCATGATCTGGGCGGCGAAACGCGCGTACCAGGTAGGACTGCCCAGCGCGTCCAAGTGCTCGGTGACCGGGCGGACCAGACAGGCGACCCATGACCGCAGTTCGGTGGAGTCGCCGAGGGCGGCCACCATGCCGACGCGCCTGCGCTCAATCTGCTCACCGTGCCGGTGGGCGATCGCGCGAACCAGGTCGGCCTTGGTACCGAAGTGGTAGTTGACCGCGGCGATGTTCCCCTGTCCGGCGGCCTCGCTGATCTGCCGGTGAGTGACTGCGTGCACCCCGCGCTCGGCGAACAGACGCTCGGCCTCCGTCAGCAGCACCTCCCGTGTGCTGCTGGCCCGTTCGTCGCGTCGCCGCGTCCTGCCTGCCATCGTCACCTCATCACGACCGTGCACCGCCCGCGCCGACAAAGTCGGCACCGCCGGGCCCACAAAAAGGACAGCGTAAGCCCAACTCGAAGCCCCGGCCGCACGGGCGGCTCACGCGACCGTGTAAGCCCTTGCCCCCTACTTCCTGTTCCCCTGAGCCGCCTTGAACGGACGCCTTCACTTCGCTAGTTTAATACAAACGTTTGCATTAAGTGTCGTGCGATCACGGCCCACATCCGAGTCCTACTCCTGCCCCCACCTGGAGGTTCCCCATGACAGCCACCACTCCACTGCCCCTCGCCCGTACCTGCCCGTTCGCCCCCGTGCCGGAGCACGTCCGCTTACGCCAGGAAGAACCCGTCGCCCGGGTCACGCTGCCCAGCGGCTCCCAGGTGTGGGCGATCACCCGGCACGAGGACGTCCGGGCGATGCTGGCGAGCCCGCACTTCAGCGCCAACCGCACCCGCCCCGGCATCCCGCACATGTCCACCGCTCGCACGCACGCGGAGCCCTGAGCCCCGCTGACCACCGTGGACGGGGCCGAGCACCTCAGCCAACGACGCTGGGTGACCGGGGAGTTCACCCTGAAACGCATCGCCGCGCTGGAGCCGCGGCTCCAGCAGATCGTCGACGAGCGCGTCGACGCGCTGCTCGCCGGCCCGCGCCCCGCCGACCTGGTCGAGACGCTCGCGCTCCCGGTCCCGTCGCTGGCCATCTGCGAACTGCTCGGTGTGCCCTACCGCGACCACGGGTTCTTCCAGGAACGGACCAACACCATGCTGCGCCGGACGGCGGCCCGCGCGGAGCAGGGCGCGGCCATGCTCGAACTGAACGCCTACCTCGACGAGCTGCTGGCGCACAAACAGCGAGAGCCCGGCGACGATCTGCTCACCCGGCTGCTGGACAGGACGGGGGACCGCAAGATGTCCGCCGGTTTCGGGGTCCTGCTGCTGGTCGCCGGCCACGAGACCACCGCGAACATGATCTCCCTCGGCACGATGACACTGCTGGAGAACCCACAGTCGCTCGCGGCGTTGCGCGACGACCCGACGAAGACGCCCGGCGCGGTAGAGGAGATGCTGCGGTACTTCACCATCGGCGAATACGCGGTGGTCCGGGTCGCGGTCGAGGACACGGAGATCGGCGGCACGACCATTCGCGCGGGTGAGGGCGTGATCGCGCTCAGCAACACGGCCAACCGGGATCCGGACGCCTTCGATGATCCCGACCTGTTCGACGTCACCCGAGACGCCCGGGCGCACCTGGGCTTCGGCTACGGGTCGCGCTCCTGCCTGGGACAGAACCCCGCCCGGGCGGAACTGCGCATCGTCTTCGACACCCTGCTCCGCCGGATACCCGGACTGCGTCTGGCTCAGCCGGTCGACAAGCTGTCGTTCAAGGAGGAGGGCGTGGTGTACCGCCTGCACGAACTGCCAGTGGCCTGGTAGCACGCGCCCGAACGTCCGGAAACGGCTCGTACCCGAGCCACCGCCCTGGGCGTCCAGCCATTCACAGGCGCCGGATCAGGCGCCGGTAACGGGCTGCGCGGTAGGGCCAGTTGGTGGTGACTCTGCCGGTGGCGGTCTTGTACCAGCTGTTGCAGCCCGCCTCCCAGACGGTGGTGCGCAGTGCGTCGTCCAGGTCGCGCTGGAAGATCTCGAAGGCGCGTGCCGGCACCTCGGTCTCCTGACGACCCTCGCGAGTCATCGCGGTCAGGGTGTCGAGCACGTGGCGCACCTGGGTCTCGATCATGAAGACGACGGAGTTGTTGCCGAGGTTGGTGTTCGGGCCGTAGAGCAGGAAGAGGTTGGGGAAGCCGGGTACGGTCATGCCGAGATGGGCGGCCGCGCCGTCGGCCCAGGCCTGTTCGCGCAGCAGTTGCCCGCTGCGGCCTGTGATGGTCATCGGGGCGAGGAATTCGGTGGCGGTGAATCCGGTGCCGTGGATCAGCGTGTCGAGGACGTGCTCCGTTCCGTCGGCGGTTTGTACGCCGCGGGGGGTGATCCGGACGATCTTCTCGGTGACCACTTCGACGTTGTCCCTGGCGAGTGCGGGGTAGTACTCGTCGGAGATCAGGATGCGCTTGCAGCCGAGCGGGAAGTCGGGGGTCAGGGCGGTACGCAGGGCCGGGTCCGGGATCTGGGTGCGCAGTTGGCGGCGGCACAGGTACTCCACCAGTCGGCCCAGACGGCCCCCGCGCACGGCGGAGTACAGCACCGTGTCGCCGAAGGCGAACCACCCGCCGCGGAAGGCCAGCCGGCCGACCGCCGTTCTGAACAGGGTCCGGTGGACCGGGCCGTAGCCGTAGTCCCATTTGGGCATGACCCAGTTCGGGGACCGTTGGAAGACCGTGAGGGTGCGTGCCTGCGGGGCGATCCGCGGGATGAACTGGACGGCACTGGGGCCGGTGCCGATCACGCCGACCCGCTCGCCGGTGAGGTCGTGGCCGTGGTCCCAGCGGGCCGAGTGGAAGGAGGTGCCGGCGAACTCGGCGAGGCCCTCGTAGTCGGGGAACTTGGGCCGGTTCAGCTGGCCGACCGCGGTCACCAGGATCCGGGCGCGGCGGCAGCCGCCGTCGGCGGTGCGCAGCTCCCACTCATGAGCGGCTTCGTCGTAGTGCGCGGTGGTGATCTCGGTGCCGAACCGGATGTGCAGCCGGATGGCGTAGGTGTCCGCGCACTCCTCCAGATACCGCAGGAGTTCCGGCTGGAGCGGATAGGCGCGGCTCCAGTCGGCGCGTGGTGCGAAGGAATAGGAGTAGAGGTGGGACGGTACGTCGCAGCCCGCGCCGGGGTAGGTGTTGTCCCGCCACACTCCGCCGAGGCTGTCGCCTTTCTCGTACACGGTGAAGGAGGTGACGCCAGCCTGCCGAAGGCGGATGGCCATGCACAGGCCGGCGAACCCCGCGCCGATGACGGCGACATGATCTGTCATCCGGTCGATTCCGTTCGGTGTGCAGGAGCGGGCCGGGTCACGGCCACAGGGGGTCGATGACGTCGAACGCATTGGGCAACCGGAAGGTGTAGTCAAGGTCGTCCTTGGCCCAGAACGTCTGCATCTCGGGTGGCTCGAACAGCGCCTGGATCGTGGCCCGGGCAGCCGTGGAGCCCGAGGCGTCGAGGATCGCGTTGGCCGCGGCCCGGCCCGCCTCGTTGGCGCCTTCCATCGTCGCGAGGTTGATCTTGCTCCGCACGTAGTCCGCGGCGAGGAACAGGTTGGGGATCGCGGTGGCGGCCTCGGGTCGGTTGGCCCAGGAGCCCGCGGTGTTGACCAGCAGCGGCTCGTCGTTGGCCACCGCGGAGGTGCCCTCTCCGGTGATGGCGGTGTCGACGAACCAGGAGTGGATGATCGAGTCGGGCAGGACTGTGTCACCGTTGGGCAGGGATGCGCGGATCTGGGCGAGGATCTCGTCGACGATCTGCTGGCGGGTGCACTGCCGGGCGGACTTGCCGTACAAGATGCCGGCGTTGTCCCAGTTGGACAGGTCCACCGACAGGCAGTCCACGACCGAGCCGTCACCGAAGGCCGAGGCGAAGTCGTCCTTCCAAAACTGTGCCTGACTGATCGACGTGAGTGCCCAGGGCTGACCGACGTAGCCGACGTGACCGTCCGAGATGGGCACCGGGCTGGTCGTGTAGATCATGACGCCGTTCATCCAGTCGGTCTGCAGCGCCGAGAGCTTCTTCAGATCCGGAGCGGCGGCCAGGATCTGGGAGTTGAGCAGCGGAACCGCCCGCTCCACGGGGACGGCCAGGACATACCAGTCGGCGTTGATCGCGGCCGAGGCGCCGGTGGGGTCGGTGGCGGTGGCCCCGGTGATCTGACCGCCGCTGTAGGTGAGGCCGGTGACGGTGTAGCCCACCGAGAAGGTCACGCCGAGGCTCTTGAGATAGGTGATCCACGGGTTGATGAAGACCTCGTTGGTCGGCCCGTCGAGTAACTGGTCGGGGTTGCTGTAGTTGCCGCGTTTGAAGGTGGCGTTGAGCCATGCCTCCAGCATCAGCCCCATGGTGCGGGAGTTGGCCTTGTCCGGTTTGGCGGCGACGAGCGTCGAGGTGAACAGGTTCACGAGGAGTTCCTTGCCGGACTCCGACATCCTGCTCATGCCGACGAAGTCGGAGTAGCCGGTGTTCTCCCACTGGCCCATGCGCCGTTTGGGCCCGCTGGTGAGGAAGGTGACGACCTTGCTGGCGAAGAGCAGGATGTCGTTGAGCGGTACGTTCGCGATCCCCTGGATGGCCGTCTTGAGGTAGTCCAGCAGGGCCTGGGGTGTGTAGGTGCTCGGGCTGTCCAGCGCGGTGGGCAGGTAGTAGGCGTCCCCTTTCCAGGCGCCCATCTCCTTCGACGCCGCGACGAGGTTGCCCTTGACGCCGTTGGCGTTGCCGGAGAACGGGATCCTGCTCATGGTCTCGGGGATGTTCTGGTAGAAGCCCGGGAAGAAACGGAACCCGTGCTCCCCCGGCAGGTCCGCCCGTCCCCCGGTGCCGGTTCCGCTGACGGGGATGCTGCGGGCCTTGCCGCCCAGTTCCTTGCGTTCGTAGACGCTGACCTGAAAGCCCCGTTCGGCCAGCTCGTGCGCCACGGTGAGGCCTCCGATGCCGCCCCCGATCACCGCCACGCGCCGGCCGGTGGCGGCTGCGGCCGTCGCCGTCCGGGTCTGTGCTCTGGCCGGCACTGCGCCCACCACGGACATCGTCGCGGCGACCGCGGCCGCCCCGGCGATGCCTGTGACGAGAGTGCGGCGCGGTATGACGCCGTGGCCGTCGTCTCTGCCGCTTGGTGCCAAGGATTGGTTCATCACGGCTCCCAACTTCCGACACAACTGTCGGTTACGGGGGCTCACTATGGGCGCGCCCATACGAACGGTCAACCCCCCGCGCAGAGTTGACGTTGCATCACTGAAAGTCGGAAAGTGCGAAGGCGGCCCGGGCCGGCCGTCCGCGCCTGCGGATCGGCATGGCCGTGCGACCGCAGGCAGGACCATCGTCGCGCCGGCCCCGAGACCCGTCGGCAGGCCGCCGTCAGTGCAGTTGGTCGGGCTGTTCGCCGAAACGGGCCATGCCGTTCCACAGCAGCCGCTCGGCAGTGCTCACCAGCGTGTCGCGACTGGTCTCCGGGTGCCGCAGCCACCAACGGGCCAGCCCGTTGAGCCCGTTGACCAGCAGTTCGACGGTCAGTTCCGCCTCGGCCGAGAGGGGGTCCAGACCGATGCGTCGCAGGTCCTCGCCCAGCATCGAGGTCACGACCTTGATCCGGGCATCCCAGTAGCCGATCCGGACGGCCTCGATCTCGGGATCGCCGTCGTCGGTGAGGTCATAGAGCACCGTGCGGGCCGCCGGAGAGCGTTCGGCGAAAGCGAAGAACGCGCCGATCGTGGCGCGCATACGCTCCCGAGGGTCGCCGCTGCCCGTGATGCCGGCCCCCACCTGCGCGATGAGCAGCGAGTTCAGTTCCGCCAGCACGTTCAGGTACAGCACCTGCTTGGAGGGAAAGTGATCGTAGAGCACGGGCCTGGCCACCCCTGCGGCGTCGCTGATGTCCCCCATCGACGCCGCGCCGTACCCCTTGTGGGCGAACACCTCGACCGCCGCGGCCAGGATGCCCGCGCGCCGGGCAGGGCCGCGCATCCGCTTCTTCGGGCTCACATCCGAGGTCTCCGCCATCGTTTCCCCCCCATCGTCCCGGGTGCCCGCCGCCCAGGTTAGCCCATTCAACCGACAATGCTGTCAGGTATTGGGTGAACCACTCGCCCACTGCTCGCATTCAGCCGTTGGCCCTGAGATAGCCGAGGGCCAGCAGGGTGAGCTCGTCGAGGAAGCGGTCACGCGGAATCGGCGGCCGGTCGAGGAGATAGCGCACGGTGAGGTGTTCGACTGCCTGCACCATCACCCAGACCGCGGCGTCCAGCGGTGCGCCGGCGCGCAGGGTTTCGCGGCGTGTCGTCAGATAGGCAAGCGCCAGCTCGCCTATTCGCTGTTCGAAAGCCCGCAGTCGGTGGCCACCGTCGAGCCTCGGACCGTGTTCGAAGACAGTGCGCAGGAACCCCGGCTCGACATCGAGCCCGCCCAGCAGCACTTCGATCGTGGTCCGTACGACGACCGGCGCGGGCTGGTCGAACTGGCCCACCAGACAAGCCGCGACACGGGACAGCAGTTGATCACTGTAACGCTCGACGACCGCGAGCACGACGGCGTCCTTGTTCGGGAAGTACTGGTACAGCGAGCCGGGGCTGACGCCGGCCGCTGCCGCGATCCGGTTGGTCGACGCGCCGTCGTAGCCGTGTTCCGCGAGAGTCCGACGGGTCGCGTCGAAAATGCGCTCGACCATCGCCTTGGACCGGTCCTGGCGCGGTGTCTTCCGTGGTGACGTGCGAGCACTCGTGGCACGTGGCGGGGTGCGGCGGGGCGATGGCATCGCGGTCAGAACGCGAATTGAACGCGAGTACGAACCGGTGTCAGCATCCGCTCATGCTCCCACAACAGTCACCGCCGCGATCCCGGTATCCGCGGCGATTCCGTGAGACCGAGAGCGTCAACCGGCGTCTGGGTAGGCCGTTACGGCTACTGCTGCGGCAGGGCGAGCCTGATCCCGCGCTGCTGGACACCATCGGCCACCGGCTGACGGAACGCGACGAGGCCGGGGCGGCGTTGGTCCGGGCGATGCGGATCACCGACGCGACGCATCCGGACCGGGTGACGATGCGGCAGTTCCAGCAGGCGCTCGCCGATGGCGTCGACGCCCTCGGTGATCCCCCCGCGCCCCTGCGGGACTTCTTCGCGCTGGTGGACCACGTTCCCGACTGGGTGGACTTCGACCTGGTCAACGAGGGCGGCCGGGTGGTCCGCCGGTTCGGCCGGAACTCGGCGGACGTGCTCCTCCAGTTGGCGCTGATCGGCTCGTACCGGTTCGGCGGTGCGGCGGATCTGCTGGTCGAGACCGGAGGCCTGGCCGGAGCCGCGGCCCTGCGCAGGCTCGCCGAGACCCAGCACTGGACGGTCACGGTCGCCGGGGACGACGCGCTGCGGCGCGGCGGAGAGGGCTTCCGGCTCACGGTGCAGGTCCGTCTCATGCACGCCCTGATCAATCATGAGTTCGAGACCAACGGCCGCTGGGACGCGGAGCGCTGGGGACTGCCGGTCAACCGGTCCGACCTGGCTTCCACCCTCGGCCTGTTCAGCGCCGTACAGCTCCTCGGTGTGCGCATGCTCGGCGTCCGCGTGACACGCGCCGAGTCGCGTGCGGTCATGCACCTGTGGAAGTACATCGGCTGGCTCATCGGCGTCGACGAGGACTGGCTGAACGACTCCGAACGCGATCAGCACCGGCTCAACTACCACCTGCTCCTTACCCAGAGCTACGGCAGCCTCGCGAGCCCCACTTTGGCGAACGCGGCCGTCGAGGCACAGAGAGCTCTGCACTTCCGTCGGCTGGCCGGGCTTCGGCGTGCATACGCCCGCGCGCGGCTGCTCAGCATGCTCGGCTACTTCCTCGGCCGCCAGGGCATGCGGGACCTAGGGCTGCCTCCCGCCCTGCCCTGGGCCGTGCCGCCCCTGGTCGCGGCCAACCTGCTGCGCTACGGGACACTCGGCCGGACCGCCGTCGGCCGCCGGGTCCTGCTGCGCAGCGGCGATCGGTTCATACGTCGGCATCTGCGCCACTACTTCGGCGAACATGCTGCCGAGATCGGGCCGTCCGGCCGGTGAAGCCCTGCTCGGGGGCTGACGCGTCAGTCGCCACGAGGCAGTGCCAGTATCCGGCGGACCAGGACCCCCACGGGTTCCTCGGCGTCCGTCGACTCTCCCGAACGGGCCAGGTCCGTCACCATGTTCAGCGCCGCGTGCACCCGGAACCGCAACACTGCCGCCGGTTGATCGGCGTCGAGCTCCGCCAGCAGCGCGACCCAGGTGTCGATGTGCCGGCGCTGCGCGACCCGCAGCCGATGGCGGTCGGCAGACGGCAGGCTCCCATTCTGCTCGACGTAGACTGCGGGCAGCTCCGGATGCCTGAAGTTGAGGCGCACGTAGGCCTCGACGAGCCGACGGACCCCTTTCTCGGGGGTGTCCGCGCCCTCCAGCGCCTCGGCGGTGGCGAGTTCGAGGCGGCTGCTGGCCCGGTAGTACGCGGCGGCGAGCAGTTCGGCCTTGCCCGCGAAGTGCCGGTAGACGCTGGAGGCGTTGATGCCCGCCGCCGCACCGATGTCGGAGATGCTCACCTCGTGGTAGCCGCGCTCGTGGAACAGCCGGACGGCCTCGGCCAGCAGCCGCTCCCGGCGCGGCAGCAGCGCACCGGGATCCGTCCGGTACTCCCCGGGCGCGGAGCCGACACGTGCGGGCAGCTCGGTGGTCAGCACGGCTGTGGCGCAGTCCAGCACGACTCGTTCGGCCTTGATCCTGGTGAGTGACGCGCGGTGCGTGGCGGGGCTGCGGATCACGCTGAGTGCGGCGGCCACCAGGGTGGCGGCGTCCTGCTCGGCCAGTTCCGGCCGCGCGCCGATGAGCAGGCCCCGGAGTTCTCGTACGGCCTCGTCGAACCGCTCGGCCAGCAGCGCTCGCCGCCCCGGTTCGAGATGGCGGCCCTGCCCCTGGTAGAGCCGGGCCACTGTCCGGCATTCGAAGGTCTGTCGCACCAGGGCCGGAACCAGGATCCGCAGCCGCTCCCCTGGCGCCGCCGTCGTGTCCGCCGACTTCACCACTGCGCTGAAGCTCGCGACGAGTTCGTCCAGCGCGGCCGCAAGGACGGCCTGCTTGGTGGGGAAGTGCCGGTAGAGCGCCGGGCCGGTGATGCCCAGCTGTTGCGCGATGTCCTCGATGCCGACGTCGTGGTAACCCCGCGTGCAGAACATCTCGGCCGCGGTGCGCACGATCGTCGCCTTGCGGTCCTTGGGCCGTCGCTGCTGAGAAGTCGGCATGCGGAGAGTGTAACCAGCCCTGCGAAGTGACCCGCTGATCGCTCACACAGTCCGTCTCCCATGCTTCTCAACTGCTCAGAAGACCTTCTAAGTTAGTTTCCATTCGCATCCATTGACACCTCGTCATCGATGGGACTGTCATAGGGAAGAGCACCACCGCAAGCCCACGACACTCGACGAAGGGAGCGGCCCATGGTCACCGCGTCCGAGGTCAGTCACGCGGTCGGACACTGGACCGTGCCGCGCCTGCTGCGACGCAATGCCACCGAGTTCGCGGATCTGCCCGCACTCACCGGGCCGCACGGGCCGGGGCAATTGAACTGGACCTGGCGCGAGTTGCACGCGGAGGTGCTGGCGCTCGCCCATGGGCTGCATGCGACGGGAGTGCGCCGCGGCGACCGGTTACTCATCGCGATGTCGAGCCGGCCGGAACACTGGGCGGTCGACTTCGCGGCGACGTACCTGGAGGCCATACCGTGCACCGTCTATGCCACCCTGAGTCCGCGTCAGATCCGGCAGGTGGCCCTGCACAGCGGTGCGACGGTGGTGGTGCTCGAAGGAGCCACCGAGCTGGAACGCTGGCGCGCGACGCTCGCCGCCATGCCTTCGCTGCACACCGCCGTCGTGCTGGACCCGCGGGCGACGCTGCCGGAGCCTCAGGAGGCGGGCCCGCGGTACGTGCGCTACACCGACCTCACGGAACAGGGCCACGAACTCCACCGTCTCGCCCCTGACTTCGCGCAGCGCTGGACCGAGGCGGTCGGGCAGGACGACCCCGTCTGCATGGTCTACACCTCGGGTACGACGGGAGAACCGAAGGGTGTGGTGCTCTCCCACCGCAATGTCCTGCATCAGTGTGCCGCCCAGGAACTCATCCACGGCGGGCCCGCGCATCCTCGGCTGGTCGCCTACCTGCCGCTCGCGCACATCGCGGAGCGTGCCCTCGGCATGTACCTCCCTGTCTACACCGCCGGCCATGTGACGGTCTGCCCGGATCCCGCGCTGCTTGCCGCCACCTTGACGGCGGTGCGCCCCGAAGGCTTCTTCGGGGTGCCGCGGGTGTGGGAGAAGTTCGCCTCCGCCGCGCAGGCGGCGCTGTCCGGGCTCGACGAGCCGACCCGCCGGACGGTGGACGCCGCGCGGCAGCTGGCCGCCCGCGCGTACCGCATCCGCTCCACCGGCGATGCTCTCCCGCCCGCACTGGCCGACGAACTGGCCCGGGCCGACCAGGCCGTGCTGCGGCCGTTGCGCGAGCGGCTGGGGCTGGCCGACGCGGTCCGGCTGGGCAGCGGCGCCGCTCCCGTCCCGGCCGCGGTGCTGGAGTTCTTCGGCGAGCTGAGACTGACGATCATGGAGGTGTGGGGTCTGTCCGAGACCGCCGGCGCCGCCACCAGCGCCCTCCCGACGAGGTACCGGGCCGGCACGGTCGGACTGCCCGTGCCCGGCATGGAGGTCCGTCTTGCCGCGGACGGCGAGATCGTGGTCCGCGGTCCGCTCGTGTTCCTCGGCTATCTCCAGGCGCACGGCGGGATCGAACCGGCGACGGACGCGAAGGGCTGGCTGGCCACCGGCGACGTCGGCACCTTCGACCCGGACGGCATGCTGCGGATCACCGACCGCAAGAAGGAACTCATCATCACCGCGAGTGGCAAGAACATCGCCCCCAGCCGCGTGGAGTCCCTGCTGCGGGCTCACCCGTTGATCGGCTACGCCGCGGTGACGGGTGATCGCCGCCCCTATCTGACCGCCCTGCTGGTGCTCGATGAAGAGACCACCCCGGCATGGGCGAAGGCCAACGGCCTGACCGGCACCTGCATCAAGGAGTTGGCGGCCGAGCCACGCATCAGGGCGGAGCTGTCCGCCGCGGTCGAGCGGGCCAACGCCGAACTGTCCAGGCCCGAGCAGGTCAAGGCCTTCCATGTGCTGGACCGGTCCTGGGGACCGGACACCGGAGAGCTCACCCCCAAGCTCTCGCTCAAGCGTCGCGTGATCGAGCAGCGGTACGCGGCCGAGATCGACGCCTTGTACGCACCCCGCTGACGCACCTGTGAAGTGCGGCAGGAGGCCGCCGCACCCCCACGCACGGCCGTCTTCCCCCCTGCAACAACCCGACAAGAGGTGCCGTAGTGAACGACTCACCGACCCTTGAGCAGCGGGACTTCACCGCAGCGCTCACCGACTTCTGCCGACGCGAGTGCGGCACCCGCGAGCAACGGGACGAACTCACCGACGGTGGCAGCCATCAGCACAATCCCGAGTTGTACCGGAGGATGGCCGAGCTGGGCTGGCTGGGCATCGCGATCCCCGAGGAGTACGGCGGCGGGGGCCGGGGCATGGCCGAGCTGGCGCTGTTCCTGGAGACCACCGCCTACTGGCAGGCCCCGATCGGCGGGTTCGCCACGTCGGCGATCGCTGCCGCCTCGTACCAGAAGTTCGGTACCGAGGAGCAGAAGCAGCGCGTGCTCGGTGACTTCCTCAAGGGCGGGGTCCTCGCCATCTCGATGTCCGAGCCCGGCGCGGGCTCGGACGTGGCCGCGCTGTCCTGCAAGGCCGAGCGCCGTCGCGGCGGCTGGGTGGTCAACGGCCAGAAGACGTGGTGCTCCAATGCCCATCTGGCGGAGCACATCCTGCTGGTCGCCCGCACCTCGGCCACCGGTACCAAGCACGAGGGCCTGACCATGTTCTCGGTGCCGCCGACGGCCGAAGGACTGGACATCCACGGCATCCGGACCCTGGGCGGCCCCGACGTCAACGACCTCTACTTCACCGACTGTTTCCTGCCCGAGGACGCCGTGGTCGGGGAGGTCGGCCAGGGCTGGCGGCAGCTGATGGCCGGCCTGAACCTGGAACGGATGATCCTGGCCGCGAGCATGCTCGGCGCGGCCCGGCGCGCCTTCGATGACACCCTGGAGTACGTCAAGGGGCGCCACCAGTTCGGCCGTCCTGTTGGCACCTTCCAGGCGCTGCGGCACCGGATCGCCGACCACGCCACGGAGCTGGAGTGCACCCGCCTGCTCGTCCATGACGTGGCGCGCCGCATCGACGCCGAGCCGGGGCGCATGCTGCCGCGCGAGGCGTCGATGGCCAAGCTCAAAGCCACGGAACTCGCCAAGGCGATGGCCCTGGAGGGCATGCAGATGATGGGCGGCTACGGCTACGCGCTGGAGTACGGCATGGAGCGCATGCTCCGCACGACGGTGGTGTCCACCGTGTATGGCGGGACCAGCGAGATCCAGCGCGACATCATCGGCAAGAGCTACGGGCTGTGACAGCGATGGGAGAAGCGGATACCACTGCCGCCCCCGACCGTCGGCTGCGTTCGCTCGACCCGGCCACCGGGAACCTCGTCGCCGAACTGCCCCTGCACGCGCCCGCCGAGGTGGGCGAGGCTGTGCACCGGGCCCGCCGGGCAGCGGAGTACTGGAGCGAGCTGCCCTGGCAGGAGCGGCGCCGGGCCCTGCTGCGCTGGGCCGCCCACCTGGTCCGCGACGCCGACGCGCTGTGCGCGCTGGTGCACGCCGAGAACGGCAAACCGGCCGACGACGCCTATCTGGAACTGGCGCTCGCTCTCGGGCACATCCGCTGGGCCGCCCGGCACGCGGGGCGGGCGGTCGCCGCGCGCCGGGTGGCTCCTGGGACGCTGATGGCCAACTTCCAGGCCCGTGTCGAACGTCGTCCGCTCGGCGTGGTCGGGGTGATCGGCCCGTGGAACTATCCGGTCAACACGCCGATCGGCTCGATCGCCTATGCCCTGGCCGCCGGCAACACCGTGGTGTTCAAACCGAGTGAGCACACCCCGGCGGTCGGGAGATTCTGCGTCGAGGCCTTCACGGCAGCCAACCCGGGGCTGCCCGTAGGGGTACTCGGTGCCGTCTTCGGCGAGGGCGGCACGGGCGCGGCTCTGGTGGCTTCCGCGGTCGACCTGATCGCCTTCACCGGCTCCGCCGCGACCGGCAGGAAGGTGATGGCGTCCGCGGCCGAGCGGCTCACCCCGGTGCTGCTGGAACTCGGCGGCAAGGACCCGGTCATCGTCGCGGCCGACGCCGACGTGGAGTCCGCGGCCGAAGCGGTCGCGTGGGGGGCGATGAGCAACGCCGGCCAGACCTGCATCGGCGTGGAACGGGTATATGTGGAGCGCTCGGTGGCCGGTCGGTTCCACGCCGCGCTCCGCGACGAGCTGCGGGACATCCGAGCGGGCGGCGCCTATGGACCGATGACGGTGCCCGAACAGGTAGACGTGGTACGCCGCCATCTCGTCGGCGCGCTCGAGGCAGGCGGCACCGCCCTGGTCGGCGGGCCGGACGCGCTACGCCCGCCGTACATCGATCCGATCGTCCTCGTCGACGTGCCCGAATCCCATCCGGCGATGCAGGAGGAGACGTTCGGCCCACTGGTCGTGGTCCGCACGGTGGACGACGTCGAGCAGGCCGTGCAGCTTGCCAACGGCACCCGCTTCGGCCTGGGAGCCACCGTGTTCTCCCGGCGCCACGGCTTGGCCATCGCCCGACGGCTGCGCTGCGGAACCGTCTCTGTCAACGCGATGCTCGCGTACGCGGCGATCCCCGCCCTGCCCTTCGGCGGCATGGGTGACTCGGGTTTCGGCCGTATCCACGGCCTGGAAGGGCTCCATGCGTTCACCCGCACCCAGGCCCTGGCACGCCGGCGATTCCCCATACCGGGCATGACCCTGCCGACCTTCCGGCGCGGCCCCGGCACCATGCGGCTGCTGCGCGCCGCCCTCAACCGCCTCCACGGCCATGCGCGGTGAATCCGACCTCGCCCGGAAGGGACCACCCGCGTCCATGCTGACGACCCGTTTCACCGAGACCTTCGGAGTAGAACACCCCCTCGTCCAGGGCGGCATGCAGTGGGTGGGGCGCGCGGAACTCGTGGCCGCCGTCGCCGACGCGGGCGCCCTGGGCTTCCTCACCGCCCTGACCCAGCCCACCCCGGAAGCCCTGGCCGAAGAGATTCGACGATGCCGCGATCTCACCGACAAGCCGTTCGGGGTGAACCTGACCATCCTGCCCGCCATCACCCCCCGCCGTACGATGAGTACCGGCAAGCGATCATCGAGGCCGGCATCACGGTCGTCGAGACGGCGGGATCCAACCCCGCCGACCACATCCCCTCGTTCCATGCCGCCGGGACCAAGGTCGTGCACAAGTGCACCAGCGTCCGGCATGCCGTCAGGGCACAGGCCCTCGGCGTGGACGCGGTCAGCATCGACGGCTTCGAATGCGCCGGTCATCCGGGCGAGGACGACATTCCCGGCCTCGTGCTCATCCCGGCGGCCACCAGCCGGCTCACTGTCCCGGTCCTCGCCTCCGGCGGCATCGCGGACGCCCGCGGCCTGGTGGCGGCCCTCGCCCTGGGCGCCGACGGCGTCAGCATGGGCACACGATTCCTGTGCACCGTCGAGGCACCTGTGCACGAGCGGGTGAAGCGGCAGATCGTCGCGAACACCGAACACGACACCGAACTGATCTTCCGGCCTCTGCGCAACACCGCCCGCGTGGCCGCCAACGAAGTCAGCCGGCGTGTCGTGGAGATCCTCGACGGCGGCGGACGCTTCGACGACGTACGGGAGCTGGTGGCCGGGGCCCGCGGGCGCAAGGTGTTCGAGGAGGGCGACCTCGAAGCCGGAATCTGGACCTCGGGCACAGTGCAGGGGATCATCCATGACATTCTGAGCGTGGCTGACCTCGTGACCCGCATCGTCACCGAGGCAGCGGTGTTGATCGAGGAACGGCTCGGGACCCTGATCACCGCCGGGCGGACAACGCACCATAGGGCCATGGCCGACGGAGTCGAACGGTGACCGGCCGACCGTACCTCCTCGTCGACGAGGCCGATGGGGTGCTGAGGATCGTCTTCAACCGGCCGCAGAAGCTCAACGCCCTGACGCCGGCCGTGCTCCGGGCCACGGCGGACTCCGTCGAGAAGGCCTCCGCGGACCCACGCGTCCGGGTGATCACGCTGACCGGCATCGGCCGGGCCTTCTGCACCGGCGCGGACCTCACCGGCGGAGCCCCTGACGTGGAACCGTCGGACAGTCGCGAGGCGGGCGCGGCAGGCTCGAGCAGGCGCGAGGGCGGAGGCATGAGGGACGGCATCGACGCCGCCAACCGCCTGGTCCGCGCCCTCGCAGAGGCTCCGAAGCCCGTACTCGCGGTAGTAAACGGCCCTGCGGCCGGGGTCGGTTGTGCGATCGCCACCGCCTGTGACCTCATCTGGGCGGCGGAGTCCGCGTACTTCCTTCTGGCGTTCGCGAACGTCGGGCTCATGCCGGACGGCGGAGCCACGGCGACCATCCCTGCCGCCATCGGGCGGGCGCGTGCGGCGCGCATGGCCTTGCTGGCGGAGCGCATTCCCGCGCAACAGGCATTCGACTGGGGCTTGATATCCGCAGTCGTCCCCGACGACCAACTGGCCGCCGAGGCGAAAGAGATCGTATCCGCCCTGGCCACGGGACCGACCGCTGCCTACGCGGAGACGAAGCGCGCGCTGCGCGCAAGTTCTCTCGCCGGACTCGACCACGCCCTGACGCAGGAACGGGCCGGACAATCACGGCTGTTCGCCGGCTCCGACTTCGCCGAAGGCGTCCGGGCCTTCCACGAGCGCAGACCGCCGCGCTTCACCGGCACATGAGGGAAGGGCCCCATGAACCGATACCACTGGCTGACCCGTATCGCCGCCCTGGACCCCGTGACCGACGCCCAGGAGATCTACCGCATCTCGTCAGGCCACGAGTTTCCCTGGGACTACCTGCGAGCCCTGGAGTTCGCCCTGCTGCGTACTTTCTGTGTACCCAGCATCTCCGTGCTCCTCGCGGCCACCGGGGAATTCGAGCACCGGCCGCAGAAGCGGTACGACGACACGGCCCTGCTGATGGCGGAGATCGCCGAGCACGGATACGACTCGCCACGCGGGAAGGAGGCTCTCCGCGTAATCAACCGGCTGCACCGGCCGTACTCGATCAGCAATGACGACATGCTCTACGTCCTGTCCACGTTCGTCTACGAACCCATCAACTGGATCGACGCGTTCGGCTGGCGCCGCCTCCACCCGCACGAGCGGCTGGCCGCGTTCCACTATTATTTCGAAGTCGGCCGCCGGATGGGCATACGGGAGATACCACCCGACTACGACGAATTCCACGACTTCAAACAGCGCTTCGAGCGTGAGCGGTTCGGCTGCTGCCCCACAGGCCGGGCGATCGGCCACTACACCATGGCTCTGTTCCGCTCCTGGTACCCACGGCCGCTGCGCCCGCTGGTCGAGGCGGCGGCACGCGGCTGCCTCGACCAGCCCATGCTCGACGCCCTGGGCTTGGCCTCTGCACCGCCTTGGACCAAGCGAACGGTGCGGGCCGCCCTGCGCGGCCGCGCGATGGTGGAACGCCTGCTGCCGCCACGCCGACACGCAGCCCTCACCCGCTCGGTCCGTGCCCGCGGCTATCCCGGCTACCCCGCGGGCTACTGCCCCGCCGACCTCGGCGCCGACCGGCCTCCGGCGGACAACGGCAAGTGACATCCGTTCGCGCAAGCAAACCAAGGGAGCACCTCTGCCGGCGCCCCGCGCCACCCTGGTGGCCGCCGTCGAAGGCACCCACGTCGACTTCGACACGGCCTCGCCGTTCGAGACCCGGTCCTGGTCAACCTCATCAGCGGCCAGATCACCAAGAACATGATCAAGGCGTTCTTCTTCGACCCGCAGCACATCAACTTGGGCGCGAGCCGACCGGAAGGCATCGACCGCTTCACCGTGCGCAAGCCCACCGATACATGCGACGGCCAGGCGACGTCCGTCTCTCCCGGAGCGGATTTAGCACAGGAAAAGATACTGAGAGACACCGGGGGGTACGACCGAGGCATTCAGCTCTGCGGGCGGGTTCGTCGGCGGCGGGGTTTCACGGCCGAGGCCACGGTCGGCCTTCGAGACGCTCGATTCCGCTGTTGAAACGCCTCAGATAGCTGGCGAACGCCGCGATGTCGTCTTCCGGCCAGTCCTCCATGACACGTTCCAGTGCCGCGATCGTGTACTCGCGTTCCTCGTCGAGCAGTTGCCTGCCGTTCTCGGTGAGACAGAACTTGCGGGCCAGGCCTCCCTCCGGGTCGGGAATGCGTTCCACGAGTCCGTCGTGCTGGGCCGCGGCGGTCTGGCGGTTGAGGGTCGAGGCGTCGAGCCCGAAGGCCTCGCTGAGCTCGCCGATCGACATGGGTCCCTGGATCCGCAGACGGCTGAGAATGACGTAGGCGCTGTGCTCCATGAGCCCGTCCTTGCGCCGTCCGCGGCGCCGCCGCAGGCCGTGCCGGCTCAGGAGCATTTGCTCGTACTCGACTTCGTGTACGGGGTCTGTCACGCGAATGCTACCTCCGCTCCCCGGTCCGCTCTGTCGAGCCTGCCTGTCATGTGTATCACCCACGGCTGATGCACCATGCACATGGTATGCGTGATACACATCATGTGCACAATACACATTCCCGGAACTGTAGGAGTCCTTGAATGGACACCCCCGAGCCGACCGGCCATGCCAGCCGCGTGGTCGCCACCCTGGCATTCGCGGGCACGGTGGCAGCGATCATGCAAACGCTCGTCACCCCGCTCATCGCGGAGCTGCCAACCATCTTTCGCACCTCGTCCTCGAACGCCGCCTGGGTCATCACCGTCACCCTGCTGGTGTCCGCCGTGTGCGTACCGGTCACCGGACGCCTCGGCGACATGATCGGGAAGCGGCGCATGATCCTCGTCTGCACCGTGCCCCTCATGGCCGGATCCGCGGTGTGCGCAGTCTCCTCGTCCGTCGCGCCGATGATCGTCGGACGCGGCCTCCAGGGGATGGGTATGGGCATGGTCCCGCTGGGCGTCGCACTGCTGCGCGACGTGGTCCCGGCGGAGCGGCTCAGCTCCTCCATCGCGCTGGTCAGCGCTTCCATGGGCATCGGCGGCGGCCTGGGCTTGCCCATCGCGTCCGCCGTCGCCCAGTACGCCAGTTGGCGCGTCCTGTTCTGGGGCGCGGCGGCGCTGGCCGCAGTGATCGCCGTTCTGGTCTGGAGGTTCGTCCCGGACGTACCCGTCGTGGCTCGACGCGAACGCTTCGACACAGTCGGCTCACTCGGCTTCGCCGCCGGACTGGTCTGTCTCCTGCTGGCGGTGTCGAAGGGTGCCGACTGGGGCTGGACCTCCGGCACGATCCTCGGGCTTTTTGCGGCCGCCGTGGTGCTGCTGCTCGGCTGGGGCATCTGGGAACTGCGCATCCCCAGCCCGCTCGTGGACCTGCGCACGACGGCCCGGCCACGCGTCCTGGTGACCAACCTCGCATCGGTGTTCGTCGGCTTCGCCATGTACGCGAGCCTGCTGATTCTGCCGCAGTTGCTGCAGTTCCCGAAGGCCACCGGTTACGGTCTCGGACAGACGATGCTCGCGGCCGGCCTGTGGATGGCGCCCGGCGGACTCATGATGATGATCGTCTCCCCCTGGGGCGGCAAGCTCACCAACGCCCGCGGGCCGAAGTTCACGCTCATCTCCGGTGTCCTGGTCATCGCGCTGGGCTACGGGCTCTCGCTTGCGCTCATGAGCCAGGCGTGGGGCTGCATGCTGGTCAGCATGGTGATCAACAGTGGGGTCGGTCTGGCGTACGGAGCGATGCCCGCCCTGATCATGGGCTCGGTACCGCCCGCCGAGACCGGGGCCGCGAACGCCTTCAACACGCTCATGCGTTCCCTCGGCACCTCTATCGGCTCAGCGGTCGTCGGCGTCGTACTCGCCCAGATGACCTCCACAGTGGGCAGCTACACCTTCACCTCCGAAGGCGGATTCCGCACGGGTCTGCTCGTCGGTTGCGGTGTCGCGGTGGCCGCCGCGCTGGTCGCCGCCTGCATTCCCGCCGTCCGGGCCGAGGCCGGCGACCGGCACAGCGACGAAAAGGCCGAGGAGCAAGTGGCGACCGCCTGATCCGTGCCACCCCGGCAGCGACAGTCCTGGCGAAAAGGATGACGGCATCCCCTCGCTCGAAGGCCGCCACCGTACGGACCCGTGCCGTCAGGCCCCGCAAGGGCAATACCGCAAGTGTCCGGACGGTGGCCGACGACCCCGGTGAGGATACCT